>JAKAKD010000053.1 GCA_021824635.1 Bacteroidota bacterium | reverse complement strand
TGTTTTTCTTTTTCTGAAATTGATTTTATAAAAAGAGATCTTGAAGAACCTGGGAACGGAGAAACATAAATTTTTTGATGCTGGATTGCGGTATAAATTTTTTCTTTTAACTCGTTCAGAGGTTGCAACAATTCAAGAAGAATATCAGCGGGTGATTTCATTTTTTCTTTCTTTAAAATACAGTTATCCCTTCTCTCTATCTCGCGAGGGAAAGGGCTTTTCGTAAAAACAACTAATCAAACATAAAACCTTTCACATAAATTTGCTTATAGGAAATGGATTGTCTCCATAAAAGAATATCGGAATTAATTTGTTTCCATTATCCCTACACCTTTCGCAAATTTTATATTATTTTAGAACCGGATTTCCATCAACTAATCTTAGGAAATTATTTATGGCACTTCTTAAAGCCCGCACATTGAATGAATTAAAATCAGAAGATTTAAAATGGACTTGCGACACGGATGTATTTGATTTCGAGAACACAAAGAATATAAAACCAATTGAAGGAATTGTTGGTCAGGAACGCGCTTTGAAAGCTTTGCGTCTAGGCGTTGAATTGAAAAGTCCCGGCTATAATATTTTTATTACCGGTCTTTCCGGCACCGGTAAGTTTACGGCAATAAAACAGATGCTTGAATCAATCACACCGGACTGTTCTAATCTTAATGATTACGCATACGTAAATAATTTTAAGGATGAAGACAGGCCAATGCTGCTGCAGTTTCCTGCCGGACAAGCCAACAAATTTAAAAAAGATTTATCGCGCTCAATTAAATTTTTACAAGAAAAAATTCCCCAGCTTCTTTCCGCCGAACCATTCGCAAAACAGAAGAAACAAATCTTCTCGGAGTTCGGTAAAATACAGCAGAAGATGATGACGGAGTTTGAAGAAAAACTTAAAAAAGATAACTTCACTCTAGGTCAGGTTAAAGTTGGAGAACTTGCCCGTCCCGAAATTCTAGCGGTTGTCAACGAACAGCCGGTTTTTGTCCAACAGCTTGATGAACTAATTCACACTGAAAAAATCACAAAAGAAAAAGCAGAAGAGATTGTAACAAAGTATGCTTCTTATCAAGATGAACTTCAGAGAGTTTTCAGAGAAAGTTTAAAACTCACACAAGATTTTCAAGAAAGGGTTGCAAAACTTGAAAGTGAATTTGTTAATGAGTTTATAGCGCTTACACTTGAAGACTTGAAGAAGAAATATAAAATTCATTCCGTTAAAGAATATTTAGATCAGGTTCACGAAAGCATTCTTCTTAATCTGGATGTATTTAAAGGGCAAAAACCAACAAGAGAAGAATCCGATGGCGGTGTTATAATAGATTATTTGAAAGAATATGAACTCAATATTATACTCGATAACTCGCGCACAAAAAGATGTCCGGTTATTGTTGAAACGTCTCCGACTTACAACAACTTATTCGGCACAATAGAAAAATACAGCGACGGGAAAGGCGGCTGGTATGCGGACTTCACAAAAATAAAAGCAGGTTCTCTTCTTAGAGCAAACGGCGGATATATAATAATAAATGCTATGGATGCTTTTGGAGAACCAGGTGTGTGGAAAACTCTTAAACGAGTTTTGTTGTTCGGTCAATTGGAAATTCAAGATGTTGCCAATCTTTATCAACTATCACCCAGCATATTAAAACCGGAAGCGATTGACGTTGACACAAAAGTTATATTGATTGGAAACAGCTACATCTATTCTATTCTTTCTTCTTACGAAGATGACTTTAATAAAATTTTCAAAGTTAAGGCAGATTTTGATTATGAAATGAAACGTTCGGAATCAACAATGACCGAATACGCAATGGTTATTAAGAAACTAATTCAATCGGAAAAACTTTTAGAGTTCGATAAATCCGCAATTGCAAAAATTATTGAATATGGCGCGCGTTACGCCGGCGAGAAGAATAAACTTACAACACGCTTTGCATACATTGCCGATCTAGTACGTGAAGCATGCTTTTGGGCGCGCGACAACAAGCATAAAATGGTAACAAGTTTTCACGTTGATGAAGCATTCAATTCTTCAAAAGAACGGCACGGACTTTATGAATCAAAACTTTCCGAAATGATTAACGACGGAACTATTCTGATTGATACAGATGGTTTACGCGTGGGAACTATTAACGGTCTTGCCGTTTACGAAAGCGGTAAATTTGCATTCGGAAAACCAACAAGAATCACCGCTTCTGTTGCGCTCGGTACCGGAAATATTATTAATGTTGAGCGGGAATCCGGATTAAGCGGAAATACTCACAACAAAGGTGTGTTAATAATTTCCGGTTACTTCAGAGAAAATTTCGGCTCACGTATTCCTCTTTCATTTACAGCAAGTTTAGTCTTTGAACAAGGATACGGAATGATTGACGGAGACAGCGCATCCATAACAGAAATTTGTGCTCTTCTTTCAGCACTTTCAAATATTCCCATCAAACAATCATTTGCAATTACCGGATCGGTTAATCAGAAAGGAGAAATTCAACCGATCGGCGGAGTTAACGAAAAGGTTGAAGGATTTTTTGACGTCTGCAAATCAAAAGGATTGACAGGCAGACAAGGTGTAGTGATCCCCGCGCAGAATGTTAAAGACTTGATGCTTAGCGATGAAGTGGTTGATGCGGTGAAAAAAAATAATTTCCATATCTATGCAGTCAAAAAGGTTGAAGAGGCAATTGAAATTCTTACCGGCATTCGTACTGGCACGAGATTGAAGAATGGAAAGTTTGAACCGAATACTGTTTTCGGCGAAGTAGAAAAAGAACTTACTTCAATGAGAAAAAGATTACGCCCGGCAGAAAAGAAAAAAAATAATTTTAAAGCAAAAGAAAACGGTGAAGAAAAATCGTTAAAGGGCAAAAAGAGAAAATGACAAGAAAATTCGCAAAGACCAAAATACTTGCCACGATTGGACCGGCAACCGACTCGAAAGAAAAATTAGAAGCATTAATTGATGCCGGCTGTAATGCGTTCAGACTTAATTTTTCTCATGGCAATTTGGACTATTTTGAAAAAGTTTTTAATTCTATAAATGAATTGTGCATTTCAAAATCACTTCCAATCCCTATCCTTATTGATTTACAGGGTCCCAAAATTAGAATCGGTGAATTAGAGAAACCGGAAATTGAAATATTTGACGGGAATAAAATTGAGATAACAACCGGGGAAGCAATTGGCACAGCGCAAAAAATTTCCACTTCATATTCTCATTTACCGGTTGATGCGGAAGTCGGAGACAAAATTCTTATAGATGACGGACTGATAAATTTAAAAGTTATTTCGAAAACCAAAACATCGGTTATATGCGAAGTTATTAACGGCGGAATCCTAAGACCCAAGAAGGGAATGAATCTTCCGGGAATGAAACTAAGTTCACCATCAGTCACAGAATTGGATTTAGCTAATCTTGAATTTGCGTTGAAACACCGTGTTGATTTTATAGCTCTCTCTTTCGTTAGAAAAGCATCTGATATTTATGATTTAAGAAAGTGGTTACAAGAACGCGGTTTTGATCGGCCGATAATTGCAAAAATTGAAAAACCGGAAGCAGTTACAAATTTTGAGACAATCTTAAATGCCGCCGATGGAATAATGGTTGCACGCGGTGATCTTGGTGTTGAATTAAAACCATATGATGTACCGATAATTCAAAAAAGAATTATCAAAAGATGCAACGAGTTAGGTAAACTTGTTATAACTGCCACTCAGATGCTCGAATCAATGGTGAGTAATCCAGTTCCAACTAGAGCAGAAGCATCCGATGTTGCAAACGCTGTTTGGGACGGAACTGATGTCGTGATGTTGAGCGCAGAAACTTCGGTTGGAAAATTTCCGGTACAGGCAGTAAAATTGATGAGAGAGATAATTCTTAACGCCGAACTCGCTTACGAATTTGATAGAGAGATAAATTTTACACAGCCCGAATTTATTGAGGAAAATTTATTCGATTCGATGAACAAAGGAATCTGTTCGATTGCCAAACAGATTAAAGCAACAGCAATAGTAGCATTTACAGCCAAAGGAAATACTCCGAATAGCCTTTCAAAATTTAGACCGCAGGCAATGATTATTGCTGTTTCGGATAGTTTTGATACAATGAATAAGCTTTCTCTTAAATGGGGTGTTCTATCATTGTACTGTCAAGATATAAGCAACAGAAATACAGCCGCAAAGATTGTGCGAAAACAAATTCTTGATGAAAAAATTGTTACACATGGTGATTTAATAATTTTTACTGAGGGCGGATTAAAAATTAAAAATGTTCGCGAAAACTGGATTCGTTTTGAAGTAATCTGATGAAATCTTTTGATTTGATGAGCTATGAGTTTACAAACAGAAAAATATCATCCCGCACTTTGGTGGAAAGAGGCAGAGAACGGAAAAATTCTTTGTACGCTTTGTCCGCGTTATTGTACAATCGGCGAAGGACAAGCGGGCTTTTGTTTCATACGCAAAAACATTGACGGCAAGCTCTATTCTACAGGTTATGGTAAACCCACCGGATTTGCGATAGATCCGATTGAGAAGAAGCCGCTTAATCATTTTCTACCCGGCACAAAGATATTAAGTTTTGGAACAGCCGGATGTAACCTAGGTTGTAAGTTTTGTCAAAACTGGTCTATCTCTAAATCAAAAATGGACAGCGTCCGTTCTCTTTCTGCATCTCCCGAAGATGTTGTAGCTCTTGCTAAAAAACAGAGAGTTCCTTCAATTGCTTTCACATATAACGACCCGGTAATTTTTGGCGAATATGTAATTGATATCTCAAAACTTGCACGCGAAGAAGGTATTAAATCAGTAATGGTAACTGCAGGCTACATTGATAAAGAAGCCCGGAAAGATGTTTATAAATTTATTGACGCCGCTAATGTTGATCTGAAAGCATTCTCAGAAAATTTTTATTACAAATTAACTTCATCTCATCTCTCCGATGTATTAGATACACTCGTCTGGCTAAAAAAAGAAACTGATGTTTGGTTTGAGATTACGAATTTAATGATCCCCGGAGAAAACGATTCTGAAGAAGAAACTAAACAAATGTGCGAATGGATATTGAATAACATTGGAGATGAAGTTCCTCTTCATTTCACGGCATTCCATCCTGACTTTATGATGATTGATAAATCAAATACTCCGGCTGCAACATTAATAAATGCAAGAAAGATTGCTTTAGATTTGGGAATTAAGTTTTGCTATGTTGGAAACATCCATGATAAGACCGCGCAGAACACATATTGCCCCAATTGCCGTAAAACTCTTATTACACGGGATTGGCATTCCGTTCTAACTAACAATTTGAATGGAAAACATTGTCCTTTCTGTAAGGCGGAAATTGCCGGATTTTTTTAAAAACCGATTTGTAGTTTGGTTGTAAATCTCTATATTTCAAAAGCTATAATTATCTAATTATAGTAAAAAATCATTAACACTCAGCCAGGAGTTTATATGAAAAAACTATTATTATCACTCGCCTTTATTACTGTTATTCTTTTAATCTCAATTTCATGTTCTGAAAATTCAGAGCAGCCAAGTTCACCTTCACCAAGTTCTAACCCTTTGGCATTATCCAAAGACAATGGAACGACAAACGGTAATGCTCAAAACGGTAAATTTGGCGTTATTGGGAAATTGTTTGATAAGCATGAAGCAGACGTGCTGTTCGGAAAAGTTATCAGTTCAGTTCAGATAAGCACCGACGACTTAAAAAATGCAGTTGCAAAAGGGAAAGATTACATTTTTTTCACTATTAAAAATAACCGGGTAGTTGTAACAAATGAAAAGAAGGAATCACTTACCGAGGATAGGGATGAACTTGAAAAAGATGAGCAGATATACTCCTTTAGTAAAAGCATGATTCTAGAATTATTAAAGGCAAAGAAATCATCATTAAACCTGGCAAAGAGCGCTGCTGATGCCGTAGCTGTGGAATTACGAGACGGTGTTTTAACTTTATCTTATGCTGATGCAACGCTTGAGTTTGCATTACCTTGTCCACCAACGTGTCCTAATTAATAAACTATGTCTGCTATTTCATTATCTAAATTTTTAATTTACTTCAGCATTATTGTTTGGTTGATACCTCCATTTAGACAATTTCGGAAAAGTAAGTTTTATTTTTTTCTAATTCTCGCTTTAATGGACCCAATTGCATTGATTTACTTTGAAATCTTTAAAAATGCAATTTCGTTCAACTATTATATAATCGGCTGTTATTTATTATTGCCAAGTATTTTATGGAAGAAAAATTCAAGTAAGTTTAATTATGCAATGATCTTTGTAGGATTATGTTTAGCCGTATTGTCATTCATCCTTAATTTTAAGATAGAAGAAGGTTTATTATTAATAATTTTTATTCAATTTGTCATCCTACTCACATTTCTTAAAATTTTTGTAGTTGAATATGCTACAAATTCAAAATTCAATTTTTTCTATTTAGCTTTAGTTTTTTACACTCTTACATCTATTTCGAAATTTTTCATCGTTTTAATAGGTTTAGCTGATGCAACTGCTTTTTTTCATATTACAACAATTGCCCAAATCCTCTTTGGATTCTACTTTTCGATCTACAGAGAAGATAAAACCGGAAACGCTGTTTAGTATAGAAAATCCAATTTTATTCTCTATTCTTGCGTTGACTTTTATCCTTGTGATAACGTTTATCTATTATCGTTACGTTATAATTCCGATGAGAAAGAAGCATCTTGAAGAGGAAAAAAACCTGAAGCTGGAACAAGCCGAACTTATGGCTCTTTTTGCATCACTTTCTCCCGATCCGATTTTCAGATTTGATCCATCGGGATTAATTATACTTGCAAACAATTCAGCACACAAAATATTTCCGGGTAAGAATCTTCTTGGCGAGCAGGCTCAAAAAGTTCTTCCATTCGTAAACGACCATGACATTAAAGAAGTAATTTCGAATAACCTGACAATCAGCGATACGGCACTATTGGGAGGAAAATATTTTCAATTCATTATAGAAGGTGTTTCTAAATTTCATGTCTGCCAGGTTTACGGACGCGATATTACTGAGCTAAAAAATACCGAGCGCAATCTTAAAGAAGCACTGATAAGAGCGGAAGATGCCAAACGGATGAAAGAATTTTTTCTCGCACAAATCTCTCATGAAATTCGCTCACCTTTAAATGTTATTGTCGGCTATTCAGATTTGTTAGCTGATGAATTACATGATGAAAAGAAAGATGAGTATTCTAATATTCTACGTTCTATGAAGAATAACAGCAAACGTCTTTACAGAACTTTTGACCTTCTGCTTAACGTGTCTCAACTTCATACCGGCAAGTATGATGCACGTTTTGAATTGGTTGATCTTTATTCGCTTTTAAAAACACTTCAAAATGAATTTATGTCAATGGCAGAAGAGAAAGACCTCTCTTTAGAATTGACTAATTCAATCAATGAAGAAGTTTCTGTAATTGTGGATCATTACGCATTAGCTCAAATCTTTATGAACCTACTCGATAATGCAATTAAGTACACAGACAAAGGATGGATCAAAATGAACATCTACCAAAGCGGTTCATCTGTCTGCGTTGATGTTTCCGATTCAGGGAAAGGAATATCCAAAGAATATATTGATAAACTGTTTGTTCCATTTACACAAGAAGAGATGGGATATACACGCCGTTACGATGGAACCGGTTTAGGACTTTCTTTGATTAAAAGCTTTATTGACATTAACAAAGCAAAAATAAAAGTAAAAAGTGAAATAAATCACGGAACAACTTTCACAGTAATTTTGAACGGAGAAAAAAGATGGGGAATACAACGGAAGAAAAACCAAGACTTCTAATTACTGAAGATGATTTTGAGAATCAGAAATTTCTTCAACTGTTTCTCAAAAAATATTTTATGGTTGATATTTGTGACTCCTCTGAATCTTTCTATAATTTAATGGGTAGAGAAAAATACGACATCATCTTGATGGATATTTCAATCAAAGGTGATAAAAACGGTCTCGACTTGACCAGAGAGGTGAGAAACAATCCAGACTTTTCAGAAATACCGGTAGTCTGCTACACAGCTCATGCTTTCAATAAAGATAGAATAAACGCACTTGATGCAGGCTGCGATATTTATTTAAGTAAGCCATCAGACATTCATACACTTCTCAACGCACTATTTGATCTTCTGAAATTGAGAGGTAAATACTTTTTAGGGTCTAGTCCTAATCAGAGTTTTGTTACTACTTAAAACAAAAAACCTCCGCTTAGAGCGGAGGTTTTTTATATCCTACTAAAAGAATATTCTTTAGTATCTATAGTAATCCGCTTTATAAGGCCCTTCAACTTTAACGCCGATATATTTTGCTTGTTTCTCGCTTAGAGTATCTAATTCAACGCCTATTTTTTCCAAGTGTAATCTTGCTACTTGTTCATCAAGATGTTTTGGAAGCATATAAACTTTCTTTTCATACTTATCGGAGTTACTCCAAAGTTCGAGTTGGGCAAGAACTTGATTTGTAAATGAATTAGACATTACAAAAGAAGGATGACCTGTTGCACATCCAAGGTTAACTAATCTTCCTTCAGCCAGAACAATTATATCTTTTCCATCAACAGTGTATTTATCTACCTGTGGTTTTATAGTATCTTTTGTTTTTCCATAATTTCCGTTCAACCAGGCCATATCAATTTCATTATCGAAATGACCGATATTGCAAACAACTGTTTTATCTTTCATCAACCGGAAATGTTCTTCGGTTATAATATCAACATTGCCTGTAGCTGTTACAATTAATTGAGCACGGGGAATAGCATCTTTAATTTTCTTAACCTCATAACCATCCATAGCTGCTTGTAAAGCACAGATCGGATCAATTTCTGTAACAATTACACGCACACCGGCACTTCTTAATGATTGCGCAGAACCTTTTCCAACATCACCGTAACCGGCAACTACAGCTACTTTTCCAGCCATCATAAGATCGGTTGCTCTGCGTATTGCATCAACCAATGATTCACGGCAGCCGTACTTGTTATCAAATTTTGATTTTGTAACTGAATCATTAACGTTAAACGCCGGAATAGGAAGAGTTCCCTCTTTAACTCTATCATATAAACGATGAACACCAGTTGTGGTCTCTTCTGAAATTCCTTTAATACCTTTTACAAGTTCCGGAAATTTATCGAGAACCATATTTGTTAAATCGCCGCCGTCATCCAAAATCATGTTCAACGGTTTTTTGTCATCGCCAAAGAATAAAGTTTGTTCAATGCACCAATCGAATTCTTCGAGGTTCATACCTTTCCAAGCAAAAACCGGTACACCTGCAGCGGCAATTGCGGCTGCGGCATGATCTTGTGTTGAAAAGATATTACAAGAAGACCATCGAACTTCTGCGCCCAGTTCAATTAATGTTTCTATAAGAACTGCAGTTTGAATTGTCATGTGGAGACAGCCGGCAATTCTAGCATTTTTTAACGGTTTAATTTTTCCATATTGTTTTCTTAAAGACATTAGTCCCGGCATTTCAGCTTCAGCTAATTGAATTTCTTTTCTTCCCCATTCTGCCAATGAAATATCTTTTACTTTATAATCTAAAGATTTTGTTTCAGTTGCTTGACTCATTTTACTTCCTTTATTTATTATAAATATTTTTTGAACGTCGGAACAAGATCCAATTGTTCCCAAGTGAAATCTTTATCGTTACGTCCAAAGTGACCGTAAGCAGAAGTCTTTTGGTAAATCGGTCTGCGGAGTTTAAGGCGTTCGATAATTCCCCGCGGTGTTAAATCAACTTCTTTTTTAATCATGTTTGCAATTTGTTTATCAGAAATTTTTCCGGTTCCCTTTGTATCAACAAAGATTGAAACAGGCTCTGCGACACCAATTGCATAAGCAACTTGAACAAGACATTCTTTTGCAAGACGGGCTGCAACAACATTCTTTGCAATATGTCTCGCAGCATATGTTGCACTGCGGTCAACTTTGGAAGGATCTTTACCGGAGAATGCACCGCCTCCGTGTGGAGCCCAGCCGCCGTATGTATCAACAATTATTTTTCTGCCTGTCAAACCGCTATCACCGTGAGGTCCGCCAATTTCAAATCTTCCGGTCGGGTTTACAAAATATTTTGTCTTGCTGTCCAAATATTTTTCCGGAATAACTTTTTTGATAACATGTTTAATAACATCTTCTTTAATTTTTTTCTGGCTTACATCACCATCATGCTGAGTCGATATAACAACAGCGTCAACACGCACCGGTCTATGATTATCGTCATATTCAATAGTAACTTGGGATTTGGAATCAGGTCTTAAATACGGCATCAATTTTATATTCTTTTTACGAATATCGGCTAGACGTTTCATAAGTTTATGTGCGTATACGATCGGCATTGGCATATATTCTGGAGTTTGATCACATGCAAAACCAAACATAATCCCTTGATCGCCGGCACCGCCGGTATCAACACCCATTGCAATATCCGGAGACTGAGAATGGATAGCATTTAATATACCGCATGAATCAGCATCGAATTTATATTCTGCTTTGGTGTAACCAATTTTGCGGATTGTAGTACGGACAACTTCTTGAACATCTATGTAGGCGTTTGTTGTAACTTCTCCTCCTACAACAACAAGTCCGGTAGTAACAAAAGTTTCGCACGCTACACGGGCTTTTGGATCTTTGATAAAGATTGCATCTAATACACCGTCGGAAATCGCATCGCAAACTTTATCGGGATGCCCTTCGGAAACGGATTCTGATGTGAATAGGTAAGACATTTATTCCTCTATTTTGTTTTAATTAAATTCTATTTCAGATGAATCGCCGGTATTCAATTTTTTGTAATTACTGTTAACTATTGCATTGCTTCCAATTATCGAGTCTTCTAAAATAACTCTTCCAATCTTTGCACCCGAACTCACAATCGAATTACGAATAATCGCGTCGTTAACTTCACAATTTTCAGAGATTGTTGTGTAAGGACCAATCACGGAATTTTTAATAACGGCACTCTCTGCAATAAATACCGGATCGTTTATAACAACATTATCCATCTTTCGATTCGTTCCACGTTTGGTCAATAAATATTTATTTGTTGATAGAAGTGTTTCTGGTTTTCCGCAATCGTACCATCCTTCAACGGGAAATGTTGTAATCGGTTCTCCCTTCTCTATCATAATTTGAAGAGCATCTGTAAGCTGGTATTCACCTCGTGTTTTGATATCATTTGCAAAGAGCTCATTCAATGATTCTACCAATAACTTTGTGTTGGCTATGTAATACAAACCGACAAGAGCAAGATTGGAAATTAGCTGTTTCGGTTTTTCAACAAGCTTAATTATATCATCACCATCACAAACAGCAACACCAAAACGAGAAGGATCTTCAACTGTTTTTACGCCAAGAGAATTTACTTTTTTTGAAAGAACCGGTTTTAAATCAACATCAAATATTGTATCGCCAAGAATAATAAAAATATCTTCGCCGTTAAATGTCGGAACTGCAATTTGTATTGCATGTCCAAGTCCAAGCATCTCTTCTTGATGAATAAAATCGGCTTGTAGTTTCGGATAATTGCTTCCAACATAATCAACAATCTGCTCGCCCAAATATCCGGTTATAAAAGTTGCTTTGTTAATTTTTTCATCAAGCAGCTTCTCGATGATATGACCAAGAATTGGTTTACCGCCAACATTGAGTAAAACTTTCGGAAGCGAATATGTATGCGGCTTTAATCTTGTACCAAATCCGGCTGCAGGAATAACGGCTCTCAACATTTTCCTTCTTTATTAAAATAAGCGGTGGCAATTTAATTAATAGGCGTACGTTTATCAAACGAAGTATTATAATTGCAACTATTAATTACATGGCTTGGATTTTGAGTTTTGAATTTTCCATTTTGGATATATAAAAAAGTTTATCAATTATAATGGCTTAAAATGAAAATCAGCAATAGAATTACAACTCTCTTCGGAATAAAAGATCCTATCATTCAAGCCGGAATGGTTTGGGTTAGCGGCTGGAAACTGGCTTCTGCGGTATCGGAGAACGGAGGACTGGGATTGATCGGCGCAGGCTCTATGAAACCTGATCTTTTACGTGAGCATATACAGAAATGTAAAACTGCAACAGACAAACCATTCGGTGTGAACATCCCGCTGCTACGTAGCGATGCGGCAGATTTAATAAAAGTTGTGATAGAAGAAGATGTCAAAATTGTCTTTTCGTCTGCCGGTCATCCCGGAAAATTTATTGATGAATTAAAAAAGAATAATGTTACTGTCGTGCATGTTGTTCCTTCGGTTAAGTTTGCACTCAAAGCAGAAAGTGTTGGATGCGATGCAATTGTTGGCGAGGGCGTTGAAGCAGGCGGACATAACGGCGCCGATGAGATTACAACTTTTTGTTTGATTCCTCAGCTTGTTGATGCTCTGGGAATTCCGGTTATTGCCGCAGGAGGAATTTCTGATGGCAGAGGGATTCTTGCAGCGTTGGCACTTGGAGCAGAAGGCGTTCAAATAGGAACGCGATTTGCGGTTACCGAAGAATCATCTGCACATGAGAATTATAAAAGAAAAATTATTGAGGCAAAGGACAACGATACAATCCTTGTTCTGAAAAAGATCGGCGCTGCTCGTATGATCAAAAATGAATTTACCGCGGAAATTTATAATGCAGAATTAAACGGGGCGGATGAAGACAGATTGAAACAATTGCTCGGAGAAAAACGGGAACGTCTTGGAATCTTTGAAGGCGATGAGATAAATGGAATGATGGAAGCGGGACAGGGTTCAGGATTAATAAAAGAAATTCTTACAGTTAAGGAATTGATGGAAAAATTAGTCTTCGAATATGATGATGCGTTACAAAAAATAAACCACTAAAATTATTAAGGGCAAAAATCTCGCCCTTTACTTTTAATCTCTTATTTCTTGCCTCTTGCCTACTAATACCAAAAATGAAACTGTAGAACAAACGTATCATTATCCATTTTCAGATTGAATCAGTTGCAACGAACAACAGCTTCCAATCCAACATGTTACAGTTCGTCTCCTGCTTCACTATTCACATTCAACACAATTACTTCATTAATACCATTTTTACCGCACGGTCAAACCTTCCCGCAGTTAATTTATAAATATATACTCCGGATGATGCTTGATTACCCTTATTATTAGTTCCATCCCACATTTTTATATAATGACCGGCGGGAAGTTTTTCGCTGGCAAGTGTTCTAACCAACTCACCATTGATATTAAAAATCTTCAGCGAGACATTTTCGCTTTGTGGAATATCAAACGCGATAGTTGTTGATGGATTGAAAGGATTTGGGTAATTATTCAGCAACAGATAGCTTGTTGGAATTTCTGAAAAGTTTTCAAGTGCCGTACTGTTAGGATCTCCCGGATTTGAAATTGCACTAAAAGTACCGGGATTCGGTTGACCAGTTGACCATGTTCCTGCGGGATCTCCTAGTTCCTTACCATTTGTTTTTCCATCGCCGTCTGAATCAAGAGCAGCTAAAGACGGACTCCAAAATTCCTCAGCACCTCCTACTGTAACTCTTTTTTCAACTTCTTGACCAAATAAATTACGCGGTCCTCCTCCATTTGGATCTAAATGACATGTAGAACAAGAAAATTTATTGCCATTAGGAATTTGCGAAGGTCTCCAAGGGCGGGAAATTAAAATAGTTACTGAAAAAAATGCGAACAAAAAGATTATAAATGGAATATTCTTTCTCATGATGGTCCTTTCATATTTGGTGAAATGATTTCAATTTAGTTTTTGTGACTGAACAACTTTTGATGTCACAAAGCTCATTCCTATCTTGCCAAAATTCTTTCAACCACTCTTTTTGTTATATTTACTTTGTTAATCTGGAAAGGAATAGTTTATGGATTACATGTTAATTTCAAAATTGCACGCTGTATTTGCAGGAATATGGCTTATAAATCTTCTCACCGATTTTCTTTTACGTGGATATGTAATTACCAATAAGAACAAAATTGGAGAGAAAAAGTTCATTCATCTTTATCTAACATTTGCAAATTTGTTCGGGATGATTGGAGCGACTGGTATTTTAATTACCGGAATCATTTTGGTGATGAACAATCCCGCTTACGGGTTTTTCAGTATGAGCTCAAATCACTGGCTTGCAACAAAACAAATATTGATGGTTCTACTTTTAATTATTCTCGGCGGTTTTGTTATTCCAACAGCAAAAAAAGTTAGAGCCGCAATAGCGAAAGATCTGGAAAACCAAAGCGTGATAAGCGAGGATGGCTACAAAAATCTTCAAAAACTTTTTAAGCTGAACATGGCAATCAACGTAATTGTTTTAATTAATTTTCTCCTGGCAATTACGCATAGACTCTTTTAAATATAATACAACAACTCATGAGTAAATGCATGGGTTAGAAAAAAAATGAAGAAAATTTTAATATTAGGTTCTACCGGCTCGATTGGCGTAAACACACTTGAGATAGTGCGTTCATTCCCGGAAGAGTTTGAGATTGTAGGACTAACCGCAAATACCAATATTGAGTTGCTTGAAAAACAGATAGACGAATTTCATCCAAAAGCTGTCGCGGTTTGTGATGAATTAAAATCGAAAGAGCTTAGACAGAAAATCGGAAACAAATGTGAAGTTCTGTCGGGAGATGAAGGATTACTTGAGATAACCAGGCGCAACAATTACGGTGTTTTTGTTTCAGCGCTTGTTGGTTTTGCCGGAATGGCGCCAACTATCGAAGCGATCAAATTGAAAAAAAGAATTGCACTCGCTAACAAGGAAACGCTTGTTACAGCCGGACAAATTGTAATTGATCTTTGCAAGAAATATAACTCGGAATTAATCCCTATTGATTCGGAACATAGTGCAATCTTTCAATGTTTGAATGGAGAAGAACAAAAAGATATTAACAAAATAATTCTTACGGCATCGGGCGGTCCATTCTTAAACAAGAGTAAAAGCGATCTTGAAAAAGTAACAGTTGAAGATGCTTTGAAACATCCGAACTGGAAGATGGGCAATAAAATAACTATTGATTCTGCCACCATGATGAATAAAGGTCTTGAAGTCATAGAAGCGTTTTGGCTTTTCAATCTGACTAAAGATCAAATTGAAGTGATAATTCATCCTCAATCAATCATTCACTCAATGGTAGAATTTATAGACGGTTCAATTAAAGCACAGCTTAGTTCGCCTGATATGAAACTCCCAATTATTTATGCTTTGACTTATCCGGAAAGATATTATTTTAAGCATGTTCAAACGGACTTTAGGAAAATAAATCAATTGACGTTTTTTGAGCCGGATTTTGATAAATTTGCATGCCTTAAAATTGCCTACGATGTTATTGCAGAGGGCGGAACGGCTACTTGTATTCTTAACGCGGCAAATGAAGTTGCAGTAGAAAAATTTCTTTCCGGTAAAATTAAATTTATTCAGATTCCGGAAATAATAACGGAAGCACTGAACAAGATTGACAATCATCATAGTGCCAATCTTGAAACAATTGTTGAGTGCGACTTTAGAACAAGAGAATTTCTTAAAAAAAAATATAACTAAAGGATAGAATGGAATTTCTAAAACACATATTTGATAATGTATTAAACTCTGCGGATTATATACTCTACTTCATTATCACTATTGGAATTTTAGTCTTTGTACATGAGTTTGGACATTTTGCAGCAGCCAAACTTTCCAAAATGCGTGTTGATGTTTTTGCAATTGGATTCGGACAAAGATTATTCGGTTGGAATAAACTTACGGGATTTACATTCGGTAATCTTCCAAAAGATTTTGACGGACAAGGAAACACAGATTACAGATTATCATTGCTTCCGCTCGGCGGCTATGTAAAAATTGCCGGTATGGTTGACGAAAGTTTCGATACTAAATTTGCAAACACGGAACCGAAGCCATACGAATTCAGAGCTAAGAAAACTTTACCAAAGCTTTTCGTTATAACCGCCGGCGTATTGATGAATTTAGCTCTTACAATTATGATCTTCTGGGGAATTAATTTTTTCCATGGTAAGGAAGTTCCAAAATCCGTAACAGTTGCTAAACTCGATCACGGAAGTGCCGGTGAAAAAGCCGGGTTTCAAGCTTATGATAAAATTTTATCCGTAAATGGTGTAGCGGTTAAAAATTGGGAAGATGTTGTTAATAATATTGTTCTCAACAATCAATCCAAAGATGTTACGGTTAAAGTAGAACGAAACGGCACGGAAAAAAATATTCCTCTCACCAATAAATTTATAACGGAAAATTCTCAAAAGAGATTCTTTCTTTTCCCGGCTCCAACTACTCAACCGTTTATAATTGAAGTGATGAAAAATTCTCCGGCTGAAGAAGCAAAGATGAAAGCCGGCGATACGATTCTTTCGATTAACAATAAACATATTAATGACGGCGAACAGATAAATGAAATTGTAACATCGAACAAGGAAACAACTCTTCCAGTGGTTCTACTTAGAGGAAAAGATACCGTACGCACTTTTGTAAAACCCGGCGAAGATGGAAAGATCGGTATTAGTCATTCGGTTGCATATACAGGTGAAATTGAATACCGTACTTATAGTTTCTTTAGTTCGGCTACCCATGCTTTTGCAGACGCTACTCAATATACAGCTCTTACTTTCAGCATGTTGAAAAATGTTCTAACAGGCAAAATTGCATTTAAGCAGGCATTCGGCGGACCAATAAAGATTGCGCAGATCGCGGTTAAATCTGCCGATACAGGTATTATTTCTTTTCTGCTTTTCTTAGCAATGTTAAGTTTGAGTCTGGCAATAATTAATATTCTTCCATTCCCGGTTTTGGACGGCGGACATTTTGTTATTCTTCTTCTTGAAGGAATTTTTAAGAAAGAACTTCCTATTAAAATTAAGATGGTAATTCAGAATATAGGATTTGCACTTCTGCTTATTTTGATGGCGTTCATTATCTACAACGATGTAATCAGCATGTAATTATTATACGCAGACATTCGAGGTTCAAACTCACGTGAACCTCGAATGTTAAATTTCTTCTACAACTTAAAAACAAGCGATATTGTTAACTGCACTTTAACAACCTTGCCGTTCATTCTTCCCGGACGAAATCTTGAACTCATCACCGCGGCAATAGCGGCTTCGTCGCAACCGCTACCAATTCCTTTTATAATTTCGGCTCTTCTTACCGAACCGGATTCATCAATGAACGCTTTAATAATTACTTTCCCTTCAACTTTGTCCCGGCGTGCGTTTGGCGGATAAATTATTTTTTTTTGAATTGCTTCAATACCGCCGCTCGGTTCGGGCATCATATCAACAGCAACATAATATGTCTCATCAACAACTTCTTTTTTCACTTCAACTTTCGGCGGTTCAACTTTAACATCTCCTTGCGTACCGGATTCTTTTGGAACTTCAAACTCACTGACGGCTTCTCCTTTTTTTGCGGCTACCGGTTTGCCAAAATTCGGTTTAGGTGCATTTATTTTTTCTGTTAATGGTTCATTTCTTATAATTGACGGCGGCGGACCGAGTTCTGCATATTTGAGAATCCTAACTTTTATTCCGTTCTCCGGTTCGTATTGCCCTTCCGGCTTGATAATAATGTAGAGCGCGATAACAACGAGATGAAATATTATCGCTGCAATAAAGCCAATGAAATAATTTTTCTTGTAGATTTTCTTAAGTTCAAACGCGCCGTATTCGGTATTTGGTTTTTCGGATTTCAATTTTAACTGCAGTCTCTAAAAATTTTCCCGACAAAGTTAGAGACGATGAGTTTGATTAGCAATTGTAAAACGGTGGTTCTTTAATGAATATCCTTAACCGTGTTCATCATAATCATCCGCGTTATCTGCGTGCCATTAGTACATGCTCTTAATAGAACACTGATGACACGGATTATACAGATTTTCACTGATTAAAAAGAAAAAGTTAATCTCAGTTTGACAGGTGTGGGCCAAAATAAAAAAAGAGCGAACCGAAGTCCGCTCCTATTTTCATGGTCTATCTATAAAATTATTTTTCTCTTGGTTCTAAATCATCCAAATACTTTTTGAAGCTATTTTTTCAAACTAAACCAAACACTTATTATTGACCCAGAGGAAAATTTTTGGTCCTCTGTCATTTTTGCTTTTGCTCCTTTCTCTGACAAACTTGGTAATATTTTTTTCACTAGATCTAAGGCTGCATCATCTAAAATCTTGTCTACCCCTTTCACTATTTCTGATTTTTGAAGCTGACCCGTTGCTTTATCAAAAAAGACTCGAATATTAACAATCCCTTCTAATTGCTTCTCAATGGCTTCTTTAGGATAACGATTATCTTTCATATCTTCTGCTACAACTCGTATTTGTATGATTGATTCGTCCTTAGAACGTGATAATTTTTTATTCAATTTATCAACATCCTTTTTAATTTCTTCAAGCGTTTGCGCCGAATATTGATATATAAGTGTATCTTTCCTGGCTATGAAAAAATATTTAGTTTTCTTCTCACTTATAACCTTATAAAGTCCGGATTCCTCGCCAAAAGAAATTTGTCCATCAATTTTTTCGAATTTCACATCTTTAGGAGCGCCTATTGCTTCCCTATTTTCCTTGTTTCCAAACATAAAAGTATATCCATTGTAATAACTTTTTGCCTGTTCAACCGTATCAAATTTTCTCATATCTTCTTTATTTTTATCCCCATCATTAAGAGCAAATTTATACGGTAGTACAATCCAAACCGCAATCGGATTACCTTTATCCATAGCCGGAGAAAATTTTGATTTCAATGCAGCGTCGGTTGCCGCCTGATTAAAAATTTCATTCTCACTTTTAATCACAACTGCTTTCTTCGGGTTTCCGTCTTTACCTAAAAGAACTTTTACAAATACTTTTCCTTCAATTCCTGCTCTTTTGGCAATTTCTGGATAGGCTGGCTTAACACTCTCAATCATTTCAGGCATTTTTTCGGCTTGGATAAAAGTATTGATGTCAGGTTCTTCATCTTTTGCGTTAGAAGAAGGAGATCCCAACTCATCATACTTCATTAATCCTGTTTCTGCCTTTTTTTCAACACTGAGTTTGAAAGCCACCGGTAAAATCACCCAGACCTTTAGCGGTTTATTATTTAGAATCGCCGGAGAAAATTTTGCTTTCTTCGCAGCTTTAAGAGCTGATTCATCAATCATATCTTTTACACCTTGCTCAACTTTAGCTTTGGAAACATTTCCTTTTTCGTCAATCAAAAGTTTAAGGTAAACAGTTCCTTCAATACCGGCAAGTTTTGCTAATTTGGGATATTCCGGATTTAATTTAGAAATCAGTTCCGGTACTTTATCTACTTCTATAAATCCAGATTCATCAACTTTTTGCAGTTTGGCCTTTTGCTGGGCGTACAATCCTGCAAAAGAAATTAAAAACAGAATTAAAATTATTTTCGTTTTCATAATTAACCTCACATAGTTGGTCTAACTACAATTTGTTTTGTTCTTAAATAAGTGCCCGTAACTTCAACAGGAGGAATTGCATTCATAATAAGTTCGAGCTTGTCGTTCTGTTTTTTAACTTCGCGCGTTAAATCAGAAAACTGAACTTTGTAATCTTCCGATCTTGAATAGAAAATGATTGTCAGGATCAAAAGTATAACTGTGAATGAATAAGTAACTGCATTGAAAACTTTTCTGTATATAAATGTCTCGGTCTGTTTTCCTTCTAACTTTCCGATCGATCGGAGAATTTTCTCGTCGAGTTTTACCGGGAACTCTTCTACTGAGTTTGTTAAGCCACTCTTAAGCGCATTCAACTTTTTAAAGTATTCGCGTCCTTCTAAATCTTGCGAAAGCATTGTGAACATAATTGGCTCTTTCCCCTTTTCAAGCTCACCATCAAAATATAGATTTATCATAGTTTCCATTTCTATTCTATTCATAACTGCCTCTCGTTCAATACTATTTTTGAAAGTTTGTTTATCAATTTCTGCCTCGTTTTATATAATCTGCTTTTAACAAGATCCTCATCAATTTTCATTACATCGGAAATTTCTTTATAAGAAAGTCCGCCGTATTCTTTCAAGAGAAAAACATCCCGTTGTTCGACCGATATTTTATCAAGCTCGTTCATTATCATCTCATTCAATTCTTTCACCTCAAATTCTTCTTCAATTTTTACCGAAGAATCAACCTCAATTTCGTCACTGTCCAGTACGCCGAATTGATCCACATGTGAGCTCTTTGTTCTGTAAAATGAATAGATGGCATTGCGTGTTGCGGTAAATAGCCAAACGTCAACACGCTTGGAATTCCGGATATTGTGCATATTTTCAAAAAACTTCACAAATACATTTTGAATTATATCTTCACACATCATTTTATCGCCGAGCATTTTACGCGCGTAATTATAGAGTCTGGTTTTATGCTGATTATAAATCAGCGTAAACTCAACGATATTTTTTGTCGAATCGCTCAAAAGCTGTTCTTCTTTTACTTATAGATGCTCAACAGGCAAAAATGTTGCCTGTCGAATAATTTTATTTAATCTATTGAGGAAAGAACCGAATTTTGAATTTTGTAAAGTTCTTGAAGGTTTTGTGTTTTGACCGGAATAGCCGAGAGTTCGTAAAATTTTGTACCGTAACTAAAAACCACAACCCGGATTAATCGTTTTGAATTGTCTTCATATTCATAAGCGGCAAATTGTTTTTTATTGATTTCAAAAATTTCCTGATTGGAAAATTTTTGAATTGCCTTGCCATATTTTGCTTTTCTGAATAATTCACTCAGTCTTACTAAGTTATTAATTTCATCGCCGCCAATATCCTTAACAGTTACCGAATCCAGATTCATTGCGACAAAATTTAATGTAGCCGAATAATCATCTTTAATAAGCCACAGATCAATCAAATTGTTCTCATTGTCTTCGGCACTGAACCAGCCCTGAGGAATTCTAATGGAAAGTTGCGATGACTTTGATTTTGCAATCTCTTTTGTGAGAGGAATATCAGAATTGTAGATTGAAGAACGGCTGCCTGAACACGAAGTTAGAAGCAGAAGTGTAAAAATTATTAGCCCACGAATTACTTCGTGAGCTAATGGAGATGAAAAGATAATTTTACTGATTTTCATTTATCTTAGATTTTACCAACAAGGTTTTCGCCCGGAGTTAGTGTTTCGGCGCCCGGTTCCCAGCTTGCAGGACAAACTTGTTCCGGATGCTTACAGACATATGCGGCGGCTTTAACACGTCGCAAAATTTCTTTAGAGCTTCTTCCAATGCTGTTATTGTGAATATCTATTGTCTTTAAGACACCATCCGGATCAATAATAAATGTTCCGCGTAGCGAGAGACCGTCTTCTTCAATATATGTTCCAAACTCTCTACAGATTTTTCCGGTCGGGTCTGCGCCCATTGGATATTTAATCTTTCCAATAGCTTTGGATGAATCGTGCCATGCAAAGTGAGAATATTTTGTATCTGTACTAAAACTGATAATTTCAGCTCCTTCTTTTATAAATTCTTCATAAAAGTGTGCGGCTTCTTCCAATTCTGTTGGACAGACAAATGTAAAATCTGCCGGGTAAAACAAAAGCACAAGCCATTTGCCTTTACTATCAGAAATTCGCATTGTTTTAAATTCATTGTTGTGTTAAACATCAAATTCGAAGCCGGGTACTTGCTGACCGATTTTGATCATATATATCTCTCCATTTATTTTTTTTAAAAGTGAACAATTGAATTGTTGGCTGAAAAATACAAAAAGATTTGGGGGTTTAAAACTGAGAGACGGAACATGTCCCGTCTCTACATAAAATTACATTCCGTCTCGCATAAACTTTGGTTGTTCTAATGTTAAGATCAAAGAGATGCGATGTGTATCCGGCAACCGGTCTGCTTCGGATTGGCTGAAACGCGCGAATGAATAATCAACCTGCAGCTTCGGCAAAAATATCCCCGCACCAACTGTGAATTGCTTTACCTCGTTATAACCGGCACGAACTGCAAATATATTTTTAAATTTATATTCAAAACCGGCATGAGCATCAAAGCTAACCGGACCAACGGCAAATGTTGATGCAGATTTTCTATTCTCAAAGTGTATATCAAAATCAACAACAGGCATTATTGTTCCGCCCGGAAAAAGCATTGAGTAAGCGGCACCGATTTTAGCTGTTGGAGTAATTAATTCATTCCTTCCGGTACTCCATGCGACTAATGTTGTTGTAACATCTTGAACGTTAGCGCCAAGGAATAAATTTTCGATTGGAGTATAAACCGCTCCAATATCAAACCCAATTCCTGTCGCTCCGTATTCAGCAAGATCTCTCCTTATTATTTTAACATTTGCGCCCCAATAAAAATTTTCTGATTGGCGTTTAGCAAATGTTAAGTAAAGAGCCCAATCCGCATTACTAAATTCAGTAATTTTTGTAGCGTCTAAGCGGTCACCCGTATGAATATCAAGTATTCCGTCTCCGTTTGCATCGTATAACGCGTTTCGTGTATCGGGAATTCCATCAATACTTGAACGCATTAAGCTGAGACCGAAACTCATATCTTTTCCGTAAGGAATTGCAACCGCGGCATAATTGTAATTGACAAGACTTCCGAAATGTTCTTCATGCATCAATGCAATCTGAGGATAATTTAAGCGGGCAAGTCCGGCGGGATTCCAATATCCGGAAGTTACATCATTAACAACTGCAACTTGAGCACTTCCCATGGCAAGAGCGCGTCCGCCTACACCAATTGCTAAGAATTCTCCGGCGTATTTACCAATTACTGTCTGGGAATAAATAGAGGTAAGAGAAAATAGGAGAAAGAAAAAAACAAGAACTGTCCGTTTCATACATCTTCCTGCTGAATTAGTTATTGTAGAAATAACTATACTTTCTCCATTCGTTGATGCAATAATAAATTTTATCTTCATACTATGCAACAGCATTTATTTTCACTTCTTTTCTGTCTGTTTTGCAACAGCATTAATAGCAGCGTTAATCGCTTCCTGATCACCGAGATAATAATGTTTTATCGGTTTCAGATCTTTATCAAGTTCATAAACCAATGGAATTCCGGTGGGAATATTGAGTTCTGTAATTTCTGCCTCTGAAATATTATCAAGATATTTTACAAGCGCGCGGATGCTATTTCCATGCGCAGCAATGATTACACGTTTGCCGCTTTTAATTACCGGGGCAATAGTTTCATGCCAGTATGGAAGAAATCGATCAACAGTTAGTTTCAAACTTTCTGTTAGGGGAATATCTTTTTTATCGAGATCGGCATAACGAGGATCTTTACCCGGGTAGCGGTCATCATTTTCCTCAAGTGCTGGCGGTGGAACATCGTAACTTCTTCTCCAAATTTTTACTTTTTCGTTGCCATACTTTTCCGCCGTTTCCGCTTTGTTCAAACCTTGAAGCGCTCCATAATGTCTTTCATTCAATCGCCATGATTTTACTACAGGAATCCAAAATAAATCTAATCCTTCCAATGCTATGTTTAATGTTCTGATTGCCCGTTTCAATACAGATGTGAATGCGATATCAAAAGTATATCCTTCATTTTTAAGAACGATGCCCGCTTGTTTTGCCTCTTCAAATCCTTTTTCCGATAGATCAACGTCAGTCCAGCCTGTAAAAAGATTTAATTTGTTCCACTCGCTCTCGCCGTGTCTAAGTAAAACTACTTTGTACATTTTTAGTTTCCATAATTTGTTGATAAATGCAGGACAAATATATAAAAAATTGAAAAGAGGATTGTTTCATTTGATGAACTCATCTATTATCTTTGTACAAAGAAGGAATTCAATGGACAAACTAATTTATCAATTCTTTAGCGATGACGACTTTCTCCGCATCTCAAATAAAATCAAAGAGATGGAGAAAATTACCTCCGGTGAAATTCGAGTTGCCATTAAAGAGAAAAAACGTTTTTCGGAACGAAAGAAAGATATACGGCAACTTTCGGAAAATGAATTCCATAAGCTCAACATGCACAATACACGTGATAAAACCGGGATTCTACTCTATCTTCTTCTTGGGGAAAAACAATTCTACATTCTTGCCGACAGCGGCATAGATAAAATTGTAGGGCAATCGGCATGGGATAATGTAAGGGATGAAATTCAGCTGAAATTTCAAAACGGAAAATTTTGCGATGGAATAATTTGGGGTATTGACCGTGTCGGAAAAATTCTTTCCGAGCACTTTCCGCGTAAAACCGATGATACAAATGAGCTCTCGAACGAAATTGTTCTCGATTGATTCTATCTATCCTAAAATTTTCAAGAGAATAGTATAAATTAACCGGGAATTTTTTCTTTAATATTTCTGTTTAGAATTTCATGAACCGTAGAAAATTTATAAATAAAAGTTTTTTAGCCTTGACAGCCGCTCTTCTTACACCGGTGTTTCTTAAATCCGACATAAAAGCAGCGCCTCGAATCAAACTGAATTTTAAGCCCGAACCCTCAAAATGGAACGATAACGATTTAACAATCGCATGGATTGGGCACTCTACTATTCTTATGAATTTTTTTGGTAAATGGATTTTAACCGACCCGGTCTTATTTAATAGTATAGGAGTTTATTTTTTCGGAGGATCGATCGGCCCCTCACGTATAACACCACCGGCTTTAGAGATTGATGAAATTCCAAAGCCGGATATGATTCTTGTTTCCCACGCTCATATGGATCATATGGATTATCCGACGTTAAAAGCATTCGCCGAAAAATATCCCGAGCAAATTGATTTAGTGGTCGCTTACCTCAACAAAGATGTTATAAACAATCTTCCCTGGAAATCCATTTCGGTTCTGGATTGGAATGATGAAATAGAAATTCAAGACACTCGTATAAAAGCAAACGAAGTAAAACATTTCGGTTGGCGCTTCCCATGGGAAAAAGACCGTTCGCGCGGATTCATGAAAGATGGAAGAAGTTACAACGCATATTTGATTGAGCGTAACGACAAAAAAGTTCTGTTCGGAGGAGATATGTCTTTGCATGAAAAACTCCGTCCGTTAAAAAATGAAAATATTGATGTAGCAATTATGCCGATCGGCGCCTACAATCCATGGATTCGAAATCATTGCAATCCGGAACAAGCATTGCAGATGGCTAATGAAATTAACGCAAAATACTTTATTCCTATTCATACAAAAACATTTAACCAGAGCATGGAACCGTTTAACGAAGCAATTGATTGGATGAAACGCTCCGCTCCAAATTACAAGATGCAGATAGGACTTGATGAAATCGGGCAAACTTTTGTTTTGAGTTAAACCTCTTTCGTTTTCTCTTTAACCTGCTGGAAGAGAATCCCGCCGACAATCAAAACCAATCCTATAATTGAAGAGATGAACAATTTTTCTTTAAGTACAATCGCAATAAAGAACAACGAGATTACCGGAAAGAGATAAACAATTGTAGAAGTTTTTGCTTTGTTGTCGCTAAGAGATAACGCTTTTAGCCAAAGAAAAAATGTTATCCCCATTTCAAAGATGCCGATATAAACTGCGCCGAGAATGTATTTAAATTCCACAGAGATGAAAGAATCAAATAGTAATATGTACAAAGCTATGTAAACCGTTCCGAAGAAAAACGCACCGAACAATTTAATTTCCTCTCCTCTTTTATCAAGAAGATTTAGAATCCAGAAGCCCGCCCAGATGACAGAACTGCTTGCGGCAAGCAGCACACCGTATAAATTATGGAATTGAAGAGATAAAAAATTTCCATGCGTTGAGATAATTATTATTCCGAAGAAAGAAATCAACAATCCGATAATGGTTTTTATGGAAATTTTCTGTTTCAAAAAAATGGCTGAGAAAATTGAGATCAAAAGCGGCCAAATTAAATTTATTGGCTGAGCTTCCTGCGCGGGCAAAACTGAATAAGCTTTGAATAAAATCAGATAATAGATG
Source organism: Bacteroidota bacterium (assembly GCA_021824635.1). Taxonomy (GTDB): domain Bacteria; phylum Bacteroidota; class Ignavibacteria; order Ignavibacteriales; family Melioribacteraceae; genus Fen-1258. The sequence continues at coordinate 31,676 of JAKAKD010000053.1, read as the reverse complement.
AACGGGTTTATAAATCCCAGCAGCATATTTCTTTTAAGATGTTCCTTGGAAAATATTTTTTTTAACTCCTTTGGAGAATTTACACGAACTATAATGAACAGTACGGCTACACTTGTTAGAGAAGAATAAAACAAGAGTTGTGTTGTGTTTAGACCTTGCAGAGTAAGCTTAAAAGCGGTTGCTACCGTTGACCACGCTAGCACGGCAAGAAGTGAATATATAAGAGATTTAGATCTATCTTTCATTGTATGTTATTTTTGCTTTACGAAAGTAGCACTTTTGATGAATATTCCGCGAATAAAAATTGAATCGCGGACTAATAAAATCTATTTTCAAGTAGACATAAAATGTCATTTGAGCAGAAAAGAAAGAATGCGAGATTCAGGTTACATCTTCGATATAAAAAAATATTCGGTTAATGATGGTCCGGGTATCCGCACAACTGTTTTCTTGAAAGGCTGTCCTTTGTCTTGCTGGTGGTGCCATAATCCCGAAAGCAGAAGCAGTGAGCCGGAGAAAATTGATAACTGCTCTTTCCGTTGGAATCTTTCTTATGAGTCTTCACAACGTAATATGATCGGCTCTCAAGTTTCTGTTAATGATGTAATACGCGAGGTAGAAAAAGATTTGCCGTTTTACGAAGAATCCAAAGGCGGAGCTACATTTTCCGGCGGCGAACCGATGCTGCAAATTGATTTTCTTCATCAGCTTCTTACTGAATGCAAAAAGAAAGATATAAATACTGCAATTGATACAACCGGATACGCGCCACCCACAGACTTCGAAAAAATTTATGATTTGACCGACATATTCCTTTACGATTTAAAACTGATAGACGATAAATTTCATTATGACTATTGCGGTGTTTCAAATAAACTAATACATGAAAACCTGAAAGAGCTCTCTTCGCACGGCAATAAAATTATTTTGCGGTTCCCGGTTATTCCAACTTTAACTGCTACAGAAGAAAATATAACGCAGACAATCTCTTTCATTTCAACATTGAAAAATATACGCGAGATAGATCTGCTTCCGTTTCATACAACGGCAAAATCAAAATACGAGCGGATGAAAATTCTAAATAAAGTTATTGATATAATCCCGCCCACAAAAGAATATATGAACGAATTAAAAAATAGATTCTCACAACTTGGCATTCCGATTAAGATCGGAGGATAAAATGAACGAACGTATAAAAAAACTAAGACAGCAATCGCTCGACGCAATACCAACACTTTCTCACGAGCGTGCTCAACTCTTAACTGAATTTTACAAAAGCGGCGAAGCACAAAGACATTCAATTCCGGTGGCGCGGGCATTGTCGCTAAAATATATTTTAGAGCACAAGGAACTTTGTATAAACGCCGGTGAACTTTTCGTCGGAGAGAAAGGTCCGGAACCAAAAGCAACGCCGACTTATCCCGAACTATGCGTTCACTCAGAACAAGATTTGGATATTCTTCACAACCGTTCAAAGGTTTGGTTCAAAAGCAGCAATGAAACCCGAAATGTAGTTTTGAATGAAGTCGCTCCTTTCTGGAAAGGAAAAAGTATCCGGGAAAAAATTCTGGAAGAAGTTGATGAAGCATGGCGCGATTCTTACAATGCCGGAATTTTCACCGAGTTCATGGAACAGCGGGCTCCGGGACATACTGTTGGAGATGATAAAATTTTTAGAAAAGGTATGCTCGACTTCAAAAATGAAATTGAAGAGGCAATAAACAATTTAGATTTTTATAACGATCCGGAAGCGTTTGCAAAGAGAGAGGAACTCCACGCAATGGAAATTGCGGCTGATGCTTTGATTGCATTTGCCAAGCGTTATTCAAAACGGCTTAGTGAACTAGCTAAATTGGAAAAGGATCCGCAGCGCAAAAATGAATTGGAAACAATGGCGGGAATTTGTGAACGTGTTCCGGCAAATGCACCTCGAACTTTCTGGGAAGCGTTACAATATTATTGGTTCGTTCATCTTGGCGTAACAACGGAACTCAATACATGGGATTCATACAATCCCGGCAGACTCGATCAGCATCTTTATCCATTTTTTAAACGCGATGTTGAAAGCGGATTGCTCACAGAAGAATTTGCTGTTGAACTGCTTCAATCATTCTGGGTGAAATTTAATAATCAGCCGGCGCCGCCAAAAGTTGGCGTAACCGCACAGGAGAGTAATACATATACAGATTTTTGTTTGATAAACGTCGGCGGCGTAACTACAAAAGGTGAAGACGCAACGAACGATATGACTTACATGATTCTTGATGTGATAGAAGAGATGCGTCTGCTTCAGCCGAGTTCAATGGTGCAGGTTAGCAAAAAAAATCCGGACCGGTTATTAAAGCGCGCCCTCAAAATTATTATGACAGGTTACGGACAACCCTCTATTTTTAATACAGACGCGATCATTCAGGAATTAACACGGCAGGGAAAATCAATTATTGATGCACGATGCGGCGGCGCAAGCGGATGTGTTGAAGCAGGCGCATTCGGCAAAGAAGCCTACATACTTACAGGATATTTCAACATTCCTAAAATTTTAGAAATCACTCTTAACAACGGATTCGATCCGTTCACAAATAAAAATATCGGAATTAAAACAGGCGATCCGAACAGTTTCAAATCGTTTGATGAACTTTACGATGCATTCGAAAAACAGATGAATCATTTTATTGATATCAAAATAAAAGGTAACGTCATCATCGAAAGAATTTATGCTGAATATATGCCGTCACCATTTTTATCAATTCTTGTTGACGATTGCATCAAGAAAGGAAAAGATTATAATGCAGGCGGCGCGCGTTACAATTCATCATACATTCAGGGTGTCGGACTCGGAACAATAACCGATTCCCTTTCATCAATAAAGTACAATGTTTTTGATAAAAAGAATTTTTCTATGAAAGAGTTGATTGAACTTCTCAAAACTAATTTTGAGAACAGAAAAGACGCACGTGATAAATTTTTATTCGAAACTCCGAAATACGGAAACGACGACGATTACGCAGATGATTTGACCCGCAGAGTATTCGAAAGTTATTTCAAAGCTGTTGACGGCAGACCAAATACTAAGGGCGGTCATTTCAGAATTGATCTTCTTCCAACGACTTGCCATGTTTATTTTGGAAGTGTGCTTGGCGCTACTCCGGACGGACGATTTGCAAAAGAACCGGTAAGCGAAGGAATTTCTCCGGTTCAAGGTGCGGATGTTCACGGTCCGACTTCCGTAATTAAATCGGCATCTAAGATTGATCATCTGCGTACGGGCGGCACTTTGCTGAATCAGAAATTCACTCCCACTTTTTTAGAAACCGATGAAGGCAGAGAAAAAGTTTTGCAGCTAATTCGAACATACTTTAGATTAGACGGGCACCATCTGCAGTTCAATGTTGTAAATGCAGAAGTATTGAAACAAGCTCAGAAGCATCCGGAAAAATACCGCGATTTAATTGTACGCGTCGCGGGTTACAGCGATTATTTTGTAGATCTCGGCGAGGATTTACAAAATGAAATTATTCGCAGAACAGAACACACTGGATATTAATCGGTGAAAATCTGCGTCATCCGTGTTATCAGCGTTCTATTAACGATTATAGCACACGGATGACACCGATAACACGGATTAACACAGAAAATTTTTAACAAATAGAAAAGGACGAATTATGTTCAACTCGAAAACTTACATTCAACGCAGAGCGGAATTAAAAAAGAAAGTCGGCGGTGGTTTAATTTTATTTCTCGGCAATAATGAAGCGCCAATGAATTACACAGACAACACTTACTCATTCCGTCAGGACAGTACATTTCTTTATTACTTTGGATTAGATCAGGCGGAACTTGCCGCGGTGATTGATGTTGACGAGAATAAAGAAATTATTTTCGGCAATGATTTTTCTCTGGACGATATCGTCTGGATGGGACCTCAGCCGACTATTAAACAGAGCGCGTCAAAATGTGGAATTAAACAAACAGCATCATTGAACGTACTTGAGAATGTATGTCTAAATGCAATTAGGCATGGAAGAAAAATTCATTTTGTTCCTCAATACAGATACGACAATATTTTGAAGATTCAGAAACTCCTCGGAATCGCTCCCAAGCATACTAATGATTACGCATCAATGGAATTAATCAAAGCAATCGCAAACCAGAGAATGGTAAAATCCAATGAGGAAATTACGGAAATAGAAAAGGCGATTGAAATTTCCTATGAGATGCAGACTGCGGCAATGCGTTTTGCAAAACCGGGAATGCTCGAACGCGATGTAATGGGCTTCATCTCCGGACTTTCTATGTCACTTGGAAGCGGGCTTTCGTTTCCAGTTATATTTTCACGGCACGGCGAGACTCTTCACAATCATTCATACAACAATAAATTAAAAGACGGCGATCTTGTAGTTAATGATTCCGGCGCGGAAACAGAATTGCATTACGCAAGCGATATCACAAGAACATTTCCGGTAAGCGGAAAATTTTCCCCGCGTCAAAGAGATATTTATGAGATTGTATTAATTTCACAATTAACCGCAATTTCAGAAATCAAACCAAAAATTCCATTCAAAACGGTTCATCTTAAATCCGTTGAAGTAATTGCCGAAGGATTAAAAGCGGTTGGATTGATGAAAGGCAACATGAAAAACGCAGTTGAAGCCGGAGCGCATGCTTTGTTCATGCCGCATGGTCTCGGCCATCTGTTAGGTCTTGATGTTCATGATATGGAAAACTACGGAGAAAATAATTTTGGTTATGATGATAAATTGAAACGCAGCACTCAATTTGGTTTGAAATATTTGCGTTATGCAAGACCACTCGTTCAGGGTGTTGTAATGACTGTTGAACCGGGAATTTATTTCATTCCTCAATTGATTGATAAATGGGAAAGCGAGAAAAAGTTTACCGAGTTTATCAACTATAATAAAGTCAATGCTTACCGCGATTTCGGCGGTATCAGAATTGAAGATGATATGCTGGTTACCAAAAACGGAAGCCGCGTTCTAGGCAGACCGATTCCAAAAGCCGTTGAAGATGTTGAAGAAATCGCATCGGATAAAATTTGATTATGAAATTAGCTAACTATGGTAAAATAGCCGTAAATAAATTGGAGAGGAGATGCATCCTTTTGAAAAAGTATTAAGTGTAAGTAAAGAAGAAATTTCAATTCTACTTCAAAGTTTGGGCAAAATTGAGTGGGCTGATTTTTTATTAAATCCCCGAAGGCTACGTGGGAGCGACTTCTTGATGCGTTGGTCTCAAGGCGTTTGGAGCGAACACCGTTTAATTGAAACCATAAACTCAACAAAAAAATATTTTGCAATTCAATATGGACCAAGTAGCGCCGCACCCTCAGATGACGTTCGAGAGTTTGAATTATACTTTGAACGATTAGAAAAAGCAGGTTTGGGAGAGATAAAACGACCAGACTTATTAATCTATAGAATAGAAGACAAAGCTTTTGTTGAGAAGTTCCTTAAAAGTATTGGCGGTGAACAGGAGTTACCATTTATTAAAGAAAGGGATCTACAGCAACTTATAGAAAAATCGTTAATCGGCGTTGAATGTGAAAACTCACTTTGGGTTGCTAAAGATATGCCATCTTATGGAAACGAACTCACTCCACAAAAAAGATTAAACGGAAAATTAGGACTAAAAAAATCTGCAGTTGTTCCAACAATTATTGTGAAATTAGAGGATTTAAAACCGTTAACTAAATGGCAAACAAGCAACAAAAAAATTATTCATATATGGCATGGTTTCTATGATTTAGCTTTTGGAATCTCTTATAATAAATTGAAAAACTTAATTTCTAGAAAATTGATACTTCCAACTGAGCAAGTTTTTCAGGCACCCGGTGGTGCAACCACAAAAAAAATCATTTATAAGATCTATTATCACTATGCCTACCCATTGGGAATTTCTACTGAAGAACCAAAGTTAATACCAGCTTACATAAAAGATAAAAATGGTCATATACTTCCATATGTTAAATTTGAAGGCGGTCGTTTGAAAATTATGAACGAAGCTTTAGAAGAATTAGAAAGATTACGATGACGAATAAAACTGTTCAACTCATTCCAACCAACTGGGATGAAAGAGAAAAACTGAGAGAGAAAGGTCAATTCTGGACTCCGCCTTGGGTTGCAGACGCAATGATTAGTTATGTCCTTAACGGGGCAAAATTAATATTTGATCCTGCGGTTGGAAAGGGGGCATTTTTAGAGGCATTAAGAAGAGTTACAAAAAAAGGTATTCCATTCTACGGAACTGATATTGACGAAGATGTTTTGAGTGATGCTATTTTCAGAGATAGAAATTGCATTGTTGAAAAAAGAGATTTCATTAAAAATCCCCCTAAAAAACTTTTTAAATCAATCATTGCCAATCCTCCTTATATACGTCATCACCGCATTGATAGTAAGACTAAACTATTTTTAAAAAAACTCACGGCAAACATTACCGGATTTACACTAGACGGAAGAGCAGGTTATCACATTTTCTTTTTACTACAAGCTCTTAATCATCTAGAGGAAAATGGGAAACTTGCATTTATTATGCCTGCCGATACTTGCGAGGGAACCTTCGCAAAAAAATTATGGAATTGGATTTCAAAAGAATATGCAATCGAATGTGTGATTACATTCGAAAGAATAGCAACACCCTTTCCAGCTGTTGATACTAATCCTCTAATTTTCCTAATCAAAAAGACTAAACCGCTGGAAAATCTTATATGGGTAAAAGTAAATAAACCATTTTCTGCCGATCTAACACAGTTGGTAAAAAATAATTTTAAAGAAAAAAATTTTGAAACTATCTCAGTTACTAATAGAAATATTCATGAAGCATTAGATACTGGTTTTTCTAGGCCTCAACAAAACGGCAATGGGTTTAAATATCATCTTTCCGATTTTGCAAAAGTCATGCGCGGAATAGCAACGGGATCCAATGAATTCTTTTTTCTGACTGGAGACCAAGTAAAAGAATTAAATATTCCTGAAATATATTTTAAAACTGCTATTGGAAGAACAAAAGATATCTCTGGGGATATTCTTAACATAAATGATATAAAAAATCTTGATTCAAAGAAACGCCCTACTCGCCTACTATCCATTGAGAATCAGAGAGAAAATTTGCCTATTCCGGTAGTTCAGTACTTACGACTTGGCGAAAAGATGGGTTTACCCGATAGAGCTCTTATTCAACAAAGAAGACCTTGGTTTAAAATGGAAAAAAGAGAAATCCCGAAAATTCTTTTCACATATTTGGGTCGTAGAAATTCTCGGTTTATTTTAAATAAAGCTGAAGTTTTACCTTTAACAGGTTTCCTTTGCGTATACCCAATTCATAATGATGAAATATTTACGCACAATCTTTGGATAGTTTTAAACCATCCAGATACATTAAAAAACTTGTCCCTTGTTGGTAAAAGCTATGGTTCAGGCGCAATTAAAGTTGAACCGAGAAACTTAGAAAAACTCGGAATCCCAGATGAGCTCGTTGAAAAATACAAATTGGTCAGACCAATATACAGACAACCAACACAGTTAAATCTATTCGTAAACGAGAAGAAAAATAAATTTGAAATAAGAAAAGCGAAAAGAATTGGGATCTGATTTTTATGTTATTCTCCTCACATTTCTAAAAATTGAAGAATGATCTCATTGTGACGATTAAAGTTAGATAGGAACAATTAAACTCTCACACATAGAAAGATTCTGAGTGGAGCTAAAAATCTCGAGTACAACAAGTTTAGTTTCGTTGACTAACACACTCCCTCAGAATGACTTTAACCAAATCACACGAGGGGCAAATGTTAATAAAAGAAAAAGTTGAACAGGCAAAAAAACTTTTAGACGAATTTGATATTGACTGCTGGCTCACATTCGCGCGTGAAACTTCAATTAACGGCGATCCGACACTTGCTTTTTTAGTTGAATCCGATCTTACTTGGCATTCGTCATTCATCATCACAAAAAATGAGGCCCATGCAATTGTTGGAGAATATGACCGCCTAACAGTTGAAGAACTTGGCGTCTATGATTCCGTTACCGGATTTGTAAGAGGATTTAAAGAACCACTGCTAACTCTTCTGAAAAAGTTGAATCCGAAAAAGATTGCGATCAATTATTCTGTTGGAAGTGAAATTTGCGACGGACTTACTTACGGTATGTATCTAACACTTCAAAATGTTCTTTCCGAAATAAGTTTTGAGAATAGATTGATCTCCGCAGAAAAAATTGTTTCGGCTTTGAGAGAGAGAAAATCTAAATCTGAAGTTGAAAACATAAAAGAAGCAATCAGATATACCGAAGAGATATTTGATCTGGTTGCAAAATTTATTAAGCCGGGCAAGACCGAAAAAGAAATTGCCTCATTCATGAAACAAGAAGTTGAAAAGAGAAAATTGAAATTTGCCTGGGATGAAAAAGTTTGCCCTTCTGTTTTCACCGGACCCGAAACTGCCGGAGCTCATTACGCACCAACAGACCGTGAGGTTGAAAAAGGTCATCTCCTAAATATGGATTTTGGTGTTAAGGTAAACGGTTATTGTTCAGATATGCAGCGCACGTTTTACATTCTGCGAGACGGTGAAAAAAATCCGCCATCATCTGTTCAAAAAGGATTTGATGTTAATGTAGAAGCAATCGAAAAAGCGAAACAAGGAATTAAACCCGGCACACAAGGACACATGATTGATAAAATCGCACGCGATACGATTACTGCAAATGGATATGATGAATATCCTTTCGGACTCGGTCATCAAGTCGGACGATTTCCGCATGATGGAACAGCGCTGCTTGGACCGGCATGGGAAAAATATGCACAGAAACCTTTTAAAAATTTAGAAACGGGAATGGTCTTTACAATCGAACCGCGGCTGACTGTACCTGAACACGGAGTAGTTTCGATTGAAGAAATGATAATTATTACAGAAACCGGTTGTGAGTGGTTGACCAATCCGCAAAAAAATATAATATTAGTTTAAGAAAAAATAAGAAAGGATGACCAATGGGAATTTCCCGAAACCTGCTTCTATGGGCTTCAGAAAATCCGTGGATGCGCGCTCATGTTCCTAAATGGAAATTCGTTAGAAGCGCAATTAAAAAGTTTATGCCCGGCGAAAATGTAAGTGATGCTCTTCATGCCGCTAAATTATTTAATGAAGGTTCAATCCCGGCAATCTTTACACGACTTGGCGAAAACATCAATCATCTTTCTGAAGGGCTTGAAGTCCGGAATAATTATCTTGAACTGATTGATAAAATTTCAGAGCAGAAACTTGATATAGAAATTTCTCTAAAACTTTCACAACTCGGTTTCGATTCGGATTTTGAAGAAACCTACGAGCGTTTCAAATCAATTACGGAAAAAGTAAAAGAGAAACTTGGTAATATGATCTGGATTGATATGGAAGGAAGCGCTTATACCGAAAAAACTATTTTCTTTTATAAAAAAATTAGGGAAGAATTTGATAACGTCGGTCTGTGCGTTCAAGCTTATCTTTACAGAACGGAAAAGGATTTGGAAGATTTGATGAACATTGATGCTAATATCCGTTTGGTTAAAGGCGCATATAAAGAGCCTGCCGATATTGCATTCAAGCTGAAAAAAGATGTTGATGAAAATTATCTACACCTTGCAAAATTAATGTTGCGGCAGAAAGGGAAAAAAAATGTACGTATTGCTTTCGGCACTCACGATGAAAATTTGTGTTCGCAAATTATAAAAGAAGCAAAACACTACAGCGTTTCGAAAGAGCAAGTTGAGTTTCAAATGCTATACGGCATTAAGCCGAATTATCAGCAGAATCTGGCAAACCACGGTCATAAAGTAAGAGTGCTGATAAGTTACGGGGATTTCTGGTATCCGTGGTACATGAGACGTTTAGCGGAACGTCCGGCAAATGTTTGGTTTGTTCTAAAAAATATTTTTTAAATTTTACTCAGGCACTCATTCAAAAAGTACCACACTATAAAAGGGATCCTATGAAACGATTAAAAGGAATTATGCCCCCTATAGCAACTCCATTCATCAATGATGAAGTAGCTTATTATAAGCTTGCAGGAAATTTTTCGAAATGGAATAAGACCGGATTGAGCGGATATGTAGTGATGGGCTCCAACGGCGAAAGTGTTTTTCTTCAGCGTGATGAAAAGTTGAAATTAGTTGAAGCCGTTAAGAATAATATTTCTGAAGATAAACTGCTCATCGCGGGAACCGGTTCGGATTCAATTAGAGAAACTATTTCTCTAACTAATGACGCGGCTGAACGCGGCGCAGATTACGCTTTAATCCTTACGCCGTCATTTTACAAATCAGAAATGAAACCTGCCGCTTATATAAAATATTACACGGCTGTTGCCGATAGAACAAAAATACCGGTTATAATTTACAACGTTCCTAAATTTACAGGCGTTGACATTGAAGCCGAGACGGTTGCAAAACTTGCCGAACATAAAAATATTGTTGGGATAAAAAACAGCGCTGAAAATTTACGTCAGACAGCAGAACTTGTAGCACAAACTCCGGATAATTTTGCAACCATAACCGGAACGGGATCCGTTCTTTATACAAGTTTAACTGTCGGAGCTGTCGGCGGCATTCTTGCCCTTGCAAACATTGCACCGGATGAATGTGTGCAAATTCAAAAATTAGTTGAAGAAGGAAAACACACTGATGCGCTTGAACTTCAGAAGAGAATGCTGCCGGTTAATAAAGCAATTACTGCTAAATACGGTGTTGCCGGATTGAAATCGGCAATGGATATGCTTGGCTACTTTGGCGGCGAACCGCGTTCGCCTCTTTCCGTTTTGAATGATGATGATAAGAAACTGCTCAATCAGATTTTAGTTAATGCGGGATTATCGATAAAATAGTCCGTAGATATTTCTAATTAATCGTTATACCGCCATTAGGAATTATTTGCTGTTGAAATATTGTGCCAAATATTGTACGTTTATTTGCACAATAAAAGAAAGGAGTGTTTATGTTCAGAATACAATTAGATAAAGACATTCAACCTCTTTCCGAGTTCCGATCAAAAGTTGCTTTTTATTTTGACCAAGTCAAAAAAACCAAAAGACCATTAATTATCACTCAAAATGGTAAAAGCGCCGCAATATTATTAGATGTCTCTGAATATGAAGCAATGATTGATAAAATAGAGGTTTTGGAAGATATTAAATTAGCCGAAGCACAAATTGCCAAGGGGTTTGAAATTTCTCATCAAGATGTGAAGAAAAGATTTGCTAAGAGGGCTTAAAAGTGAAAATATTCTGGTCGCCCCTAGCGGTAGAAAGGTTGGAAAATATCTTTGAATATATTTCAAAAGATGATAGTATTGCGGCTCAAAAAATGATTGAAAGAATTTTTAAGAAAGTAGAAAGCCTATCGAAATTCCCGGAAAGAGGAAGGAAAGTTCCAGAAGCAAATAGAGAAGAAATTCGTGAAGTATTTGAGAGTGAGTACAGAATAATTTATCGAATCGAACCTAAAAGAATATTTATTATATCAATAAGAAATTTCAAGCAATTATTACCCGATAAGGATATAAAATAATTGTGTTCAACGCTGTTATATAAAAAGAGAGGTTCTATGATTAAAACATTTTACCATTCTTCAAAAAAATAAGGTGGTAATATGTTTAGGATTTTTTTTATTTCTTTACTTGCGGTTTCATCCAACATTATTTGTCAACCTGTAAAAACATATCTAGATAAGCTGACCAAACTGGACGAGGAATTTGTCCATTTAGTTACAATTTCTAATGAAGCTAAAGAGAAATTGATCCTTCCAAAGATTTCTAATAATGAAACTCCATTTACAAAGAAGTATCTAAAACTTTTTCATAGTTGGGACAAAGAAAATGATGAGAATATTTCAATTCTTCTATACCAGTTGAAAAACGAAGATTTATTATATGTAGATAGAAATAATGATAATGATCTTACAAATGATGGTGACCCTATTTTATTTCCAATGAATAAAGATTCCATTACTATAGATATTGTCTCGTCAAAGGATAAAAATCAGAAACTCAAACTTGCATTATTCCGGAAACCGGATTTGAATGACTCTCTTAAAACTTCTTTCGTAGATTCAAAAGGTAATTTATCTTCCTCGTTTCTAAAATACGCAAAATTGTATAGTGACGATTTTGACTTTGATGGAAAAGAAAGGTCCTTCTTCTTTGATTATACTCTAACTCTTAGGAAAGGAGAGCTAAAGTTTGGTAATTTAACTTATTCAGTCGGACTTTTCGATTATTCCAATAATGGTAAGTTCAATGACAAGAGAGATTTATTTCTGATAGATCTGACCAGAACTGGAAAGTTGAATCTTGATAATCCGTCAATTGTTTTCGCCATTGATGATGTTTTTACAATTGATAACAAGAATTACAAGCTGACTGAAGTTGATAAATATGGTAAATACTTTGTTATAGAGGAGACTAAAGACGAACCAACTTTTCATTATCTAAAATGGGTTCAAGAAGAATCATCGAAAGGTCAAAAAAAAGGAATTCTAAGCTCTGATTTTTGGAATAACAAATTAGTTTCTCTAAGTGGTGAAGAAATAAACTTATCCTCTTTTAAAGGCCAGTTCCTTTTATTAAATTTCTGGGGCGAGTGGTGCATGCCTTGTATAAATGAAATAGAAGAACTGAAACAAGCTTACGAAAAGAATAAAAGCAAAGTGAATTTCTTGGGTGCGATCAAAGCCATTGATATAACCAAGGCAAAAAATATTGTTATAGATAAAAATATTATCTGGACAAATACATTCCTTACTGAAGAAATGATCAAAGAATTTGGCGTTATCAGCTATCCGACTAATATTTTAATTTTTCCCGATGGCATTAATTATATAAAAGAGCACAGGATTAATAGAACATTTTTTGACATGAATATAAAATAGCTTCTGTATAATAAATCCTTATATGGTTATATATAGTATGGGAATCGATTAAGTGAAATATATTATTGCTCTTATTTTCGCATTTGTTCTTTCTATGAATGCGCAAACTAATATTTCAAAAATATCACTCGATCTAGGTATAATAAAAAATTATCAATATGATATTGGCAATGATAAACTTTATTCATTCTATCCTGAGTTGAAAATTGGAGGAGAGTTTATAACTAAATCTTTAGAATGGGACCTATTCACAAGTTATTGGAATGACGGCATTACTGATGCGTTTCAGATAAGAGATGCCGCTACTTATTCATATTCTAGTCTAACGTTTGGAAGTAAAGTCTACTTTTACCCAGATAAGATTATTGATGACTTTTTCATACCGCTTTATTTGACCGCCGGCATTTCGTATCATAAGGTTTATGAGAAATATGTTGGCGGTAGCGACTATGTTGGACATCATAAAAATGATAGTCGCTTCAAACTAATAACAATTGATGTTGGTATTGGTATTTATTTCCAAATTTTTGAGAGACTAAAATTAAGAATTGATACAAATGTTTTTATTCCATTTAAGGATGATGACAGATTATATAATTATGGTAAAAATGAAACACTAAAACTTGGGTTCGATTATTATTTCGGCAATTAATAAATCGAACATCGGCTATCGTAAGGTGAACGTGGTAGTTGGTAGTGTTATTTTTAGTTTTTATTTTGGTAAAAATTATAGAAAGGTCTCTATGCAACTAAAATTTATCAGTCTAACCGTAAACAACCAGGAAGAAGCGCTTAACTTTTACACAAACGTTTTGGGTTTTACAAAGATGGCGGATATTCCATTGGGAGAATACCGCTGGCTTACAGTCGTATCGCCCGAAGGTATTGAAGGCGTAGAATTAGTTCTTGAGCCACTGGCTTTTGAACCTGCCCGTGTATATCAGAAAGCTCTGTTCGATGCCGGAATACCCGCAACTGCGTTTATTACCAATGATATAAACGCGGAATATGACCGGCTTAAAAAACTTGGCGTTATATTCCGCGGCAAACCGGAAAATATGGGACCAATTACTGCGGTTACGTTTGAGGATACATGCGGCAATCTTATTAATCTGGTTCAACCAACGGTATAACAACAAGAAAAACAATTTTGATTCTTATTTAAGAATTGATAAACTAGAGATAGTCTCAAAAGTCATCATGATAGTCATTGCGAGGAGTCTAACTGCTGAAGGCAGGTATACGACGAAGCAATCTTTTATTATTTAAAAGAATGAGATCACTTCGCTTCGCTCGTGATGACAAACAATCTTTTAAGACAAACTCCAACAAAAGGAAAAGCAATGTCTCACAAATCATTTAATCCTTATCATAGAATTTTAATGGGACCAGGTCCCTCGAATGTTAATCCGAAAGTTTTGGACGCGTTGTCGCGCGCAACACTCGGTCATCTCGATCCTCAATTCATCGAACTTATGGATGAGATAAAATCACTTCTCAAATACACTTTTAAGACAGAGAATGACGCGACGTTCGTAATTTCCGGTCCCGGCTCGCTCGGAATGGAAGCTTGTCTTGTTAATATGATTGAGCCCGGAGATAAAGTTGTGGTTTGCACCGGCGGATATTTTGCCAATAGAATGATTCAAATTGTTGAAAAGATCGGCGGTCAAGTTGTTACCGTAAAAGAAACATGGGGACGCGCAACTGATCCGCAAAAACTTGAAGACGCGTTGAACATCAATACCGATGCAAAAATTGTAGCGTTCGTTCACGCGGAAACATCAACGGGAGCGTTGTCTAATATAAAACAACTTTCCGAAATAGCTCACAAACATAATTGCCTTGTAGTTGCGGACGTTGTTACATCTCTCGGCGCAACGGATGTTTTTGTTGATGAGTGGAAACTCGACGCGGTTTATTCATGTTCTCAAAAAGGTTTGGCGTGTGTGGCAGGAATGTCGCCTGTTAGTTTCAGCGAGCAAGCTCTTCATCATATTAAGAACAGAAAAATTCCGGTTCAAAGCTGGTTCAACGATTTGAATTTGTTAATGGGCTATTGGAGCGGCGGACCAAAAAGAATGTATCACCACACTGCGCCGAGTAATCATTTTTACGGATTGCACGAAGCGCTATTAATTCTTAAAGAAGAAGGAATTGAAAACGCGTGGCGCAGGCATAAAGAAAACAGTGCTAAATTAATTTCGAGACTGAAAGTAGAGCTTGATTTAGAACCGATTGTTCCAAGCGGAGAGAGGATTCCTCATCTGCTGGCAATAAAAGTTCCGGATGGCGTGAATGAAGCCGAAGTTAGAGTTGATCTTCTAACAAAACATAATTTGGAGATTGGCGCCGGACTTGGCGAGCTTGCGGGAAAAATCTGGCGAGTCGGGTTAATGGGCTACAACTCAAATGAAAAAATGATTGACTACTTCATTAGCGCAATGAAAAAAGTTCTTATCAGAAATTAAATTTCTCACTAATGAATTCCGGAAATTCTTAAATGAACATTGAAGAATACAAAGCCAAAATTGTAACAAACGTTTATCATATTACAAGTGAAAGTAATGTTGCTTTGCATAAGCATCCGAAACATGACGAGATTTTTTACTGCGTCAATGGAAAAGGTTTTGGAGTGCTGGATGATAAAGAAGTAGAATTAACTACCGGAAAAGAATTCATCGTTCCGGCAGGAGTAATGCATTCACTCAAAACAGATTCTGATTTGTATGTTGCTTCGTTTCTAATTCCGGTTTTTTGAAATTCAGATAACTGACACTAAATTTACACCTCAATTTTATTGAGTATTCTGGCCTTCATTTTAACATTTCACCGTTTTTGAATCTTTTACCACCCCCTTTTGTTTTAATAAAAAATAATAACCTCAAACAAAAACTAGGACTATTATTCATATGGCAAACGCAATATTCAATTTAGCTCTACCCGATAATGAAGAAGTAAAAACTTATGCACCGGGAACTCCGGAAAGAGAATTGCTTAAAGCGAAACTCGCAGAAATGGAAAATCAGCAGGTTGATATTCCTCTGATAATCGGCGGCAAAGAGATTAGAACAGGCAATACCGGAAATATTGTAGCACCTCATAATCATAAAAAAGTTCTCGGCAAATATCATAAAGCGGGAGAAAAAGAGATCCGCATGGCAATTGATTCCGCTATGGAAGCATATAAAATTTGGTCTGTAATGGAATGGCAGGATAGAGCCGCAATCTTTTCCAGAGCCGCCGATATGATAACATTAACCGATTGGCGCTACACACTTAACGCGGCAAGTATGCTTGGTCAAAGTAAAAATGTTCATCAGGCAGAGATTGACGCGGCTTGCGAAACAGCTGACTTTTTCCGTTTCAATATTTATTACGCAAATAAAATTTATCAGGAACAACCGCCTCACTCTCCGCATGGAATGTGGAATAGAATGGAATACCGTCCGCTTGAAGGATTTGTATTAGCAATTGCGCCGTTCAATTTTACAACTTTCAACGCGAACCTTCCGGGTGCGCCCGCAATTATGGGAAATGTTGCAATCTTGAAACCGGCAGCAACAAGTGTTTATTCCGCATATTATATTGTCAAGTTGCTTGAAGCAGCGGGATTGCCGCCAGGTGTAATTAATTTTCTTCCCGGTCCCGGCTCTACAATTGGAGACATAATTTTTAACGATAAAAATTTTGCCGGACTCCATTTTACAGGAAGCACTCCGGTGTTTCAACAAATGTGGAAAACAATTTCAAACAATCTTCCTAATTATAAATCTTATCCAAGAATTGTCGGTGAGACCGGAGGAAAAGATTTTGTATTCGCGCATAAGAGCGCAGATATAAGATTGCTCGGTGTATCTTTAATTCAGGGTGCGTTTGAATATCAAGGGCAGAAATGTTCCGCGGCTTCACGCGCGTATATTCCAAAATCAATCTGGCCGGAAGTGAAAGAATATCTTGTTACCGAATTAGGGAAATTGAAAACCGGTGATGTTACAGATTTTTCAAATTACAACAACGCTGTTATTGATCAAGCGGCGTTTGATACAATTACAGGTTACATCAAATATGCCGAAGAATCTAAAGAAGCAGAAATAATTGCCGGCGGAAAATATAATGATAAAGTCGGTTACTATATTAATCCTACTGTAATCGTTACAACTAATCCGAAATTTAAAACGATGGAAGAAGAAATTTTTGGTCCGGTGCTAACCGTTTATATTTACGAAGATGAAAAGTATGAAGAGACATTGCATTTGTGTGATGAGACTTCTCCTTATGCATTAACCGGATCAATTTTCGCACAAGATAGAATTGCAATTGTTACTGCAGATAAAATATTAAAACATGCGGCCGGAAATTTTTACATCAACGATAAACCGACCGGTGCCGTTGTAGGACAGCAGCCGTTTGGCGGCGCACGCGGCAGCGGAACTAATGATAAAGCAGGAAGTTTTTTGAATTTAGTTAGATGGGTTTCGCCGAGAACAATAAAAGAAAATTTTGTCGCAAGAAAAGATTTTCGTTATCCGTTCATGCTTGAAAAATAAAAAATCTTCTGGCGAGCTCCGAAATATTTTGTCACTCCCGCGTATGCGGGAGTCTATTTTTCTGGATTCCCGCCTGCCTGCCGGTAGGCAAGCTTTCGCGGGAACGACTACAATTCTTAAATGAACTTACCAGTAGAATGAATTAGAGAGTCTCCTTCAATTTAATGACCCAACCCGTGTAGCATTAAAATGGAGTGTTCCAGAATTTTTGTAATCTCGCCTAAATAATCCTCAACAGCTTTAACGCTTCCGGGAAAAGAAAAGATTAGTGTCTGATTCTTAACGCCGAATAAAGATCTGCTCAATATTGCCGAAGGCAGTTTATCAAAATTTTTCAATCGGATCTGATCCATAATACCGGGCACAAGTTTATCGCAAAATTTTTCTATAACATCGGGAGTAATGTCGCGCGGTCCAATACCCGTACCGCCGGTTGTAAAAATTATATCAATTTTATCATCCATTGATTTTTGTAATTCATCTCTCAATTTTTTCTCGTCATCGGGAATTAATGAATAATAATATTCCGTATGCCAGCGTTTGTCTTGAAAATATTTTTCAAGCAGCTCTTTAATTTTTGGTCCGCTCTTGTCTTTGTATTCACCTTCGCTTGCTCTATCACTAAGCGTTATCACCTTTATTTTCAATGGTCTCGGATGATATTCGATAATATCGCCTTTCCTGATAGTTCCGCCTTTTATAACACGTGTGAATATTCCGGATTTTGGCATAACACATTTCCCTACCTCTACAAATATTGCACAGCCGTCACCGTGGCACATTTTTCCAATTTGACTTAGTTCCAGATCCACTTCCCCGATTTTGAAGCGGTCGAGAATGCTGACTTTTTTAAAATCAATTCCGCGAGTTGTAATATTTTCTGCAAATTCTCCCGGTTGGAATTCTCTCTTATCAGCGTCCAACAGAGAAAATTTTTCAATGTCTTCTTGTGCAAGCATGCTTACTTGCCTATGCCATTTGCCTGAATGAGCATCGCCGACAATTCCTCTTTCATCAACTTCAACTCTTTCTCTTGGAGTTTTAATTGTACCCTTTTCTTCGGATATGTTGAGAGAGACGACATATATATTTGATTCATCAAATTTGTGATTCATAGAACTCCTTATTCTCTACTGTCATTCCCACGTAAGTGGGAATCCATAAGTTTTAATATGAAAAATCTTCAGATAAATCTTTCCAGTCGGGATTCATTTCTTCAATCAATTTAATTTTCCAACTCCTATTCCACTTTTTAAGTCTTTTTTCTCTAAGTATCGCTTCATGTATATCGTTTGTTTGTTCATAGTAAACAAGATTTTTAATGGAATATTTCTTTGTAAATCCATCTATAAGCCCGTTCTTATGTTCATAAACTCTTCTTTTAAGATCATTGGTAACCCCAATGTAAAGAGTGCCATTTCTTTTACTGGAAAGTATATATACATAGTATTGCATAAAAAAAGTTTTTGGTTCCCCGCTTGCGCGGGGATGACACTTTTTCCATTATTAAAAATAACTAGATTTCTTCATCACTTTTTATTTTTTCAATCAATCGAATCCGTTCAATCGTCATCTTCTTATCAACCGCTTTACACATATCATAAACTGTTAACAAAGCCGCAGAAACGGCAGTGAGAGCTTCCATCTCAATTCCGGTTTGACCAACGCATTTCGCAAAGCTTTTAACTCTAACACCTTGCTTAATTATTTCGCACTTTACATCGAGCTTTGTTATTTGCAAAGGATGACAAAGCGGAATTAGATCCGATGTTTTTTTACCGGCTTGTATTCCGGCAATCTCTGCAACAGTCAGAACATCTCCCTTTATCATTTTATTTCTTTTGATAAGCGCAATTGTTGATGATTGAAGCCGAATGAATCCCTCGGCGCGGGCACTCCGGTATTGAATTTTCTTTGCTGTTACATCAACCATATCGGCGCGTCCTTTAGAATCAACATGCGACAACTTTTTCATTCATCCTCCGATATTATAAAACTTATGAGAAGTACTGTTGAGTCCGCATTTTGGTTTCTGCTCTAAAGCCAATAGAACCGCTTCATTGTAATTTGTTTTTCTAATGTTAATAGAGATATCACTGAATAAACATGGTTTCAAAAAGCCGTCACTAGTTAAACGCAAACGGTTGCAGTTGGCGCAATCGCCTCCGCTGCCGCCGTGAACAATTCCAAATTCACCTTTCTCAATATCCATTTCATAAATGAATCTGGCGATTAAATCATTTCTACCGCAATATTTTTTTACCGCAATTGCATCCGGTTCGTCAATTGATTTTTTAATAACACAATTTATTTTAATTGGCGACAATCCCGCATTCATTGCGGCGCTAATTCCATCAAACACTTTTTGAATATTGCCGCCTCTGGTAATCAATCTATACTTTTCGGGATCAATACTATCGAGACTGATATTCACTCGCATCAATCCGGCTTCTTTTAATTCGTGAGCATACTTAGGAAGAAGAATAGCGTTAGTTGTCATTGAAAGATCTTCTATTCCATTTATCCCGGAGAGCATTCTCACAAGGTTTACCGTTCCCCTTCTTGCAAGCGGTTCACCTCCGGTAATGCGGACTTTTGTTATTCCCATTTCAACGGCGACCTTGGTGAATTCTGTGATCTCTTCAAAAGAAAGAACTGAACCATGATCAATCAGTTTGATTCCTTCTTCCGGCATGCAGTAAACACATCGAAGATTACATCTATCCGTAACGCTGATTCTGAGATAATTTATTTGTCTATTAAATCTGTCTAACATCAACTACGCTACCTTCCTTTATCTCGTTGACGCCTATTGGAATTGAAGTAATTCCATCCGCAAACGCCAACGCATTAATATGTGCCGAGCCATGATATTCAACCGGTTCTATTTTTCCTTCCGGATTTATTTTTACCGGAATCCATGCTAGTCGTTTATTTTTTTTCCGCTTTATCTCTTTTGCCAGCTTCATCTTGAAAATTCTTGTATGATTATTTAGTCCCATCAATCCGGCAAGAAATTCTTTAACAAATATTTCAAAACAGACGAAAGAGGAAACCGGATTGCCCGGCATTCCGAAAACAAATTTATTTCCGTCTCTGCCGAATACTGTTGGCTTGCCCGGTTGTATAGCGACTTGATCGAAAAGAATTTTAAATCCATTTTTAATTAAAACAGCGGGGACCAGATCAAAATCTCCAGTCGAAACACCGCCCGTTATAATCACCAAATCATTTTCTTCTTTTGCTTTAATGATGGCTTTACTGATCTCATCTTCCGCATCAATTGCTATTCCGTAATATTTTGGTTTGCAGCCGAATTGGAAGCATTGAGCCATTAACTGATAGGAGTTTGTATTTCTAATCTGCGATTTTTTAGGAATTAAATCCGGCTCAACAATTTCGTCTCCGGTTGCAATGATACCGATCTTCGGTTTTTTACTAACCGTTGGATTTACCTTTCCGCACAAAGCAAGCGATGCTATTTCTTTTGCCGTAATTCTTGTTCCGCTTGATACTAATTTTTGTCCAAGAATAACATCTTCTCCGATAACACAAATATTGTTAGAAGTTTTTTCGCCTTTAAATTTTATTTTATTTCCCGGAAGTTCTTCAACTTCTTCAATGACAATTACGCAATCGGAACCTTCCGGCATCATTGCGCCGGTCATTATTTTTGAACATTCGTTTTTCCCGATCTTCTTTTGCGGCTCATATCCGGCTTGAATTATTTCAACAACGTTAAGTTCGTTGGATAAATCTTCTCTCCGACAAGCGTAGCCATCCATTGCCGATTTATCGAAAGGCGGCATGTCAATATCGGAAATGACATCTTCACGTAAAATCCGGTTTACGCTCTCACGGAAATCGACTTTTTCAGTACCGAGCAGATATTTATTCTGTTTTATTATGTCTATTGCATCTTCAAGAGAAATCATTATTCTTTCCTTACAGTTAAGAGACCGTCTCAAAAGTAATATTTTATAATAGAATAGCCCACGGATGACATAGATTAAAAAGATTTTCGCAGATTATTTCTTGAACAATTACTTTGAGACAACTTCATTACAGATATTTATTTGATTTTTAGAAACTCAATTTTCTCTACCGAGCGCACATTCCGATCAACAAAGAAATCGGGTGTGGCAAATAAATTAAATCTGCCGTCATCAGTAGCGCCGTTTTTTTCGATCAGTAAAAAATCATTCATATCATTTCTGTTTATTATTTCACTTAGACTATACGTGGCGCGGTAACCATCCTTAGCCGAAACACAGAGTATTGTATTGCGGATTTCATCCATATCCAATTTTATATTTTTTTGTAGAGCCGATGCAAATACAAATCCTTCAACATCATCCATTCCTTTCCAGCCCCTGCCGTGCCCATAACTTATACCTCTGAATTTTCTTGTTTCAGTTCCGGCAGCATCTTTGATTACAAAATTATTTTCTCCTTTTACAATTTTTATTTCCGGAGAATAAGTTTCCTTCACTCTATCTTTGGAATAATTTCCGGCAAAAGATTTCACTGTAATCTTAACCGGATTTGTAATGTTTCTGAAATTAAATGCGTCATTACTGCAAACCACTTGAGAAACTTCCGGCAGCGGCCATTTTATCTTCATTTTGCCCGGATTAATTGCGCCAACGGTTTTTGTTATTATTGCATCAAAGTTATTCTTAGAATAAAATATTTCTCCCCAGCTGAATACAGTTTTTTCCCCTTTATCGTTCTCGACAACAACATATAGATCAACAGCAGGTTTGAATTCTTCTTCGTTGGCTTTCTTAATCTTCTTTGTATTGATAATATTGAAAAGAGAATATCCACTTACAAAGTAAGCGCCAATAAATTTATTCTTATCAGTTCCGTAAGTAAGATTTTTCATCGGAAAACCGTGCAACGGAAGCGAAGTTAAATCAACAGCACCGGGGTTCTCAACTTCGCCATCAACAATAATTGATTTGAGCGCATACTCTTTTACTTCCGAATCATCAAAAAAACTTGGCGTGTTCTCATTCTTATCTTGTGCGATAAGAGGTAAAGCTAGTAGAATAATAAACAAAAATATTTTTTTCATTTCTATCTCTTATAACTCCATTAATACTCCAACAAAAGAGAATCCCCCCGGTTGAAATTTTATTGTAAGACACTTTTGAACCAATGTTTTTACAATTTCTCAATATTCACTTTCATTTAATCCATATAAGGATATTTGTAATCAGTTGCCGGTATGAAAGTTTCTTTAATTGTGCGGGGACTTGTCCATCTGATCAGGTTCATATATCCACCAGCTTTATCGTTTGTTCCGGATTTTCGCGCGCCGCC
The DNA here is from genome assembly GCA_021824635.1 of Bacteroidota bacterium. Classification (GTDB taxonomy): domain Bacteria; phylum Bacteroidota; class Ignavibacteria; order Ignavibacteriales; family Melioribacteraceae; genus Fen-1258. The sequence goes on along the minus strand of JAKAKD010000053.1, from coordinate 8,886 downwards.
AAATGGTTGTAATCCTACCATTGCACCTGTTGGTTTATCATTGTAATAGAAATTGCCGGCAGAATATCTTAAAGCTCTGCACATATGAGAAAGCATTCTTCTATCTTTTGCGAAAATTGCACCGGTTAATGCGTAGGGGGAAGTTTGATCAACCAGTTTTAATGTTTCTTCAAATTTTTCATCTTCATAGACATATACCGTTAATACAGGCCCGAAAATTTCTTCCTCCATTGTGATAAAGTGAGGATCATATGCTTGAATTACTGTTGGTTCAATAAAATAGCCTTTGCTTTTATTTCCCTTACCACCAATTAATATTTCCGCGTCTTTAGTGTTCTTAGCTTTTTCAATATAGCCCATAATAAAATCGAAAGCAGTTTCATCAATTACAGCATTAATAAAATTGTTCGGATCTTGTACATCTCCCATTTTGATTTCTTTCAACATCTTCAACATGTGATTCTTAATTTCACTCCAAAGAGATTTTGGTAGATACGCACGTGAAGCGGCTGAACATTTTTGCCCTTGATATTCAAATGCACCTCTTATTAGTGCGGTCGCTACTTCAAGAGGATCAGCCGAGGGATGAGCAACCACAAAATCTTTTCCACCCGTCTCGCCAACAAGTTTAGGGTATGAAACATAGTTATCCAAATTCTCTCCAACTTTTTTCCATAAACCGTTAAATGTATTTGTCCCCCCCGTAAAATGAATTCCGGCTAAGTTCTTGTCATTCAGAACTATATTGCCAATTGTTGAACCGGCACCAGGAATAAAATTGATAACTCCGCCTGGCAGACCAGCCTCTTCATAAACTTTCATTAAGTAATAATTAGAAAGAAGAGAAGTCGTTGCTGGCTTCCACACAACCGAATTACCCATTAAAGCCGGGGCTGTACATAGATTTGTGCCAATAGACGTAAAATTGAACGGTGAAATTGCAAACACAAATCCTTCAAGCGGACGATATTCTAACCTGTTCATTGTTGCTGAATCAGATTTTGGCTGCTGATTATAAATTTGAGAAGCAAAAAAAGTATTGTAACGTAAAAAATCTATTGATTCACATACTGCATCTATTTCAGATTGAAAGATATTTTTGCCTTGACCCAACATAGTTGATGCATTTATGGTATAACGGTATTTTTTTGCTATCAAATCGGCAATTTTGAAAAAGATGGCTGAACGTTCTACCCACGACATTGTCATCCATTCCTCTTTTACTGCCAAGGCTGCGTCAATTGCCATTTTTATTTCTTTCTCACCTGCTTTATGATATGTAGCGAGAACATGCCCGTGATCGTGGGGCATAACAACCTTACCGATATTGCCGGTTCGTACTTCTTTACCACCAATGATTAGCGGTATTTCGATTTCAATATTTGATTGCCTTTCTAATTCCTTAAGCAGCTTAATTCTTTCCGGACTATTTGGAAGATATGAATAGACCGGTTCGTTATGCGGATCAACCATTTCGCAAATTGCGTTGTTCATTTGTTCTCCTCTTTTGTTTGAGTTTATTTATAGATCTTACATGCGGATGCTTTAAAACTTATCCATACTTCTTTACCGATTTTCAGTTCAAGCGAGTTCATTGCTTCGGAAGAAATTAGAGAGATTAATTCGCAACCGATATCAACCGTTACTTCAATCCCAATTTTAGCGCGCGCAATATCGGTAATTTTACCTTTGAAATGATTACGCGCACTCCCGCTTTCGGCAGAATTTGAAATGCTAATTTCATCAGGTTGAATAAGTAAGAATGCCTCACCGTCGTTGACATTGGTCAAGGGAAATATATTAATTCCGTTTGTAGAAAATCTTTTAAGATCACTTTGAGGAATTGCCGTCAACTCTCCTCGCAAAAAATTTTTTATTCCGATAAACTGAGCGACAAACTCGGATTTTGGATGTTTAAATATTTCTTCCGGTGATGCCACATGAACAATCCTTCCATTTTCCATAACACCGATTTTATTTGCAAGGGAAACAGCTTCTTCATAATCGTGCGTTACATGAATAATAGTGATTCCACCCCGGTTTAATTTCCTCAGTAATGCCCGCAAATCATTTTTAGATTTTGGATCGAGAGCAGATAACGGTTCATCCAGAAGAAAAATATCGTTTCCCGACGCCAAACTTCTTGCAAGTGCAACGCGCTGATACTCTCCACCGGAAAGAGTTCCGGGAATACGTTCAAGTTTATCGGCTATACCGGTTTGTTCTGCGGCTTTCAAAACTTTTTCTCTAATATTTTTTTCTGTTCTGCTGTGAAGCGGGTAAGCTATATTTTCAAAAACAGTTAGATGAGGAAATAAATCTGCGTCTTGATAAACTATACTGATGTTTCTCTTTTGAATTTTTTCGTCCGATATTTTTCTTCCGCGTAATATTATTTCGCCGGAATTTATTTTTGTTAGCCCAGCAATTGATTCCAGCAGTAAACTTTTCCCCACACCGGAAATTCCGAGAATGACAAAGTAATCTCCTTTGTCAACCCGGAAATTGATCTCCTTTAATTCGAAATTACCGGCTCTCAACGATATGTTATCAACGACAAGCATTTAACTCTTTTTCTTCACCAACCTAAGTGTTACGAAAATTATTAAACACACTGTAACAAATACAACCGCAACAGGAACCGAATATTTTAATCCGTATGAAGTGAAGCGTTCAAAAATCATAACCGGTGCGGTCTGAGGGTTATATGCAACAATTATTACCGCTCCAAACTCGCTCATACCGCGCGCCCACATCAAAATAAATCCCGATAGAATTGAGCGCCATGCAAGCGGAAGGGAGATTGTAAAGAAAACTCTTATTGGAGATGCGCCCAAAGTTAATGCAATTTTTTCCAAACGTTCCGGTACTGCGGCAAATCCGTCGCGCGCCGCGTTAATTAAAAACGGAATACTGACGAAAGCCATCGCTAAAATTATTCCCGCCGGGTTACCAACAAATTTTATTCCTAATAATTCACCCGCTCTTCCAAGAAAACTATCCCGTGTTATTATTCCCAACACAGCAATACCCGCAGCCGAATGAGGAATGATTATTGGAATATCAATAATTCCATTCACAACATTTTTAAGCGGAAATTTTTTCCGCGCTAGAAGATAGGCAAGCGGAATCGCAAAAAATGAAAAAAATATTGTTCCAGCCATAGCAGTCCATAAACTCAGCCAGATGCTGTTTCGCACTTCTTCACTTCCAACAGCTTCTTTCAGCGATCCTAGAGAAGTGCTAAGATACATGCCCGCCAATGGGGCGATGATGAAAAGTAATAATATACCGCCTAAAAAAGTGAAGACTAAATTTAGCAGCGATTTATTTGAGAAATATCTTTTCATTAAATATTATTTCTTCTTCAGAGCATATTTTTTTAAATCGTCCGGCAGTTTATTGTAAGCGTCGCATACGGATGGAACAACGGTCGGTTGTCCAAATTCTTGCATCACTTTCAAACCCTTTTCTTTATTCATAAGGTATTGAATGAATTTTTTTGCCAATGCTGGATTGGGTGAATTTTTAGGGATAGTAACACCGTAAACCATAGATGAACCTTCCTGAGAAATTTTTTCTCCCGGTTTTTTACCATTGAGTTCTACAGAAATTTGTTTGTAATAATCCTCAAGTTCGGATTTCTTCATATTTATTTTGTCCGGCAATAACAAAAATTTTAATCCATGTTGTTCCGCAACCGATCTGTAAAGAAAGATGTAATCAAGTTCTCCCTCTTCAAGAAGAGCAAGAAGGTCAACTTCCTTCGGACGAATATATTCCTGATCTTTTTTGATCAGTTTTTCAGCTAGACCTTTTTTGTTATAGTAAATTTCTGCCAGTTTCATAGTCAAGATTGTACGGTAACCACATGGATCGGCGTTTGGATCGGCTCTTCCAACCGAGATATTTTTATCAAGCAGAATATCAAACCAATTTTTTTGATTAATCTCTTTAGCTCTGCGCGATTTATCGGTATAAACGATTGCCATTTCATTTGTTGCAAATTTCAAGTTCCAATCTGCATATTGAGGAATTAACAACTGATCAATCACCATGTAATCGGCAGAAGCAAATATATCGCACGGCTTTTTCAATTCAGAAATTTTTCTGGCGCATTCACGGCTTCCGGCAATTTCTTTTAAAACTTCAACACCGGGATTTTCCTTTTTAAAACCGCTAATAATTTTTTCGAAAGGAACCGTCAGACTTCCCGCATGAAAAATTATTAACTGATTCGAGTTCTGAGCATTTATAGTACCGAGAAAAAATAATGATAGAAAAAGTGTTTTTAAGAGAGAGGAAAAATTCATTTGTGCACATTCCTTCATTTTTTGAGTTCAAAGTCTAATAATTATTATGCTTCCTTACAACTATTGATCTTATTGCCCTTTTTACGCGTTGGGTTTCAATTTCGCCTTTCTTATATTTTCAAAGACTTTTATAGCTTTTTATAAATATTTAACAATTTGGAGAATTCCTAATGGAAGTCCTGGAAATTTTGGAACAGCGTAAACTTGTAAAAGAGTTTCACTACGATATAAAACCGATGGATAAAGGGTATTCGGATAAGACACTTTATATAAATCTCTCAGAGAATGAGATAAAGGTAAAAGACGTTCCTTTAGAGATGAAGGAAAAATTTATCGGCGGGAAAGGATACGGTCTAAGATATCTTTGGGATGCGACAACGCCGGAAACGAAATGGGACGATCCTGAAAATGAAATTGTAATTTCTGGCGGACCGGTTTGCGGAATTACACAATATTCCGGAACCGGAAAATCAATTGTAGTTACTATTTCACCGCAAACTGACTCCGTAATGGACAGCAATGTTGGCGGTTGGTTCGGACCATTTTTAAAACTCAATGGTTTTGATGCAATTGAACTTCAAGGTAAATCGGAACGCGATGTAATTATCATTCTTGATGGAAGAGATGGAACCGGAAAAATCAGAATCGAAGAAGCACCGGCGGATCCGGTAAACAGTCATCACTTAGCTGATATGTTGACAGAAATGTATTGTCCTACAGAACAAGATAAAATGAAAATAGCAGTTGTATCTGCCGGTGCGGCGGCAGATCATTCTCTGATCGGAATGCTGAACTTTAGTTTTTATGACAAGAGAAAAAAACGTTCGAGACTGAAACAAGCAGGACGCGGAGGAATTGGAACTGTATTCCGTAATAAAAAAATTAAAGCGCTTGTAGCTCTTGTTGCCAAAGTTGAAAATGATATGAACCATGTTGTTGATATGAAATCAATCATTGAACGCGGACAGCGTTTCAATAAAGAGATGAAAGAACTTGACGAATCACAATGCGAAATGAGAACGAAAGGTACTGCACATTTAGTTGAAGTAATGAATGATTACGATCTCCTTCCGGTAAATAATTTTAAATTCGGCAGTAACGAAGCTGTGGTAGGAAATATTGACGGCAACACTTGGAAAAAACAATTTGAACAGGGCTCTTTCGACGGATGCTGGCTTGGATGCAATATGAGTTGTGCTAAAGGCGTTAACAATTATATTCTTCGCACGGGACCATTCAAAGGCGAAAGCGTAATTGTTGACGGACCCGAATATGAAACTGCTGCCGGCATTGCTGCAAATTCCGGAATCTTTAGTACCGACTATACAATAGAAGTAAATTTTTATTGCGACACTTACGGCGTTTGTACTATTACATGGGGGACTACAGTTGCATTCTTAATGGAATGTTATGAAAACGGAATTCTAAATTTAGAAAGAACAGGCGGATTGAAGTTAAATTTTGGCAATGCAGATAACGCAATGGAAATGCTTCACCAGCTTGGACGCGGCGAAGGATTTGGCAAGACCGCAGGACTCGGCGTACGCAGATTAAAAAAATTATTTGCTGAGAATGGCTGGGGTGATCCTCAATTTCTACAAGACATCGGAATGGAAAACAAAGGGCTTGAGTATTCTCAATACATGTCTAAAGAATCGCTTGCGCAGCAAGGCGGATATGCAATGACAAACAAAGGACCTCAGCATGATGAAGCCTGGCTAATTTTTATGGATATGGTAAATAATCACATTCCAACATTTGAAGACAAAGCAGAAGCTCTTCACTACTTCCCGCTATTTAGAACATGGTTTGGTCTTGCCGGTTTTTGTAAACTTCCATGGAATGATGTTGAACCGAAGAACAACGCAGAAACCGCCGAACCGGCTAAAGTGCCGGAACATGTTGATAACTATGTTACAATTTACAAAGCTGTAACAGGCCGCCCGTTCGATAACAAAAGATTGATTGAAGACTCCGAAAGAGTTTATAACTTTCAAAGAATGTTCAATCTTCGAAGAGGTTACGGAGTTCGCAAATGGGATGCTCAGCCGTATAGAGCTGCTGGTCCGGTTACAGAAGAAGAATATTTATCGCGCCAGGAGAGATATGATGCTCAGTTGAAAGACATTATCGGAATTAATCCCGAAGGTATGTCAACCAAAGAAAAGATGGCTGCACACAGAAAATACCGAGAGAACAGATATGAACAATTACTTGATGCTGTTTATCAAAGACGCGGCTGGGATAGAAATGGCGTTCCTAAAATAGAGCATTTAAGAAAACTTGGAATGGATTTACCTGAATTAGTTGAGTTAAGAACCAAATATGATAATGGTGAGTGGAAGTTGAAGTAATTTTTTAAATAAACTTCTGCAACTCAAACTGCAAAGAATTTATGCTGTCATGCCCGCGGAAGAGGGCATCCACATTTAGATTCCCGCTTAAAGCATGCGGGAATGACAATGGTAACCTCAAAATTATCCGCCGCTTATCATGTGTATAATTTCTACATTATCATTCTCTTGGAATGAAACCAAATCAAAGTTTTCTCGTTTAACTAATTTTCCGTTGATTTTTACTACAAGCCGTGTGAATGAAAACTTTTTCAGTTTCAGCAATTCATTAATGGTCAAGTTTTCTTTTGTTGTTTTTAAAACTTCATCTCTATGATTTAGAATAATCTTCATTCTACTTATCCTTACCAAGTAATAATTCAAGAACAACATTAGCCATCATGTTTGCAACAATACCCACACGCGGTGCAATTGGCGGATCGTCTTCGCTCGTTTCAGAAATATGGTCTCCAACAATGTAAAGATTATCATAGCGTTCAACATTAATTAATTCGTTTCCGCCCCACCCTGCAAGACCGGCGCCGCAGACAATCGGCTTTGCCGGAAATTCCGACAGCACTGTTTCAACTATCATCTCTTTCATTTCAGCTTTATCAAATGCTTCAACTATTATATCCCCGCATTCGAAAAGTTCTGTAATATTTGTTGGTGCAAGTTTTACAATGTGCGCTTCTACTTCAATTGATTGATCAATCCTGTAAATATTTTCTTTTAGTGCCGTGGCTTTATAACTTCCAATCTGGTCTAAGAAAAAATATTGGCGGTTAAGATTGTCTTTCTCAATTTTATCAAAATCTGCTATGATCAATTTACCGACTCCAACACGGGCAAGCGCTACAGCAATGTTCGAGCCCAAGCCGCCGCATCCGGCTATGCAGACGCATTTGTTTTTTAAGCCGAGTTTTATTTGCCGGTAATTCATCATTTGTACTAATTATTTACTAAAATATAATTAAAACCCGCTCTTGCTACAAAACCCTCATTCTTCCATTAGCTCTTAACTTTTTTACTTGAATTAGTTCACCCGAAAGTATTAGATTCAATTTAGAACAACAACATATTATAGACCGGAGGCAATATGAAATCCCTAAAAGATACATTAGTAACAAAAACTCTTCTAACCGTAAAATCCGGCACCAAAATTTATGATGTTGTTTGTCTGATGGCAGAGCATAATATTGGACTTGTTCCTGTTCTTTCTGAAGACGGAAAATTATTAGGCGTATTCTCTGAGCGTGATTTAGTTAGACGTGTAATAGCAAAAGGACTTGACTTAAAAGCTACTCTCGTTGAAGAGATCATGACAAAGGATTTGGTTCTTGCAGATGTTAATGAATCTTACGAACAATGTCTGCAGAAAATGAAAGACCGCGGAATAAGACACATTCTTATTATTGAAAACGAAAAATTAGTCGGAATCTTGTCCATAAAAGATTTATTAGAAATGGATATCAAAGTTCACCGCGAAACAATAGAAGTTCTTCATAATTATATTTATTCAAAGTAGAAGACTTTCTACTTGCAATATTATTAATCGGGCATTCTATTAGCATTCCTAATTTCAAAGACTAATTCTCTTTAATTCGGCAATCCGGTCTAATTCATTATTCGAAAAGATGAAATCTTTATTCTATTTTTGTATTAATAAAAGATAGAGGGAATAATGATCGCAAAAATTAGGCTGCTGCTTCTAGCTTTTCTAATTGTAACCTCAACTGCAATTTCTCAAACTGAATTTCCACTCCTAAAAAAATTAAAGTCGTTCAAAGAAATTTCCGATATTACTCCGATAAAACACGACACAACATTCGCGGAAGCATACGAACTGATGATAACACAGCCGGTTGATCACAACAAACCAAGCGGTGTAAAATTCAAACAGAAAATTTTCCTTTCACACAAAAATAATTCTTCTCCCGTAGTGTTTGTTACCGAAGGTTATGCCGCCGGAAACAGTCGCGCTACTGAATTGACAAAAATTTTGAATGCTAATCAAATTGTAGTTGAGCATCGTTACTTTGGAAAGTCCGTTCCGAAAAAAAATGATTGGAAATATTTGAACATCAAACAGGCGGCGGCAGATCATCATTTCATTGTTCAATTATTCAAAAAAATTTACGATGGGAAATGGATCAGCACAGGAATCAGTAAAGGCGGTCAAACCACACTTTATTTTAAAAGATTTTATCCGAATGATGTAGATGTCTCCGTTCCCTACG
>JAKAKD010000022.1 GCA_021824635.1 Bacteroidota bacterium | reverse complement strand
CACATGTTAGTTTAATTTCCAAGTGAACTTACCTTTTTAAAAGAACTTTGATTATCCATAAAAAAAATTAACACTTTGAAAAGCCGAAATCAAAAACTTAATTTCAAGTGGCAATAATAAATTTTAAGATGAAGCGACCTGAAATCTGGCAAAAAAATCTTATAGCACTTGCGGTTAGTCAATTTTTCTACCGGGCAGGGACACGAAGTTTGATTCCATTCCTTCCACTTTTTATTCATGATCTAGGAAAAACATCCGCTACATCAACTGCTATTTGGAGTGGATGGATATTTGCCGCTCCATTTATCGTTTCATTTTTTACAACCCCTTTGTGGGGGAGTTTCGGCGATAAATTCGGGCGGAAGTTGATGACATTGCTTGCTGTATTTGGTTTTGCCGCCTCACAGTTTTTAATGGGAATGTCCGCAGATCTTACTCAACTGCTTCTGTTCGCATCGCTTCAAGAAATTATGGGCGGATTTTATCCGGCGGCTATCTCTTTAACAGCATCGAATACACCTAAAGAAAAAACCGCTTACTCACTTGGCATTATACAATTTGCTAACGGAAGCGGGAATGTTGTTGGTCCTATCATTGGCGGAATTCTTGCCGATCTGTTTGGTTATAGAGATGTTTTTTTTCTAGTTGCGTTAACTGTCGCATTATCGGGACTTTTAGTTTTATTTTTTGTTGAAGAAGAAAATTTTGAATTGAAAAAACATTTCTACTACTCTTTCATCAATAATTGGAGACATATATTCACCAAAAGAGTTCTACTTTCGTGCGGTTTCTTTTTATTGATCTATTCATTAAGTGTTTCTATGCTTCGCCCAACTTTCTCCCTTTTTATCCAATCACTTGATTTTAATGCACGAACATCAACGCTAACAGGAATTTTACTGGGAATTTACGGAGGAACTTCCGCAATTGCTTCTGCATTGTTTGGAAAATTTCTTCAAAGGTTTGGTATAAAATCTCTAACTTCTTATACCGTTTTGATTGCATCGCTTTCTTCTATATTGATTGCGGCTTCCTCGACAATTACAATGATCTCGGTTTTTCTAATTTTCTCCGGATTTTCACTTGGCTTAATTCTGCCTCTTATTTATACTCTTCTTACAAATAATACCGAGAGCGACCGCAAAGCCGGAGTGTTTGGCATTGGCTCAAGTTTTCAAATTATTGGTAATCTCGTTGGGTCTGCTTTTTCGGGATTAATTGTTGCAGGTTTAGGTATAGGTGCTCCATTTGTAGTAGCCGGATTGCTGTTTCTGTTTGTCATTCCTATTTTTATATTTGGATTGCAAATGAAAGATTCTACGACCTGAGATTAATAATTTTAAAATGGGGATAAAAATGAAATCATGCTTCGCTTTCAGTATTCTTTTGGCTTTAATATCTTTTACTTCTGCAAATGCCCAGATCGACACTTTAAAATCCAACCTTTTGGTTATAACACTCACTGACAAGACAGAGTATGTAGGAAAAATTGAATCTTCCGAATCAAAATTTCTAAACATAATAACACGGGAAAATCAGAAAGTCAGAATTCCAAAGGAGCTGATTAAAGATGTAGTAGGTTTCGAAGACTCAGATTTTGCAAGACGCGAAAGAACGGCACTCAAAACGAAAAATGAAGTGAAAGATACAGTTGCCCGCCTAAATTATACTGATGCAAGTTTGAGCCGCTTAATAATCTTTCCGACAGCGAGACCGCTGAAACCAGGGCAAGGATATATACAATTGAATGAACTCTTTTTCCCATTCGCGGCTATAGGCGTAGGAAATTTTTTAACTCTCGGCGGTGGAATTTCAATTCTTCCTACAATTCAACGACAGATAGTTTATTTATCTCCTAAGATCACACCTCTGCATTCGGATAATCTTGATCTTGCAGCCGGAGTATTTTATATGACAACAACTGACTTCAAAGATATTGGATTCCAAAATGGAGTTGGAATTGCTTACACAATGACTACACTTGGCGATAAAGATAAAAACATTTCTGTTGGTTTAGGATGGGGTTTCTCCGGTGAATATTTTTCAGAGAAGCCGATAATGATTTTGGGCGGCGATATTAAAATTGGCAGAAATTTTAAATTGATTGCGGAAACTTGGACACCGTTGGGTACAAATTTTATTTTAGGAATGGTCGGATTTAGAGTTATCGGCAAGCATATTACAGGTGACGTAGCGGCGGTCAGACCTTTCGGAAAAGATTTGTCTGGTGGTTCTTTTCTTCCCTGGTTCAGTTTAACTTATAATTTCGGATATGAATAATAATTTTCCCCGAATTCATTTACCGAAGTGGATGAGAATGAATTTGGTCGTGAAGTTGATTGTTGTATTAGCTATATTCTAGACAGTTAATATGGTTGGTTTTGCAATCATGCTGGCAATTCAATACATATCAAAAAATCACTCCCGTTTTTGTTCTTACCTTTGTACAACTCTAACAATACATAAATTAATGCGGAGCTAAAAATGAGAACAAGATTTTTTTTATTCGTTTCATTTTTGTTTTGCTTGAATCTTGCGGCTCAACAGCCGAGTGTAGATTATTCAGACCCGAAAGAAGTTGCACAAAAATTTCTCGAACTCTATTTCAAAGGCGATTGGTTTGGCGCTTGTAAACTTTGCGCATGCGAAGGCAGTGAAGATCAGATATCTTTCATGATTAGAAAAATGGATGAGCAGGATAACGTAACAGATGATTCGAAATGTACTTTTACATTGGACAAATTTGAACTTGATAAAGACAATCTCTCCGGAAAATATTTTTATACTAAAACATGCCCCGGCGAAGAGAAACCCCACAAAAATCGAATAACTATGAAAAAAATCGGAGATAGGTGGTTAGTAGAATATATTTATAAACGAGATAAATTTTTATAAATTGAATACTATATAGAGCAAAGATAAGTTTTCATCTCTTGCTGATATCTTTTTTAATTTTATAAACAGCTCTAACAAGTTTTCAAAGGAAAGAAGTGAAAAAAAACAGGCAACAAAAGATATTTCGTTACGAAAATAAAAATGAACCATTGCTTCCACGCCGCCTTTTCATCCAGCGAGCAATTAACCATCTGCTGTTGGGCATTCTTACAATTTTTATCTCATTGATGATTGGCATTCTCGGTTACCGCTTTATTGAAGGAATGAGCTGGATAGATTCGCTTCTAAATGCTTCGATGATACTTGGCGGGATGGGACCGGTTGGAGAAATGCACCGAGATGCCGGAAAATTTTTCGCATCGATGTATGCACTTTTTTCCGGAATAGTTTTTTTAGTTACCGTAGGAATTATTATTGCTCCTGCTGTACATCGTTTTTTACACCGCTTACACGTGGAAGAAGAAGAGAGCCAATAAAATTTGCTTTCATGCTCCTGAAAAGAAAACCTCCTCAAATTTTTTCTTAACAGACTTTTCCATCAAGTAAATTTATGCTATGAATACGGTCTACCTTAATTGTGAAGAAATAAATTTTCTTTTCTTATTTTACAGTCAACAAGTTTTCGGAATTTATTTTAAATAATTTTCTATCAGCTTGTACGATTGTTGGCAGTTTGATATTACCGAGACAAAAAGAGGATAAAGTAATAATGAAATTAGCTAAAATATTCTTTACTGTTTTTTTGACTTCTTATTTATTCTTATTGAGTGGCTGCGGAAAAAAGAATCAAAACGAGCCGGTAGAAATGACAATCAACCTTTACATGGTTGCACCTGAAAGTTCTAAACTTATGGGCAAATCTATTGATTGCAATGAAATTCTTGTTCCGATCTCCAAAACAATTCTAATAGAGAAAAACGAAGTAGAGTCAGCACTAACAGAATTATTTGCGGCAAAAGATACAGACGAATTGAAAAACTATATTAAAGGTCCCGGCCTGATTCTATACCAGGCAACAGTATCAAATGGAATTGCAGAAGTATATATCAAAGGTGATTTTGCTATAACCAATTTATGCGATATATCCCGTATAAGAGAACAACTTTATGAAACGGCAAAACAATTTCCGGATGTAAAAGAAGTGAAAATTTTTATCAACGCGCAATCTCTGGAATCCTATCTTTCAATTTCGAAACAAGGGTTTAATTAATGGCTTGGATTTATATACTAATCGCGTCCGTATTTGAAATATCATGGGCAGTTGGATTAAAATATTCAGAGGGCTTTACGCATTTGAAAGCTTCTGTTTTTACGGTTATAGCAATGATTCTAAGTTATATTTTTCTTTCGCTTGGAGCTAAAAATATTCCCATAGGAACTGCTTATGCTGTGTGGACCGGTATTGGTGCCGTTGGAACAGCAGTTTACGGAATACTTTTCTTTGATGAACCCCGTGATTTATTGCGCATAGCTTTTATTTTTTTAATCGTAATTGGAATTATCGGGTTACGCCTTACTTACAAAACCAGTTAATATGAAAAAACTTACGCACGACGAGATATCACAAAACCGCAGCACACTCGAAAATATTCACACAGTAAAAAAACTTCCGGTGTATGTTATACTTGACAGCATTCGCAGCAGTTATAATGTCGGCTCAATATTCCGTACATCCGACGGCGCGATGATTCAGAAACTTTTTTTATGCGGCTACACACCGCATCCTCCAAAGAAAGAAGTTTTGAAAACCGCACTCGGTTCACAGGAAAGTGTTATTTGGGAATACGCAAAAGATGCAATAGAAGTAATACTGAATTTGAAAAAAATTGGAATAAAGATATGCGCGCTTGAACTTACAGAATCAAGTATCCCGCATTACAATTTGACTAAAGACACCTTTCCTATTGCTCTTGTAATTGGTAATGAAATTACCGGTGTTTCTCAAGAACTTTTAGATTTATGTGATCTTTCAATCGAAATTCCACAATTCGGAATAAAACAGTCTTTAAATGTTGCGGTTGCTTATGGTATAGCCGCTTTCGAGCTAAGGCGTGTCTTTGATACTTAGTTTATTATCTCTATCCAGCGTATGTAAAGTAGCTCTCGCCGTTCTCTTTCTGGTGGATTAAAAGCAGATTTGCTCGAACAAGTTTTATCAACGTACGCGAAGCACGCCTATCAGAAATATTTGCAAATTTACTTAACTCTTTTACTGTTACCGTTTCTTGTTTATCAAGAAGATTAAAGACTATTTTTTCTTTATCACCGACAACGTATTTCTCCAAAGTCTTACCAGCAGATTTACTCTGCAAAAGTTTTATCATTTCTTTACTAGCAAGAACGCTTTTGTCGTTAACACGTACATACACTTGAGCATCGTTCAGACTGAGATCTTTTTTATAATCCTGTATCCGGTGAGGTTTTTTTTTCGATTCGGTTACTTCGGCTATCAGCAGATCTTTGTTGTCTATCTCAACAACATCAATATTAATTTCAACAGGAGGTTCGCAAAATTTTGCGGCTGTCTCTTTTACAAGATCTAGATCGCTCTTCTCACTTTCAATTCCATAAATAGATTTATCATCATCTACGCCAAAGAGAATGAATCCTCCGCGGGTATTTGCGAATGCAATCATCTCCTTGGCTATTTTTTCGTGAGAAGAAAAACGCTGCTTAAATTCAACATTTAACCCTTCTCCCTTATCAATTAAATCCAGAACTCTTTTGCGGGTGATCATTGCATTTGAAGTGTATTAACAACACTATTTTTCAACTTGCTTTATTTTGGTCGTGTCGGCTTTTGCTTTAAGACTATCTTGAGAAAGAGCTTTTGGTGAATCTTGCTTTTGAGCCTGTTCTTTTAATAAAGCTCGTCTAACAATTTTTTTGTCCTTTATTGTTTCTGCTTGCGGTTGTTGATTAGCGGTTGTTTTATTTATATCTGCCGATTTTATTTCTTTCTCTTTTTGTTTTGCTTCTAATTCTTTTTGTTTATTCTCTTCTTCTTTCTTCATCTTCTCTTTTTCATTATTATACTCTGTAACTTTGGCCAGAACAGTTCCGGAAAGCGGCGACTTTGCAAACTCTTTAATTAGCATTCCATAAGCAGTAGCCGCCGAATCATACATCTTCAAATCTTTTTCATATATCAGTCCTATGTAATAAATCGCTTTTGGAGCTAATGGTGATTGCGGAAATTTTTTATAAACTGTCCGGAATGAATCTATTGCCTCTACATATTTTTTACTGTAATATATTTGTTCAGCCTGATCATAAAATTTTTCGGCGGGGTCGTCTACTTTTTTAGTTATGACAGTATTTTCTTCCTTCTTAACCAGACCTAATTTTTGTGCAGCTGCGTTTCTTAACGGATCCTTTTCGAAATTATCGTAGATGTATTTAAATATACTATCCGCTTTTACAGAATCAGTATGCGTTTCATAGTAAGTGCCCAATGCATACATAGTTTGAACTTTGACAGGCTTATCGGGATAGTCGTTCAGAATTTTTTTGAAATAAAAATAAGCTGAATCAGATCTATCAAGTTCAGAATAAAAAAGACTGGCAAGACCATACAAACTTTTAGCTAGTATAGTACTTAATGAATCAGCAGTTAGTTTTACATTTTCCGGCTTTTTATATCTTCCTAAAGCGATTAACTGAACCGGAGTGGGAATCACTCCTTTTTTGGGGTTTCTAAAAAAAGCTATCTGTTGCTGGTTATATTGTTGTTGCAGAAAAGCAATATCAAATTTTTGTTGATTGATCACATTGGGATCCGAATTCTGAGTTTCGCCCATTTTTTTTGCTTCGTCCATATACTGTCTGTACGCAATTTCATAATCAACGGAATCCCTTACAAACAATTCCGGATTGTTTTTATACTCAATTTTCTTTTCTATGTCACTTTCTTCTTCCTTAAAAGAGAAGTACTTATTCAAATGAGCTGCTTGAACTCTCGCTTCCTCCTTGTCTTCTCTTGGCGCCATGGACATTGAAGCTCTACTGTAATAAACATATGCGCTATCATAGAGTCCTAACTTCTTTCTATAAATATCTCCAAGTTTCACCTCCGCAATTCCAGAAGTCGGAAATTGTCTATACGTTGTGTCAACATCGCGGAAAATATCTATCGCCGGATTGATACGGTCTTTTTCTACATCTATTTGCCCGACTTCAATTAATACCTGGTCTAGATAGTTTTTAAATTTTCCGAGATACCGCAGATCGTTAAAAGCTTTTTCGCTTTCATCCAATCTTTTAAGTGATTTCAAAAGCTTTGCGGATTCAAACCGGCTCTTAAAATCAACGTCAACAGTCGGAGAATATTTTGAAACAGAAGAGAAAGCTTGAAAAGCATTTTCTGTATCATCCAATAGTAAATATATTTTACCCATCTGATAGGCAACAAGTGCGCTAATTTCATCATCTTTAGATTTGCTTAGAAAATCTTTGCATTCTTCAATCGCGGCGTTATTTTCTTCACGGAAGATCAAAAATGATATTTTTGTTATTGAGGCATCATTGAATAGTGCATCGTTGCTTTCATTCAATGATTCGGTTTTAACTTCGTCAATCAGTTTCAATCCTTCATCAAAATCGTGTAATTGAAGATCAGTTTTAGCAAGCCATAATTTATTTTCGGAAGAGTATTTAGTTTTTCCAAGACCGGCAAGCTCAGTAAATTTTCTTTGCGCGCGTGCATATTCCTGCTGGTAGTAAAGCGCCTTACCGGTAATAAAAAGTGCGTCCGCAAAATAGGATGAATTTTTTTCGTATTGAAGAATCTTAGAACATTTTTCAACAACTTTTTTCAGATTATCATTTAGCGTTCCGCTTAATTGCGGTGTAGCCGGCCGATTACTTAATTGATTTGTATTCGGCTGATTGGCAAATTGATTTGTTGATTGCGTGTTATTAACCGGAATAGTTGTTTGAGTACCATATTGTGATGTCTGCTGTCCGCCGTATTGCGAAGCGGCTTGCAGATCTTCTCTAAAGGCGAAGATATCTTTCTTCTGTTTTATTATCTCTTCTTCAACTTGATCGAAAAGAGTTTTGGCATTATAGTAAGTATTAAAATATGTGGTAAAGTCGGTCCAAATGCCGCAACCGGAAAGTCCGAGAAGAATTAAAAACAATGATGCCGATGCAAATAGTTTTTTTGCTTTCTCGAAAAACATGTTCTATCTCTCTGTTAATGATAAAGTAGTAAAAACTATTATACGGTCATCCTTCTTTTAATGAGTGGAAAATTAGAGCGCAGACGGACCCGATTCATCCGTTCTAATTCTGATAACATCTTCAATTGTTGAGATAAAAATTTTACCGTCTCCAACTTGCCCGGTTTTCGCAGTACGAAGAATTGCTTCAACCGCTTTTTCTGTCATTGAATCATCAACAATAATTTCAATTTTTATTTTAGGAACGAATTCAATTTGATATTCGCTTCCTCTATAAGTTTCTTTATGTCCCTTTTGTCTTCCGTATCCTCGGACTTCTGTAATTGTCATTCCTCTAATACCTTCTTCAAGAAGAGCTTCCTTTACATCATCCAATTTAAACGGGCGAATGATCGCTTCAATCTTCTTCATGAAAATCTCTTATTAGGAATTTTTACCGTGACAGTTTTTAAATTTTTTCCCGCTTCCGCACGGACATGGTTCATTGCGACCTGTTTTTTGTTCAACTTTTACTGGCTGCAATTTAACTCTATGTCCGCCTTCTTCGTCTCCTCCGGCAGGAGCTCGCAATCCTAAATTATCGGCAGAGTCTTTAATAGTCTGCATTCTCTGCGATTGTGGCACTCTTTTGTTTTGAACCTCTGCAGGTGCTTGCGGCCAGAATTTGAAACAGAACGCTACCACTTCATTTCTGATTTGCTCTAATAATGTTAAAAACAATCCGTAAGATTCTGATTTATATTCCAGCAAAGGATCTTTCTGCCCGTAAGCACGTAATCCGATACCCTCTTTCAAATCATCCATTTCGCGAAGGTGTTCTTTCCATTTTTCATCAATAACACTAAGAACAGCATAACGTTCTAGGCGGGCCATTAAATCACTGCCAAGCATTTCTTCTTTATGTTGATAAAAATCCTTTGCCGCTTCAAAAAGTTTTTCTTTTACACCATCTTTGCCTAAATCTTCAAAAACTTTTGGTTCAAACTTCATATCCACTAAAAGACTTTGAAGAATTTCGCTGTGAATGCTTTCAATATCTCCATCATCGTAATATTTATCTACAATACTTTGAACGACTTCTTCGAGGTAATCGAACACTTCGCCTTTAAGACGTTCGCCTTCGAGAGCTTGTCTTCTGCGGGCATAAATAACTTCGCGCTGTTGATTCATCACGTTATCAAATTCGAGCAATCTTTTTCTGATTGCAAAGTTATTCTCTTCAACTTTTTTCTGGGCGCGTTCAACAGAACGAGTAATAAGGGGATGCTGGATTGCTTCGCCGTCTTCCATTCCTATACGGCTCATGATGTTTGTAATACGGTCGCTTCCAAAGATGCGCATCAAATCATCTTCCAGAGAGATGAAAAATTTTGTTGTACCGGGATCGCCTTGACGACCAGAACGTCCTCGTAACTGACGATCTATACGGCGTGCCTCGTGACGTTCTGTACCCAAGATATAAAGACCACCCACATCAACCACACCGGCACCTAACTTAATATCCGTACCGCGGCCTGCCATGTTGGTTGCAATAGTAACAGCCCCGGGTTGACCTGCAAAAGCAACAATTTCCGCTTCACGCTGATGCTGCTTCGCATTCAAAACATTATGTGTAACGCCCTGCCGTTTCAACATTCGGCTGATCGTTTCTGAAACATCAACACTTGTTGTTCCTACAAGAACAGGACGTTTTTCTTCACGGAGTTCTTTTATCTTTCCAACAATCGCGTTATATTTTTCGCGCCGTGTTTTGTAGATTGCATCGTCTTCGTCAATTCTAACAATCGGTCTGTTTGTTGGAATTACAACGACTTCTAATTTATAAATCTCGAAAAATTCGCCTTCTTCGGTTTCCGCTGTACCGGTCATGCCGGCAAGTTTTCTATACAAACGGAAATAGTTCTGAAGAGTAATAGTTGCGAGAGTTTGTGAATCGCGTTCAACCTTTACGCTTTCTTTTGCTTCTATTGCCTGATGCAAACCATCCGAATATCTTCTACCGGGAAGAACACGGCCGGTAAATTCATCAACAATTGCGATTTTCCCATCCTCTGTAATTACGTATTCAACATCTTTCTCAAAAAGAGTGTAAGCTTTTAAAAGTTGATTTAATGTATGGATGCGGTCAGACCGTTCTGAGTAAATATGGTATAACTCATCTTTCCTTCTAACTTTATCTTCGGCAGACATTGAAGAATCATTTTCTATTTTGCTGATTTCAGTTCCAAGATCGGGAAGAACAAAAAATTCTTTCTGCTCAGTAGAGCCCAAAGCAAGTTCTTCTCTACCTTTTTCGGTTAGGTCCATCTGGTTGTTTCGCTCTTCGATAGCAAAATATAGCTCTTCATCAATCTCAGGCATCCGTTTAGCATTTTCACGTAAGAATTCAAGTTCGGTTTGCTGTAAAAGTTTTTTGTATTCGGGTTCCGAAAGAAGTTTTAATAACGACTTATTTTTGGGAAATCCGCGGTGAGCACGAAGAAGCTGAACACCGGCTTTTTCTCTATCTTCTTTATCTTCTGATTTTAATAGCTGCTCTGCTTCATTTACTATTGATGCAACAAGGTTAGATTGTTTTCTCCACAAGCGTTCAACCCGCGGTTTCATTTCATCAAATTTGTGCTCTGTTGAACCGACAGCTCCGGAAATAATAAGAGGTGTCCGGGCTTCGTCAATTAAAACAGAATCCACTTCATCAACGATTGCAAAGTTATGACCGCGCTGTACACAGTAACTTTTTTCACTTGCCATATTATCACGTAAATAATCGAAGCCGAATTCGTTGTTCGTTCCGTAAGTAATATCGCAAGCGTACATTTTGATTCGTTGTTCCGGTTCCATCGTATTAGTAATACAACCAATAGTCAAGCCGTGGAATTTGTAAATCTCTCCCATCCACTCGCTATCGCGTTTTGCCAGGTAATCATTAACCGTAACAAGATGAACCCCACGACCTGTAAGCGCATTTAGATAAACCGGAAGAGTTGCCACGAGTGTTTTACCTTCACCGGTCGCCATCTCGGCGATCTTTCCGCTGTGAAGAACTATTCCGCCCATCAACTGAACATCATAAGGAACCATATCCCAATGAATTTTATTTCCGGCAGCATCCCAAGATTTTCCAACAAGGCGTCTGCATGTATCTTTAACGACGGCAAAGGCTTCCGGAAGGATTTCGTTTAATACTTCTTCATAACGATCCGTAAGCTCATTTTCCAATCTCTCAATTTCGTCATAGATAGCATGCTTATCTTCAACGAATTGATCATCCATAAGTTTATTTTTAAACTCCGCAAGGGGAGTTTGAATATCTACAGTTGCGTCAGCAATACGTTGTTTGAACTCTGCGGTTTTAGCGCGGAGTTCATCATCTGTTAAATTTTGTAATTTTTCGAATTCAGCATTAATCTGATCTACGATAGGCCAGTAATCCTTAGTCGCACGCGTGTTTTTGTCGCCAAAAATTTTTTTCAACAGCGTACCAATCATCAATTGCTCCTTTTTTTTCGGCAGGCAAGTTAAATAAAGAGGGTTTGAAATGCAATGAAACTGCGTTTATAGACGCTTTTCTGCTCTTCTCTTCGCTTAATAATTTTTCCCGAAAGAATTTTTAAGAGAATTTTTGATTTCTCGATTGCGATTAGAATCTATAGTGCGATTTATTTGTACAAAAACTATTTTAGATACCGAAACTAATGATGAGTATTACTTTTGTACGGAAAGAGATTTCATTTTTCCATTGGATTTGTTAATAAGCTGGTTGAGCTAACCGAAGGTGCAATTTCATCAAACATCTTTGAGAATGTTTTAATATTGTTAGAAAAACAGGCATCAAATTATTACTTCTCTTCTTCTTCAGAAGCAAACCTTATTAGAATATTTTCTTCAATTTATGACCGGACTTTCTTTTTTCAGGAGATTTCTAGTTTCCCGCATCACGGCGAAATATTGATTGCAATCTCTGCAAGCAGTAATTATTTAACAGACATAGTTGTTCGAAATCCCGAATATCTTTACCAATTATTTGATCAAGACTATCTTTCAAAAATTTTAGACTATGAATTTCTTAAGAAAGAAATCGAAGGCGTTGAACGTTTTAAGTCATTTAATGCAAAGACAAATTTCTTGCGGCAGTTCAAAAAACGTTTCATTCTGAAAATTGGACTTGTAGATATTCTTGGTATAGATGAATTAGTTTCAATTACCGCACAGCTTTCTTTATTAGCGAAATTGATCAACGCAGAACTCTTCAATATTTGTTACAAGGAAATCTTGAACAAATATAATATTGAAAATGTTGACCAGAAATACTGCCTTTGCTCGTTAGGAAAGTTAGGAGGAAATGAACTTAATTACAGCTCCGATGTTGATCTGATTTTATTTTATGATTTTAATGGTACTGTTACCAAAACCCAAAAAGAATATTTTGAAATTTTATCTGAAGCAGCACAGTTGTTTATCAAATCGGCATCGGCAATAACAGATCATGGTTATATCTACCGGATTGATTTTCGTTTGCGTCCGGACGGAAAATTTTCTCCTCTTTGTAAAACATTGAGCGACTATACTAAATATTACGAAACACGCGGCGAGGATTGGGAACGCCAGATGTTAATCAAGTTGAATTTTATCTGCGGCGATATGCTGCTTTTTCGGCAGTTCGAGGAATTTATTCATCCTTATGTTTATCCGTCTTCTTTCTCTCATTCAATCAAAGATAAAATCAAACAGATGAAGTTGAATATCGAGCGGCAAAATAAAGAGAAGGAGAACGTAAAAACTTTTTCCGGAGGAATCCGGGATATTGAATTTGCCGTTCAGACTTTGCAATTAATAAATGGCGGCAGAATAAAATCTCTTCGCAACGGCAACACGCTGAATGCAATTGCGATTCTTACAGAGCAAAAACTTCTTAAGAAAAAGGAGTCGGTTCTTCTTTCTAAGTCATATATTTTCTATAGACACATTGAACATTTGTTACAACTGATGAATGATACTCAAACACATATCATTCCGGATAACAAAGAGTTTCTTAACAAGCTTGTTGTTTTCACAAAGATGAAATCAATAGAAGATTTTCAAGTTCATTTAAGGACATACCGCAAAGAAGTCCGCATTATCTATGAGAACATTTTAAAGACAGAGAAAAGGGGAGAAATACTTCAGTCTAAAATAAGATTTAGGAATTCAGTTACTGCTGATAAAAACATTTTGTATTTAAGAAGCGGTATAGGATTAATTAACAAAAAGGAATTTGATACACGCACAATCGAATTGTTTGATCTGGTTGAGCCGAATCTCTTAAAACATCTAAAAAAAACTCACTCTCCTGATCTTACTCTTAATAACTTTGTAAAAGTTATCCGTTCCACAAAATTCCCGTCAATCTGGTATAATGAATTTACAAATGAGCAATTTTTAAAAAATTTTTTAAGGATATGTAATTATTCGCAAAAAGCGATTGATATAATTTCAACTGGCGGACAAAATGAAGAATTCTTTTTATCCAGAAAAGTTTTTAACAAACATTCAGATGACCTCAGCGAATACTCTGCGACAGAACTCATTCTTTCCCTTTCGGTACAATTCGCACTTGGTTTGATTTCGCAAAACAGAGTCTCTCATATTCTAACATTATTTGTATCGCAAAAAATAAAATCTCTATTAGATGAAATGAGCTTGCCGTACAACTTTTTTATTGGCGGACTTGGAAGCTTTGGCTCGGGCAATATGAACTTCGCCTCAGATATTGATTTGATTATTGTTGCAGATGATGTTGAAGATCATCCAGATATTCAGAAGGACTTTCAAAATTTTTTAACGTCTGCCGGACAAATATTAAAGCCGTTTGAGATAGATTTTAAGCTGCGGCCCGAGGGTAAAAAATCTCCGCTTGTTTGGGGAATTAATAATTATGCGTTATACATGGATAAGCGGGCGAGAGTGTGGGAGTTTCAATCGCTACTAAAATTAAATTTTATCTACGGGGATGAAAAATTGTTTGATGAATTCCGGAAAGCCCTTTTGAACAAAACGGGTGAACTCAATACAGAGACGGTGCGAAAAGAGATTAAACAAATGTATCTTTCTATATTATCTCAGACAATTCACATCTCAGACGGCGGATTCGACATAAAAAAAGGAAGAGGCGGATTACTAACAGTTGATTTTATTTTGCAATCACTCTGTCTCGCCAATAATAAGATCTACAATAAATGCATGGGTAAAAGTAATTACGAAATTTTCTCTATGCTTAGAAAGATAAAATATGAACCCGATTTAGCGTCATTAAAAAGCAACTTCCTTTTTCTTAAAGAGACCGAAATTGCAATCCAAAATATTTTTAGTAAAAACATCGCGATTATACCGGCAAGCGAAGAAAGCAAATTTATTTTATCAAAATTTTTGAAATATAAAAGTACCGGCGATTTCGAGAAGAGAATTTCAGAGACAATAGAATCCAACAATAAATTATTCGAAGAATATGTGGGCAAATAGAAAAGAATTCTTCCAAAGACATTTTGCGGCTATAACTGCGTTATTTGTATTAATTATTTACCTTTTTACTTTGGCGCCTAGTGTCGTTCAAATTGATTCAGGCGAACTTGCGGCTGTTCAAGCAACACTTGGCATTGCTCATCCCACTGGCTATCCTCTCTTTACGATGATCGGATATTTGTTTATCAAATTGCCTCTTCCCTTTACTTCAATTTTTAAAGCTAATCTTCTCGCCGCAATTTGGTGCGCCCTCGGAGTATTCATTTTTATCAAGTCGGCTTATTTAATATTTACTAACCATGAAGTTAAGAGTACGTCCGTCCCAAAAAGAAAAAAGAAAAAAGAGATTAAGAATGATGATTTGTCAAATGACCCCAAAACAAATTCCATAGCTATTCTCTCATCAATATTTGGAGGAATTACTTTAGCATTCAGTTCAACATTTTGGTCTCAGTCAACGTCTGTCGAAGTTTATTCACTTCAAATATTTTTGTTTTCATTAATAACTTTCTTGATACTTCGAGCATATCTTTCAACAAACGGAAAAATTATTAATTGGCTCTGGGTTGCCGTATCGCTTGCTCTGGGTTTTGCAAATCACATGACCACACTCCTTATTTTTCCATTCATTACAATACTATTCTTTCAAAAAGAGAAGTTTAGCATAGCGTCAATTAAAAAAATTTTATTGATGCTAGCCGTATTTATTTCATTGCTTATTCTTATCTATCTTTATCTTCCGTTGAGAGCTTCTGCAAATCCTCGAATCAATTGGGGAAATCCAATAAATTTTGAAAATTTCTTCCGGCATGTTTCGGGAAAACAGTATCAAGTATGGCTCTTTGAATCATTTGAATCGGCTGGAAAACAGCTTAAATATTTTCTCTCGAATTTTCCGTCGGAGTTCAGCTACTTGGGTTTGATTATAGGCATAATCGGCTCTGTTGTTGCTTACCGCGATTTCCGTAAAATATTTTATCCGTTGATTGCAACATTTCTCTTTGCTGTACTCTACACAATCAATTATGATATTGTGGATATTGATTCCTACTTTCTTCTTGCTTATATGATGTTTGCTTTTCTAATTGTGTTCGGTTTTTATAAAATCATGATTTACATAAGCGGTAAGTGGAATTTTAGGATTGCGGTTGTCTTTGCTTTACTTCTTTCACTTTTACCGGTAGCATTTAATTATAGCGAAGTAAATCAAAGTAACGATTACACATTCGAAGATTATACAAAAGCGATTCTAAACAGCACAGAGAAAAATTCCGTAATCTTTACATATCAATGGGATTATTTCGTTTCAGCATCATACTATTTTCAGTTGGTAGAGAACTACCGGAGCGATGTGACGGTAATAGATAAAGAGCTTCTCCGCAGATCTTGGTACTACAATCAGTTAAAGAGAAATCATCCCGATGTAATTAAAAACTTAGATAAAGATATTTCTAATTTTCTCGATGCGGTAAAACCGTTTGAGCAAGGAGAAATATTTGATTCGAATCTTATAGAAAAATATTACCGGACTATAATGACAAATCTCATTTCGAAGAATATTGAAACAAGGAATTATTATATCGGTCTTGAATTGTTTCAGAATGAAATGCAGAGAGGTGAATTTTCTCTCCCGGAAGGATATCAAATTGTTCCGCATCTTTTGTTATTTAAAGTTGTGAAAGGAAATGAGTATGTCCCGGCTCCAGATCCTAATTTTACAATTCGATTTCCAAACAACCGGAATAAATACATCGACTTCATCGAAAATGCCGTTGCAACAATGCTAACTTATCGCGCTACTTATGAATTGCAATTTAATAAAATAGATCGAGCTAAGATTTACATTAATAAAGTAAAGAAAGATTTTCCTAACTATCAGATTCCGTATGACATCGAAAACAGAATAAAGTAATAGAATTTTAATTTATCCGTGAAATAATGCTTAGAATAAATAAAAATGTCGAGATCAAGGAGAGCGAGTTAACGTTCAATTTTATTCGGTCTTCCGGACCGGGCGGACAGAACGTAAATAAAGTTGCAACTGCTGTTCAATTACGATTCGATATATCTTCTTCGGAATCACTGACCGAAGATGTAAAGACAAGATTAAAATCTATTGCCGGAAGAAAAGTCACCAAGGATGGTGTGCTGATTATTGAAGCTAAGCGGTTCAGGACTCAGGAAGCAAACCGGCAGGATGCAATTTCCCGATTAATAGATCTGATTGATAAAGCTTCCAAGAAAAAGAAACGAAGGATTAAAACTAATCCCACAGCCGGATCAAAAGTGAGAAGAATTGAAACAAAGAAAAAAATAGGTGAAAAGAAAAGATTAAGAAAATATTCGGATTCGTCGTGATATTTCTCAGCGGTCAATGTCCAGACCTTGATCGGATTATTTCACCTTTCGTTTTAGTATTATCTTTTTTTCGATGATTAATACTGCTTCGTTCCTATTCGCACTACGCTTTCTTACACCGCAACGAAGGTATCTCTGAATTCTGCATGAATAGGATGATGCGCTGCGAGATATTTTTGCATCGCATCAATAATCCGCTCAGACCGATTTTCGCGGTTGCGTCCGTATTTTTGATGAACCCCTTGCGGTGTAACGAACGCCGCTGTGTAGTATCGGTTGGGCTGTATCTCCTCATTACCTATAAAGATTTTTTGAATACGATGTCCCTGAGGATTCTCTATTTTGAAGTAAACATTAAGACCGAGACAGCGTTTAACATATCCTCCCATCTGCTGATACGGATCGCACGAAAACGTCCTTTCAAGATTCTCCTCCAACATCGCCATGATTTCCTCTCCTGTTAGCTCTACCATTGAGACAGGCGGATTCATGGGAATAATGTTGTAAAGGTCATTCAAGGTTATCTGTCCTGGAACTATTGGTGCGCCGTAACGCCAGCCATTTGAAAATGCTAATTGCGCCCCGGTGCTTTCAAGCAACGTCTGAAGGAGGAAATTGTCCATTGTAGATTCCAGGGTTGTTCCCCGATTGAGAGCTGTGGCAGTTTCACCGACAACCTCTGAGAGTTCATTCTTATAAGGAGCGAGTGCTTGTCTTATCAATTCATCAACTGCAGGATCAGGCTGCGTACCAGCTTCAACTTCAATCAACCGATGCCGGTAGTCAACGATCTGTCCGCCTTCTACTTCCACATCAAGGCGGCCTAAAAAAGAACCATGGCAGCCCGACTGTATGACAATAGCTTTCCCATTGAGAACCGGTTTATAAAGACGGTTATGAGTGTGGCTGCTTAGACAAACGTCAATACCTTGCACTTCTGATAAGAGTTTCATCTCCTGAGGGAATCCAAGGTGAGAAATCAAAACGATTAAGTCAACCTTCTCCTGAACACGCAACATATTGATGATTGGCGGAAGTTCATCTTTGCCAAGGGTAAAATAAATTCCTTCGCTGTAAGAAGGCGGCATAGTTTTATCAATGATGTTTGAAGCTATTCCCACAAGACCGATCCGTATTCCGCTAATCTCTTTTATGATATACGACTGATAGACCAACTTATTTGTCACTTTATCGTAAACATTGTTTGCCAGCATAGGATAATTAAGTTCAGCGACCCGCTGGTTAAATACCTTCGGTCCATAAGCGAATTCCCAGTGCGCCGTCATAGCATCAAGTCCCAACGAATTCAATATGGGAATCAACGCTTGTCCCTGTGTGTCAATAGCAGGAAAGGTACCGTGAATGGTATCGCCGCCATCGCAAAAGAGAATGTGCCCCTTACTTTCAGCCCGAATCTGTTTTACAATTGTGGAGATGCGTGCATAACCTCCCGCTGCACGATATACCGCGCGGTCGCCCTGCCAGAACATTTCCTGGTGTAAATCAAAATAAGCATGCGTGTCGTTCATTTGAATGATAGTGAGCAATCTTTTACCTGTCATTGTTTACTCCTAATAAATTTAATATTTCATTCATGAGTCTTCTCTAAAAAGGTAATTTCATTATAGAAAAGTTTTGAATTCGGTTTATTTTCACAATCCAAAATAACGGAATAGACCTTTTTAGATACGCCTCATTCATCTTTTTTCAGTTCTTATAAACCGAATTTTTTGAACAGATAGTATTTTGGAAAATCAATGCCAAGCGTAAAGAGAGCCGAGAATCCAAAAACGGTGATAACTATTAATAGATTTAGCGGAGGAACAAGGATTCCGAATATAGCTACGAGTGCAAACCCGATTATGGCTGATATGCTCGATGTAAGCAATCCTTTACCAGGAAGGGATGACCAGAAATGTCTTCTTTCCCTTACAATCAACACCCTCAATTGACTGTTGAATATAAGACCCAGCATTACGAGTGTGGTTAGTTCATTCCATTGTAAATGAAAATAATATTTACCGATCAGTATCACGATAACGTCCCCCAAAACATAGCACAGCGCCGGAATAAGAGATGCTAAAATATTATTCTTCACTTTCCATTTATTCGGATTACTCGTACTCTTAACATTGTCGGTTGCCAAAGACATGGTTACGAAATCATTTGCAAATACTAACAACGACACCCCAAGAAGAGAAAGTAAAATGTTATGCAACCAGAAGAAACCAATTGTGAGCAAAACGATAAATTCTATAACCTTAGCAACTTTATTGATTACCCATGTCAGCATTCGCTGGTATGTCTGTCTGCTTATTGTTACTGCATCTATGATTACGCCTACACCCGGTTCGGTTAAGACTACACTTGCGGCTGCTTTTGCTACATCTGTTGAATTACTTACAGCAATGCCCATCTCAGCCTGTTTCAGGGCAGGGGCATCGTTAACCCCGTCTCCGGTCATTCCTACCATGTGCCCGCCTGATTGCAAAAGTTTCACAATCTTATATTTGTCCTCGGGATATATCTCTGCAAACCCATCACACTCACTAACAGTCTTTAACTGTTGATCTGCGCTTAGATCTTTAATATCCGCCATCCGGATGATATTATTACCAATACCAATCTGATTAGAAATTTCTTTTGCAATATCAATACTATCACCGGTAAGCATCAATGGCTTTATGCCAAGCTTCCTTGCCCGGTCTATCATGCTTTTTGAATCCGGTCTGGGCGGATCTGCAAGCGGCAGCAATCCAACAAGTTTAAGATTATTCAAATCGTCTCCTTCTGACCTGGCAACAGCTATCGTTCTGTATCCTTTCTTTGAAAATCCATCTATCGTTTTGTCTACTTCATCTAAAGTTCCTTTATCTAAATCATGGCACAGAGATATGATTACCTGTGCAGCGCCTTTAACAGCTCTAAATCGCTTTCCACCGGCTTCAATAATTGCCTCTGTTCTTTTTACAGATGGATCGAAAGGAGTGTAGGATACCTGTTTGTAATCATTAAAACTTACTCCCGATTTAGCAGCGTAGTCAATAACTGCAAGATCAATTAAGTCCATTCCTTCTGAGTGGGATGTAAGTGATGCTATTCTCAGAACATCTTCTTTCTTATTCCCGGAAAACGGTATACTATCGACAACCGATAACTTGTTTTGCGTTATCGTACCTGTCTTGTCAAAGCAAATAATATCTATTGAGGCGGCATCTTCTACCGAATCAAGCCTGGTTACCAATGCCCCTTTTTTTGCAAGCTCTGTCGCGCCGACAGATTGTACTATGGTGAGAACTGCCGGAAGAGCAACAGGAATCGCTCCCAAAAGAAAAATAACTACGAAGGTCAATATTATTAAAAAGTTTAAATGCATCAGCAAAGCAGATGCTGAAACTAAAATGGATGCAACTATGCCGAGATACATCATGTATTTTACAACAGCCATCATCACTTCTTGTTGATGTGACTTTGGCTTTGCTGTTTTTACCAACTCGGCTGTTTTGCCAAAATATGTATTTGCGCCGGTGTTGATAACAATACACTCAGTTTCTCCGCGTTTTACTATGGAGCCGGAATAGATAATGTCCGATGAGTGTGTTTCTATAGGTAGAGATTCTCCGGTAAGGGCTGATTGATCAACGGAAAGTTCGCCGGATATAATCTTAGTGTCAGCAGGTACTATGTCGCCGAGTTTTACGGAGATAATGTCTCCATCCACAATTCCTTTAGCATCTTCCTTAGACCATTTTTTATTCCGTAAAACCTTTGCCTTGATTGCTAATTTTTTCTTTAAAAGCTCAATCACGTTTTGTGAACTACTTGAATGTATTTGTCCAATGATTGCGTTCATTGTGAGCAGCACAAAGATTATTATTCCTTCAAGGTAATGACTCAGTACAAAGGAAAGACCCATTGCCAGTTCCAGCAGCCACGGCATAGGACCCCAGTATCGCAGCAGAAATTCAAGAAGAGGATTATTCTTTTTCTCTATTATCTCGTTATAACCGAATTTCTCAAGGCGATTCTTTACTTCAGAATCAGAAAGACCATCTATTGTAGTCTCCAGTAATTTATACGTCTCTTCTAAGGAGATCGTTTTATATTCAGATGTTGCCCTAACTTTTAAATCCATTTTTATATCTCCATTAAATACTATGAATCAGATAAATTACAAGGAATAGCCCAATTGCTAGGATTGATATTGTCAGCAGTATATCAAGTATGAGCGATGGCTTGTATATATCTTCGTCTATTTGTCTTTCAATCTTTTTATATCTTATGAATGCAAGTACGCTCATTATAGCACCAAGCCCCACAAGGAATATTCCAACGATTGCCGAATATCCATGAGAAGGAGGCAAAGCATTTCCAATATTAGCTTTTCCCAAAATCAATGACATTTGCTTTATGAATAACGCAAACTTTTCAACAACAAAACCAAATGCCATGATTCCTATGCTTGTTCTTATCCATGAAAGAAATGTTCTTTCATTTGCCAGGTGAGCACGGCAGTTTGTGTGAATAAATAATCCGACTTAGATTGTATTTTATTGATGGGTCAATTGTTGACCATCGAAATACTTCTGGAAATTGTTTTATACTTACACCCTAACTGCGTGTTGATCAAACAGAATCTGCTCACTTTTGGGAATTCACCTCTTTCAGAAAAATGAGGGGCACAAGAGCGACCCTCATTTGACTAACTGAATACCTTTCCTATAAAGTGCGCATGAAAGCAACGAGATCTTTCTTTTCCTCGGATTTCAAGTGAAGTTGTTGAATAAGATTAAAATACTCAACTATATCCTCAAGTGTGAAACACCTTCCGTCATGCATATAAGGGGGTGAGTCCTTAATACCTCTAAGCGGGAAAGTTTTAATGGGACCATCGTGTGCCATCATCATTCCATTTGCGAGTTCCTGTTTATAAAAACGCTCAGCTTTGAGGTCATGCATACTGTTGTCGGTGTAGTAGGGTTCGGGATGACAAGATGCACACTGAGCCTTACCGTTGAAAAGTGCCTCACCGCGTAGTTCGCTTGGGGTCGCCATTTTCTGGTCAAGTTTGCCGTAAATGTTAAGCTTGGAAACCGGAGGAAAATCCAGTATTGCCAGGAATTCCGCCATGAAATGTACCTGGGAGCCCCTTTCCAAAATGTTAACTCCCTTTTTAGCAGCCATGCAAATATCTCCGTCAAAATAGGCAGCGCGCTGTTCAAATTCGGTGAAGTCCTCTACGGTTTTAAGTGCACGCTGAGAACCGAAGAGCCGCTGGATATTGACTCCCCGCAGGGTTGGTGTTTCGATACGATGCCTAAATTCTTGCGGTCGAATATCTCCAACAAGATGGTTAGCCCCGTTGGTATGTCCGTTAGCATGACAGTCAAAACAGGTTACGCCCAGCATGCCGTCAGGTCTGTCGGTACGCCGGTCTTCAGTAGCGTTGAATTGTTGTTGAGGAAACTGGGTAACCAGAAGGCGCAGACCCTCAAGCTGCTTGGGATTCAGAATACCGTTAAAGATCTCATAGTAATTGTTGATGGTAATCAGTCGTCCTTTTGCTACATCGCCGAGGTCGGGACGGGTTGTCAGGTAAATTGCCGGAGCCGGGTCTGGAAGTATATACTCGGGTAGATCGAAATCCAAATCAAAGCGAACTAACCGTGGTAGAAGTTTTGTAATCATCTCAGGGAAGAGCATGCCTCCCTCTGCATGGTCAGCAAACGGTAAGGGTTTGTAAGGGAACCATCCCTTTTCTTTGATTTGCTCTGGTGTCATTTCATTAAGCTCTTCCCACGTTACTCCTTGGAGTTTGGCTGTTGGACCCACAGGGACAGGTTTTCCTCCTGACATTACAACATCAGCAGTAGTCTTCTTTGAAAGGTCATAACGGGAGTTTAACAATTCCATATGCTGTTTGGCACGCTCAGATTTCACAGCCATGCGTGCCGCTTTGATTTGATCGAAAGTTTCTGTCTGGTTCGTAGGACCATAGCTGGAAATAATTTTCTCCTGCTGCGCAAAGATTACCGAAGGAGCAGTCACAACTACGAACATAATACAGATTCCAATCAACTTAATAAGAATGTTTTGTTGTTTGTTCATTTTGCATTACTCCTTTTGTTAATAATTATGTTTTTATCTCCCCTTAATCTCTAATCTTTTTCTATCACATCACTTCCTTTCAAAAACGCATATGTGCTTATATAGTCCCAATTAGTGTGGATATACGCCATAAATATTTATTTATTTTGTTTATTCACTACAGTATTAATGGATTAATAGTTTTTCAAGAGTCCTATTGCTGAAGCGCGTATTTATTCCTATGGAATTCAAGTATTACATTTAAAATCATTTATAGCTTGTTAATGTGTTTATTACTTGAGTAGGGAAATACTATATCGAATGGATGGTTTAGGATAATCAACAATGACTCCTAAAAGTTGAATGGAACATAGATAGAAAATTATTTTACTGCAAGAAAATTAACAAAGAATAAAAAACTAGTTAGGCACATTTGGAAGAATAAGCGGAAGCTGGGGAAGAAATAGTGCATAAAGAATCCACATTGAGATACAAACCGCTAGGGGGATCGTAAAATTATCATCAGCCCATTCACCGGAAATATTCTCAGCAATAGCCCCGATGGCAACAGCAATAATTCCAATAACATATTCAGTCAAATTACCTTCAATCTTAGGGGCTAAAAGTACTACAAAACATGAAGTGACAAAAAATGCAAGAGTGCCTTCCAAACTTTTTAATAAAAATTTTGTCTTTCCGTATTTTCTTCCTATAAGCGCTGCCGAACTGTCACCAATTATCAGTACGGCAAATGCGGTAACAACAAATACTTTGGGGAAAATTAAAATCACTATTACTGCTGAAAGTAAAACATAGGTGGCACCGTTAAGATTTTTTTTCTTCGAATCTTTCTCATGCTTTCGCATAATGAATCCGAAAATTTTATCTACAAGTTTAGAGAGGGCTTTATGGTAGTATCTTCCGTAATCAATAAGAAGAGAGAAAACAGTTAAGGGAATTAGAATTGTTAATGCTAATTCCCTTGTAATAAAATAATAGATGGTGGGAATAGAAAGAGAAAAAAGATGAATAAGTTTTCGTAAAACTTCACTCTTATAATCTATAGTTGCTCTGTCAGTTGCTGTCATTTTTTTCAGTAGTCTTAACAGGTTCTCTTTTTTTCTTTTCTTCTAATAACTGCTGAACGTGATCCGGAATAGCATTTTCCAATACTTTCACTGGTTCAGCACCGTTACGTTTCATTGGCGGAAGTTCTTCTCCACGCATTATTTTATCAATCTCTTCGCCATCAAGAATTTCACGGTCTAATAATTCTTTAGATAGTCTATGAAGCACATCAATATTTTCGGAAAGAATTTTCTCCGCACGGTCCATTCCATTCATCACTATTTTCTTCAACTCAGAATCAATATCCTGTGCAGTCTGCTCGCTGAAATCTTTATGTTTGGTAATTTCCCGACCTAAGAAAATTTCCTCTTCCTTAGCACCGTATGCAATAGGACCGAGTTTATCACTCATTCCCCATTCACAAATCATTTTGCGTGCAATGCTGGTAGATTTTTCTATATCGTTCCCGGCTCCGGTTGTAAAGCGGTTGAAGACTAATTTCTCTGCCGCACGTCCGCCGAGCGCATATGTTATCATAGCTTCAAGATAATTTTTTGAGTATGTATGTTTTTCATCAACCGGTAAATATGTTGTAACACCGAGAGCGCGCCCGCGGGGAATAATTGTAACTTTATGAACCGGATCGGCTTCGGGTATCATCTTTGCGACAAGAACATGACCGATTTCATGATAAGCGGTAATTTTCTTTTCATCTTCGGAGATGATTAGACTTTTCCGCTCTGTTCCCATCATTACTTTATCTTTCGCTTCTTCAAAATCTTCCATTGAAACATTTTTTTTGTTTTTGCGTGCGGCAAGAAGAGCTGCTTCATTTACAAGATTCGCTATATCCGCACCTGCAAGTCCGGGAGTTCCTTTTGCCAGCACTTCAAGATCAACATCAATACCTAAAGGAATTTTTCTTGTATGAACTTTGAATATACCTTCACGCCCTTTAACATCCGGGCGGTCAACTACAACTTGCCGGTCAAATCGTCCCGGACGTAGCAAAGCAGGATCAAGAACGTCAGGTCTGTTTGTAGCTGCAATAATAATTACGCCGCTGTTCTGTTCGAATCCATCCATTTCAACCAACAGTTGATTCAATGTCTGTTCACGCTCATCATGCCCGCCGCCTAATCCTGCACCGCGGTGCCTTCCCACAGCATCAATCTCATCAATAAAAATTATACACGGAGCGCTTTTCTTTCCCTGCTCAAATAAATCTCTAACACGGCTGGCGCCAACTCCTACAAACATCTCAACAAAATCCGCACCACTGATAGAAAAGAATGGAACGCCTGCTTCACCGGCAACAGCACGCGCCAGCAAAGTTTTGCCTGTCCCTGGAGGTCCCAACAATAAAACTCCGCGCGGAATCTTTCCGCCGAGTCTTTGGAATTTACCTGGTTCTTTCAAGAATTCGATGATCTCTTCAAGTTCCTGTTTCGCTTCATCTGCACCGGCAACATCTTTAAATGTTACTTTGATTGCAGATTCCGAAATTAATTTTGCTTTGCTTTTTCCAAAATTGAAAATGCCGCGAGTTCCGCCGCCAGCTCCTCCGCCTTGCATTCTTCTGAAAATAAAAATCCACACTGCAAATATTAATAACCAGGGAAGAAAGCCAAGAAGAATTGTCATCCACTCGTTGGATTCTTTTACATATGTGTATTTTATATTTTTTTCATCCCAAACTTTTTTCTGTTCTGCAAGGTCAGTCTGATCAATTACCACAGTAAAAACAGTAATATTAACAGGAGCGCCGTTGATCATTTTTTTCTGCGGCTCTGTGAGTGTACCTTCAAAACGGTAATCGCTTGCATCAGTTTTTATAATTTTTGCTTCTTTAATTTTGCCGTTCAATAAGAAATCTTTGTAAACATCATAAGTAACTTCAACCGCTCCGGTACCAGTACCGGCTCTCATAAATTGCATAATAATAACGGCGGCAACTATAACCGCGCCCCAGCTGAAAACTGTCTTAATGATTTTTCCCCAATCAAAATCCCCGTCGGGTTTCTGAGGCACACCAGGCCCTTTTTTCTTACTGTTTTGATCCGGTTTGTTGTTTTCTTCAGCCATGAACAATTTATTCATGTTATCTCGCATTTAAATTCATTCTCCGTTAATCACTTAATACATAGATTGAACTTAGGTTCCGATACTTCTGAGCGTAATCGAGACCGTATCCAATCACAAATTTATTTGGAATTTTGAAGCCAATATAATCAATTCCAACATCATATTTTAAACTCTCCGGCTTCACCAAAAGAGATGCAATTTTCATACTTGCTGGTTTGTGTTCCTTAATTATCTTTTCGATGTAATTGATTGACAATCCTGTATCAATAATATCTTCAACTATTATTAGATGACGGTCATTGATATCGGCATTCAAATCTTTAACAAGCTTTACTTTACCCGATGAAATTTTTTCATCGCCATAACTTGAGAGTTTGAAAAAATCCATCTCGCAGTTAATCGTAATATTCTTCAATAAGTCCGACATGAACATAAAAGAGCCGTTAAGAACTCCAATAAAAATTGGGAGCTTCGATTTATATTCTTCCGACAGTTGCTTGCCAAGTTCGGCAATTCTTTTTTGAATCACTTCTTCGGTCAGGTAAGGAACAAATTTTTCAGTTCCGACCCAAATCTCGTTGTTACTGTTTTTTATTTCACCCATAGCTTATATATTTTTTTTGTTTTTGAATTCAGTTTAACCCGGTCGTCTATTCTTAAACCAACAACCCATACAATTTGGTTCCGGTTTAACAGAACAAGTTTATTTTTCCGTTCTGACGAAGGAATTTTTAGGTCTGTTAAAAAATCCGATACTTTTTTAAAATGATTCATTCCAATAGGTTTGAATTTATCTCCCGGTTTCCACACTCTTAAAATAAACTTTTCATTTAGATTATCTGCAGAGATAAATTCCGTTTTCCCGCCGGCTTTAAATTTTATCTTCTCTTTACCGATTGATTGAACACCAAACTCTCCGGAGCCGAAAAGAACTCTGTTTCCAACTTCAATTTGGACTTTTCCATTAGATGTCTTTTGCACTCTTTGGATTCTAATACTTTCACTTTCCCTCAGCGCAATTAGATTTGACGCTAGCTGGACCTTCCTTCCTTTCTGCTTTAACAAAAGAGAATTAATTTTTTGGTAATCATCAAATTCAAGTGAGTATTTAAAATGTTCTTTTAATATAGCTCTTAATAACTCTCCCGGTATTACGCCTTGAAATATTTCGCTCAAATTAATTTGAATGCTCACGGCATTCCGCTTGGAAGTAACAAACCGCGACTTAATGAACGCAACGAGAGTTTCGTTAAGCTGAAGAGAATTAGCCAAATTTTGAGATGAACGAAATAACGCTTCATCAATTTGAGGATTGAGTTTTGTCTTGATCAATGGAATTATCCGGTTGCGTATATAATTCCTTCTGAAATCATCACTCAGATTGGATGAATCTACCCGGTAATTAATTTTTTCTTTCTGCAGATACTCGGAAATTTCTTGCTTGCTTAAACAGATCAGCGGTCGTACAATATTTTCCCTTTGAACCGGAATTCCCATTAATCCGGAGAGTCCGGTTCCGTTGAAAAGATTCATCAAAATTGTTTCAGTATTATCGCTAAGATTATGAGCCGTTACAATTTTTGTACAGCCCCATTTTTTAGCAATGAGGTCTAAGTTTTTATATCTCAGCAACCGCGCCGCTTCTTCAATTGAGAATTTATTCTTCTTAGCAAAAGTTTTCACATTAAGATTCTGCACAATAAATTCAACATTCATCGCATCACAAAATTCTTTTGCAAAATTCGCATCATCATCGGATTCTTTACCGCGTAAGCCATGGTTGAAATGAAGAGCCAGTAATTCAATTCCATATTTCTTCTTAAACTTGCTTAAGAAATGAAGAGCAAAAACGGAATCTGGTCCACCGCTGAAAGCGACTAAAATTTTATCGCCATTATGAATCAGCTTGAACTGTTCGATAAATTTTAGAACTTTTTGTTCGGTTCTTTTCATTCATCAATTCCTGTAATCATCATTCTAAATAAAGCAGTAACCGTAGCGAAGAATCTCTATTTAGCTAATTGGCGGAGACTCTTCTCCCGATAAACCGGTATTTAGAATGATCTCTTATAAAAAGAAAGTCTCATAAGAGACTTTCCGTAAACTTCCGAAAGACAATTTTTGAAACAGATTTATTCTATACCGAGGACTTCAAACTTGATTAGCCCAGCCGGTACTTTTGCCTGAACGACTTGTTTTACTTTGGTGCCCATTAATGACTGTCCCACCGGAGAGGTAATAGAAATTTTTCCTTGATCAATATCGGCTTCTTCGGGAGAAACTAAAGTATATTTATAAGTTTTGGAGTTGTTCAAATTCTTAACTGTAAGTGTGGAAAGAATATGAGCCTGGTCTTTAGGCATATTGGTAATATCTATTACAGATGCTCTTGAAAGAAGATCTTCCATTTTACTTATTCTCAATTCGAGTAATCCTTGTTCCTCTTTGGCAGCATCATACTCAGCATTTTCCGATAGATCGCCATGAGAACGCGCTTCTGCAATTCTTTCCGCCATAGATTTGCGTCCTTTGGTCTTCATATCGGTCAATTCTTTTTCGAGCTCTCTTATTCTTTCTTTGCTCAAATAGACAAAATTTGTCACTTCTTAAACTCCTAGTTAGTCCTTAGAAAAAAAATTGCCACTGCATTTCTGCAGTGGCATGCGAAACTTAAAAAATTCTATTCAAGAATTCAACTTAGTTCAGTTGATTATTGCCTGCTTCGTCAATCCGGCAAACTGTTCTAAACTCGCAGAAACGGCATACTTTGCTCTCTCTCTCTTCGAGTTGCGAGAGATTGAATTTTCCTTCAGAGATTGATGCTATATAATTCTTCACATGAGAAATTGATTTTTGGACAAGTTGTTCCACCGATTGAATTTCATCATCTTTATTTCCCTTAGTTTTAACTTTGTCTTTTCCAAAATCTTCAAATGCATATTTCAACGAATAGATAAATATCTCATTGGGAGAATATTTTTGGCTCATTTTTTTTGATAACAATTCGCTCGCCGCATAAAGGTAGACCGGAAGCTGGAGTGAAATTCCATTCTTAAGATCCGGGAAAGAGGGCTTTGCGCCGCTAAGTTTGTAATCAACAATATTAAACGATCTAATTTTTTCATTCACTTCTATGCGGTCTATTTTTCCGCGTAATTTTATTCCGTCAATTTGAATTGGTTCTGAATCGCTCAGAATTTTATCTGCTTCATCCGCACGCAGCCGCCCGAAACTCACTTCAAAATATTTCGGCAGAAACTCAGTTTCTCCTTTTCTTTCGGTTTCCAGAAAACGGTTTAGAACAGACTCTATTTTGTTTCCATTGATTCCAAGAATTTTTTCCCTTTCGTAAAATGTAAGGGGCGATTTGAATGCTGTGGTTTGCAGCTGCTTTTCAGCAATTTGAAAGATTAATTTCTGAGCTAAATGATAATCTTTATCCGAACAATCCGGTAATGTTATTCCGTCATCTCTCAAAGTTGAATAAAATTCATAAAGTATTGAATGAAGTAATCTTCCCATTTCGATTGCTTCAATATCCTCCGTCGGTTCTTCTATGGTTTTAATGCCAAGTACGCGTTCAACAAAAAATTTGAAGGGACATTTGGCATAAGTTTC
Source organism: Bacteroidota bacterium (assembly GCA_021824635.1). Taxonomy (GTDB): domain Bacteria; phylum Bacteroidota; class Ignavibacteria; order Ignavibacteriales; family Melioribacteraceae; genus Fen-1258. The sequence continues at coordinate 28,152 of JAKAKD010000022.1, read as the reverse complement.
CAACTGCGAAATCGAATATTGTTTTGAAGAAAATGCTTTTAACCGTTCGACTAATTCCGTAAGCATTTCGTTTTCCGGTTCGCCAGCTAAAAGATCGCCGGCATAATTAGAACTTGCAAAGGGATTCTTGTTCCTAATGTTTTCAATCTCTAGCGACTTGGAGATTTTTTCTAAATCAATTCCGCTTTCATTCGTCAAAATATTTTTTGACTGCTCAATTCCGTTTTTGCCGATAAATATTTGCAATTCTTCTTTTGAAAAAATCGTATCGCTGTAATCTTTTTCATTTTTTGAAGAGATAGAGAATAAATCTTCAAATTCTTTTAGAAAAATTGAAACAACCGTTTCCCTTCCGCCATCAGTTGCCGGATAAGAAAAGTATAACTTCTTATTCCAACTGCATAAAGATTGATAGAACCGGTAATGTTCCTCTGCCTGATGTATCTGAAATTGTTTTTTAAACGAGCCTGAATTAAATATTTCCGGCTGATATCTGGTTGGAAAATCACCGTCGCACAATCCACCGATAAATAGATAGTCGAATTTTAATCCGCGAATCTCTTCAAGTGTTGTTGTCTGAACGCCGTAATAAGATTTTTCTTTTATATTGAAACGCGCCCAGTTGCAAGCAGTCCTTATCTGGTCCACAAAGAAATCAATTGTAAACTTTCTTTCATCATCATATTCTTTTTTCAATAAGCCAAACACTTCGGTAGTCGTCTCAATAAAATCCGTGAATGCGCGTATATTTTTCTCTTCATCATTTCCCATTTCTAAAAGCTTTAAAGGAAGTTTAGACTTCACAATAAAATCATTAAGCCGTTCTTGAAATTCCGTGATCGTGAGTTTTCCTTCAAACGGTTTTAACAATTCCGAAATTCTTTTTATATCTTTAAGAGCCTTAGAGTAAGAAACTCTTTTTGCCGTAATTTCATCATACTCATCGCCGGCATGATCTAGGTTGGAGATTAAGTCGTTCAGAATGTTGATCCAGTTTTCCTTTCCGGCAACAATTTTAAGCTCGGATGAAACACGGTAAAGATTTGAATTATCTATTTGGGCAATCTCGATAAATTTACTGCTTAAGGCGCGGAAAATATTTTTGAAATAGAAATCATTCTCAACTATCTCTAAATAATTAACAACGGCAGTAATTGGATTCGAATTATCAAGCGGAGTACGGTCAGTAAGGTTAACCGGAATTCCATATTTAGCAAATGTGTCTTTTACAATTGAAGAATATTCTTGAATAAGATTGAAGGCAACGCAGATTTTATGCGGTTCTACTTTGTTTTCTATTATCTGCTTTTTAATTTCAGAAGCGATGAGTTCAATTTCATTTTCGCGATTGTAAGCGCTTATTTTTGTTATCCTTTCCCGCTCATCAATTTTAGGCATAAGATTATTGTTCTTGAAGAGAAATTCTTGCAATGTATTTCTAAAACTGTTTGATTTATTTTTATCTGCTTCATCAATTTTTATAAATCCCAGATCTTTCAGGCGGTCGTAGCATTTATCTATGTGAGAAAAAATTGATTTATTGTTTGTCGCATAATCAAAACGAAGAAAAAGCTTTGTGTTCCCAACGCTTGAAAGTTTAGAAAGAATTTCAATTTCGGGATTAGAGAACTCGCTGAAGCCGTCAAGGATTATAAGATTAACACCTTCGTATAGTTTATGAAAATTTGCGACAAACTCTTTTAACGAAAATAAATTTAGCTGTGAATAGATATCTCCAATCTCGTAAGCGTTAAGAGCAAAGCATTTTTTAACGAATATTTCATAGATATCCGCAATATCCAGCGCTTTTAATTTTTCGGAAGTATTCAGAGTTTCGGCTTCTTCGCGAAGAATATCCGGTGTTATACCATGCCGTTTGTATTCCGAAATAACACTTTTAATTCTGTCAAGAGTGCCAAAGGGAATTTCATCTTTATACAAAGAGAGATAGCGCATTTTTATTTCTTCTGCACTTTGCTTAATGAAAACTGTTGCCGCAGCTTCGCTCAGACTTTTAAACGGTTTAACTTGCTGTAAAAGTTTTGTTGAAAGCGTTCCCAGTGTTTCAACGTTCAGACCGGAAGCCGCCCGCAATGGAATCTTTGAAATGAATTCTTTTTTAATATTTCGTGCTTTCCGGTTGGTTGGTACAATCAAGAGAAGTTCATCAATTTTATTCGATTCGATTTTCTGTTCGATAAAGGAATCAACATCAACCGAGGCAATATTTTCTTTAGTTAATATCATTTACGCATCAATAGGACTTTATATGATGAACGAATCTGTTTAGACAAATCTAGACCTAATAGCTCAACAATATCATTGAATCTTTTGTGAGCATCGCGTTTATTTCCAACGAGTAAAGTTTCCAGTTCTAAAAATTTTCCCAATTCTTTTACAACATCTAGATGTACGCGCGTATTATTGTAAAGATAAAACTCTCTTTTCTTTTCAACTACCGTTTCAACGGTCAAAAAATCTTGTAAATATTTTTCGGGACTCTTTCCTTCCAATTTCAGCAGCTCATAATTGCTCCACCGTTTCCCTTTTTCATCGCGGAGATATTTGATCAAAGTATAAGTACCGTTTTCAATACGCAGTTTCAGCAATCCTTTTTTCACCTTAAAATAAATATCTTTCTGTACAAGCACGCCTTTATATTCTGCGTTATTTTTTTTCAGAATAGAGATAAATTTTGCGTGCGAATCTGTCTGAGTTTTTAATTCCAGATTAAGCGGCATAAGAGAACCTAAATTAGTTTTGAGTTGTTATAATTAGTAAAAAAAAGCTTTCTAGGTAAGAATCAATTTTACCCGTTGATTTTTATCATAGAATCCATATCTTTAGTAAGAAGCATAGCAAAAGGAAACGTAAGATGAAAGCATTTTTGTTTTTTCTATTCTTAATCCCATTTGGTTTTTCGAGTGCACAAAAAATTGGCGAACTTGCACCTGAAAAGCCGCCGGAAGTTTTTCCGGGCAACAATTTAGGCGCAGATATAATGTTTGGTGAAGGAGGATTTGGACTCGGCACATTTTATAAAAAATCTTTTTCTCAAAACATTACCGGATTCGTAGATTTTTCAATATCAGAGACAAAAGACGACCGGGAAGTTACATATATTGATTACTACAATTACGGCACCACATATACGCCTGGTAAAGTTAACCGTGCATTTCTTCTGCCACTTAATTTTGGTATTCAATACAGATTATTTTCAGAATCTCTCACAGAGAATCTGCGCCCGTATATTTCTCTTGGCGTTGGTCCAAGCATTATTTTGACAACACCGTATGATCAGGAATTCTTCAAATCGTTTGGAAGCGCAAAAGCACATTATGCGGCTGGAGGATACATAGGACTCGGAGCGAATATGGGATTGAGCAAGAAAAATTTAGTAGCCCTTAACGTTCGGTACTATTATAATCAAGTTTTTGGTGACGGAATTGAATTAATGACAAACAGTTACCATAAAAGCTTTGGTCAGTTTTGTATTATGCTTACAATCGGAGTAATGTATTGAAACCGGAAATCGGTTCATTTAACGGGTTCAGTCAAGAACTCTTCAAATTTTTGAACGGACTGCAAAAAAATAATTCGGTAGAATGGTTTCATAAACACAAAGAACAATATCAAAAATTTTTAGTTGAACCGGCAAAAGCATTTGTAGTTGATCTCGCTCCTTTTTTAAACCGCCTCAATCCGGCAATCCGCACAAAACCAAAGTTTAACGAGACGCTGATGCGCATCAATAAAGATATGCGTTTTGCCAAAGGCGAGCCATACAGAGATTATTTTTTAATTCACTTCGGAAGATTCAAATTAGACAGCGAATTTTTTCTTTACTTTGAAGCCGACGAAACTCAGATGGGTTTGTTTTTAAACCAGTCAAAAGGAGAAAATCTTTATTTCCGCCAGAATTTATCTAAGTATAAGAATGAAATTCTGAATCTATTTGAAAAATATAATCTCAATAATAAATTTTCACTTCACTATTTCAAGAAGATGGAAACTGTAAAAGCAGTTTCAAAATTTGATGCGAGAAAGCATTTCGACTTATTTGAGAAACACGAGATGATACTTCTGCAAAAAACTAAGATGCCCTCTTCAAAGGTGCTTTATTCAAGCAAAATTATTGTGGAAATGATCGAGATGATTACAATGCTCTACCCTCTCTACTGCTTTGCAATTTCACCGCAGCCGTTAAAAGAACTGCAATGGTTTGAAGATAATTTCGGGCAAATCGTGTAATTATTTCTTCCACTTAATTGTACAACCGATTGTAAAAGTCTCCGGTACAGAAATTTGTTTGCCGCTCAGTAACTCATCAATTGCGTTGCGCAAGTATTTACTCTTTACATTTTGCGGCTCTTGCCAGTTATCATCTATCTTTCCGTGAAAAACCATTTTCCTTTCAGAATCGAAAAGAAATATCTCCGGCGTATGCGTGGCACCGTATGCTTTTGCAACAGATTGTGAAGCGTCATGCAAATAGGGAAAATTAAATCCTTTCATCAAAGCGCGTTCTTTCATCTTTTCAAATGAATCCTCCGGATAATTTTCATCTTCATTGGAACTGATAGCAATTACTTGCAAATCTTTTGAGTAATCTTTTTGGATTTCTATAATTCTGTCTTCATAAGCTTGAACGTAGGGACAATGATTGCAGCTAAAAATCACAACAACTGCCTTTTTTTGAGCGAACGATTCAAGTGAATACATTTTTCCGTCTGTAGCCGGCAATGTAAATGCAGGTGCTTGTGAACCCGTTTTGAGTGTGTCAGTAGCCATAATTCCTCCATACTTGAAAACAATTTTATTTAATTTTAGTGAGGTCGAGTTAAACTTGCCTACATTGAACTTGTTCTAAAACTAATTATAAAATTAATAAATGAAAATAACGGAGAGTAATTTGAATTCCAAAGAACTGTTTAATGAGATTTTTCTAGGTTACGATAATTTCCGCGAAACCAAATTGGGCAGTGAGTTTATAACTCATTCGGAATTGATATCTATTCTTGAGCAATTACAAAAAGAAAATTTATTCAAGATAGAAACACTTGGAAAATCTGTAGAAGGAAGAGAAATATTTTCCGTCACATTCGGCACCGGCAGAACAAAAATTTTAGCATGGTCCCAAATGCACGGCGATGAGCCCACAGCAACAGCCGCATTATTCGACCTAATCAATTTTTTCGCATCAAATAATTCATTTACGAAATTCAGGAATGATTTGCTAAACGAGATAACTTTTCATTTTGTGCCAATGGTAAATCCGGACGGCGCAGAGAAATTTAAACGTGAGAATGCATTCAATATTGATTTAAACCGCGATGCTCAAAGGCTCGAATCTTATGAGTCAAAAATACTTTGGGATTACTCTGAAAAAATTCAACCGGATTTCGGATTCAACCTTCACGATCAGAACAGCTATTATACGGCAGGAAGATCGGGCAAACATTCTACAATTTCACTGCTCGCGCCGCCGCTTGATCATGTTAAGAGCATAAATTATACAAGAGAAAAAAGTATGCAGGTAATTTGCAAAATTAATGATGCGCTCTCTCAATTTATTCCGGGACAAATTGCGCGGTATAACGACGACCATGAGCCGCGCGCATTCGGCGATAATTTCACAAAGAATGGTATCAGCTCAATTTTAATTGAGGCGGGTTATCACAAAAACGATTTTAAAAAAGAATTTGTCCGTAAATTAAATTTTGTTGCGTTGCTCTCGGCGTTTCGTTCTATTTCAGAAAAAGATTTTGAAAAAGTGGACTACACAAAATATTTTTCTGTACCGGAAAACGAACAGCTTCTTTTTGATCTTCTGCTGCGAAACCTAACTCTATTTTTTAATGGGAAGAGTTTTAAGATTGACGTTGGCATTAACCGTAAAAAATGCATGAATTTAGAATCGAAGAAATTTTTCTACAAAGGAACAATCGCAGAACTTGGAGACCTTTCGATTTACAACGGAATTGAAGAATATGATATGACCGGATTCAAAATTGAATCCTCAAATATGCTAACCGTTGATGAATCCGCCGACTTTAATTTAACCGGAAAATCAGAATTGAAGATCATTAATGGATCTTTTTTGAATTACGATAATATTAAAACGATATTAAATGGAAAGACAATTGGTTAATTTAATACGTGAAATATTTTCTCTGAAAGAAAATTAAAAATGCGAACTATTATAAATAATTTGAACGATAAAGAACTGCAGAACCGTTACATCGAATTCGAAAAAGAAGCTATCCCGCATATGGACGCGATTTATAATTATGCGCTCAGAATGACCGGAGACGAAGACGATGCAGACGATCTCGTTCAAGAAACTTTTATGAAAGCATTCCGGTTCTTTGACAAATTCGAAAAAGGCACCAACTGTAAAGCATGGTTATTCAGAATAATGAAAAACTCGTTCATCAACGATTACAGGAAGAATACAAAAGAACCGAACAAAGTTGATTACGATGATGTCCAGAATTTCTATGAAAATATTAAATCCGATGAGGTTGAAACTAAACATTACGAGTTAGATGCCTTCAGCGATCTTTTGGACGATGATATATCCGAAGCAATTGAAAAATTACCGGAAGATTTTAGAACCGTAATAATTCTAAATGATATAGAAGGATTTACTTACGAAGAGATCGCAGATTTTGTAGATATCCCGGTCGGTACAGTCAGATCGAGATTACACCGCGCGAGAAAAATGCTTTATGTGCAGTTGTTCGATTACGCAAAAGAGAAAGGATTCATACGAACCGGAAAATCAAAAAAATAAATTTGAACCGTAAAAACTATTTACGAATTAAAGAACTAAAATAATTCAGGCAATATGTTTGATCTTAAAAACATAATCGTTCCAACCGATTTCAGCGAACTATCAATCACTGCACTTGAATATGCAAAAGAGATGGCAGAGAAAATGGAAGCCAAAATTCATTTAGTTTACGTTCTGGAAAAAACTCCCCCATTTCTTGCAATGAGCAGTTTCAATGTCTCCGAGGAAGAAGTAATGAAATCAATGGAAGAACAAGCTCAAAAACAGCTGAAAGAAATTGCCCGCAATGTAACAGAGGATTCTTCAATAATAATAATTGAGATCTTGAGAAAAGGAGTTGATTACGAAGAGATTATCAAGTATTCCAAGGAAATCAACAGCGATATGATTGTGATAGCAACTCACGGAAGAACCGGGATACTTCACAATTTACTTGGAAGTGTAGCGGAAAAAGTGATCCGGTACGCGCAATGCCCGGTTTTGGTTATCTCTCCGGAAGAAAAGGGCGGATTAACCTAATTTGATTCTTTAGACCGAATTCTCTAAGTTTACGCCGCAAAAATTTTACAACAACAAGGCAGGTGAATTAAGTTGGTAGGAATTACAGTAGCAGAGAACGAAAATATTGATAAGGCGCTAAAGCGTTTTAAGAAAAAATATGAACGTTCCGGTGTACTAAAAGAATTCAAGAAGAGAACTTTCTTCGTTAAACCATCGGTTGAAAAACGGCTGGAAGGCATTAAAGCTAAGCGCAGAGCTTCGCGCGAACAAACAATGCGCGATAGAAGAGGTTAATATTCATAAAAAATCCCGCTCATGCGGGATTTTTTATTATTTGTGATTGTTCAAATAATTTTTCTTGAAATGAGTTGTTATCTTCTCAAAAGCTTCATCCACAGTGCTGCAAAAATCAAAAATTTTCAAATCATCTTTACTAATCATTCCGTGTTCTAATAAGGCATCAAAATTCATTACCTCGCGCCAGAAACTTTCTCCATAAACAATTACCTTCAACGGTTTGGAAAGTTTACCGGTCTGGATTAGAGTAACAACTTCCATCATTTCATCAAGAGTACCAAATCCACCTGGGAAAGCAACAAGAGCTTTTGCTAAAAAAACAAACCAAAATTTTCTCATAAAGAAATAATGAAACTCAAAAGCTAATTCCGGATCTACATACTTATTAACAAACTGTTCAAATGGAATACTGATATTTAATCCAATAGAATGCCCTTTGGCAAGATGCGCGCCTTTGTTAGCCGCTTCCATAATGCCGGGACCGCCGCCGCTGCACACTATAAATCTTTTTTCATCAACAGGTAAAGACATTGACCACTTTGTTAATCTTTTTGATAGTTCAACCGCATCTTCGTAGTATTTTGACATCTCTAACATTTTTAATGCACGTTCAACTTTTTTCTTTGAAGATGCGGATTTGTCTTTCTTAGCAGCTTTCAAATTTTCTAAAGCAACTTTTCTCGAAGGAATTCTTGCCGATCCGAAGAATACAATTGTATCGCGTATTTTATTTCTAGCAAAACGTGCTTGCGGTTCATAAAATTCAGAAAGTATTCTTATTGTTCTGGCTCTTGCTGAGTTTAAAAAATCTAAATTATTGTACGCCTTAACAGGCAATTTGTGTTGCTTTTTCATTAACTCACCGTAAAATTTAGAAAGGATATTTGAATGGCGTTCATTAACATTCCATGGATGGAAAAAAGTCCCCGCAAGTGCGGGGATTTATTTTCCAAAAAATTATTTTTGTGCGGGAGTAGTAGTTGAACGCTGTTGTGGTAATGCGGGCGCTGTTGGAACTGACTGCCGTCCTCCGCCTTGAATTATACTTTCTCTTTGAGCACTTGTAGTTTGTCCGGGTAAAAAGAAAAGATTAATAACAATGGCAAGAATTAATAATGCCGCTCCAATCCACCAGGTAATCTTGCTTAGAAAATCTGCAGTTCTTCTTGTACCGAAAACAGTTCCAAATTGACCCGAACCGCCGAAAGAACCAGCTAAGCCGCCGCCTTTACTTGATTGCAATAAAACAACGATAATTAATAGAACAGCCAGAATTACCGAAATAGAAATTAAAAGTGCATACATATATTACTCCATATTAAGATGTAGCGAGGGAGGGATTCGAACCCCCGACACATGGATTATGATTCCATTGCTCTAACCTACTGAGCTACCTCGCCAAAAAAATCCAATTATCAGCCCAATTCCCTTGCTTAAAGGTAGGCAGAAAAACGGGACGTAAATATAAAGCATCAGGCTCCAAACTTCAAGCTATTCCAAATTAATGATTTTTTGAATCATTGCAGTTTGGCAAGAATATTTTTTTGTATTAGCCCTTGAATATTCATTTACCGGTGATCGTTTTTATATTCACCTTAGCCAATATTTGTGTTAAATCTTTTTCTTAACAGATAGACAAAAACCGGCGCGCCTAAAATCGCAGTAACTGCACCTACCGGGAGCTCGGAAGGAGAAATAATAGTGCGGGCGAGTGTATCGCATAAAATTAAATATGAAGCTCCTAAGAAGAATGATGCCGGCAGAACAATTCTATTATCAACTCCAAATATCATTCTACAAATATGCGGAATTAGTAATCCTACAAATCCAATAATTCCGCTTACAGAAACAAGAGCACCGATCATTAAACTCGTTAATACGTAAGTAACATTCCTAAAGAGTTTTATATTAACACCGAGCTGTTTTGCGGAATCAGCCCCAAGACTAAGTAAATTATATTTGTTGGAATTTAGAACTAGAATAAAAGAAACGATTAAGGTAATCGGTAGAACAAATTTTAGATTAGCTTTATCTGCGATTGATAAATTTCCCATCAGCCAAAAAATTGCAGTCCTAAGAGAATCGTTCAGTAAGGTCATCATCAATAAAATTGCGGCTGAAAAGAACGCGCCTACCATAACACCGGTTAAAAGTAAAACATTCGGTTCAAGCTCGCCGAATCTTTTGCCTAGAAAAAAGACTAGAATCATAACTATAAAGGCGCCGGTAAAAGAAAAAAGCTGTGTGCCGATAAATGAAGCGCCAATTAAAAACGAAAGCACGGCACCGAATGTTCCTCCGCTTGATATTCCAAGAATGTAAGGTTCAGCCAACGGGTTCATTAAAATTGCTTGAAATACCGCGCCGGCAATTGACAAACCGCCGCCTACTGCAATTGCATATAAAATGCGAGGCAGACGAATTTCAAAAATAATTTGTGAGAAAGTTTGATTGGCATTATTTGAAAACAATGTGGCGAGAAGGTCACCAATTCCAATCTTTACCGGACCGGAACTCAATCCTATAATTATAGAGATACACGTTATAATAAAGAATAAAACGAGCCGTGTTGCGTAAGAGGTTACACTTAATCTTTTAACTGCTGCCATAGTTCATCTAATAATTCAGGAAGACCAAAACGTGTTGCCGATGAGAAGATTAAAACCGGTCCATCATACCCGCGAATTTTTCTTTTAGTAACTTTTTTCATTTCGGAAGGTTCAAGTAAATCTGCTTTTGTAAACGCTAAAATTTTCTTTTTCTTGCTTAATACTTTTGAATATTGATTCAACTCCGCAAGAAGAGTTTTATAATCTTTTGCATAATCTTCGGAAGTTATATCAATCATGAGTAATAAAATTTTTGTACGCTCTATGTGTCGCAAAAATTTTAATCCCAATCCTTTACCAAGATGCGCTCCTTCTATAATGCCTGGAATATCCGCCACCGTAATACTCTTAAAATCTTTGTAACGAACAATACCAAGATTCGGTTCAAGAGTAGTGAAAGGATAATCCGCAATTTTAGGTTTAGCATCGGAGATAACAGAAATTAAACTGGATTTTCCAGCATTTGGAAATCCCACTAATCCAACATCAGCAATCAATTTTAATTCGAGTACAACAAATTTTTCCGGACCGGGTCTTCCGTCTTCGGCATAACGCGGCGTCTGCTGTGTTGGTGTAGCAAAGTTGCTGTTTCCTCTACCGCCTTTGCCACCTTTGACTGCAACAAATTCTTTTCCATCAGCATCAAGATCAAAAATTATTTCATCGGCATCTTCGTCTTTTATAATAGTGCCAATCGGCACTCTGATTACAATATCTTTTCCGCTTTTTCCATCTTTAAGTGAAGAGCCGCCGGGATCTCCGTCTTCCGCAAGATATTTCCGTTTATATTGAAAATCTAAAAGTGTTGTAAGATTTCTATCAGCTTTAAAGATTACGCTACCGCCGTTGCCGCCGTTGCCGCCGGCAGGTCCGCCTTTAGGAACATATTTTTCCCGGCGGAAAGCTACCGCACCGTTACCGCCGTCTCCGGCTTTAATAAATACTTTTGCATAATCTATAAACATAATATCACTTGTTACTGAAATATTCGGAAATAATTGATTTAAATGCTTCTGCTTCTTTGGAAGAACGACTGATGTGGCGTTCCGCTAATGTTTGGTTGATCACTAAATTTGCGTCATCTAAATTTCTACAAGTGGAAATTTCATCCAGCAGACTAGCAAAATCTTCTATATCATAATCAAAAATTACTTCAATAATTTTTGTCATGTCTTTATGCTCTAAAATTTCTGCAAGTTCTACTTTGGAATCTTCCTCGTTTTCCCCTCTCTTGTCCGAAAGGTATTCATCGTTAATTTTTCTTTCCTTAAAGATAGCTCTTTCGTGTTCATCTTCGGTTTTTAATTTCTCTACTTGAGAAATATTTTCATCTTCTTCATCATGTTCATAATTTGTTTTGAACTTCTTTTCGTCGAATTGAAATTCTTGCTGTTCAAGTTCATCTTGGTTTAGTTCCGGAATCCGCTCAATATTATCAGGATCGCGAAGAGATCGTAAGAAACTTTCATTATCCGGATTATCTTTTGTAAAATCTTTGTGAGCTAAATTCAATTCATCGTTAAACTGATACTCATCTCTGGTTTCCTTTTCATCGTCTGTTTCTTCTACATCTTCTTCATGCTCATCTAAATCTTCTTCTTCACCTAATTCTTTTGGCGTTTCAATAATTGGTTCAATACGGTTCCCTTCATTAATATTTATCCTCAATTTAACCGGCAGCGAAATAACAATTTCATCTTCGGATTCTTCAGCAGTTTTGTCTTCTAAACTCCCGCCCATTCCCCGAATTTCTACCTCTTGCTCATCATCATCTTCTGGTTCTTCTTTTTGATCTTGCTCTTGTTCTTCTTCTTGATCTTGTTCTTCTTCTTGCTCTTGGTCTTCTTGTTCTTCCTCTTCTCGATCTTCCTCTTGCAATATTTCTTTATCATAATCTTGTTCTAGTTCTACTTCTTGATCTCCTAAATCTTCTTCTATTTTTTCTTCTTGCACTTCTTTCTCATCATCCAGTTCTAATACTTCTATTATTTTTTTCTCTTCCGCTTCTTTTGTTTCAAACTTTTGAGGAATTTCCGGCTCAATCATCAACTCTTCTTTTTCAATAACAACGCTATTGAAAACTTTTTGGTAATCACTCAGATTGAATTTAGCGCCCTCTTCATCCGTAAAAGTTTCACTAACTTTCTGAAGATGTTTAATTAATTCTTTCTCTTCGAGATACATTTCGACAGCAGAAAGAGGAATTTTTGTTTTTTGAATTTCACCAATATTAAAGAACTCTGCCATTGACTTCAGTGCATTAGAAAGAATTGCAGGCAAATAAGTCTCGACTCCCAGCTTATCGGCTTTGTTGAGTAGTTCTTCAAATTCCTGGGCGTTCATCGAGAGAATTTTTTTTGAGTTTATGTATGACACAAGAATTTTATTTACATACTTGTAATAGTAAACGTAATTTAGAATTTGTTTAATGTCGTTGGTTGATTTGTGGTTCTCTTCATCAAAAACAAATTTTGTTAAAGTCCATTTTGGTCTTACCAGATAGTTCACAGTGAAAGAAGATGCGTGCAGAATCAATTTTGCAATGTACTCCTGAGCGAACCTTTTAGACTTTTTAGCTTCTTCCGAAATTTGATTAAATAGAAACGATATTTTCTCGCCTGAATAATCAAACAAAGAATTTTTAAGAAGCTTTTGCCTGTCCTCATAAATCAGGTAATCAATTTCTGCAGAGATATATTGTAATATTGCCGGATGAATATCGGAGGCAAGCAATTGCTCAAACGTGAAATAAGGACCAAGGCGGTTCACCTTATTCAGATTGAAATCGTATATAAATTTTATTTCTCTTTCGAACATACTTTCCGGTTTGCTTCTTTTATGGGGAAACCAAAACAATAATACCAAAAAGCCATAAAAAAATCCCGACTTAATTAGCCGGGATTTTTTAATGATACTATTTTAGAACTTTTATTCTACATTCTGCGATTTAACTTTTGCCATAAAATACTCACGGTTCATACGAGCAATATTTTTAACCGAAACACCTTTGGGGCATTCGGCTTCGCAAGCGTAAGTGTTGGAACAGCTTCCAAATCCGTATTCGTCCATCACTTTTACCATTGATTCTACTCGTTTATAACGTTCCGGCTGACCTTGCGGCAACAATGCAAACTGAGAAACTTTAGCACTCACAAACAACATTGCGGATGCATTCTTACATGCGGCAACACAAGCACCGCAGCCGATACATTGTGCGGCATCCATCGCCTCAGATGCAATTTCCTTCGGTATCGGTATTGCATTACCATCAGGAACGCTAAGCGTATTAACGGAAATAAATCCGCCGGCTTCCATTACTCTGTCCATAGCGGAACGGTCAACCATCAAATCTTTGATAATTGGGAATGCTTTTGCGCGGAACGGCTCTACATAAATTATATCGCCATCCTTAAAATTCCTCATATGTAATTGGCAAGTTGCTATTCGGGGAATCGGTCCGTGCGGCTGACCATTGATTACTAATCCGCAAGTACCGCATATTCCTTCGCGGCAGTCGCTTTCAAAAGTAATCGGTTCAAGATTTTTCTTTTCAAGATCGTTATTAATATCATCTAACATTTCAAGAAATGAGGAATCCGGAGAAACCGAAACTTTATATTCAGTAAAGCTGCCCTTTGATTGAGCATTTTGCTGACGCCAAACTTTAAGAGTTAAATTTATTTTTTTATGTTCCATTATTTATAACTCCTTGTCGCTAGTTTCACAGAAGTAAATTCAAGAGGTTCTTTGTTCAATTCCCATTTACCGACATCCTTAAATTCCCATGCAGAGACAAAAGCATAATCTTCATCGTTTCTTAATGCTTCACCTTCCTCTGTTTGATATTCTTCTCTAAAATGTCCGCCGCAAGATTCATTGCGTGTCAACGCATCAAGAGCCATCAACTCACCGAGTTCAAGGTAATCGGCAACACGTGCGGCTCTTTCGAGACATTGATTAACATCTTTGGAATCACCGACAACATTTACATCTTTCCAGAATTCTTCTCTTAACGCTTTTATTTCGACCATTGCTTCCTTCAAACCTTTCTCATTTCGTCCCATGCCAACTTTATTCCACATTATTCTTCCAAGTTGTTTATGGATGTCATCAACGGTTCTTTTTCCTTTGATTGAAAGAAGTTTTGCGTTTTTATCTTCAACTTCTTTTTTCACTTTCTCAAATTCCGGATGATCTGTTTTAACAAGAGTTGGTTTATCGCCGGCAAGATAATTTCCAATTGTATAAGGAAGAACAAAATAACCATCAGCCAAACCTTGCATTAGAGCACTTGCGCCAAGACGGTTGGCACCATGATCGGAGAAATTTGCTTCTCCGCCTACGAACAATCCCGGAATTGTGCTTTGCATATTATAATCAACCCATAAGCCGCCCATTGTATAGTGAGGCGCCGGATAAATTTTCATTGGTGATTGGTATGGATTATCACCGGTTATTGTTTCATATATCTCAAATAAGTTTCCGTAACGTTCTTCAATTACTTTTTGTCCGAGACGATTTATTGCATCCTTAAAATCGAGATAAACCGCATCTTGACCTTGAGCACCTCTGCCGTCATCAATTGCTTCTTTTGCAGCACGTGATGAGATATCGCGAGGACTTAAATTGCCGTATGTAGGATATTTTCTTTCGAGATAATAATCGCGTTCTTCTTCAGGAATGTCGTTCGGTTTGCGCATATCCTTTTTGAGTTTTGAGACCCAAATGCGTCCATCGTTACGTAAGCTTTCGCTCATCAAAGTTAATTTGGATTGATTTTCTCCGTGAAGAGGCAAACATGTTGGATGAATTTGTGTAAAGCATGGATTTGCAAAAGCCGCGCCTCGTTTATGAGCACGCCAGATTGCCGTTGCGTTACTGTTCATTGCGCTAGTTGAAAGAAAATACGTATTTGCATAACCGCCGGTTGCAAGAATAACAGCATGTGCCGAATATTTTTCGATTTCTCCGGTTAACATATTTCTTACAACAATTCCTTTTGCCGCGCCATCAACTACCACAACGTCAAGCATTTCTCTGCGTGTGTATAACTTTACTTTGCCAAGATTAATCTGACGGTTCATAGCTGTATATGCGCCGAGCAATAGCTGTTGACCCGTTTGTCCTCTTGCATAAAATGTTCTTGAAACGAGTGCACCGCCGAATGAACGGTTATCGAGCAATCCGCCATACTCGCGCGCAAAAGGAACACCCTGTGCAACACATTGATCTATAATATTGTTGCTGACTTCCGCAAGACGGTAAACGTTTGCTTCACGAGAGCGGAAGTCGCCACCTTTAATAGTGTCATAAAAAAGTCTATAAACAGAATCCCCGTCATTCTGATAATTTTTTGCGGCATTGATACCGCCTTGAGCGGCAATACTATGTGCACGGCGGGCGCTATCATGAAACGTGAACGCTTTAACATTATAACCCAATTCGCCTAAAGATGCGGCGGCAGACGCGCCTGCTAATCCTGTTCCAACAACAATAACATCGTACTTACGTTTGTTTGCCGGATTAACAAGCTTCATATTGAATTTGTGGTTTGTCCACTTCTCTTCTAATTTGCCTTCCGGCACTTTCGAATCTAATTTTATCATCACTTACCTCCGAAGAAAAAAAAGTAAACCGGAATCGAACCGAAACCGATTGTCATAATCAATGCGTAAACTGTTCCAAGCTTTTCGATAAAAGGAAAATACTTTTTATGATTCCATCCGAAAGTCTGAAAAGCACTTTGGAAACCGTGGTTGAGATGAAATCCTAAAAGTAAAACTGAAATAAAATAAAGAGCAGCATACCACCAAACTTGAAACCATTCGGTTGTGATAGTATAAAGGTCTAACTCTGAACCGGAGTAATTGAACTTATACCAAATTGTCTGCAGATGAATTACTAAAAAGATAAATACAATGCTTCCGGTGATAAAAGCAGTGCGTGAAAAAACATCTGTGTTTTTTCGAGATCCATTAACGGAATACCCTTGCGGTCTTGCTTGCTTATTTTCAATCCATAGACGAGTGCCGTTAAAAATGTGAAAGACAAAAACTGAAGCCAGTATCACTTCGATAACACGAATGAACGGCTTTATATGTTCTAGTAATCTCACATAATTATTGAACGCATCTTTTCCGCCGTACAAACTCATATTGCCGGCAAGATGAATAATTAAAAAAAGCATCAGAGCCACACCAGTAATTGCCATCACCAACTTCTTGCCAATGGATGAATTCAAGCTTTTCCAAACCCAGCTCATTAATATTCTCCTATTTTAAGATGGTTAATTTTGAAAATAGATATGGTTTGTTGAAATGAAATGTTACTAAGATTCTTATCTGAAATGATTTTCTTTATCACTGCTCTATACAATAATTTTTTTTCTAACTTAAGATAAAGCTATTAAAGTTTTTTTTCAAAGAGGAATTGATCTTATATTCTTTTATTTTGATCAATAATTGCGTGGAATAAATTTCTTTTCTATTTTCCGCCAGAAGTTTTTAAACATTTTTGCGGTGTTCGTTTTGAACTCAATAGGGAAACCCGGTGTAATTCCGGTGCTGCCCCGCAACTGTAAGAGACATAAAAAGTCGTTTAACATAGTGCCACTGAAAAGCAATTGCGAATGAAGAATTTAGAATTGCGAATTTAATTCTCAATTTGCCATTATCAATTCTCAATTGTTCCGGGAAGGCGTTAAACGATGTCTTAAGTCAGGAGACCTGCCGCAGATATCACTAATTTATAAACCTTCGCGGGTAGAGGTTTCGATTCATGTTTTTTTCTATTAACATTTCGAATCAATCTTAAAATCACGCGAAGTTACATCTTTAATTAAAGGAGTAACTTCAATGAAACATTTTTATTCTTTTCTTACTATCTATTTGCTTTTACAATTCATCGTTTCCGCACAGCAATCTGATTCTGTCAAAACAATTTTTAAAGAAATTGTTGTTACGGCAACCAAAACGGAAACTCCGTATTATGCAATCGGCAGTTCTGTTTCGATAATAACTTCAAATCAAATTTCCGAAAGACATCTTCAAACCGTTGTTGATATCTTACGCGAAGTACCGGGTCTTTCAGTTATTGAGCAAGGTGGACCGGGAAAACTTTCAAATGTTTTCATACGCGGAGCCAATTCAAATCATACTTTGGTTGTTGTTGATGGCATTACAATGAATGATGCTTCTTCTCCGAACAACGCATTCGATTTTTCATCTCTCAACTCCAACGATATTGACCGAATTGAAATTGTTCGGGGACCGCAAAGTACATTGTATGGCTCAGACGCTATAGCCGGAATTATTAACATTATTACTAAACAAGGAAGCGACAAACCGCACTATTCATTTTCAACTTACGGCGGTTCAAATAATTATTATAAAGGAAATCTTTCCGCACTCGGCACATTTGGAATTTTACGCTATGCTATAAATGCATCACGAGGCGGAAGTGATGGTGTGTCTGCAAGCGATTCGAAATTCGGGAATCTTGAAAAAGACGGAAACAGAAATAATTCTTTTACTTCGAGATTTGATTTAGTTATGAATCAAAACACAAAATTCGATTTAATTTATAAATTCACTAAAATGGAAACATCGCTTGACCAAGGTGAAAAATTCGGTGACGATCCAAACTATACATATAATATAGAAGAACAACTTTTTAAAGCCGGATTTATAGCATCTCTTTTCAATAATAATTGGCAGCAACAGTTAAGTGTTTCTCTTATGAAGCAATTCAGCCATTCGATAGACCTAAAAGATCTAATGCATCCCGACCTTTCCTCCGATAGTTATAACAAAGCACAAAGAGTAAAACTCGATTGGCAGAACAATCTTCATTTCATTGAAAATAATTTAATCACATTCGGAATTGAATCAGAGACCGAAACCGCAAGAACAAGTTATTATTCTACAAGCGAGTGGGGTCCGTTCAATAGTGTTTTCCCGGAACAATCAATCAGAACTACCGGAATTTATTTGCAAGATCAAATCAATATTGCTAATTCTTTCTTTACAACCGTTGGATTGCGTTATGATAACAACCAGAGATTCGGAAATGTTACAACTTTTAGAATTGCACCTGCTTTTTTAATTAATAGTACCGGAACAAAATTAAGAATGTCGTATGGTTCCGGTTTCAAAGCGCCATCCTTGTTTTATCTTTTTGATCCGGCGTTTGGCAATCCAAATTTACAACCGGAGAAGAGTAATGGCTGGGATCTAGGAATTGATCAATCATTTGAATCCGGACAATACAATTTTGGAATTACCTACTTCAATTTAGTATTGGATAATATGTTCGGCTTCGATTCAAACTTCAGAACTGTGAATATTGCTAAAGCATCTTCCCGCGGAATTGAATTTACTGCGTCAATAATAAATGTCCGGGATTTTTCATTGAGTGCAAATTATACATTCACAGAGACAAAAGATGATTATGAATTAAGTCCGGATTATAATAAACCGCTTTTACGCAGACCGAAACAGCAAGCAAATTTTGATATCAACTACCGAGTGAATGATAAGACAAGTTTCAATTTTCAGTTGCATTATGTAGGTAAACGTGATGATAAAGATTTTTCAACTTTTCCGGCATCACGTGTAAGTATTCCTGATTATACTTTAGTTAACATAGCTTCTTCTTATAAATTGTTTGATTATTTAGAGCTAACGGCTAGAATCGAAAATTTATTTAATAAGCAGTATGAAGAAGCGCTTTACTACGGAACTTTGGGAAGAAGTTTTTATGCTGGAGTTAAATTTGATTTTTGAAAAATAAATTGTTGATACAAGATTCCGGATATTGGATAAGAAAAAATTATTAAATCCAGTATCCGGAATCTAATATCTAGAATATTATCCGCGTCCGCCGCCCTGTCTGCGTTGAGCCATTTCTTCCTGGATTTTCTTCCATTCAATTTTTTGTTCATCGGTTAAAAGTGCTTCAATTTCTTTATTTGTTTTTTCCCTTAGTTCCATAAAACCGGCTCTCATTGCTTCTCTATCTTCGCCTGCGCTTTCTCTTATTTTTGCCATCTCACTCATTTGAGAAGTTAGAATAGTATCAACCTTCCCAAATTGCACTTCGGTTAATTTCAATCTGGTTTTATAATCTTCAAGCATTTTTTTCATACGGTCTTGCTGGTTACCGCCCATTTGTGCGTTAACTGACATAGCTAAAACGAACATAGCTATTATTGAAAAGATTGTTCTTGTTTTCATTTCTATTCCTTTTTGTTTGGTGGAAATCATTTTTTATTTCGGATTTATAACCGTCTTTCATTGAATTAAAATACGTATTGCCAGCCGATTAATTACCGTTAAAATTTGTTAAATAATTTCATGCAGATTGGATATTCAATCATTGGAATCGGAAAGAATAACCCGGCGCAATTTCACGCCGGGCTGAGAAAAAACTAATTCATGAGACCGGCTAATAGCCCATCTGGATTGATCAAATTTTTTATTTCAGCAAATTTTATTTTGACTTCAGTCGGTCCGACTGCATGCGGAGCAATTTCGTAATCATTAAAGTAGAAAGTCAGACCTGTTTGTGTAATCAAAAAATTTTCGTTTAGTAAAAATTTATTATCCTTAAACCAGAAGCCCGATTTCCCTAGATCATCCTCCGGTTTTAGATTTCTCACTTTACGGAATTCTATTTCCCCAATATTATTTAATCTTTTTTCAAAACCGCTTATTAACAAATCACTCAGACTAATTTTTCTTCCGGAACTGGCATTAACATTTAGAAATGTTCTTACAGAGTTTGGGTGAGCACCGCCAAGAAAAGAATTTTCTGCATACTCGAGTGATATAATTCCATGTTGATTTAGCAGCACATTTACTACTCTTTCCAGCTCATATCTTGACGGAGAATCCGGAAATTTCTTTTTAAATCTTTTATAATCATTAATAAGCGTATCACTTAACTCTTCCAGTGATTTTGATTTAACTTGGAAAACAGGCTGAAGAATCATTTTACTAATTCTTTCATTTAAAGTATCTACAACAGTTTGATTCTTCGCATAAGTAAATGTAGGATACTCGATCGAGATCGTCACACAATTATTAGAAGCTTCGCCGCAATCTCCATAGTTTTTGTCAAAATTTTTGACCAGATATTTGGCGGAATCCTCGTATACGTTGTTAGAACAAAAAGTTAGAACAACGCCAGTTAAAATCAATAATAAAATATTTAGTTTTTTCATTTCATTGTCTTTTGTTCTATTGAGTTACTATTGCAATCCGGCAGAATGAATTGCATTAAACAACAGTTTGAATGTGCCGTAAGTCTGATGCCTATTCTGCACCTTGAACCCGAACAAAATTACATGCCCGGCTTTTTGTTTTACATCTACAACTGCACTCCGTTTATAAAGATAATCTTCACCAAGTAAGAACCCGGACTTTAATAAATCTTTTGTGGGATAGCGTACAACAACACTGCGGTCAAATTGACCAAACGGTGTTGAAGTTGCAAACGCAATGTTATTGCTAAGATAACCGATTGATTCGAAATCCATACCGTAACCTATCGGGTTGGTGTTGTCAACATTAATTCTTACAAGAGAACCGGGACAATAAAAATCATCGCTCTTTACGGTTTTCAAAACGTTAGTTACTTTCAAGCCCAAATCTTCAATGGCAAAGTTACATGCTTGTCCTAATGTTATTACAAAGCCGCCGTCTTTTTCAACAAAGTTTTTCAAATTTTCCACACCTTCCTTTTCAATTCCTCCTTCAAATTCGGGTGGCTTTGACCGATAGAAACGTGCATTGTCTCCAGAAGGTTTTCCTGTTTTAATTATGTCGCCTGACATATCGGGGATAATTATCACATCAAAATTTTCTTTTAGTTTTTTGTTTTTAAAATCTTTGTTGATAATCGGCTTGAAATCGAATTGATAATTTTCGAGAAGAAGCCGTGTCCATCCTTCATCCATACTAGCGGAATAAGATTGATACAGACCGATCTTCACTTTCTTTATTTCTTTTAACTTGGATTGATCTTTGTATTCTACAGAAGAAATTTTTAGATGCAGTTCTTTTGCAAAATCTGTCATCAACTTTTCCGACTTGTCATTAACCGGAACAAAAACGGAACCTTCTAAAAATTCAGATTCTCTATTTTTTATCTTTTCAGTATTCCAGTAAACAGGAATATTTTCTTTTTGAAGTTTGTTAATGAATGTTGAGTTTGCATTAGAGCCTGATTGAACCACAAAGTAATTTCCTTCTTTCTTTTCAACTTCCCCGGTTTGATAATTTGGATCGAACAACATCTTTGTATCGAGAGTGAATGGTTTTTCAATTATAGAAAATTTCACACCCATCTGATATGGCAAAGTCCAGCCAGCAACATCATAAGGGCGAAGAGGAGTTTCTGTACGAGATTTACGAAGATCCGGATATGTTTGTTCTTCAAATAAATCTTTTACATATCTTCCGTTTGGCTGGGCAGTATAAATTAGATAGCTATTTGCCGGATAAATTGTGTTATCGATTTTAAACTCTTTTTCAATAAAATTAACTTCTACTGCACCGAGCTGCAGCATCTCAATCATTTTAGATGTAGTCTGCGGATCTTTTTGATCGCGCGGAATGACATATGCAAATGGATATCCCTCTCTTCCTTTTTCAACAGCTTCTTTATTCATTCTATAATAGTTCATCAGTAAATCTTCCTTAAACAATGCGGCGGTTTCTATAAGACTTGCAGTTAAACCCAATTCATAATTCACTATATCGCGTAACCGCCACCAGCCGCCGCGCCATGGCGAAGGATAGTTTGTTCTTATATCATAAGGAGTAATTTCTTGAGTTGCTCGTACTTCCGAGGAATCAATAAAAATTGGAGATGCAACATTACAGCTTGCCATTTCGGAAAGCATTCCAATTTGATTGTGCCATAAAGAATTCTCTGTAGCTCCTTCCCAATAAGCATCAAATAATGCCTGATCAATAACACCGGTCTTGCCCTGCTTCTGGAGTTCAAGCGCGCTCATTCCTCCAAAAATTTGCTGCCATCGCCAAATCATTGGATTTACATTTGGATTAATAGGATCTTTATATGGAACCACAAACAACCGCGCACCATTACTTCCCATCTGATGCTCGTCTAACCAGACTTGAGGAAACCATTCATGCCAGGCAACTTTTACAACATTTCTGGTCTCAACAAGGTTGAAGGCAAACCAGTCGCGATTGTTATCATGCCCGGCATATTTATGATAAAGGAAAGGCATTGGAGAACCATCAAATTCAGTATTAACATATTTGTTGTACCAATCAACGACCATCGTAGTGCCATCCGGATTGATTGACGGCATTAGTATGAACAAAACATCATTTAACGCCTTGATAGATTTTTCCGGTGCTGTTCCGGCGGCAAGATTGTATGCAAATTCTATTGACATCTGTGACGATGCAATTTCCGTTGAGTGGATATTGCATGTAACAAGCACAACAACTTTTCCATCTTTGGAAAATTGTTTTGCTTCATCGTCTGTAATTGTACGGGGATCGGAAAGCTTTTTTACAATTGATTTGTACTTCTCCAAATTCTTGATGTTTTCTTCTGAGCTAATAATTGCCATGAACATTTCTGCGCCAAGTGAAGTCTTACCGATTATTTCGTAATGTATTTTTTGTGAGTTTTCAGATAAATATTTAAAATATTTCGAAATGGTCGGGTAATCTGCAATCTTATAATCGCTTCCAACTTTGTAACCGAGAAATTCTTCAGGTGATTTTAGAGTTTGAGAATTAATAGAGATGAATGAAAATAAGAGAAGAATAAATACAAGAAGACGACTCATGTTTCCTCCGAACTGATTTGAATTATTGTAATAATGATATGGAATTTATGAAAGGATAACAATTAGATTTTTATCTATAGACCTAACCGTTTTGGGTAGCGTCATTCTATCTTTTATTTTCCGTTAGTAATATTTAATTGTAATTTTCATCTAAAAAATTGTCAATGACTAAAGAGATAGTAATAGAACCGGTTGGCTATCTGCATTCTGATCTTGTGTACAGGTACGAAACTCCCAGACAAGGTGTGCTGGCGGGTGAAAAAATTTCTGTGATAGAACTGATTCCGAATAATAATTACGAGCAAGCGGTAAAAGATTTAGATGGTTTCGAAAGAATCTGGGTTTTGTATCAATTTCATTTAAACAACAATTGGAAACCGTTAGTCAATCCGCCACGGCATACAAGAAAAAAAGTTGGTGTGTTTGCATCGCGCGCGCCTTATAGACCCAACCGGATTGGAATGAGCTGCGTTAAATTAGAAAAGGTAGAAGGATTAAAAATATTTATTTCGGAATCCGATATACTTGACGGCAGCCCGGTAATTGACATCAAGCCATACCTTCCTTATTCAGATTCATTCCCCAATGCGGCAACAGGTTGGGTCAAAAACGGAATTGAAAATATTTTTGAAGTTCGTTTTGAAACGCTTGCCGTTACACAGTGCAACTGGCTTAAAGAAATTGCTAATATTAATCTAATGGATTTTTCCCGCCTTCAACTAGAATTTAATCCTAAAGATAATTCAAGAAAAAGAATTTCAGCTAACAACAGCGGAGATTACACTTTAGCTTACCGAACTTGGAGAATAATTTATACTGTTGATGAAACTGCAATGACCGTTACAATTAAAGAAATTCGATCCGGGTACAATAAGGAAGAACTTCTAAATATAGATCATGATAAATATCATGATAAACTGCTTCATCAAAAATTTGATAACCAATTCCATTTCTAAGATTCAAAATTCCATTTTTGTTTTTTACGGTTTAAGCTGTTTTGATTATCTTGTATCAAATTCTTTTAAGAAATGACCACTAAAAATAAAATATTGTTTTTTGTCTCTTCGGCGGCGCTTTTAGTGTCCATCTCGTTGTTACATTTTCTAAGCTTGATTGCCATAATTTCTTACACAACAATATTCATTCTCTCCTCTGCAATTTATCTTTTTATTAGCTGGTACATTTTCAAGAATGAGGTCCGAACAAAAGATGTTTACCTGCTGATATTTCTCGCTTTGTTATTACGTTTGAGTTTTATTTCAACTACACCAATCGGATCCGACGATGTTTACCGCTATATGTGGGACGGTAAAATCCAATCGAACGGAATAAATCCATATTTATACACACCAATAGATGAACATTTAAATTCATTCCACTCAGATTTATTGCCTGCTGCGCTCAATTTCAAAGAGATGAAAACAATTTATTTCCCTTTAAGTCAATGGTTGTTTTATACAGGCTATAAATTAAGCGGAGAATCCGTCTGGGGTTACAAACTTTTGCTTTTCCTTTTCGAAATGTTAACTCTCGCAGCAATATTTCTTCTCACAAGAAAAATGAAAATTGATTTGAAGTATTCGCTTCTTTATGCATTATGTCCCCTTTCAATTTTTCAATTTGGAATTGATGCGCATCTGGATGGTTTTGGTTTACCGATTCTTCTCTTTTCATTGTACTTTTATTTAGATAATAAAAAGATTCTCTCTGCTATTTTTCTTGGACTTTCTCTTTCCATAAAACCGGTTGGTTTAGTTATTATTCCAATCTTCTTTTTGAATGAGAAAAATATATCAGATAAGATGAAAATTGCCGTAATTCCATTTATCGCATTCTTCGTTCAGTTTATACCATACATTGCAACAACAAATCCATTTGAAGCGTTTTTCATATTCACAAAGAATTGGTATTTCAACGGATTTGTGTTCAACATTGTCAATGCGATATTTAGCAATA
Source organism: Bacteroidota bacterium (assembly GCA_021824635.1). Classification (GTDB taxonomy): domain Bacteria; phylum Bacteroidota; class Ignavibacteria; order Ignavibacteriales; family Melioribacteraceae; genus Fen-1258. The sequence continues at coordinate 3,161 of JAKAKD010000022.1, read as the reverse complement.
ATCAAACATCGCGTTTGATATGCGGAATATTACTTGTGATTTCACTTTTACCATTATATTATTCCAAGAAAGCATTAATTGAGAAGATCTATTTTGCTCTAATGCTATTAATGATCTTTTCCCCGGTTGTACATCCGTGGTATATTGCATGGATTGCAATTTTACTGCCAATCACAAAAATGAGAAGCGGAGTTTACTTTATTGCCGCAAGCAGTTTAACGGCATTCACAATTCTGAACTATCAGCTTTACGGAATTTGGAAAGACTATTGGCTTGTCATGATTATTGAATATGTTCCTCTTTTGTTCCTATTCTTTTTTGAAATGACTAAGGATTTTTCTTTCAAAAAGATTTTACCAAGCAGCAAAATCTGATTTTGTGATACTCACTCCAGAATAATTAGATTAGAACTTTGATAGCAGACTAAAATTAAAATATATTTTGTCATAAGATTATTACAAATATCTGATCATAATACCACGGGAAATAAATGAAATTATTTTTATCAATTCTTGCAGCAGTAGTTCTGTTCTATTCATGTACATCTCAAAAAGAAATTTCAAAACCAAAGGAAGAAGAAAAACCTCCGATTGCAGTTGAAAAGAAAAAAGTACTTTACTTCAGTTACGAGGCGCAAAAGTCTAAAACAAATTCATCATTGCGCGGAATTTCCGTTATTGATTCTCTAAATGCTTGGGCAAGCGGATCAAACGGAATATATCTTCGCACTACCGATGGCGGGAAAAACTGGACCGAAGGAAAAGTAAAGGGATTTGAAGCACTAGACTTCAGAGATGTTGAAGCCTTTGATAAGAACACAGCCATTATTATGAGTGTTGATGCGCCGGCGTTCTTTTTCAAAACTACAGACGGCGGCAAATCTTGGAAGAGAAGATATATGAACCGCGACGCAAAAATATTTTTTGATGGTATAGCTTTCTGGGATAATAAAAATGGGATAGCATTTAGCGATCCAATAGACGGAAAATTCTATTTAGTTTCTACAAAAGATGGCGGTGATACATGGAAAGAAATTCCTTCATTGTATATTCCGTCAGCATTAAATGGCGAAGGCGGATTTGCCGCAAGCGGAACTTCTATTGCCGTCTCCGGTAAAGATCTTGCATGGATTGGAGCAGGCGGTGCTGAAAGAACAAGAATATTCATGTCTCAAGATGGCGGTGAAAATTGGAGAGCAATCTATACTCCTCTGAAAAACGGATCTTCATCATGCGGAGTATTTTCTGTATGCTTTAAAGATGATCTATATGGTGTTGCGGTTGGCGGAGATTATAAAAACGATAAAGATAAATCTTCCAACTGTGCAATCAGCGATGACGGCGGTTTAAGCTGGCAACTTGTTGAAAAAAATCAACCGAATGGGTTTCGATCTTCAGTTGCATGGAATGGAACATATAAATTTTATTTAACTACAGGAACTTCCGGCAGCGACTATTCTATTGATGATGGCAAAACTTGGACTCAAATTAATCCGCAAAGTTTTAACAGCATCGGAATTTCAAAAAGCGACGGCAGTTGCTTTGTTGTTGGTGATAAAGGCGCAATTGCGAGAGTAAGAGTTAAACTTAATTTCGAAAATTAGAAAGCGGCGGTTGGTAATGCTGGTTTTTTTTAATGGAAAATTTACAGAGATGGAAGAAGTTTCAATCTCTCCTTTTGACCGCGGCTTTCAATTTTCCGACGGTGTTTATGAAGTGATACGCTATTACCCCAAAAAGTTCTTCGAAATGGAAGCTCATATTGACCGCTTAAAATATAGCTTAAACGAGATGCATATTTCTTTTCCGCATTTGGACAATATTGAATCTGTTCTGCATAAACTTATTTCTGTTAATAGCCTTACCGATGAACTATCAATTGCGTATTTACAGATTACACGCGGTCATCAGTACCCGCGCAGGCATTCTTTTAACGAAAATCTGCCTGCTACATTTTTTATCTCTGTAGAAAAATTTCCTGCAAAGACAGATAATATGACAAATGGCGTTAGAGTCGGCTTGGAAGAAGATATAAGATGGCTGCGCTGTGACATCAAATCTACTTCTTTGATACCGAATATTCTTTCATCTCATCGTGCAATTAAAAAGGGATTTTCAGAAATAATTTTTCACCGGAACGGAACTATTACCGAAGGTACTCATACAAATGTTTGCTTTATAAAAGGAGATTTACTGATAACACCGCCATTAAACAATTTTATTCTTGCTGGCATAACCCGTAAAGTTGTGCTCTCCTTGTGCCATAAATTAGGAATCGCATTTGAAGAGAAAACAATTTCAATCTCCGAACTAAAAGACTTTGATGAGATCTTTCTTCTTGGAACAACAGTAGAGGTTACTCCTGTTACTGAAATAGACGGAATAAGTGTTAACGATGGCAAGCCGGGACCTATTTGCAGGTTACTTCAAAATGAATATCGAAAAATATACGAATAGCATTTGCGATTGTTGTGAATAGAAATAATTGACTTCTGAAAAACAAGATTGTGCAGAATGTCAACATTTTTAATAGCACACGGATGACGCGGATTTGACAGATTTTCACGGATTTTGATCTGCGTAAATCCGTTTAATCAGTGTTTATCTGTGTGCCATTTAAAATTCTTTAGAAGTCTCACTAATAATGTTATTCCGTCTCTTCTAGCCAAGCTTTTATTTTATCTGCTACTTGTACACCAGTGAATCCAAATTTCTCGGCAAGAGTTTCATACGGTGCTGAAGCTCCGAATCCATTCATTCCGATTGGCAAGAATTTACTCCGGAATAAGTCTCCCCAACCCGTCATAGATGCCGCTTCTACAACAGCAACAGGTACATTTAAAGGTACAACACTATTCTTATACTCTTCACTTTGTTTTTCAAAAATTTCTTTTGAAGGAATTGAAACTACACGAACAGAATAATTTTCTTCCAATATTTTTTGCGCCGCAACTGCTACCGGGACTTCGGAGCCACTCGCCGCAATAATTAAATCAACTGTTTTTCCTTTCTCTCTTGAAACAATATAAGCGCCTTTCATTGATTCCTTTGGATCAAACCCAGCACTATGTTCAATAGCACCAATTTTTTGTCTGGTTAAAATCAAAGCAATAGGTCCATCTTTATGTTGAAGAGCATAAGTCCAAGCAGCGGCTGTTTCAA
>JAKAKD010000035.1 GCA_021824635.1 Bacteroidota bacterium | reverse complement strand
ATGTTACTTACCAGGAATATTCTACTGCAGTTGATAATCTAAAAAAACAGCAGGAACAAGCTGGTCAGACTATTGATGAATCGCAGATGGATTTTTTTAGAGATCAAGTTTGGGATTATATTGTTGCCCAAAAACTGATTGATAAAAAAATAAAAGACTTTGGTATTATTGTAACAGATGATGAAGTTAGAAATGCATTACTGGGACCGAATCCACCGGCACAATTAACCCAGCAGTTTAAAGACTCTACGGGGAATTTCAATAGACAAGCTTATGAAGCAGCTTTAAAAGACCCACGCAACAAGCAAATTGTTATTACTGTTGAAGATCAGATTAGACAACAGCTAATTCAGCAAAAATTACAGAGTTATGTAACGGCTTCAGTTACGGTTAGCGATGCGGAAGCTAAAGATCAATATTTCAAACAAGCAATTAAAATGAAAGCCAGCTATGTTTTGATTGATGCCAATACTATTCCTGATGCTGACGTGAAAGTAACAGATGCGGATATTAAAAAATATTACGATGAACATCCGGAAGATTTTAAACAAGTTGCAGCAAGAAAATTAAAATATGTTCTCTTCCGCAAAGAACCTTCGCAAAGTGATTCTATAGCAATTAAAAACAATCTCGAAGCAATTGTAACAAAAATGAAAGGTGATACTGCTTCCTTTAAGAGCTATGTCCAAATCTATTCTGAGAGACCATATTCAAAAGATACAGTTTCATTATCAACTATTCCGCAGCAAGTCCGAGATGAAATGGTTCGAGGAAAAAACGGCGAAATTTTTGGACCTGTATCAACGCCTGAAGGTTATGTAGTTTACAAATTGATTGACAAGGTTATATCTAAAAAAGAACAAGTGAGAGCTTCTCATATCTTGGTTAAATCAACCGGAAATGATAAAGCAGATCTTGAAAAAGCCAATGGCATTTATAATGAATTGATGAAAGGTGCCGATTTTGCCTCTGTTGCAAAAGCAAAATCCGATGACGGAAGTAAATTCCAAGGCGGAGATCTAGGATGGTTTGGACGCGGACAGATGGTTAAACCATTTGAAGATGCATCTTTTAACGGAAAAGTCGGAGTTATTCAAAAACCTATTAAATCACCTTTCGGTTATCACATAATTAAAGTTACAGATAAGTCCAACCAGGATTTTGTAATAGAAAAAATTGTAAACAAAATTCAGCCGTCAGCATCAACAACAGATCAACTCTATCAAAATGCTCAAGATTTTTCTTTCATCGCAAAGAAAGACGGATTTGAAAATGAAGCTAAGATGATGAAATACTCTGTAATTGAAACTCCTTCTTTCGATGAAGAAGCCCAGGGAATTCCAGGTATTGGTGTTAATAAAGCGCTTGTAAAATTCGCATTCGATAATAGCGTGGGAGATGTGAGCGATGTTTATAGAGTTGCAGCGGGACACGTTGTAGCAATGGTTTCTGACATAACTAAGCCGGGATTAAAAAACTTTGAAGAAACAAAAGCGCAGATTAAGAATATTCTGTTGCTTAAAATGAAGCTGGATAAAGCTGCTTCTATTGCAAAAGATATTCGTTCTAAAATTGGTGACAGCGGAGACGGCAATATTGCAAAAACCGTTTGGCCTGCAGCAAGGGTTGACACGACTACAGAGTTTACAACATACGGCAGCGTACCCGGTATTGGCCGCGATTTTGCTTTTAGTGAATATGCCGCTAAAGGGGACCTGAACAAGTGGTCAGAGCCGATTAAAGGTAAAATGAATGTTTATTTGATTAAAGTTAATTACAGAACACAGTACGATCCATCCTTATTCGAAGCGCAAAAAGCTGAAATTAAAAAACAACTTCTATTTACTAAGAAGTCTAATTTTTACGGTCAGTGGATTCAAGATCTTAAGAAAGAAGCGGATATTGTTGATAACCGCTACCAGTTCTATAGATAATATAATTTGTTGATTCGAAGAACCGTCCAGGTAAATCTGGACGGTTTTTTTTTGCACTTTCAGCAGAAATTTCTGTTCATCAAATTTATTATACTATGGTAGACACGGTAATTTGATGCTTGTTCTCTTTATCTACGGATACAATCATTTTAGAATATTCTGAAACATAATTCAAAAACTTCCTTTTCGTTTAATTATATTGCGTTCCGAATACATCGTATAAATGAATAATGAAAGAGAAACGAATATACTTAACCGGATTTATGACAAGCGGTAAAAGTACAATCGGGCCGATCTTGGCAAATGTGTTGGGACTGGAATTTTTTGATCTTGACAAAGTAATTGAGAGCGAAGAAAAACAAACGATTGTGGAAATATTCGAAAAGAAGGGAGAAGAATATTTTCGAAAAATTGAATTTGGAATATTGAAAAATCTTTCTGAGCGCTCCAGTGTTGTAATTTCTCTTGGCGGCGGAACTCTAACCAGTCAAGAAAATTTTAATTTATTGAAATCAACCGGGAAAATAATTTATCTAAAAGTTTCGCCGAGTAATTTGTATAAAAGATTGAAAAATAAAATAGACCGTCCGCTCTTTCGTGATCTTGTGCTGGAAGAAAAAAACGAGGAAGATTTTTTAGAAAGAATAAAAGAACTTTTAGAGAACAGACGTTCGTATTATGAAAAAGCAGACTTTACTATAGACACAGATTTACAACCTCTTGGAAGAACAGTTGATAAAATTGCAAAAAGGATCTCGGTACTAATAAATGAAAAAGATTGAAATAAATATTCCTGGTAAGGAATATCCGGTTTACATTGGAATCAATATTTTTGATTCGCTTGATAAAATTATCCGTTCAAAAAAATTATTTAGAAATTTATTCTTGGTAATTGACCGGAATGTGATGAGTCTTCACCGTGAAGATATAAAAAGATTCACTTCAAATTTTTCCGGCAAAGTAGCTGTACATGAGTTTGCCTCGAGTGAAGCGGAGAAAAATTTTATTTCTCTATCAAAATTAGTGGATGATCTTATTGTAAAAGGTTTCGGTAGAGACACTATTATCATTGCTGTCGGCGGAGGAATAACGGGAGATATTGCCGGTTTCGCTGCGGCAACATATATGCGCGGTGTCAAATTCATTCAGGTGCCTACTACGCTTCTTGCAGCAGTTGATAGTTCAATCGGCGGAAAAACCGGAATCAATTCCGGCGATACCAAAAATATTGTCGGAGCTATATATCAGCCCGAGTTTGTATTGATTGATACCGAATTTTTAAAAACACTGCCGGAAGAAGAAATAATTTGCGGTGTTGGTGAAATTGTGAAGTACGCTTTTCTTATTGACCCGAAATTTTTCCTAACATGTAAAAATTATCTTCCAAAACTTCTTAAGACTGATTCGGCGATAGTCTCAAAAATTATTGATACATGTATCAGCTTCAAAGGTGATGTTGTTGCGGAAGATGAAAAAGAAAACGGACTGAGAAAGATTTTGAATCTGGGGCATACATTTGCCCACGCGGTTGAAATTGAACAAAATTTTAGAATTAAACACGGACAAGCAGTTATAATTGGATTAGTTTGTGCTCTTGACCTTTCTAAGCGTATCGGATTGCTGGATGATAAACTTTTTAGCGAATATTTAAAACTTCCTTTGATGCTGAAAGACAAAATCTTAATAAGAAAATTTGATGCCGCCCGTATTTATGAAATTATGAAACGTGATAAGAAAGGACGAGATCACAAAATAAAATTTGTGTTATTGCAAGATGTAGGACATGTTGCGGTTGATGTAGAAGTCAGCGAGAGCGATGTAACTCAATCTATACAACAGGGGTTGAATTATTTTATTCAACAGTAATTGATTGGAAACGATTGATGAAGATAAAATCATTTTTGATCTTTGCGCTATTCCTAATCTTTGCTGTTAATATATTCTCTCAAACAGAAAGAGAAATCCGTGCGGTTTGGGTTGCTACAAATTTTAGATTAGATTGGCCTCCTCCGACTTTTGACCAGCAAAAACAGAAACAAGCTCTCATAGAAATTTTAGATAACATTAAGTCCAAAAACCTAAACACGGTTTATTTCCAAGTTGCCAGCAATGGCACAGTGTTATTCAAATCTTCATTCGAACCTTTTTCTCCTTATATAACCGGAGAGGTTGACGGAGCCGCATCATATGATCCGCTTCAATTTGCGGTTGAACAAGCGCACAAACGCGGCTTGGAAATTCATGCTTGGGTTAATGTTGTTAAATGTTTCAGCGGAACAGAATCAAATATTCTGAATAATTCGAATCATATCTCTAAAAGAAAACCCGAATGGATTGTTGAAGATATTCGAGACGGTCAAAAAAGTTTATGGCTGGATCCCGGTCTTCCGGAAGTGCGCGAATATATTTCTGAAATGATCGCCGAGATGGTTGAGAATTATGATATTGACGGCGTACATCTGGATTATCTCCGTTATCCCGGTAAAAATTTTGAAGATGAATTTTCTTACAGTGTTCATGGAACTGGTCTCTCGCGTGACGAATACCGAAGAAAAAATATTACAGATCTTGTAGAGTTAATCAGCAAAAAAATAAAAGCTGTTAAACATTACATAAAACTTGGCGTGGCTCCTATCGGTATTTATAAAAATAAAAATGGAACAAACGGCTGGGAAGGATACACGGAAGTATATCAGGATTCCCGCGATTGGCTGAAGCGGGGAATAATAGATTATGTTGCACCTCAAATTTACTGGGGCTTTAACGATAACCCGCGGTTTGGCGCAGTTGCAAAAGATTGGGTGGAAAATTCTTACGGGCGTAGTGTTGTTCTTGGTATTGGTGCTTACAAACCGAGCGTAAAACCGGATATGGATCAGATGATACAATATGCGCGTTCGATCAATGCAGACGGCGTTTCGTTTTTCCGTTATGAAAATATTAAGGATACGGAATTCAATTCGTTCCAATATAAAACTTATCCGGCTGTAATGGCATGGCTCGATGGCGTTTATCCAGAACCTCCGGCGAATCTTAGTTACAGAAGAAATCAATCAGCACAAAATTTATTTTCACTGAGCTGGGATTATCAAAAAATGAAATCGCAAAACGACAGCATCAGGTATTTCGCTTTGTATAATCTTCCTAATTCAAATTCCGAATTGCTCGCGGATTATCTGTTTGACGTTATTCCGGCTGATAGATCTTCTGTTACACTTGCTATTGATAAACCGAAACGCGCTAATTATTATTTTACATTGAAATCAGTTAGCAAATTGTGGAATGAAAGTATCGAATCATCGAACGTGATCTCAATTAAATTTCCGCAGTTAATTGCACTTGCGGAAGTTGATGATCTGCTGAATAAACCTGTGCTAATCAAAGACGCGAACCGGAAATCAACTGTCCTGCTTTACTCCAAGGAGAAAGAAAAAATTGAAATTATAGGTGTAAAGGAAAAAACAAATAATATTCTCCTTTCGGGAAACATATTGCCCGGTAAAAATGTATTATCTCTTGTAAATGATTTATCTGGTTACCGTTCAATCAAAATTTCATTTAAGTCGTCTCATAAAGAAGTTGAGTTGAAGCTATAATTCACAAATATTCTTAAATTATCCCCGCGTCTTTGCATTAAAATGACGAAGCTCAAAGCGCATAATATTTCAAAATAAAAATCAAAACAAACTATGACCAAGAAAAAAAATCAACCGAGAAAAAATCTTTTAATGCAGATTGGAGTTGTAATTCTTCTGATTGCATTTGTTGTATATTTTATTTTATCAAACGTATTGGTTAGAAATGAAACCTCAAATAAAGATTTGGATAAAGCAGTGGGCACTAAAACGGCATTCTCGTTCGTAAAGGAAGGTGAATTATTATTCACTAATTCCAAAGGTGATACTATCACCAAAATTGATATTGAAATTGCCGATGATGATGAACAGCGTACAATGGGTTTAATGTACCGTGATAAAATGGATGAGAACCAGGGAATGCTTTTTATTTTTGATACCGAAGAATTACAAGCTTTCTGGATGAAAAACACAATCCTTCCGCTCGATATTATATTCGTAAATGCTAAAATGGAAATTATTAAGATTCAGAGGAATGCGGAACCATTTTCCGAAAAATCATTACCTTCAATAAAACCGGCTCAGTATGTTGTTGAAGTTAATGCCGGTTACTGCGAAAGGCATGGCATTAAAGAGGGGGACAAAATTGCATGGAGAAAGGAATAGTTTGCGTGAAACGGAAGACGTGAAAGGTGAAACGCTAGAAGTTTTACTTCTTACAGTTATTTCATTAATACAAATTTTTTTGTTTGAGTGAATGAACCACTTTGTAAACGATAAAAATAAACTCCGCTTGACAGGTTGGCTCCATCAAATTTTACTTCGTAATTACCCGGTGCTTTTTCTTCGTTAACAAGAGTTGCAACTTCTTTTCCGAGTATATCGTAAACTTTTAACGTAATATGTTGTAGAGACGAGGCATGCCTCGTCTCTACTGGAATGGAATATTTTATTGTTGTAGTAGGGTTAAACGGGTTGGGATAGTTTTGGTATAAATAAATAATCTGTGGTAACGCAATATGCATTTCTTTAACATCAGTTATGGTGCCTGGTATCATTTTAAATATTCTTCCGTTATTTGAAACAGACCAAACATTGTTCTGATCAACAATACTCATTGCCGAGATGTCGGGAACACTTGAGTATCCCATTATCCCATATTATTTCCACCATCATTGGTAAAATATGCCGCATTACCGCTTTGCATCCAACCAATATTTTCATTTAAGAAATATAAAGAAGAGACCCAGTAAGTATTGTTTTTCATTGAACTCGAAACTACATTCCAATTGTAACCACCATCTATTGTTTTATAAATAACGCTATCAATACCATAACCGATTTTATCATTGATAAAATTCATAGCAGTAAATTTCCGATCCCATAAAATCCAATTTTCTCCACTATCATTTGTTATATAACATGGCTCATTTAAACCATTATGTCCTAACACGATCCACCTTTTTTCATTAATCATGAGTAATTGTTTCATAAACATTCCATCAGAATATTTGTGAGTAGTCCAATCCTCACCTCCATTTGTAGATAAATAAAAATTTCTTCCCGCAATGAGCCCCATCTTCTCTTCACCACAAAACGAAAAATCCCTTATTAAATCTGTTTCATGATTAGTAAACATTTTGATCCAGTTAATTCCCTTATTGATTGATTTATATAATGACGAACGACTTGTTGCCCAAATTACATCTGCATTGATTTTCATAATGGTAAAGCCAGAAGTATCCGGCGATTGTTCTTTAATCCAGGTTTTCCCGCCATCTTTTGTATGAATAAGTAAGGGATCGGCTTGAGGAAAATCACCCCATTGTTGTCCATAAACGAATCCGTTCAGACTATCGATAAAAGTAATCCCCTGAAGATGGCCGTAATAAATTGATAAAGATTTTCTAAGATTAATCCAGTCATTACCAAAATTAGAACTTCTAAGTATATTTCCTTCCGTTCCAGCAACTATTACATTTTCATCTTTGGAAAAAATGCTTATAAGTCTGCTAACTTGAGAGGGGACTTCAATTAAGTCCAACAAAACCCAATCTATTCCACCGTTTGTTGTTTTACCAATATAATGGCTGCTAAACCCAATTCCATTATTCGAATCGCGGAAGAATAATTTCGACCAGCTATTATTTGTTTTCGTTGTATCCCAGTTAATTCCGGCATCGGTGGTTTTTAATATCATGTTTCCTTTTAAGTAATCGATAGCAGAAATAAATCCTGTTTTATCATTCAAAAAAAAGATTGTTTTGTAGTTGATTGTCCCAGTTGTAAATAAATTCCATGATTTTCCTCCATCAGTAGTTTTAAGCAAGGCGCCTTCAGAATAAGCTTCTATCCAATCAATACCTGGAGAAAAATAACCACTCAATAAAAATCCATTCTTGGAATTTAAAAATGCCATGTCACATTGAGTCCAGCGAGAATTAATATTTATAATTTCCCAACTAGCACCGCCATCTTCTGTTCTTAGAATCACACTATCTTGTGCCATAACCCAACCGTTCTTTTCATCAACAAATTGTATTTTGACCAAATGCTTAGTTGTATTCGAGTTTTGTGTTAACCAGGTTGAGCCATTATTCTCCGAATGTAATATTAATCCATTTGCACCAACAGCCCATATTTCATTATTAACTATCGCGGCGTCATATAGGGCATTATATTCATTTATTAATAGATGATTCCATGAGTTACCATTATCTGTGGATTTGATTATAGTCCCAAAATCTCCGAAAGCCCAAAGGTTTCCATATGTATCTTTATCTATTTTGTATAAATCAAATCCTGTCGGTTGTGGATTAATTGATTGCCACCTGTTTTGAGAATAAGAAATAGTATATAAAAATATTACTAAGGTAACAATGAGTTTCGATATGTGGAAAATTTTTGTCATTAACCCTCCAAAACAATTAGCATAAATCAATATTTGATCAGGTTATTTTAGTAGCATAAATTTCTTCGTTTCGCTAAATGAACTTGCCTGTAATCTGTAGAAATAAACTCCGCTTGTTAGATTACCTCCATCAAATTTTAGTTCGTAATTGCCAGGTGCTTTTTCTTCATTTACAAGTGTTGCAACTTCGCGACCCAGCATGTCGTAAACCTTTAGCGTAATATGTTGTAGAGACGAGGCATGCCTCGTCTCTACGTTTGGAATGGAATATTTTATAGTTGTAGTTGGGTTAAACGGATTGGGATAGTTTTGAAATAGATAATAATCATTTGGAATTATTTGTGGTTTTATAACAGAATTATTTTTCAATTGATTATAAAAAATGGCACCCTTGCTTCCAACAAGCCAAGCATCCTTTTCTTGGAAGACTAAAAGATTGTCAAATTTAATTCTAAGATCACTATTTGCTAAAACTGTTTTATTCCATGTTATACCATCATCAGTTGTTTTATAAATTTCACCATTCCAGCCGGGTAAGTATTTTATTCCTTTGCCAATTGAATATATTGGTCTCATTGGATAGTCATTATATAAGGGATTATTGGTTGGGGGATTCACCAATACCCAATTTTTACCTCCATCTGTCGTTTTTCTAATCCCAAATCCCATAGTAGATAACCACCATTCTTCTTTACTGAAACATGAGAATTGTTTGATTACATACCAATCCTCAAACGGAATTTTACTAAATGTTTTTCCTCCGTCATCGGTTTCCCATATGTATCTCTCACCAACGAGTAGAAAACCGTTATTTCTATCAAAGAAATAAGAAGATTGAACATGGTCATTACTAGGAGACTGGATGTTCAAGTGATTTACTTCCCATGTATTTCCGCCGTCTTTTGTTGAAAAAAGAGTATGATTCTCTGCGCATATCCAGCCATAATTTTTATCGACGAAAAACATATGAAGCAGTCTTGCTGCACCAATTAATTCTTGGCTAAAATCATAGCTTTTCCATGTAAGACCTTGATCAGTAGTAGAATAAAATATGTTGTTACTAATTCCATAAGAAGTTTGTGAATCTAAAAATTTAGCTTGAACCAGAGCATTTAGATTATTGTTAATTTTTACTTGCCAATAGTTTCCTTTGTCTGTCGAATTGATGAAAGATCCCTTGTTAGAAACTGCCCAAATATTTGTTGAGTCTTTTGAATAGATGTCCAGTAGATCTTCATTAAAACTATTTCTATTATCAATTTCGAAGACTTTTTCAAATGATGTACAACCATCGCGGGTGATTTGAATGGAATTACGGGATGTCAAAATTCCATTATTCGTATCAAACATTTTGAATCCAATATCGGTAGTATAATCATAAGGAACTGAATTCATTGATTCCCAATTTTTACCACCATTAATTGTTTTGATTATTACATAATCTGCAAATGACTTTGTTAGTGCATAGTTTATAAGTGAGTCAACAACCCAAATCTTTTCTATCAAAAGATTATTCTCATAAAAATTACCGTTTAAGGTGTTCCCTAATATTTTCAATAAAGTTGGGCTCACTGAGTTAGGAAAATCACTATTCGGATTTATATACCACTCTGGTCTATTATCTAAAGATACTTTAGTAAACAAAGATTCTAATGGGTCTAAAGTCTTAGAATCATACTCGATCCAGTTGTTCCCGCCATCGGTGGTTTTATAATAGGCATACACATTATTATACATAAAAGGAACATGGGTAATAAACGTACCATAAAATTGATTTACCATATTAAATGAATCAAGAATATAACAACCAACTTTTTTATTCCATGATTTTCCCCCATCACTAGTTACATAGATTCCTTGGTACTCTATTACCGAGATTCCTTTTTCTTTGGAGAAAAACTTAGTCATTGAGCCGTAAGTATTAACTGTATCCCAATTTGTTCCACCATTTATTGTTCTTAAAATATTATTACCTGATGAAATAAAACCGTATGAAGAGTCTACAAAGCTAATATTGGATATATTGCTCCCTCCTTTGTAAATTTTTTTAATTATTTTTTTTTCTAAGTTTAGATTGTATAAATCACCTCCAACCAGACTAAACCACACATTATTTTTTGAATAGAATGAAAAGGAATTAATACCACCAAATGAACTAGGATTTTTCATTACCCATTGAGCGTTCATGTTAATTGATATAAAGATTAATGCTATTGTTAAAATCTTTTTCATATCTCTCACTATTATTATTTCATCAGCACAATTTTTTTTGTCTGACTGAATGAACCGCCCTGCAATCTGTAAAAATAAACTCCGCTTGAAAGATTACTTCCATCAAATTTTACTTCGTAATTGCCGGGCAGTTTTTGCTCGTTACAAGTGTAGTAACTTCTCTTCCAAGTTTGTCGTAAACCTCTACCGCAATATGTTGTAGAGACGTTGCATGCCTCGTCTCTACTGGAATGGGATATTTTATAGTTGTGTTGAGGATTTTTTTTACAGAGTTAATAAGGAAATAATCTATTGATCCCAATGACGGTTTCCCCAAAGAAAGAATCTATTTTTATGACAACAATTATTCCATAGTTAAAATCTAAAATAAACAGTCTAAGTGCAATGGTAATTCCATAATACCATGAAAAGTTTTCGCGGTTGATGAAGTATTTACGGAGGGAACAGAAAGGGCCGATATGAATCGACCCTTTTGGAAGTGCCTCTTATTTTTTCTTTCTAACAATCTTTTTTACTGATTTCCCGCCTTGGCGGGCAAGCTTTACAACTTTTTTTATAACCTTCTTTGTTGCTGTCTTTTTGCTTTTAACGATTTTCTTCGCCGCCGCTTTAACAGTTTTCTTCTTAACTGCCGGTTTAGCTTTTTTTACAGCAACTTTCTTTTGTGCCGTTTTTTTCGAAACGATCTTTACTTCTTTTCTTTTTCCCGTCTTTTCTTTTTTACTTACAACTTTCTTTTTGCTTGCAGTTTGTTTTTTCTGTTTTGAAGCTATTAGATTCAGCGCACCGCCGGCTTTGAACCATGCTATCTGTCCGGAATTAAATGAATGATTCAACATGATTTCATCCGATGAACCGTCATTATGTTTTACAATCAGCTTGAACTGTTTTTCGGGAGCGAATTCATTCAATCCAACCAAACTTAATTTATCGTCTTCAAAAATCTTGTCGTAATCAGCCGAATTTGCAAACGTTAACGGAAGCATTCCTTGTTTCTTCAAATTTGTTTCGTGGATGCGCGCGAAACTTTTAGTGATGATAGCCTTGCCGCCAAGGAAGCGCGGTTCCATTGCTGCGTGTTCTCGGGATGAACCTTCACCGTAATTTTCATCGCCTACAACAATCCAACCAAGACCTTGGGCTTTATAATCGCGAGCTACTTCATGCACTTGCTTATATTCTCCGGTGAATTGATTTTTCGCTTCACCTGGATTTCCTGTGTAAGCATTAATAGCGCCAAGAAACATATTTTTAGAAATATTATCAAGATGACCGCGGAATTTTAACCATGCGCCAGCAGGAGAAATATGGTCTGTTGTACATTTGCCTTTGGCTTTCAGTAAGAGTGGAAGCTCAATAAAATCTTTTCCGTCCCACGGTTTGAATGGTTCCAAGAATTGTAAACGGCTGCTTTCTGAATTTATCTTCACTTCGGTTTTAAATCCGTTAGAGGATGGCGCTAAATATCCTTTTGTATCTTTCTCGAATCCTCTGCTTGGAAGTTCATCACCAAATGGTGAATCAAGTTTTACCTGCTCGCCATTTTCATTTACTAGATAATCTGTTTCGGGATTGAAAGAAAGACTTCCTGAAATTGCCAGCGCTGTAACTAATTCCGGACTGGCGACAAAAGAAAGTGTATCCGGATTGTTATCGTTTCTCTTTGCAAAATTTCTATTGAAAGAATTTACAATTGTATTACGTTCGCCGGTTTTAATATCCATTCTTTTCCACATTCCAATACATGGACCGCAAGCGTTAGCTAATACTTGTCCGCCGAACTCTGTTAGTGTTTGTAGTTGCCCATCGCGCTCAATTGTTGCGCGCACTTGTTCTGAACCGGGCGTGATTTTGAATTCAGATTTTGCTTTGAGTCCTTTTGAAAGAGCTTGACGTGCAATGTTGGCTGAGCGGTCAATGTCTTCGTAGCTGGAATTTGTACAGCTTCCAATTAATGCAACGCTGATTTTGTCAGGATAATTATTTGTGGCAACATCTTCTTTCATTTTTGAAATTGGATGCGCCAGATCCGGTGTGAAAGGACCGTTGATGTGCATTTCAAGTTCGCTGAGATTTATTTCAATGAGTTCATCAAAATATTTTTCCGGTTCCGCGTAAACTTCGTTATCGGCTCTTAAAAGATCGGCATTTTTTCTTGCTAGGTTTGCAACGTCTGCGCGGTCAGTTTTTTCTAAATAAGCTGCCATCTTTTCATCAAATGCAAAAAGAGAAGTAGTTGCACCAATTTCTGCGCCCATGTTGCAAATTGTTGCTTTGCCTGTACATGAAATTGAATTAGCACCTTCGCCAAAATATTCAACAATGGCACCGGTCCCGCCTTTAACTGTTAAAATACCGGCAACTTTTAAAATTACATCTTTGGGAGAAACCCAACCGGAAAGTTTTCCGGTTAATTTTATACCGATAAGTTTTGGCCATTTCAATTCCCACGGCATACCGGCCATAACATCAACAACATCCGCACCGCCGACTCCAATAGCTATCATTCCAAGTCCGCCAGCGTTTGGAGTATGAGAATCTGAACCGATCATCATTCCGCCCGGGAAAGCGTAATTTTCTAAAATTACTTGATGAATAATACCAGCGCCCGGTTTCCAGAAACCAACTCCATATTTTTGACAGATACTTTCGAGAAAATCATAAACTTCACGGTTCTCATCAATTGCACGCGCTAGATCTTCTTCCGAACCGTTTTGAGCAACAATTAAGTGATCTGCATGAGCTGTTGCCGGAACGGCGGCAGATTTTCTACCGGCATGCATAAATTGAAGAAGAGCCATTTGAGCAGTTGCGTCTTGCATTGCTACTCTATCCGGTGCAAAATCCGCAAAATCTTTTCCGCGTTGAAGCGGTTGTGTTGCTTTATCCCAAAGGTGAGCATAAAGAATTTTTTCTGCGTAAGTCATTGGTCGTCCAACTACTTTTCGCGCGTGTTTTACTTTATCATTAAATCCGGCATAAACTTTTTTGATCATATCAATGTTTGCAGTCATTATAATTCCTCTTGTTTTTAATAATCATTGCAAAGATAAAAAAAATCGGATTGGATATAAAATAGGAAGGCAGTTAATCGAAAAAACAGATATAATAAAGAAGAATTTTGATTACTGAATTGCAAAAATACAAAAGGTCGACGGGACGTCGCCCCTACATTTGAATTATATCTATAAAAAAAATAGATTTAAAATAACATTATGAATTGCAATGTTAGAACGCAAAAGAACACGTCTAAGGGAATTCGATTATTCTTCGCCAAACTACTATTTTATTACAATCTGTGCTAATGATAAAAAATCACTTTTTGGTTTTGTGAATAATGGAACTATGCATCTCAATGAGAATGGTAAAATAGTTGAACAAAGTTGGATGGCTATTTTAGATCATTTTCTGAATGTTGAGATAGATAAATTTATAATTATGCCAAACCATTTTCATGGAATATTGATTATTAATGGTGTCGTAGGGTTGAGGTTTCCTCAACCCGATATTAAAACGAAGAAATTTTCATTAAGCCAAATCATTGCTTATTTCAAATATGAATCAACAAAAAGAATAAATGAAAATAATAAAACAGCTACCCGTAATATTTGGCAAAGATCATTTTACGATAGAATAATTAGAAATGAAAAAGGACTGTATAATATCCGTAATTATATTCAGTTCAATGCGCTTAAATGGAATTCTGACTTTGGTGATGAAAATCTTGAATTGTAATATTATTTTTTTCCCGAAAGAATGAAGCTCAATACACCTAACATTAGGCATTCAAATCTAGGGTCGACGGGACGTCGACCCTACATGTTTGAAATCATACTAAGTGCAATTCTCTGCTTGGGAATATCTACAGAAAGAACCGTTACATCAATTATATCTCCGACCTTTAATAACTCTAACGGGTTCTTAACATATTTATTTGCGATCTGAGAAATGTGAAGAAGCCCATCCTGCTTAACGCCAATATCCACAAACGCGCCAAAGTCAACCACGTTTCTAACAGTTCCTTTTAATTTCATTCCTTTTTCAAGATCTTCCATTTTCAAAACGTCGCTTCTAAGGATTGGTTTTGGCATCTCTTCGCGCGGATCTCGTCCCGGTTTTTTTAGATTTTCAAGAATGTCTATTAATGTAGGCTCTCCAATTCCAATTTGTTCGGCAACTTTTTGAGTTCCTTTATTTTTTACAAACAACTCTACAAGATTCCCTTTTTCGTTTATGTGAGTTGTGGAGAGTTCACAAAGTTTCAAAAGTTTTGTCGTGGCTTCGTAAGATTCCGGATGAATGAATGTATTGTCAAGCGGATTTTCTCCGTTAGGAATTTTCAAAAATCCGGCACACTGCTCAAATGCTTTTTCTCCCATTCCGCTTACTTCCATTAACTGTTCGCGGTTGGAGAATCTTCCCAATTTCTCTCTGTATTTTACAACATTATTTGCGATTCTCTTGTTTAGTCCGGAAACATAATTTAGCAGTGATGCGGAGGCGGTATTAACATCAACACCCACATAATTCACGCAGCTTACAACAACATCGTCCAATTTTTTCAAAAGTAATTTTTGATCAACATCGTGCTGATAAAGTCCGACTCCAATTGATTTAGGATCTATCTTTACAAGTTCGGCAAGCGGATCTAGAACACGTCTGGCAATCGAGATATTTCCTCTTTGACTTGCTTCCAGTTCCGGAAATTCTTCTTTTGCAAGCGGACTTGCAGAATAAACTGATGCGCCCGCTTCATTCACTATTAAATAATGACAATCGAGTTTGTTCTCTTTGATGAGATCGGCAATTAGCAATTCTGTCTCTCTGCTTGCGGTTCCGTTTCCAATAGCAATAAGATTAACGCCGTATCTTTTTACTAAATCAAGAAGGATTTTTTTTGCTTCCGCTGATCTGTTCTGTGGCGGATGGGGATAGATAGTTGTTCCCTCAATATATTTCCCGGTAGTATCAATCACAGCTAGTTTTGAACCCGAATAAAAACCGGGGTCAATTCCCAAAATGTTTTTACTGTTGATCGGCGGTTGAAGAAGCAACTGTCGTAAGTTCGCGGCGAAAATTTCAATTGCGTGTAAATCTGCTTCTTCACTCAATTGATTTCTCACATCTCTTTCGATTGAAGGATAGATTAAGCGCGAGAATGAATCTTCAACTATTTCATTCAGTATTTCATCAAAGACGGATTCGTCATAAGAAAAATATTTATCAAAAATTGTATTTAGAATTCCCGGTTTATCGTAGCTTAAAATCACTTTCAGAAAAAATTCTTTTTCACCGCGGTTAATAGCTAGAAGCTGATAAGGTTTGATTTTGTTTAACTGACAAGAAAAATTATGATAGACTTCGTAAACATCTTTTTTGTTTGCGCGCAGTTCTTCTTTCTTCGTATCAGCTTTTGAAGAGACAATAGATGCGTCATCCAGCAGGAACTCGCGTGCCGCCTGACGGACTTCGGCGGTTTCGCTTATCATCTCTGCAATTATATCCTTAGCACCTTGAAGCGCTTCTTCAATTGTGTTAACTCCTAAATCCGGATTTACATATTGAGCTAGCACCTCATCAAAATTCTTTTTGAAATTTGGATTTTCGAGAATGAATAAAGCAAGCGGTTCAAGACCTTTTGCCTTTGCAATTGTGCCGCGTGTTTTTCGTTTTGGTTTGTACGGAAGATAGAGATCCTCAACTTCCTGAAGTTTAACTGCCGCCAAAATTTTATCGCGCAGTTCGTCAGTCAATTTCCCTTGCTCTTCTATGCTTTTAAGAACCGTCTGCTTTCTCTCTTCAAGTATTGTTAGATAGCTTAGGCGGTCTTCAATTTGACGGAGATAATCTTCATCCAATCCGCCTGTATGCTCTTTGCGGTATCTTGCTACAAAAGGAACTGTTGCGCCTTCACCGAATAAATTTATTACAGATGTAACTTGTTTCTCTTGTATGTTAAGTTCTTTTGCTATGACTAAAGGAATGTTCATCTCTTACCTGAATTTTTTTTTGAATTGTAATCCAATTATTTGAAAAGGAAAATTTTGCTTAAAAAAGCGCAGTCATTATTGATGCGATTTTAATTTGATGCGGAAAAATATTTTCATCCGTATAGTTCTGTCTCTACCAGCTCACAAATAATATGCGCAACTGTAATGTGACCTTCCTGAATACGCTGAGTGTTTGCCGATGGAATTACAATTGGCAGATCAACAATATTTTTCAATTTTCCGCCGGTTCCGCCTAGAAATCCAACTACAAACATTTTTTTCTCATGTGCTTTATTTACTGCTTTAATAATATTTGGCGAGTTGCCGCTCGTGGAGATCGCAATCAAAACATCGCCTTCGTTACCAAGACCTTCAACATTACGCGCAAAAACATTTTCAAAGCCGATGTCATTTCCGCCGGCTGTAAGATTTGATGTATCGGTTGTTAATGCAATAGCCGGTAATGCCGGTCTCTGCAATTTGTGATTTAACCTAATCATAAATTCTGCCGCAATATGCTGGCTATCTGCTGCGCTGCCGCCGTTGCCGCATAACAATAATTTTCTTCCGTTTCTAAAAGCGTCTGTTATGCTTTGGACGGCTACTAAAATTTCCGCTTTGCATGCAGATTCCATATTTAACTTTACTTCGCTGCTTTCCTTAAGCGAATCGGTAATGAATTTTTCTTTATCCAAATTTTCCTCTTTCGAATTGCAAATCAAAAATAGCAAAGTTTAATATCATTCTCTCAAAATTTGCGTTGACAATAAAAAATTATACGCCGGGCACAAAACATTCGCAAATAATAAATCGGTTGCTAAATGCAGGAACTGTCAATTGCCGTAAATTTCGATTGTTCCTAAAATCTACATTCACTAAGTTTGCCCTAAACTTTCCATAAAAAACAGAAGAGCTGCGAATGAAAAGAACAACACTTTTTTGGATTATTGCAATTGTAGTAACATTAATTTCTGCATTTTATCAACGTGTAACTGGTCCTACATTCCCGCTATCTGGAAAAGTAGTTCTTGATGGAAAAGAAATTGCTTACAAACTTGAACGGAGTCACAGTTCAAGTTCCAATTATTTTATCGAGATTAATACAAACGACAGTTCAATTCACGGGACATTATATTTTAGAAAGTTCAATACACAAAACGAATTCTCGCAAGTTAACATGACCGGCGGAGAAATATTGAAGGCAGAGCTTCCGGCTCAAAAAAGATTAGAAAAACTAGAATATTACATAATGTTATTTAAGGATCAGTCCTCAGCCAAGGTACCTGCAAGTGAAAATATAATTATCCGCTTCAAAGATGATGTTCCGTTGGTGGTTTTAATCCCTCACATCTTTGCAATGTTTTTTGCAATGATGTTATCCACCAGAACCGGTCTTGAATTTTTTAATAAAGAACCGCGGTATGAAAAATTTGGTCTCTGGACTGTAATTGTTTTATTCATCGGCGGATTTGCGCTTGGGTTTGCAATGAACGGATTAGCGTTTGGAGATATATGGGGCGGCTGGCCTTTTGGAACTGATGTTACAGATAATAAAACTCAAATTGCTTTTATAGTATGGTTTTTTGCTTTTTACATGATAAAGAAAAATAAGAAACCTGGATGGTGGGCAATGCTTGCGGCATTAGTGATGATAATAATTTATAGCATTCCCCATAGTCTGTAATGAAGAGTAAGAATAAGATTCTGATCACCAGAACATTTTTTTCAATCCTAAATTTTAGGAGATAACGAATGAGTTCTAACGAAAAACCAACCAATGGCGGATTGCCAACCAACGCCTACACAGAATTAAAACCCGGCGAAGAGTATGTTCCTATTATGTCTCCTCATATTTCATTTCCTGAAGTAACACCTTATTCTGTAATTACCGGACTTGTAATGGCTGTAATTTTTTCTGCGGCGGCAGCGTATCTTGGATTAAAAATCGGTCAGGTTTTTGAAGCCGCAATCCCAATTGCAATTCTTGCAGTGGGAATATCAACAGGTCTTAAGAAGAAGGGTGCACTGGGGCAGAATGTAATTATACAATCAATCGGTGCAACATCGGGCGCAGTTGTTGCCGGTGCAATCTTTACACTTCCAGCAATTTACATCTTAAAATTAGAAGTGCAGTTTTATCAGACTTTTCTTGCTTCTCTACTTGGCGGATTTTTAGGAATTCTTTTCTTGATTCCTTTTAGAAAATATTTTGTTTCAGAAATGCACGGACAATTTCCATTTCCGGAAGCAACAGCAACTACCGAAGTTCTTGTTGCCGGCGAGAAAGGCGGAAAGCAAGCAATGGTTTTGGTTGTCAGCGGATTGATCGGCGGTGTTTATGATTTTGTTGTTGCCACTTTTGGGTCGTGGAGTGAAATGTTTACAACAAAAGTTATTCCTGCCGGTCAAGTAATTGCTGAAAAAATAAAGCTTGAATTCAGACTCAGTGTTAGCTCGGCAATTTTAGGTCTCGGTTATATCATCGGACCCAAATATTCCGCTATAATGGTTGCGGGTTCGTTTTTGTCTTGGTTCGTTATGATTCCTATCATTGCGTATTTTGGCACTTACATCACTACTCCAATTGGTACGAATGTAACTTTGTTAATCCAGAATATGTCTGCCGAACAAATATTTAAAGCATATGTACGCCACATAGGAATTGGGGGAATAGCTATGGCCGGGCTTATCGGAATTATCCGTTCGTCCGGAATTATCAAAAAAGCATTCACACTTGGATTTCATGAATTATTAGGAAAGAAAATTAATGTAGAAAGTCTGCGCACTCAACGAGATTTAGCAATGAAAATTATTTTCATTGGAATTCTTTTAACAGCGGTTTTAATTTTTGTCTTCTTCTTGTTTGGTGTTGTTACTAATTTATTCCAAGCGTTTATTGGTTTATTAATAGTGCTTGTCATCGCGTTTCTATTTACAACTGTTGCCGCTACAGCAATTGCAATTGTCGGGACTAATCCAGTTTCCGGAATGACGTTGATGACTTTGATCTTATCATCGGCAGTATTAGTATCAGTTGGATTAAGCGGTCCGGCTGGAATGATTTCGGCATTAATAATCGGCGGTGTTGTCTGTACTGCACTTTCACAGGCCGGTGCTTTCATTACAGATTTGAAAATTGGTTATTGGCTCGGTTCGTCTCCGTATAAACAAGAAAAATGGAAATTTGTTGGTACGGTAGTTTCTGCAGCTACAGTTGCTTGGATTATGATGGTATTGAATCAAACTTACGGATTTGTCGGTGACGGTGCGCTAGTAGCTCCACAAGCGAATGCAATGGCAGCAGTGATACAGCCATTAATGTCCAATCAACCAGCGCCATGGATGCTATATCTCGCCGGCGCAATATTAGCTCTTATACTTACAATGCTTAGAGTTCCTGCGCTTGCATTTGCACTTGGAATGTATATTCCTATGGAACTAAACACACCGCTTCTTGTAGGCGGATTGATTTCTCTCTATGTTTCAACCAGAAAGAAAGGTGATGAAAAACTAAATATAGCCAGAAGAGAAAGAGGAACTCTCATAGCATCCGGATTTATAGCCGGCGGCGCTTTGTTTGGTGTATTCAGTGCAATACTTCGTTACAGCGGATTTAATTGGGTGAACAGAGAATGGCAAGAATCTCATTCTGCAGAAATGCTTGCGCTAATAATGTTCTGTTTGATTGCATTCTATATGATTTGGGATTCATTGAGAGCGAAGAAAGAAGAAGAATAGTTTTTCTAAAAATTGTTGCTTAGACGCCCCCGGCTCACCGGGGGTTTTTATTTCTATTAACTATTTTGGTTGAAAAATTTTAGGATCATGAAGAGGAAAAATATTATAAGGTTATTCCATAATTTTTGTGCGGTTGATTTACTAATTTTCAAGGAGAAATAATGAAACATTTTTTCAGATTTTTAATAATCATTTCGGCGGTAATAATGGTATCAGAATTTACTTTTGCTCAGAATTTGGAACGTAAAAATGTTCCGGATAAATATAAGTGGGACAATTCAATTATTTACAAAAATGTTGATGAATGGCAGAAAGACCGTGAATCAATTGGAGAACAGATAGATCGATTAAAAAACTTCCAGGGTAAAATGGGAGAAAGCGCGGATACTTTCTATTCAACCCTTCGTTTATTCTTTGATATTTACAAAAGCTACTATAAACTTTCTGATTATTCAGCACGCGTTGCCGATGAGGATTTACGAAACAGTTCAAATCAATCGTTAAATCAGCAGGCAACAATACTTGGTACAAAACTCGGTGAGGTCTCCGCTTTTATTAATCCGGAGATTCTGAAAATCGAGCCGGAAAAAATCAAAAAGTTCTTTGACGAGAGAAAAGAATTAAGCGAGTTCAAATTTTTTGTTGATGATATACTCAGATTGCGGGAACATACATTAAACACTCGCGAAGAAGAAATTCTTGCAAGCGCCGGATTAATAACTTCAACTCCGGATGAAGTCTACGGAATATTTGATAATGCGGAAAAACCTAACGCAAAAGTAAAATTATCAACGGGCGAAGAAGTTGAACTCAGTTCTTCCGCCTATACTAAATATAGAACTGTGGAAAACCGCGCCGACCGTGAGCTGGTTATGAAATCAACTTTTGAGAATTACAAAAAATTTCAAAATACTATCGGAGCGAATCTGGCAGGAAAGATACGCGCTGATTATTTCTACGCAAAAAATAGAAATTATAAAACAGTTCTTGAAAGCTCGCTTAACGGAAACAAGATTCCGGTTTCTGTTTACGAAAATCTGATTGATCAAATTCATAAAAATCTTCCAACTTTGCACCGCTTCCTAAAGTTGAAAGCCAAAATGCTCGGCGTTGATCAAGTCCATTATTATGACCTCTATACACCGCTTGTAAAATCGGTTGATTTTAAATACACAATTGAAGACGGACAAAAACTTTTGCTGGATGTTTTCAAACCAATGGGAAGTGAATATGTTGCCACAGTAAAGAAAGCGTTTGATGAAAGATGGATTGATTACATGCCGACTAGCGGTAAACGGAGCGGGGCGTATTCTTCAGGCGCTCAATACGATAATCATCCTTACATCTTAACGAACTGGACTGATGATTACGGATCTGTTTCTACTCTTACACACGAGTTGGGACACACAATGCACAGTTATTTTTCGAATAAACATCAGTCGTTTGTTGATGCTCAGTATGCAACATTTGTTGCAGAGATTGCCTCTACAATCAACGAAACTCTTCTGAACGATTACATGGTCAATAAAGTAAAAAACGATCAGGAAAAACTTTACCTGCTCGGCTCATATCTGGATCTTCTTCGCACAACAATTTTCCGCCAGACTTCTTTTGCTGAATTTGAACTTGAGCTGCATAAGCGAATTGAAAATGGAAGTCCGCTTACCGGTGAGGAGATGAGTAAAATTTATTACGATATAGTTAAAAAATATTACGGCAATGATGAAGGCGCGTGTGTGGTTGATGATTATGTCGCTTATGAGTGGGCGTATATTCCTCACTTTGTGAATTACACTTATTATGTTTATCAGTATTCAACTTCACTGATCTATGCAACTGCATTTGCCGAAAAAATCATAAACGAAGGTCAACCGGCAGTTGATAAGTTCTACAATATCTTAAACGGCGGTTCTTCCGATTATCCGATCGAGTTAATTAAGAAAGCCGGTATTGATCCTTTATCATCCGAAGCATTTGATTTAACTATGGCAAAGATGAATAAGGTTATGGATCAGATGGAAGAAATTTTGAATAAGAAAAAATAATTTAGTTGAAAACTTTCTTGGCGGTCAAGGTCCAAACCTTGACCGTATCTTTAGTATTTGATTACCTTAAAAATATTTTTCTATTCGTAGTGAGTCCACATACGTATTACTTTTACAGTTTTAAGCTCTTCGTAAATTTGATAAACAATCCTATGCTGAATATTAATCCGGCGTGAATAAGCACCGGTTAGATCGCCTACAAGTTTTTCATACGGTGGTGGATTTTGAAGTGGTTTTTTCTCAGGAATGGATAAGATTTTTTCTGCCTTTTGCCTTAATCCGGCAGCATTAATTTTTTTTGCGTCCTTCAGCGCTTGCTTTGTGAATACTACTTTCCACTTTACCATACTATTTTATTAGAACATTTACTAACCGGCTCTTTCATTCCGGTAATTATTGATTCTCTCATGTTCGGTATGGATATTAGAAAAAGCGTCTCCTGAATTGCCCTCCAATCATCCTCTGAAACCAAAACGGCATTTCCTCTTTTTCCTGTGATAATTATTGGCTCGCTGGTTTCATTTGCTTTATCTATTAATTGGTAGAGGCTGTTTCTTGCGAGTGTTGAATTTACCGTACTCATAAAATCCTTTTTCATTTTACGCAAACGTACGCTTTTATGCACGCTTTGTCAATTCATTATTGTTGGAAAACCTTGAATCTCTTCATCTGGCATTCAAGGTTTACTGGGTGAGTGGTATAAACCTTGACGACGGGGCAATTAAATTTTATATTTACATGTGCCTACAATTTTAAGAACAAATGGATATCGTTTTTTCTTTTTCAGCCGTGAAGGAAACGAGCCAATGCACATTCACATTGAACAAGCTGACCGATATGCAAAATTTTAGCTCAACCCGATTCAATTGGCAAAATCGGACGGTTTTAGAAGTAGTGAAATTTCAGAATTAAGAAAATTAGTTCAAGAAAATAAAAAGTTGTTTGAGGAGAAGTGGAATGAATACTTTAGCCGTAAAAGTTGAACCGAGAATAATAGATTTATCTTTTTTGCCAGATTCCCTCCGGGTTGTTTTGGCAGACGGAAGGGAAGTCTCGGCCCCTTTAGAATGGTTTCCACGTTTACGTGACGCAACAGATCTGCAAAGGAAAAACTGGCGTCTTATTGGAAGAGGTATCGGCATTCATTGGGAAGATATTGATGAAGATATTTCTGTTAATAGTTTAATTACTACTAGTTGAAAAACCTTGAATCTCTTCGTTGATATTCAAAATTTGATTGGTCTATCTATCCAGATTTAGCTTTCTTAGTGCTAAGCCGACTGCTGTTTCAACCGAATATCTTTCATCCAAATATTTTTCAGCAAAACGCAAAAAGTTTTTCTGATATTTTCTTGGTATAAATACTCCGTAAAACGCACGGGCAATTTCTAATAGTTTGTTCATAACAATTCCTTTTATTTCTAATCGTATTATCGAAAAGTTTCTATAATTTTAGAGAGGTTAAAATCAAATTCATTGGAAAAAATATGAACATTACTGAAGCACGAAAATTATTCCCTCATTTAGATACCGATCAGATCTATTTCAATCATGCCGCAAAAGGACCATGGTCTTCTCTGGTATTGAACCGTATAAATGAATACGCACAGCAGCGGAGCGGTGATAAGATTGAGAATTATCAATCCTTTCTGAAATGGGACAGCGGTGCGAAAGAAAAGCTTGGGAAAATACTTGGGACAACGGCAGACCGGCTTGCATGGGTTGATAATGTATCAAATGGATTGAATATACTAGCCCAAGGGCTGGATTTGAAAGCAGGTGATAGAATTATTTTGAATGACATTGAATTTCCATCGAACATCTATCCCTTTCTAAATTTACAAAAGCAAGGTGTTGAAATTGATCTGATAAAATCACGCAATGGAATTGTTGATCTTGAAGATATTGAAAAGGCGATTACGCCAAAAACAAAATTAATTTCGATCAGTCTTGTTCAATTTCTTTCCGGTTATCGTGCAGATGTTGACGCAATAGGGGAATTGTGTAAGCGGCATAGAATTATTTTTAGTATAGATGCAATTCAAGGTGCCGGCGTTGTTCAAATAGATGTGAACAAATCTAAAATAGATTTTCTCTCCGGCGGTACACAAAAATGGCTGATGAGCAGTCAAGGATTGTCTTATATCTATCTAAGCGAAGAATTGCAAAACCGGATTAATCAAAAAAATGTCGGCTGGACTTCAGTTAATAATGCATGGAATCTTCTTGATTATGAGCTCACACTAAAATCAAGTGCGGAACGCTTTCAGAACGGAACTGTAAATGCTCTTGGTGTTGCAATATTCGATTCTATGCTGGATCTATTCCTCAATTTCGAAATGCAGAATGTTGAAAATAAAATATTAGCTAACACTAATTTCTTTTTAGAAAAATTATCTCAGATTGGAATTAAAACCATTCTAGAAAATGTAACTGAAAAAAATAGAGCCGGGATAATAACATTCAAGCATGAAGATGCAAAAAGGATTTATGATGAATTAGAAAAGAAGAAAATATATTCAGCAGTACGCGAAGGGATGATTCGGTTTTCACCTCATTTTTATAATACAAACGAAGAGATTGAAAAGGTTGTTAAAGAGTTAGGAAAAATCATTGAGGGTAGATAAAAAACTAGGGAGAAGAGCCAGACCCAGGTTGGGGGGAGACCTAAGCCCAGCCGCAACTCCCTAAACTTTATTGCTCTGGATTATAACTTAATTCAATTTTTATGTGAAAATCTGCACCGCTGAACATCGTATATTTAACTTCTCCAATGGTGCATTTGTAATCTTCTCCAACCATATCACTTACTACTTTCGAAATAGCATTTTCTAAAGAACCAACACTAACCGCTTTTAATTTATTCTTCAAAAGCTTATCAACATCAATCGTTTTTTCTTGTTCTTTAGACATTTCCGATTACCTTATTGGTCTTTATACGCCAACACTTTTCAATTGCTACACACAAATATAACTATCCTCTAATAAATTTCAAGAGTTCGTCGGTTTTTTTTTGCATTAATTTTTCATCTTTTTTGGATTCAACATTTAACCGAAGAAGCGGCTCTGTATTGCTCATTCTAACGTTAAAACGCCAGTCCGGAAATTCGATACTTACCCCATCTAATTCATCCAATATCCCGTCAGAATATTTTTCTTTCAATTTTTCGATCATTAAAGCCGGTTCCGGAATGGTCGAATTAATTTCTCCCGAACAAGGATATGATTTTATCATTTCCCCTACGAGGTCGGAAAGTTTTGATTTTTCATGGGACATTAATTGAAGAATTAGAACAAATGGAATGAGTCCGCTATCGGAATAAAAATTATCACGGAAATAATGATGAGCCGACATTTCTCCGCCATAGATTGAATTAACTTCTCTCATTTTCTGCTTTATGAAAGCGTGACCGCTTTTAGAAACCACTGCTTCACCGCCCGCTTTTGTAACCACATCAATCGTATTCCAGATGAGGCGGGGATCGTGAACAATTTTTTCTCCCGGATTTAATTTTAGAATTGATTTGGCAAGCAAACCAACTATATAATACCCTTCAATAAAACTTCCACGTTCATCAAAAAAGAAGCATCTATCGTAATCGCCGTCCCATGCAACGCCAAGATCGGCGCCATATTTATTAATTGCGTCAATAGTCGGCTGACGGTTTTCTGGAAGCAGAGGATTTGGCACTCCATTCGGAAAATTTGAATCCGGTTCATGAAAAACTTTTATCATTTCAACGGGCAAATATTTTTCAAGTGCGTCAAGAGCGGGTCCAACACATCCGTTGCCTGCGTTCACGACCACTTTATAAGGTAGAATTTTCTTTGCATCAAAAAATTGTGTTACCTTAGAAATAAATTCGTTCATTATCTCTTTTTGAATTGCTTTCCCTTTTACAGCCGCTATCTCACCAAGTTCATTATTCA
Organism: Bacteroidota bacterium; assembly: GCA_021824635.1. Taxonomy (GTDB): domain Bacteria; phylum Bacteroidota; class Ignavibacteria; order Ignavibacteriales; family Melioribacteraceae; genus Fen-1258. Next base: position 31,863 of record JAKAKD010000035.1, on the reverse strand, counting down.
GAACCATTTGTTCAATTACGTCTAAACCGGAATCGTACCCCATCGGAACAGAACCTTTTTTTACGAATTTCAATCCATTGTATTCCGGCGGATTGTGGCTTGCGGTTATCATTACACCGCCATCGGCATTAAGGAACGGAGTGCCGAAATAAATCATTTCAGTTCCGCACAATCCAAGATCGAAAACATCGCAGCCGGCATCGGTTATTCCCGCTGTAAGTGCATATGAAAGATCCGGTGATGACTTCCGTACGTCTCTACCGATCACAATTGATTTCGCATTCAAATATTTTACAATTGCACGTCCAATTTTATATGCAAGGTCTGTGTTCAATTCGCCGGGGACTTTACCTCTTATATCATAAGCTTTGAAAGACTGAATTCTTTCCATCGTTTTCTCCAAAAATTTTCTAAAACTTTTTACGGGGCAAATTTAATCAAAACAAAAGGATTTACTAACCTCATAGGATTAATTTTTGCATCGAAATGAATTAGCTGCCGGATTATATTTACAGCGTTTTTCTAAGAGGAGGTTGTTATCGAATCAGTTTTTACTGGATTGCAAAAATTTACATCTTGCAGCAATTCAAATTGTAATTCAATTTTCCCTATCGGGTTGAAGGATAAATATTCAGATACAGATTTCCTTTGTCCCGATTGCGTAAAGAGGTTAAATACCCATCATATAGTTCAGTGCAGCAACTGTCATGCGGTTGTAAATTTCTTTTCTCTTGAAGGGTCTGAAGAGCCGGGAGTCTTCTATACTCGAAAGTGTCATCTCTGCAATGGCACATTTGAGGACGAAAGAAGAATACAGCCGTTTATGTATCCGGAGATTTTTATGTAATTCAACCGGCAGTTAGTTATCCCTCCAAATAATTAATGAAAATAATTCTTCTTACGGGAACTTATAAAACCACATCTACGTTATAACATTAAATGTCGCAACATATATTCTAACTCGTAATAAATATCAAATAATAAATAGGAGGTTCAAATGGCAAAATTTCGTTTTGCTGCAATTCTAGCACTAATTAGTCTAATGACTATAAATGCACAAACAAAATGGACTGTAGATAAAGCTCATTCCAAAGTTCAATTTACAGTTACTCACTTAATCATATCGGAAGTTACCGGAGAATTCAAAACTTTTGATGCAACTGTTGAATCATCCAAAGATGATTTTAGCGATGCTAAGATTGATTTCTGGGCAGACGTTAACAGTATCAGTACTGATAACGATGCGCGCGATAAACATCTTAAATCAGATGATTTTTTCAACGCCGAGAAATTTCCAAAACTGACTTTTAAAGGAAAATCTTTTAAGAAAGTAAGCGGCAAGAATTACAAACTTGTTGGCGATCTTACAATCCGAGACGTAACAAAAGAAGTAACTCTCGATGTTGTTTATAATGGTTCGGTCAAAGATCCGTATGGAAATATTAAAGCCGGATTTAAAATAACAGGCTCGATAAACCGTTTTGATTATAATTTGAAATGGAACGCATTGATTGAAGCCGGTGGTGCTGTTGTTGGTAAGACAGTTGAAATGACTGTTAATCTTGAGTTGCAAAAATCGAAATGAAGCTCGAAGTAGAAATAAAACAGCAAAAATTTCGCAATGAATATCACAAGCTTGCCGTAAATGTTATTTACACTTACGGCTGGCTTATGAATTCACAATCCAAACTGTTTACTAAGTACCAAATAACCGGTAATCAATACAATATTTTGCGCATACTTAGAGGACAATATCCAAATCCAGCAACAATAAATTTACTTAAGGAAAGGATGCTGGATAAAATGTCGGATGCCTCACGGCTTGTTGAGCGTTTACGCATTAAAGGTTTTGTGAAGAGAAATCTTTCTTTAGACGACCGGCGGCGCGTGGATGTAATCATCACGGAAAAAGGTTTGAAGTTACTTCTGGAGATGGACAAGTTAAATGAAAAGTATGATTCGCTCTTCGAGAACCTTTCCGAATCCGAAGCAAAAAAGCTAAACGAACTATTAGATAAACTTCGAGGGTAAAATTTTCTCTTTCAGTATAAATTTTATAATGGCGGCATGACTGGCAGCCATTATTGTATTTGTTGTCATCATTCACCAACCGTAATATCATCTTTTGAGAAATATCTTACTAAGTTTTGTCCAATCTCGGGCTTGGAAATCTTGGTTATCACTCCGAACTGTTTTATTTTTGATGCAATTCAATATCACATTCAATAACAAAAGGTGTTGTATGAAAAGAGTATTATTTAAATCAATAATGTTTTCATTTCTGTTTGTTTTTATTTTGCCGCTAAGCGCGCAATCTAACTTAGATACAGTCAAGGCGCAGAAATTTGATACGGGGAAAATGTGGACGTTTGAAGATTATCCAAACGCGTATATTAAATCAACATATGGCTTTGACGCATCCGAAGAATGGTTAAAAAAAGTTAGACTATCAGCACTCAGATTCGGTGGAGGATGTTCGGCTTCTTTTGTATCGGAGGACGGATTAATAATGACAAACCATCATTGTGTTGATGGATTTCTCGAAGGCATAAGTAAAGATGGAGAAAACATTCCTAAGAATGGTTTTTTTGCATCAACTTTAGCTGATGAAAGAAAAGCCCCGACTTATGTTGAACAGCTAGTTCTAATTGAAGATGTAACAGCACCTGTTATGGAAGCTTTTAATTCAGGCAAAACTGACGCAGAAAAAATTGAAAAAAGAAATAATGCTATTAAGGAATTAGAAACCAAGTATAATAATGACACGGGATTAAATTGCAAGGTTACACCTCTTTATAACGGAAGTAAATTTTCTTTATACGGATATAAAACTTACAAGGATATTCGGTTAGTTTATTCAAATGAAAGAGTAGTAGGTTTATATGGCGGCGATCCGGATAACTTTACATATCCGCGGTATGATGCGGATTTTGCTTTTCTCCGCGCTTATGATGAAGACGGAAAACCAATGAAGACAGAAAATTTTTACAAGTTCAGTCAGAACGGTGCGCAAGAAAATGAACTTTTGTTTGTTGTCGGGAATCCCGGTTCAACACAAAGATTAAAAACTATTGCACAACTTGAATACTACAGAGATGTTGTTTATAAAAATGGTGCCTTTCTCTTGAACCGTCTGTTTTCAATTTATGATGAGATGATTGCCGAAGAACCTGCTAAAGCAGATGAATATAGAGGACAGCAATTTTTTATCGGTAACAGCGCAAAAGTTTACACCGGTGTTCTTGCCGGTTTACAAGATCCGCTATTCATGGCTCGCAAGAAAGACTTTGAGAAAAAACTTAAAGATGCGGTTGCGGCTAGTCCCGAACTAAAACAAAAATACGGTCATCTTTGGGAAGGAATAGAACAGACAAGAAATGAAGCAAGAAAATTTGCATTTGAGGCATCGGCTTACAGTATCAACCCACGATTTGTACCGGTTTATTTATCTATTGCAAGAAAAATTGTTGAACTTGCAAACAATCTTAAGAAACCGGAAGCTGATAGAAATCCCGATTACAAAGCTGATAAGTTAGAATCTACCATCAACGGCTTATTCCCGGAAAAAGTAAATGAGAGCATGAATAGCAAACTAACGGCAATGATGGCTGATTATATTAACATGAATCTTGGCAACGAAAATCCTTTGGCAAAAAAAATGTTCAATGGATTAAGCGGTAAAGCTGCTGCAGATTACGCTTTGAAAAATTCATCTCTTACTACAAAAGATAAAGTTGTTGATCTTGCAAAAAATGGTGCGGATGCAATTATGAATTCCAACGATCCGTTCATTTATTATGTACTTAACACACAAGACAAAGCCAAAGAATTTGCCGCTAAATCAAAAGAAATTAATGAAACCGAACAAGCTTTGGAAAGTCAATTAGGACAAGTATTATATGCCGTTTACGGAACATCAATTCCGCCGGATGCAACATTTACTTTACGTATTAGCGATGGTGTTATGAAGAGCTATCATTACAACGGAACAATCGCTCCTACGATCACAACTTTCTACGGTTTATATGACAGATATTATTCTCACAAGAAACAATATCCGTGGGATCTACCGGCAAGATGGACAAAACTAAATCCGGATTTCGATTTAAGCACTCCTTATAATTTCATTAGTACGAATGATATTATCGGCGGAAATTCAGGCAGCGCGATAATCAATACAAAAGCAGAAGTTGTTGGCGCTGTTTTCGATGGCAACATGGAAAGTTTAGCAGGTAATTTTATCTATACAACTGAAGCCAACAGAGCGGTCTCTGTCGCATCACAAGGAATTCTCGAAATTCTTCAAGATTTGCTCGGCGCAAAGAGAGTTGCAGAAGAATTGAAGACGGGGAAAATACCCGATGAATTAAGAAAATAGTTTTTATTGAAGCCCTCAATTAAGAGGGCTTTTTTTTAACAAAATTTAACAATTCACTCCTACAAGTTAATTGGTTGGCAACAACTGCTATCTTATTTTTTGGACAGCTTTATAGTTATTCAACAATTAACATACAGGTGGTTTATGAAAAACTTTTTAGATGTTAAGAGATATTTAACATTATCTCTCTTATTGATTGTTGTTTTTGCGTTTCAATTTAATGCTCAGACTATCAATCAGGATACGGTCAAATCGCAAAAACTTGATACCGGAAAGATGTGGACTTTTGAATTTCCCCCATTCGATTATTTAGAAAAAACATACGGATTCAAAGCAACACAAGAATGGTTTGATAATGTTCGTTTATCAGCGCTGAGAATTCCCGGATGCACAGCTTCGTTTGTTTCAGAAGACGGACTTATAATGACGAACAACCATTGTTCGCGAGGAACAAGAAGACAAGTTCAAAAAGAGGGAGAAGATCTTGCCAGCACAGCTTTCTTTGCCCCAACTTTAGCCGATGAAAGAAAGGTACCAAATTATACCGCAGAACAATTAGTTATGCTCAAAGATGTTACAAAAGAAGTTTTGGCTGCGTTAGAAAATGGAAAAGATGAAAAGGAAAAAATTGCTCTCCGCGACGCAAAGATGAAAGAATTAAAAGATCAATATGAAAAAGAAACTAAACTTAAATGCGATGTCGTTTCATACTACAACGGAAGTTTATTCTTTGTCCAAGGTTTCAAAACTTATACCGATATTCGTTTAGTCTTTCAACCGGAAGAACAAATTGCATCTTACGGCGGCGACCCGGATAATTTTACATATCCACGTTACGATCTCGACTACACATTCTTAAGAATTTATGGCGACGACGACAAACCGATTAAATCAGAGCATTATTTCAAATGGAGCGCAAACGGCGCATCTGACGGAGAACTTGTTTTTACTGTAGGTAATCCGGGCTCTACAAACAGATTAAGAACTGTTGCTCAACTTGAATACTTAAGAGATATTACATACCGTAACAGTGCTTTCGAATCCGATAATGTTTACAATCGTCTCGATCAACTAAAATCGGTTAATCCAAAAAACGCCGCGGCTTATGAAGCAATGCGCCTTGCATTTAGTAACGGTTGGAAAAATACTGTTAACACATACAAAGCTCTAAATGATCCATACTTGATCGCGCGTAAAAAAGATTTCGAGAAGAAACTTCAAAAGGTAGTTTTCAGTAATCCGGAATTAAACAAACAATATGGACATGTTTGGAAGACAATTGAAACTACACGCGAAGAATTGAGAAAAGTAGAACCACAGTTAGCTGCCTTTTCGCCAAACAGACAGTATTCATCACGCTATATGATGATTGCTAATGAATTGGTTGCTTATGTTAAATATCAAATGTTGCCCGAAGAGAAAAAGAAAGAATTAGCAGAAGAACAAAATCAAAGAGCGGCACGTTTTGGCGGCGGAAGAAGGGGCGGCGCTATGACGCCTGGATTCAATGATAATTTATATCCTGATAATTTTGATAATTTGTTAGAAGAAGCAAAATTAGAGATTGACCTTGATTTTATTACAATGAACCTTGGCAAGAACGATGCAAATGTTACAAGATTTTATCAAGCAAAAGCCGGTAAAGATGCAGCCAAAGAATTGATTGCTAAATCGCTTTTCACCAGCAAAGCGGCTGTTCAAGAACTTTTCAAAAAAACACCGGAAGAAATCTTATCGTTAAACTATCCTTTTGTTCAATACTACGCAAAAGTTTATGATAAGATTGAACCATTGAGAGCTCAGCAAAGAGAAATTATGGATACAGAAAATATCGCGTTCGGTTTGTTGGGACAAATTCTCTACAAAACTTACGGAACATCGGTTACACCGGATGCAAACAGAACTTTAAGATTGAGCGACGGCGTTTTGAAAGGAAATGAATACAACGGAACAATTGCGCCAATCAAAACCACATTTTTTGGATTGTATGATAGATTTTACGGCTTCGAAGGAAAATATCCTTTCAATCTTCCTGAAAGATGGAAGAATATTCCAAAGGATTTAGATTTGAAAACCCCCGTTGATTTTATTGCAACAAACGATATAGTTGGCGGAAACTCCGGAAGCGCGGTTATAAATAAGAACGCAGAAGTTATTGGTCTTGCTTTCGACGGCAACATCGAAAGTCTTCAAGGTAATTTCATCTATTTACCATCATATAACAGAACAGTCGGTGTTGATTCCAAAGGTATGTATGAAGCAATAAAGAACGTTTATAAATTTGACCGTCTTGCAGATGAATTAAAAGATGGAAAGATGAAGTAAAAGAAAGATTTGAGAATCAGAAGTTATTATATAAAAAGGGTCGGATTTTATTCGGCCTTTTTTTATCTTCATTTGAAACTTTTATTGGCTAATTTATAGTTAAGAGACGAGGAGAAACTCAAAAAAAGAAAGAAAAAGAAAGGGAATGTATGCACTCCGGCCAAAATCAAATATCACCTTGCAACAATAAATGCATTATGGATCCGGTAACAAATTATTGTAAAGGATGTTTCCGCACAATAGAAGAGATAATTCAGTGGACCCATTTCTCAGTTGAAGAAAAAAATCAGATTCTGCAGCAAGCTGAAATCAGAAAATCATCATCAAGAAAAAATAAACATTCACTGCTATGAAAAAACTTGAACGGGGATTTATTCAGATTTATACCGGAAACGGTAAAGGAAAAACGACCGCGGCAATCGGTCAAGCGGTACGGGCTGCGGGCGCGGGACTAAAATCTTATATCATTCAGTTCATGAAAGATTTCCCTTATAACGAATCGAATAGTCTGAAGATATTAAGTGAGTGGATAACAATCGAAAAAGTCGGAAAGGATGATTATGTTTTTAGAAAAGAATCACCGCCTCAAGAAGAGATTGATAAAGCCAAACTTGCTCTCGAAATTGCAAAACAAAAAATGTTGAGTGGTTATTATAGCCTGATAATCCTAGATGAAATCTGTGTTGCTATTTATTTCGGTCTGTTCACTGTGAAAGACGTTTTGCCAATGTTAGATGCAAAACCGGAAAATGTTGAACTGATTCTAACAGGAAGATATTGTCCGCAAGTTCTGATTGACCGTGCGGATCTGGTAACTGAAATGCACGAGATAAAACATTATTATCAAAAAGGAATTATATCACGCAAGGGAATTGATTCATAAAACAACAAACGTTTAATAGTTTGCTATAAACTAACGGCTAATTGCTGATTGCTTTCTTTCATACGCAAAATCCACAATCATCTTTAAAGTTTTTTTGTAAGAATAACCGGCATGTTTAGCAGAGCGCATGAATCCGGCGCCTTCTGTTAAATCCGGATTGGGGTTCACTTCCAGCACATAAAGTTTATTATCTTCTTTCGAAAGTCGCATATCAACACGGGAGTAATCGCGTGTTCCAACAGCTTGTACACACTGTAATGCCATTCTTTCGGCTTCTTCTCTTATTTCGTCCGGCAGAATTGCGGGGCAAATAGGAATTGTTTTATGGTATGCTTCATGCATAGGATCCCACTTTGCTTGAAAACTTACAATGGGATGTAAATTTTCAGGCATACGGGAAAAATCAATTTCACTTATTGGTAATACAGTAGGATTTTTATCGCCGAAGACGGAAACGTTTAATTCTCTGCCGACAATAAATTCTTCAACTAAAGCAGGCTGTTTGAAAGAATTAAAAACATACTCAGTTCTTTTTTTCAGTGCGTCAACATTATTTACAATTGAATCATTATCAATACCGACACTTGCATCTTCCCAAGCAGGTTTTACAATTAGAGGATATCGCAGACCAAGCCGGAATGACCGATCCATATCCTTAATTATTTTATAACGTGGCGTGCGTATTCCCAGAGTACCAAGAATTCTTTTTGTTAAAGTTTTATTCTGACATGTACCAAGTGCCATCGGCGGAGCCCCGGTGTACGTTACATTTAGTAGTTCTAAGATTCCGGTAAAACTCATCTCGAGTCGCGGCTGATCCTTGAATATTTCAACCAAATTGAAAACGACATCCGGTTTGTTCTTCTCCAAATCTTTAGTAAGGATTTGAAGACTATCCATAATATTCAGCGTATAAGCGTCATAACCCACTTTTTGCAAGGATTTAGCCATATCTTCATATTCGGAGATGGGATTCAAACTTTCCAGTGCAAAAACGGGCTTAAAGTCCAAATCTTTGGCTTTGCCTTTCGTCTTTTGGTATAAATCGGGGTTAACTTCGTTGTAAACAATAGCTACTTTCATTTTACTCTTATTTTTTTTTAGAAATTTAGACAATTTTGTTTTGCATATCAAAAGTTTTGTTATTTTTGTCTCCGAACAAGAAGGATGAATATTTCAACTAATGAGTTTCTATCCACAACCAAACAAATATCAATGCGGACCATTTGCTTTAAAGTACGCTCTTGTAATGCTTGGTATTTTTAAAGATGAAGATCAGATCGGAACAATTGCAGGAAGCACCTGGTGGTCCGGTACAGATGAAATTGGTCTTTCCCGCGCGGCAAGAAGGTTCAGCTGCAAACTGAAACATTTTCAATCAAGTAATCCCGATGATGCACGCAGAATGTTGATTGGCGAACTAAAGAAAGGACACCCGTGCATTTTAAGTGTAAAAAATTGGGAACATTGGTGTACAGTTGTAAATTATCAGCAGGGAAAATTTGTTGTCATAGATAGCGAACTGGATAAAGTTGTTTCTATACAGACAGCAGCTCAGCTTGCAAGAAGGTGGAAATACACAGAGAAGGGAACCGGCATAAAAAGTTTTGACGGATACGCTCTTATTCCAAAATTCAAAGTTCAAACGCGCGCAAAATTTACGTTAGATAACGCTAAAGAAGTGATGTATGATAAAAATGAAGACATTGCTAAAAAATGGGATCAATACACAAACGATTTAATTACCGTTTGTAAACCGCGTACAAAGTTGAGTTATAATATCATCACATTTTCAGAGTTTCTCCGCCGTAACGAAGAAAATTTAGTTAAGCGCGTTGCTAACTGGCATGGCGAGCCAACCTATTCTGAGTTGAAAAAAATATTGGCAAATATGAAAGTCATTGCTGAAGTATACGATCTGGTTGTTCCGGAAGATGATGAAAAGCGTGCGGCTATTGACCTTGCATCTATTCTGATGATGTATTCTTGTGGTAAATACGGAATGAATCCGATTTATTAATTGAGAATTGAGAATTTAGAATTGCGGATTAAAATTTTTAACAAACAATAAACAATTACAAAACATGAATCGTCATCCTAGAATTCTTCAAAGAGAAAACACCGCTTTGCTTGTAATTGATATTCAGGAAAGGATTCTTCCTGTTATTCATGAATATGAACGTGTAGTCGAAAATACTCTGAAATTGATAAATGGATCAAAAATATTATCCGTTCCAATTTATTATACGGAACAATATCCCAAAGGGCTTGGACCAACCGAATCTAAAATCAAATCCTCATTTGGGAATACAGAAGCAATTCAAAAAATGACTTTTAGTTGCAGCGGTGCCGGTGATTTGTTCCAAGACTTAAAAAGAAAAAGAATTAAACAGGTTGTTGTTTGCGGTATTGAGTCGCACGTATGCGTTTTGCAAACAGTATTGGATTTGCTTGCTGAGGAATTTCAAGTTCATGTTGCTGCAGATGCAGTTTCTTCACGCAGAAAATTTGATTACGAGATTGCACTTCGTCGTATGGAAAGTAATGGTGCTGAAATTACTTTGACTGAATCCGTGTTGTTTGAGTTACTTAATGTTTGCGGGACTGATGAGTTTAAGTCAATTTCAAAGCTGGTTAAGTAGCTTTACAATTATTAATTGATCTTCAGTTTCTTCGGATATTCAAACAAAAATATTTTTCCGCAATGTCTTTCAACTAGATTCCACTGAGCAACATCAAGTTCCAAGCCGACTATAGAGCAAGTCGGCATCTCGGGAATAAATTTATCGCCTAATAAATTTGTAAAAGAGGTTAATCCCGGATTATGTCCAAAGATAATTACAGTATTGTACTGGTCGTTAATTTCTCGGACGATAGAGATCAACTCTCTCAAACCTGCTTCATAAATTCGATCATCAGTCTTAACGGAATTAAGATCGTAGTTTAATTTCTCGGCGAATATTAATGCAGTTGAGAATGCTCTATTCGCCGGACTGCTGATAATTAAATTGGGTTCAATTCTTTTCTTATTTAAAGTGTCCGCCATCAAAGGCGCATCGTGTTCACCGCGTTTATTTAACGGGCGTTCAAAGTCGGTTTGATCCCGGTCATCCCAGCTTGATTTAGCATGGCGTATTAGATAAAGTGTTTTCATAAGAATTAGCTGTTTCTGCGGGGGTTTGCGGTATTAAAATTATTTTGATTGATTAATTATTTGGTCAAGTTGCTCTTGTAGAATTCTAAGGTTTTCTTTTTTCTGTTCCGAAAAATTTTTCAATGCGTATTCGGTAAAGAAACAGTGTCGCGTCACAAAATCAATCGTCTTTGTTATCCACTCATATTCTGTTAACTTGCGTCCGATATGATTCTCATACTCAAGTCTGAATATGTCATTGCGTTTAAAAAATATTTCTCTGCCAATGTGATTGAGATCCGAATCACAAATTATTTCTTCTAATTTGTTCTTTGGCTTTTGAGGAACCTTGGTCGCAAGAATACAGCCAATGATAGACTCAATTCTATCTGAGGGATAATTCCCCTCGGACAAAAAATTGCTGGCATACATAGCACTGATTTCTTCGTGATCTTCGGATTTTTCTATATAACCGATGTCGTGAAACCATGCGGCAATTTGAACCATTTCCATTTCATCGGGAGTTAATTTTTCCCCAATTCCTATTTCAATACTGGAATTAACTACGTCCCGAGTATGAGCGACACTGTGATATTTATTCTGAATAGGAGTTCTTTCTGTAAGAATTGAAAGGACATAATCTTCTACTTGTTGGAGATGCGATTTATGCATTAAAATTTTGAAGTAATTTTTATTCAATTGTAATTTAAGAAAATAAACCAAAGAGAGCAGTCCAATTTTGATTTTATTTTAAAGATGTGACTTGTGGTAACTTTTATCAAATTTTGGATATAAACGATTGCTAAACACCGTTTTGTGTTATTAAAACAAAATCTTATTAATAATTGCGCTGTAAAAATTTATACTAATTATGTTAACTTTGTGCTGGAAATCATTAAAAAAATGTTGAGGAGTAGATGGAATCATTAAAAGGTAAAACCGTCTTCATTACTGGCACAACTTCGGGAATCGGGAAATCATCAGCGTATGCATTCGCTAAGCAGGGAGCTAACCTTGTTATCTGTGCCCGAAGATTAAATTTACTAAATGAAATAGCTGACGATATCCGGCAGAAATTTGGTGTTAAGGTTTATGCTTTTAGTCTGGATATAAGTAAACGAGCAGATGTGACCAAAGCAGTTGCGTCATTGCCAGAAGAATTTAAGAAAATAGATATTCTCATAAATAATGCTGGTCTGGGCCGAGGTCTTAATAAATTTTATGAAGATAATCCTGACGGCTGGGACGAAGTAATAGATACCAATGTAAAAGGGCTCTTAAATGTTACATATGTAATTCTTAATAGTATGATTGAAAGGAAAGGCGGACACATAATAAACATAGGTTCAATTGCCGGTAGAGAAGCTTATCCTAAAGGAGCTGTTTACTGTGCTTCTAAGCATGCCGTAGATGCAATTACACGCTCTATAAGAATGGATACAATTGATAAAAATATTTTAGTCAGCACTATTGATGCAGGATTGGTAGAAACCGGTTTTAGTAAAGTCCGCTTCTACGGCGACGAGGAGAAAGCTAAAAATGTTTACAAAGGTTTAACTCCGCTTACCGGTGATGATGTAGCTGATGCCATTGTATTTTGTGCGACACGTCCTCCGCATGTTAATATTGCGGAAATTACTCTTCTTGCAGCAAGACAAGCATCTGCAACTATATCATATAGGGAAGAATCAAAATAATAAAGAACGGTAATTGGAAGAATTTTCTATTTCAGAAAAAGATCTTTTTCTGAATTTTTTTTCCAACTAGAGATTTTTCGAAATAAGTTAAATAGAGATCAGAAATATTCAAGTTGTCTTTCTCGTGTAAACGGAAATCTTTTCATATTACATTGGATTTCCGCTTTTGTAGGAATGACATGTGCTCAAGAATAATTTCTCAGAGGCATCTTCTTAATAATGATAGTACCATTTTTATTCTCTTGTTCTTAATGGTTACTTCTGATCTTCAATTTTTGTATATTGCCAAAGAGAATTTCACCCTCTATTTGATCCAGTTTTCCCTCTCTCAAACAATTTTTAATAGGAGGTACAAATGAACGTACTGACTATCAACCAATCAAGTTCAAAGCTTGAGTGGTCAAAGCTTCACAATATTGGTGAGAAAAAAGATCGGTTTACTTTATCGAAAGGTAATGAGTCGTCCTCTTTTGTTTCTGAGTTTCCATCACCGGCAGATGAAGTAAAAAAAACACTTTCAACAACCGAATCACAAAAACCGGAAAAAAGAAGCAGACCATTTTCTCATACATCTGAGAATTGGATTGGTTGATTACATAAATATGCAATTTCTTCTTGTGATTAATCAACTTTTCAGAAAGAACAAATCCTAAAATTTAGGATCCCGCAATTTTATATCTGTCCTTAAAATCTACTTCTTTGAATACCGAAAAATTCTTTTGTTAACCTATTCCTATAAATAGAACATACTCACATCGCCAGCACCTTCGCGTAGAATTTCCGGTTCATCTCTGCTTAAATCAACTATACTAGATGGTTTTCCTTCTAAAGCACCTGATGAAAGCATCAAATCAACTCGCAAATTAAACACAGCTTGTATCTCAAGCGGATCAAACAAAATATTTCCTTTATGATTTGTTACGCTGGTGCTGATAATTGGATTGCCTAATTCTTTTGCAAGCGTTATAGCAATATTATTATTCGGAATACGGATTCCAACGGTCTTTCTTTTTGTCCATAATTTTTTAGGAACCTCTCTCGCTGCGGGTAAAACAAAAGTATAGGGACCTGGCAATAATTTTTTCATACTCTTATATGCATAATCGGAAACTTTAGCATACTTGGAAATGTCTTTCAGATCGGGGCAGATGAAACTGAACAATTTTGTCTCGGCATCTTGTTTAATTGTGTAGATACGTTCTAAAGCTTCTTTGTTAAAAATGTCGCAGCCAAATCCATAAACAGTATCTGTCGGATAAATAATTACGCCGCCGTTTTTCAATACTTCAACGGCTTTATTGATGTAACGCATTTGCGGTGTTATAGGATGTAATTCATAATATTCCATCTCAGTTCCTTTCATAAATCTCAAGATAAGTTATGAAGATTTTATATGAAGTTCTATCTTAGCTTATTAATTTGTCTTTAGAAACTTTTTGGAATATTGAACTTGTTTGAAGAAATTGAATTAACAAATATTTTATTAAAATGAAATTTAAAAACATATCACGATCTGTTGTGATTCTTGGACTGGTCAGTTTCTTCACGGATTTTGCAAGCGAGATGCTTTACCCAATAACTCCAATTTTCCTGACTTCAATTCTCGGAGCCTCGATGTCTGTGGTTGGATTAATAGAAGGCATTGCAGAAGTAACTGCCGGACTATTAAAAGGCTATTTTGGATCACTCTCAGATAAAATTGGCAAGCGTTCAATTTTTGTTATTATCGGTTATAGTCTTTCGGGCTTGTTCAAATCTATTCCCGGATTGATTGCAACCATTCCATCAGTTGTCTCGGCTCGCATTGTTGATAGAATTGGTAAAGGGATTCGCACCGCACCACGCGATGCGCTTCTTGCTAGTTATGCAAATGGAAATACAGGAGCAGTATTCGGATTTCATCGGGCTATGGATACTTTTGGTGCGGTTGCGGGACCTATTGCGGCAATTGTTCTTCTTAACTTTTTCCCAGGAAAGTATAGTTGGATTTATTTGTTTGCTCTAATTCCTTCTTTGTTCGCAATTGGTTTTACATTTGTGGTTAAAGATGCGAAAGGCGCATTGAAAAATTCTAAGAAAAAAATGTATCTGGAATTTTGGAATAGCGCACCTTCCGAATATAAAATTCTTCTTGTTGTATTTACATTATTTTCTTTGGTTAACAGCAGCGATGTTTTTTTGATTTTAAAATCAAAACAAATATCTCACTCGGATACAACGGCTATTCTTGGTTATGTGTTCTATAATTTAATCTATGCGCTCTCATCTTATCCTATCGGAATAATCTCGGACAAATTCGGCAAGAAAAACATTTTCATTTTTGGTCTGATAATTTTTTCTGCAGTCTATTTCGGTTTTGCGATTAACAGTGATAATGTAGTTGTCTGGCTTCTTTTTGCTCTTTACGGAATTTATGCTTCTTCAACAGAGGGAATTTCCAAAGCGTGGGTATCCGATCTTGTACCGGATGAATTCCGCGGTTCTGCAATAGGATTACTTACAGCACTTTCTAGTTTTGCAATTATGTTTGGTTCATTTCTTACTGGAATTTTATGGGACAGCTTCGGAGCGCAAGTGCCGTTTTTTATCTCATCCATAGTTTCATTATTAATAGTTTTTATGCTTTTTATTCTTAAAAATAAACAGAAGTAATAAATAATTGAGCTAATTCTGTTTTTCCATCTCACTTTGCAATTTGCTATTTTTGTGCCGTGAATAAAAAGAATTATGAATGGAAAAAAATAAGTTAGCTGTAGTTGCTGTCAGTGGCGGAATGGATAGTTGTGTTACTGCTGCTATTGCAAATCAAAATTATCGTCTTGCATTAATTCATATAAACTACGGTCAGCGCACTGAAAAACGCGAGCTGAGAGCTTTTCATGATATTGCAGATTTTTATAATGCAGAAAAAAGATTAGTAATAGATTTCGGACATTTTACAAAAATCGGTGGCTCTTCTCTAACAGATAAATCAATTGAAGTTGCAAAAGCAGACCTTAACAATAGAGAAATACCTAGTTCTTATGTGCCGTTTCGGAATGCAAATATTATGAGCGCATGTGTAAGCTGGGCAGAAGTAATCGGCGCCGATGCGGTTTTTATTGGTGCTGTTTACGAAGACGCCAGCGGATATCCTGATTGCCGTCCTGAGTTTTTTGAAGCGTACGAAAAGATGGTTGAGCTTGGTACCAAACCTGAAACAAAAATTAAAATTGAAACACCAATAATTCATTTTTCTAAAGCGGATATTGTTAAAAAGGGACTTGAATTAAATGCACCGTTGAATCTTACGTGGTCGTGCTACCAAAGCGAAGATGAAGCATGCGGTGTGTGCGACAGTTGCGCTTTCCGTTTGCGTGGGTTTGAACAGGCGAGAGTGGAAGATCCGATTCCTTATAAAATTAGACCGAGATATGATTGATTGAAAATCTAGGATGAACAGTTTAATTATTCTGTGTTCTATTGTTTTTGAAATTATTAAAGAGATATTAAATGAACGACAAACAAAAACTACTTGTTACATTTCCTAATCCTAACCCGGAAAGGGATTACATAATTATACACACAGCACCGGAGTTTACTTCCGTTTGTCCGGTAACGGGACAGCCGGATTTTGCGACAATCGTTCTCGAATATATCCCGGAAAAAATTTGTGTTGAACTGAAGAGCTATAAATTTTATCTGCAATCTTTCCGCAATGATGGAATCTATTTCGAAGCCGTAACAAACCGGATTCTGAACGATATGATTAAAGTTATGAAACCGCGTTATATAAAAATAACCGCCAACTTCAATACTCGCGGCGGTATCTCCTCTGAAATAATTGCAGAGCAAAGAAGAAAAAAATTGAAGAAAAAATTTGTTTGACGGTGCCGTTTTGAAAATTTAATTACAACTAAAAATTGAATAATAATTAAAATTGGAGAAACGATGGCAGCAAAGAAAACAATCAAAAGAAGCTGGGCAGAACCATATAAAATAAAAATGGTAGAGCCGATCAAGATGACGACTCGTGAATATAGAGAGAAAGCTGCTAAGACAGCTGGTTATAATACTTTTCTGCTCAAAAGCGAGGACGTTTATATTGATCTCTTAACCGATAGCGGTACAAACGCTATGAGCGACTATCAGTGGGCCGGCATGATGCTCGGAGATGAAGCTTACGCCGGAAGCAGAAATTTTTATTATCTGTGGGATAATGTAAAAAAATATTACGGAATGCCGTACTTTGTTCCTACACATCAAGGGCGCGCCGCCGAACATATGATTTCTAAAATATTGGTTAAACCGGGTTCTATAATTCCGGGCAACATGTATTTTACAACAACACGCGAACACATAGAACTTGCCGGCGGAAAATTTGTTGACGTAATTATTGATGAAGCACACGATCCTCAGAACACACATCCATTTAAAGGTAATATAAACGTTAATAAACTTGAAGACTTGATTAAGAAAGAAGGCGCAAATAATATTTCTTATG
Source organism: Bacteroidota bacterium (assembly GCA_021824635.1). Lineage (GTDB taxonomy): Bacteria > Bacteroidota > Ignavibacteria > Ignavibacteriales > Melioribacteraceae > Fen-1258. The sequence goes on along the minus strand of JAKAKD010000035.1, from coordinate 14,964 downwards.
TTTTTATGGCGGGTCCAGTTAACATGGCAGGCGGTCAACCCTTCTCAATGAAAAATTTAAAAGAAGTTTCTTCTCTCTTGAAAAAACACAAAATACAACTCTGGTTCGATGCAACACGTGCGACAGAAAATGCGTATTTCATAAAGATGAGAGAGAAGGGATACGAGAAAAAAACTATCGAACAGATTTTATTGGAAATCTGTTCTTACTTTGATGGACTCTGGGTAAGCGCTAAAAAAGATTTGATGGTTAACATCGGCGGCATTCTTGCTACGCGCAATAAATATGCTTATGAAGAAGCACGCGGTATGGTTGTTGTCTATGAAGGACTTCACACTTACGGCGGTTTAGCCGGACGCGATATGGAAGCAATGGCGCGCGGAATGGAAGAGATGATTCAGTTCGATAACATTAAAGCACGCATAGGACAGGTGGAGTATTGTGGTAAACAACTTGAAAAATATAATATTCCTATTGTTTATCCTTTTGGCGGTCACGCAATATTTGTTGACGCAAAAAAATTCTTGCCTCATCTTAGTCAAGATCTTTTCCCGGCGCAAACACTCGCTGCAGAAATTTATGTTGATAGCGGTGTACGTGCAATGGAAAGAGGAGTTGTATCTTCTGGGCGTGACCCGCAAACGGGAAAGCACCGTTATCCAAAATTGGAATTAGTCCGTTTAACTTTTCCACGCCGTGTTTATACTCAGGCTCACATTGATGTTACTGTTGAATCAATTGCGCAAGTTTATGAAAACAGGAAGAAGATCAAAGGATTGAAAATGGTTTATGAACCAAAGCACTTGAGATTCTTCCAGGCTAAATTTAAAAAAATATAGATACTTGGAACGATAAACCGTTCCGTAATTTGTAGGGGCGAGGTTACTCGCCCCTACGTGCATTTGATGTAAGAGCAAAATGGATCATCTAAAACTAAAAGAAAGATTTTTTGAAGACCGCAACTCTATCTTCAATGATGAGGAACTTCTAAAAGATTCGTTCAAGTTCTGTGTTAAATGGAGCTTGCTTGTTGAAGAATATATCCAGAAAATCTTAAAAGAAATTAAACTCAACTGCGCTGTTGCATCGGTCGGAAGTTTCAGCAGGCGTGAGCTTTCGCCGTACTCGGATATTGATCTGATGTTCATTTTCGAAAAAGTAGAAGGACACGAGCAAACTATAAAAGATTGCGTTACTCTTTTATGGGATTCAGGTATTGAAGTCTCTTCCACAGTGCGCGAATTCTCAGATATTCAAAAATTTCTTGTAGAAGATTTACACGCCTTTACACAATATTTTGAGACACGTTATATCCTTGGTAATGAAAAACTTTATCTGAAGTGGAATAAAAAAGTATTTGAAACTATCACTGATGACTACAAGCAAAGATTGGTAATTGAATTTTTTGATGATATAAAACTTCGTTATGACAAATACGGTAGCTCTGCAAAAGTTTTAGAGCCGAACGTAAAATATACGGCAGGAGGACTTCGCGATCTTCAAGTTGTAGAGTGGATATATATACTTCAAAACAATTTGATGCTTACGTCCCAAGAAGAAATAACGCAGACACAATACTTCATGAGTGTTCTCAAACAAAATAAAATTTTAATTCCCCGCGGTGTTGTTCGTTTGCAGGAAAGCTACCGCCAAATTCTGAACACGAGAAATCATCTGCATCTTTTAAGCGGCGTTAAGAATGACAGGCTGGAATTTATTTATCAGGAAAAGATTGCGAATGTGCTTGGATATTCCGGCGACGGATGGCACGCTTTCATGCGCAAATATTTTGATGCCTCAAATGTTGTTAAAAGATTCTCAATCACAATGATGAAGAGGTTCGAAGAAGAATTCACTCCGCCGTTAAGTGATTATCTTTCTATTCAGCTAGATGATGATTTTTCTCTCAAGGGAAAGCGCATCTCTTTAATGCATGAAAAAAAATTATCGCTATCAACAATTCTCCGCGCTTATTATTACCGCGGATTACACGATGCGCGGTTCGAGGAGAATTTGAGGTCGCAAATCATCGAAGCTGTAATTGATCATGAAGAGACACAACTGTTTGAACCGCAATCTTCCGTTTTCTTTCGTGAAATACTGAAATTGCCGAGGAATGTCGGAAAAACTCTAACCGCCATGAACGAAGTTGGTGTGCTGGGTGCTTTTTTGCCTGAGTTCAAAGAACTGGTTGGTTTCTTTCAGCCGGGGGTATATCACTGCTATACTGCTGATGAGCACACGTTGATTGCATTAAACAATGTTGAAAAACTTTCCTCTGAAAGTTCTATACTTGGAAAATTGTTTCAAGGATTGCGCGATAAAGATATTTTATTTCTCGCAATTCTTTTTCATGATATTGCAAAACCAATTAGTTTGTCGGGACACGAGATTATAGGTGCGGAAATAGCGAACTCGATAATGGAACGGCTTGGTTACGGATTAGAAGAAATCGAAACTGTTCAGTTTCTCGTTCATCATCACCTAACAATGGAACAAGTTGCGTTCCGCCGCAATTTGAATGACGCATCAACACTCAACAATTTTGCTACGTTATTCTCAAATTCAGAATTACTTGATTTGCTTTATCTGGTAACCTACGCTGATCTATCTGCTGTTTCGCAAGTAGTGTGGACTCAATGGAAAAGCGATCTTCTCAACGAGCTATACCGTAAAACTAAAACAATGCTTGATGAACGGATAACCGGGCATGATTTACTTGCCAGCAATTTGCAAGAAATTATAAACGGCTCGGAAATTTTTTCTGAAGATTCATTCAAAGATCATATCGAATCAATAAATGATTTGGGCTATCTCCATCATTTTTCTCCGGAAGAAATTAATAGACATATTGAAGAGATTGAAAAAGGTTCGCCTGTTTCCGTCTTCTTTAAGGTGGAAGGCGCTTTTACTGTGGTTACAATAATTACGCGTGATTCCGAAGCTTTGCTGTCTAGAATGTGCGGCGCGCTTTCTATAAATGATCTTAACATTCACGATGCAAAAATATTTACGCGTAAAGATGGAATTGTAATTGACAGTTTTAATGTTTCCGATTTCAGAACCAACGGAACTGTTGAAGAAGAACGTTATTCAAAAATTACAAATGATGTTTATCTCGCTGTCGAAAACGAATTGCAGATCACAAAAGAGTTTAGTCAAATAAAATCTAAATGGTGGCGGATTGAGAACAAACTTTTCAAACGGAAAGGGAAAATCAAAATTGCGTTTGAAAAACACGATAAATTTACAATCATAGATGTTTATTCTCCGGACCGTCTTGGTCTTCTTTATCAGGTAACAAAAAAAATGAATGAGCTTGGTCTTTCAATTTATTTTGCAAAAATTTCCACAAAGGGAGACGACGTTGTGGATTCATTCTATATACTTGACCGCAATAGAAAAAAAATCTCTCCAGATGTAAACGAACTTATTACTCACGAATTAACTCAAACGATAGAAGAAATGTTATAGGTGACAATTTGAATTTCATGAACAGAACAAATCCAATTGGCTTTTTTGATTCAGGTATCGGAGGTTTAACAGTTGTTAAGTCTGTTGCCCGGTTAATGCCGAACGAAAATATTATTTACTTTGGCGATACAGCCCGTGTTCCTTACGGATCAAAGTCGAATGAAACAGTTGTTGAATATTCCATTCAAGCGGCAAATTTTCTTTTAAGAAAAAATATTAAACTGCTTGTTGTTGCGTGCAACACTGCTTCATCTGTTGCATTAAAAGAATTAAGAAGATTTTTAACTATTCCGGTAATTGGAATGATTGAACCCGGCGCTAAATTAGCTCTGCAGGAATCAAAAAAAGGAATTGTTGGAGTGATAGGAACAAGGGCGACAATAAATAATAAAGCATATGCGCACGAGTTGAAGAAATTAAACCCAAAAGTAAAAGTTTATGAGCAGGCCTGTCCGCTGTTTGTTCCGCTTGCAGAGGAGGGCTGGCTCGATAATAAAGTAACTGAATTAATTGCTAAAGAATATTTGGGTGAACTTCATAAAAAGAAAATTGACAGTTTAATTCTTGGCTGCACTCATTATCCTATTCTAGCAGATGTTATTCAAAAAGTTGTTGGCAAAAACGTTAAGCTAATTGATTCCGGCACTCCGGCAGCAAGATTGGTTGAAGATTATTTAAACGGAAGAGGACTGCGCAATCAATCTGTTCATCATGGGCAAGCTGAATTTTATGTGAGCGACGTACCAACAAAATTCCGGGAAGTTGCAGAAAGATTTCTAGGCAAGAAAATCACTCATCTTCATAAAGTTGAATTGGATGAATTAACGAATGAATGATTTCTTGATACTGGATTCTTGTTACTAGATTCATGATTTCCAATACTGGATGTTAGATAATCGAATTTATATAATTATTTTATAACCGCTGATCTTATCTTTATATGAGTTACAAAAATTTAGAGATATGGGAACTTGCTCGCGAGATTGTAATCGATATTCATAAAATTACTTTAGAAAAATTGCCAAAGTTCGAGATGTATGAAGTTGGTAGCCAGATTAGAAGATCAAGCAAATCTGTAAAATCAAATATTGTTGAAGGATACGGAAGAAGATATTATAAAAATGAATTTATTCATTTTCTTATGATGGCGTTAGCTTCGAATGATGAAACAACCGACCATTTGGAGACCCTATTCGAAACTAAGTCACTTGCTGACGAAAATCTTTTTGCAGAATTACATTTAAAATTAGAAACTCTTGGTAAAAAATTGAATTCATTTATTCAATCTGTTCAGAAAGAGCACCAAAGTCCTCGATAAATACTCAAGTATCTAACATCTAGTATCAAGAATCTAGAATCTAGAACCGAGTTTGTACATGGAGATTCCGCAAATTGTCTTTGCGTCAACAATTTTTCCGTTCCGTATTTTTTCTTCAGCTTCTTCAAGAGTTAATTCAACAACTTCCATTCCTTCTTCGCCTTCTTCTCTTGCATGATCTCCGGGGATTAAATCTTCTGCGAGGTAAATATGAAGAATCTCATCACAGAATCCTGGAGTCGTATAAATTTTTCCAAGCTTGGAGACTTTTTTAGATGAATATCCGGTCTCTTCGGTAAGTTCTCTTGTGGCACAATTTAGCGGGTCTTCTCCTTTTTCAAGTTTACCAGCCGGAAGTTCAAGCAGCACTTCGTTATGTGGATATCGGTATTGAGATACTAAAATAATTCTTCCGTCACTCTTCAGTGGAAGTACAACAGCGCCGCCAGGATGTAAAGCCACCTGCCTAAAACTTTTATTTCCGCTTCCGTTATATTCTATCTCATCAACTTTTACGTCAAAAACTTTTCCTTGAAAAACTATATTGGTTTTGCTTACAGTGAAATTCATTTCTAGACCTTTTTTTGTTACAAATATACTCCATTGTAAGATAAATTGAATTATAGTTCATACTTCACTACTTTACAAAAGTTAAATCAATACATTCTACTTTTATTGAGATATAATAAAGGAGAACAATATGGAGAAAGGGAATCGAATCATTTCGCCTAATAGAATTAAAGTCCGCCCGCTCCAACAAGCGGATTATCCGGATGTTATTAAGCTTCAGGAAAAGTGTTTTCCGGGAATGGCAACGTGGACTAAAGAGCAGTTCGAAAGTCAAATTTCAATTTTCCCGGAAGGACAAATTGGGATTATCTACAATAAAAAACTTGTAGCTTCCTCAAGCAGTTTAATTCTCGATTTTACTTTGTACTCGGAGTGGCATAGCTGGAAAGAAATTGCAGACAACGGATATATAAAAAATCACACTTTTAAAGGTAATACTCTTTACGGAATTGAAATAATGGTAGATCCTGAATTTAGAGGATTAAAACTAGCACGCCGTCTTTATGATGCAAGAAAGGAATTATGTGTAAGAAAAAATTTAATGAGAATAATTATCGGTGGAAGAATTCCCGGTTATGGTAAATTTGCGGAAAAAATGAGCGCCAGAGAATATGTTGAAAAAGTTATGGGCAAAACTTTATTTGATCCGGTGCTTACTACTCAAATTTCAAACGGATTTGTTCTCAAGAGATTGATTCCTAATTATTTAACATCAGACGAGGATTCAAAAGGATATGCAACTTTTTTGGAATGGACGAATTTAGATTATAAGCCGGATACTTCCCGTATTTTTATTCCTACTCATCCGGTAAGAATTTGTGCAGTACAATATCAGATGAGATCAATAGAGAATTTTGAGGAGTTCATTAAACAATGCGAATACTTTATTGATGTGGCATCAGACTATAAATGTGATTTTATTCTTTTTCCCGAAATATTTACCACACAACTTTTATCATTTCTTCCCGCTGAACGCCCGGGCTTAGCTGTAAGAAGACTTTCTCAATTTACACCGGAATACCTTAATGCTTTTTCCAATCTGGCAATTAAGTATAATATTAACATTATAGGCGGCTCGCATTTTACGATTGAGAATGATCATCTTTATAATATTTCATATCTATTTCATCGAAGCGGAAAGATAGATAAACAATATAAACTGCACATAACTCCGAATGAAAAAAAATGGTGGGGAATTGAACCGGGCAATAAAGTAGAAGTATTTGATACCGACAGAGGAAAAATTTCTATACTAATTTGTTATGATATTGAATTTCCTGAACTCTCCCGTATTGCTGTTGAAAAAGGAACTCAATTAATCTTTGTTCCTTTCTGTACCGATGAACGTTATGCTTATTTACGGGTTCGCTACTGCGCACAGGCAAGGTGCATTGAAAACCATGTTTATACTATCATCACTGGCTCGGTGGGCAATTTACCGTTTGTAGAAAATCTTGATATTAATTATGCTCAATCGGCAATATTCACTCCATCGGACATTCCGTTTGCACGGGATGCTATACAAGCCGAGGCAACTCCTAATATTGAAATGGTGATTATTGATGATGTTGATATAGAACTTCTCAAAAAGCATAAACAATCGGGCAGTGTTTTAAATTGGCAAGACAGGAGGCTGGATATTTATTCTCTCAATTTTAAGGAATAAAAAAGTTTTTGAAATTTACAGATGAGAAGAATCTTGATTCGTTTTTACTAGTTTGTTTACATCAAATCCTTTTGATTTACATTTATCAACAAGTGAATTGAAAAGTTGTTCATCCATCTTAGGTGTTCGGGAAAGAATCCACAAATATTTTCTGCTTGGCGCACCAACTACAGCGTACTGATAATTATCTTTGTCGAGATCAATAATCCAGTAATCGCCGCGAAAAGGCCAAAAGAATTGTACACGTAGTTTTGCGTTGTTCGAACCTTCAACAATAAATGCTTTTCCGTTTACCTGATCAAGTTCGCCGGTAGTACTGTCTTTTCTGCAAGAGTTAATAACACGGATTGTCTCAGCATCAATTATGCTGTATTCAGCGGTGGTGCAATTGCATCCTTTTTGGAAACTATTAGGCAACATTGCAATCTCATACCATTTACCTATATAGCGGTTTACATCAACTTTATCAACAACATCAAGAGGGGCGTAGTTAGATGATCCGCAGCCGAATAAACTCATTAGTATTCCAAAGTAAAATATTTTTATATAAACTGATTTATAATTCATAAAACCTTTCAAAGTAATTGAGAATTAATAATTGCGAATTGATAATGGAAAATAATTCTCAATTCGCAATTATCAATTAATTAATCATAGTATGGAACAATCTCACTTCCTAAATATTTGATTGCCGCTACAATGACTCCGAGATCATCAAGAAATCCGAAGAACGGAGTAAAATCCGGAATTGCATCAATTGGACTGATAAAATATATAAGCGCCGCAACCACAATTGATTTACGGTACCAAGGAACATATTTGTCTTTCAAATACCGGTACAAAGCTTTCACATCTTTTGCAAAGCGGATTTTTTTACCTTCGCGTTCAACTTTATTCCAGAGGCGCTCTTCAACATATTCAGTACCGCGTTCAACTTCTTCTTTGGTCTCGAACTGTTTTTCTTTTAAAACCGGAGAATCCCAAAAATCTTTATCGTCGTAATCCATTTTTATCCCAAATTATTTTTTATGTTGATTGAACCAATCAAAAACTGCATTCCACCATAAACGCGCGTTCTGAGCTTTTTGAACAAAGTGTGTTTCATCCGGAAAATACAAAAATTTACTTTCAACATTCATAAGCTGCAGCGCCGTGAATAATTCCATTGCTTGACCTTCCGGCACACGATAATCATGCCCGCCATGGACAATAAGCATTGGAGTTTTGAAATTCTTTATAAAACGGTTCGGAGAAAATTTTTCATAATCGGTTCTGTTTTTCCAATAAGGACCGCCGTATTCCCACAGAGGGAACCATAATTCTTCTGTAGATCCGGTCATGCTTTCCAAATCGAAAACACCATCATGACTAACAACCGCATTGAATCTCGAAGTATGACCCTCCAACCAGTTGATCATATAACCGCCGTAAGAAGCACCGGCTGCAAAAGTATTTTTCGGATCAATGAACTTGTAATTTTTGATTGCATAGTCGCACGCGTTCATTAGATCAGTATAAACTTTACCACCCCAATCGCGCGAGATTTCATCGCAGAATTTTTGTCCGTAACCTTGACTACCGCGAGGATTTGGTGCAACAACAACATAACCTTTTGATGCAAACAATTGTGTGTTCCATCTGAAGTGGAAATCATCAAGCCAATGACCTTGCGGTCCACCATGAATTAAAAATATAAGAGGATATTTTTTGTTTGGATCGAAGAATGGAGGTTTGACTAAAATAGATTGAACCTTTGCCCCTTTAGCACCATGGCTCCAAAAAGTTTCTATTGGATTCATCTCTAATTGCGAAAGCAAATCTTTATTAACGAAAGTCAGTTGTTTCGCTTCTCCGCCGTTTGCGTTAACCGAGAATATCTCATACGGCATAGTTGATTTTTGTTTCTTGAAAAATAAAGTCTGTCCATCCGGTGAAATTGCTAAAGTTGAATTTCCGTTTTCTTTAACAATGATTTCATTTTTCCCGGTCACAACATTTATTTTGTAGATCGAGTTGTAAACTTCGTTCGGTGCATCAAAGAAAATATATTTTGAGTCCGGCGACCAAATAATTTGTCCGGCAGTCAAATCAATTTTTTCCGTAAGATTTTTTAATACGCCGGTAGCGCGGTTATAAAGTACAATTGATTTTTTATCGGCTTCAAAACCCGCACGAGCCATTGATGTGAACGCTATAAATTTTCCATCTGGCGAATAAACAGGCTGAGAATCGCTTCCTTTACTTTTTGAAATTAATTTATAAGGTGTAGGGGCATTCTTTTTTACTTCGTCAAGTTTGATTACAAAGATATCATTGTTCGTGCTTGTTGCTACGACTTTATCGGTGTTCATTGTGAAAGCTACTTCTTTTCCATCCGGCGAGAATGAGTAATCATTATCTGACCCGAGATCGACCGGAGGAACTTCAAATGTGCTGCCGAATGTTAAATCAACATATTCTTTGTTAGCAAGATCAAATAAGAATAAGTGACTTCGTTTTTCCCCGCGCCAGTGATCGAAATTTCTGTACATCAATTCGGTAATTATTTTTGCCTTAACCGGATTTTTTTCTGCGGCTTCGTCTTTTTGTTTATTGCAGTCTTGTGTTGCACAATCCGGGTATACATCCGAAACGAATAAAATTTTCTTTCCGTCATTGGACCAAACCATTCCGGAGGCGCCCGTATAGAGATCTGTCAATTGCTGATCATCCGAGCCATCTATGTTGCTGATCCAGATTTGACCTTTTTTTGAGTATGCAATCTTTTCCCCATCCGGTGAAAATTTTGGAGAGTTTTCGCTCACTTCAGAATTTTTGAAAGCACGGATATTTTTCCCGTCAGCGTCGATTAACCATATATCTGAATTAGATTTGTTTGTTCCCATGTTATAAGAAGTTGCGGCAAACGCAATAGTTTTTCCATCGGGAGAAATATCGAAACTGCCGACGCGTTTCATATTCCACATATCTTCAACAGTCATTGCGCGTTTTTGTTGTGCGCTGATAGATGTTAGTGCGAGAACTAAAATTATTAAACGAACGAAGTACTTCATTGCTGCCTCGGTTAATTATTATTTTGTATGCAAATTATAAAAAGCGTAAGGTAAATGAAACTCATCAACCCTGCCGGTTTATTGTTTGATTAAACCGGCGGAATAATTATCCAGCATCCAGATCAATTCGCCATAAGTGGGATTAACTAAGGATGCAGGCAATTGTTCATAACCACTTTTTTTGTTGAGAATTAAATCAACAATTTTACTTTTACTTTCCCCTGTTACAAGAAATACTACTTGTTTTGCGTTGTTAATAACGGTTCCTGTTAACGTAATTCTTTTCTGATGAGTACCGGGATGTTCTGTAACAGCACAAATCTTTTTTTCTTCAAACAAGTTTAGCGAATCCGGAAAAATGGAAGCAGTATGCCCGTCTTCACCTAAACCTAAAATAAGTAAATCAAATTGCGGGTAATTGTTTTCCGATTTTACATTTTCTTCTATGATGGAAGCGTACCGGTTAGCTTCTTCTTCCGGATCAAGCTCGCAATGAATGCGGAATATGTTCTCCGGTGCGGTGTTTATTTTATAAAAAAGATTTTCTTTTGCTAATCTATAATTGCTGTCGTGGTGATTTGGCGGAACCAATCTTTCGTCTCCCCAGAAGAATTTTATTTTATGCCAATCAATTTTGGATTTATAATTGTCTGCCAAAAATTTGTAAATCATTTTGGGCGTTGAGCCGCCGGATAGTGCTAAATTAAAACTATGCTCGCTTTTATTCACGCCGGCTAATAATATCTGCGCGAATTGTTCCGAAAGTTCTTCAATGTTTTTTGATATAACGATTTTAGAGTTCACAATAAATCCCGTCGTCAGCTAAATTTTTACAAGGATAACGCCATGTCATACTTTCTCCTTCGATCAAATCATCAGCGTTTTCCGGTCCCCATGTACCGGATGGATAACCATACAGAGGAATGGTCTTATCATTTTCCCATGCATCAATGACCGGCATTAAAAATTTCCATGCAGCCATTACCTCTTCGCTACGCGCAAATAAAGTTGAGTCGCCTCTCATCGAATCATACAAAAGACGTTCATACGCTGATGGAATTCTTTGTGACGATAAATCAGAATAATGAAAATCCATATTAACGTTTTGAACATCGAAACCTGCGCCGGGAATTTTCATGCCGAATTTTAAAAGAATTCCTTCGTCCGGCTGAATACGCAAAACCAATTGATTACATGGATTTGTGGAACCGTCTTTGTTGAAAAGAAAATGAGGTGTCGGATTAAAATGAATTACAATTTCGGAAACGCGTGTTGGTAATCTTTTCCCTGTTCTGATATAAAATGGAATTCCGCCCCAGCGCCAATTATCAATATAAAATTTTATTGCAGCGTAAGTCTCGGTTGTGGAATTAGGATCAACTCCATTTTCTTTTCTATAACCATTTACTTGTTCGCCTTTTATTTTCGATTCAAGATATTGCCCTCTAATTGCAACATGATTTACGTCTTCGCTTTTAATTGGTCTAAATGATTGGAACACTTTCAAAATTTCATTTCGGATTGAAGATGAATCCAGAGATGAAGGGGGTTCCATTGCAACTAATCCAACAATTTGCAATAAATGATTTTGCACCATATCGCGCAAAGCGCCGGATGAATCATAATAACCGCCTCTCTCTTCAACTCCTATGCTTTCGGCGGATGTAATTTCAACATGATGAATAAAATTTCTATTCCAGAGAGGTTCAAAAATTCCGTTAGAGAATCTTGTTACTAAAAGATTTTGTACGGTTTCTTTTCCAAGATAATGATCAATTCTAAAAATTTGTTCTTCTGTCCAATCCAGCAGCAATCCGTTTTTTAATTTCTCGGCAGAATCAAAATCGTATCCGAATGGTTTTTCTATGATTAATCTTTTCCAACCGTCATCTTCTTTGTTCAAGTTGTTAGCTGCTAAATTTTTTGGAATTATAGGATAGAGATTCGGAGGTGTGGATAAATAGTAAATTGTATTCCCGCCAATATCATTGTCGGCTCTTAATGAATTTAATTTATTCGATAAATTTAAATATGTGCTGCTGTCTTCGGAATCCAACTGCAGGTAAAATATTTTTTTTAAGAATTCATCTGCTTTGGATAGATCATCAATCTCCTTAAACTCAACGAGTGATTTTTTCATTTTAGTGCGGAATTCTTCATCATTGAACTTACTGCGTGAAGTTCCAAGAAGAGCGAATTTATCCGGCAAAAGATTTTGCACATATAAAGAATAAATAGCCGGCATCAATTTTCTTTTTGTTAAATCCCCGGAAGCGCCGAATATTACAAAAACATGGTCTAACGGTTTATTCATATTGTTACCAGAGCTTTTATTGTTAATACAAATATAAAATGAATAATTGACTCAAATAGTTCCGCAATGATTGATATTAAATGGCATATTTACAGTGCTTTCCTTGATAACCCTCTCCATTTTCCATAATTTCCGATGCATTTTTAAAAATACTATGAGAATTATGAAATATCCTTTTAAAGAAGTTGAAAGCAACTGGCAAAAGTTTTGGGAAGAAAAGAAAGTTCACAAAACTGATTTGGCAAACCTCAGAGAAAAAATTTATTGCCTTGTAATGTTTATCTATCCATCCGCCGCAAAAATGCATATAGGACATTGGTATAATTACGGACCAACGGATTCATGGGCGCGGTTTAAAAAACTGAAAGGCTATAATGTTTTTGAACCGATGGGCTACGACGCTTTTGGTTTACCTGCTGAAAATTATGCAATTAAAACCGGAGTTCATCCTAAAGACAGTACGTTGAAAAATATTGCGGATATCCGCGATATGATGAAGCAGATGGGCGGAATGTACGATTGGGATGTGGAGTTAATGACTTGCGTTCCGGAATATTATAAATGGAACCAGTGGCTCTTTCTTCAGCTTTACAAAAAAGGTTTAGCTTACAGAAAAAACGCGCCTGTTAATTGGTGCCCTAAAGATCAAACTGTGTTAGCAAACGAACAGGTATTAAACGACGGAACATGTGAACGGTGCGGCACAACTGTCATTCAAAAAAATCTTACACAATGGTTTTTCAAGATTACAAATTATGCCGATGAACTTCTGGACGGTCTTAATAAAATTGACTGGCCGGAAAAAACAAAATTGATGCAGACAAATTGGATTGGAAAAAGTGTCGGCACCGAAGTAGAATTTGCCGTTGAAGGACACGAAGAAAAAATTACGGTATTTACTACACGTCCGGATACATTATTCGGAGTAACTTACGTTGTTATTGCACCTGAAAAAGATCTTGTTCAGAGAATTACAAAACCGGCATTCAAAGATGGTGTTGATAAATATATTGAATCGGTAAAATCGTTCAGTGAAATTGAAAGGACATCTACAGTAAAAGAAAAAACCGGTATATCAACCGGAGCTTATGCTGTCAATCCTGTCAACGGCGAGCGCGTTCCAATTTGGATTGCAGATTACGCACTTGCAACTTACGGAACCGGCTGTGTTATGGCTGTACCCGGGCATGATGAACGCGATTTTGAATTTGCAAAGAAATTTAATCTGCCAATCCGCAAAGTAATTCTTGAATCCGGAACAGATGCCAATAATGAACTAAAGGCTGCTTATACTGAAATCGGAACGTTGATCAATTCTAGTAAATATAATGGAATACAATCCGACTTAGCAATCGAAAAAATTACTGATGATCTTGAAGCAAATAAAATTGGTAAAAGAAAAATTAATTACCGATTACGTGATTGGCTTATTTCGCGCCAACGTTATTGGGGAACACCAATACCGGTTATCTATTGCGATAAATGCGGCGAACTTCCTGTTCCGGAAGATCAACTCCCGGTTGTGCTTCCTTATGAAGTTGCTTTCAAACCCGATGGCGGTTCTCCGTTGGCAAGCAATAATGATTTTGTAAACACTACTTGTCCAAAATGCGGCGCACCGGCAAAACGCGACGTTGATACGATGGATACGTTTGTTGATTCATCATGGTATTATCTCCGTTATATGAATCCAAATTTTAACAGTGCAATGTTCGATTCCAATCTTGCAAATAAATGGACTCCGGTAGATATGTATGTCGGCGGTGCAGAACATGCTGTAATGCATTTACTCTATGCGCGCTTCATTCACAAATTTTTGAGAGATATTGGAATGGTAAACAGTAACGAACCATTTCAAAAACTTATACATCAAGGAACAATTACTGCACAAGGCGCAAAAATGTCTAAGTCCAGAGGCAACGTTGTGGACCCGCATTCATTTATTGAAAATTACGGCGCGGATGTTTTTAGAATGTACCTTATGTTTATGGGTCCATATGAACTTGGAGGAGATTGGAGCGATAAGGGAATTGTAGGCGTTGACCGCTTTGTGCAAAGAGCTTATACAATGTTTGAATCGCATCTGGATTCTGCAAAAGAATCTCCGGCGAAAGATAAATATGAAATTTCCGAACTGAGCGAAGTTGAAAAATCAATTTATAGAAAAGTGAATCAGTCAATTCAAAAGACGGATATTGAAATTGAGAACTTTAGATTCAATACCGCAGTTGCTGCTTTGATGGAGCTTTCCAACGAGATGAAAAATTTAAGTGAATGCAGAAAAGATCTGCAGACTTATGTCTTAGAGAGATTTGCTGTTATGATTTCGCCGCTTGCGCCACATCTTGGCGAAGAATGCTGGAAACTTCTTGGCAAAGAAAATTCGCTTTTCCAGAACCCAATCTGGTTTGATGTTGATGAAAAAGCTCTTTCGGTTGATAACATGACGATTGTTGTTCAGATAAACGGAAAAGTCAGATCGAAAATTGATTTGCCGGTTGATATGATTGAGTCTGAAGTAAAGAAAGCCGTTTTTGCTGATGAAAAAGTAAAATCATATACAGACGGT
>JAKAKD010000034.1 GCA_021824635.1 Bacteroidota bacterium | reverse complement strand
CGGTGCGGCAGTGATTGTTTGCTCGGTTGATTATGCTAAGAAACTTAAAAAACCGTACGTAAAAGTTATTGCTTCTGCACAGACTTCTGATACAATTGCACTTCACAGCAGAGAAAGTTTAACAGAATTGAAATGTGTTTCTGCTGCCGCTGAGAAAGCTTACAAGCAATCGGGATTAAAACCATCCGATATTAATTTTGCCGAAGTGCATGATTGTTTTACAATAGCTGAAATTGTTGTAACTGAGGATTTAGGATTTTTTGAGAAAGGCTTGGGCGGCGAAGCTGTAGAAAAAGGGTTGACTTCAATCGGCAGTAAAATCCCAATCAACACAAGCGGTGGATTGAAATCCAAAGGTCATCCTGTTGGCGCAACCGGTGTCGCTCAGATTATTGAACTGTATGAACAGTTGACGGAAAATTCCGGCGATAGGCAAGTTAAAAATGCAAAGTACGGATTAGCTCAAAACATGGGCGGCTCCGGTGCAAGTTGTGTTATTCACATTTTGGAGGCAGTATGATCAGTCCAAGATATCATAGAGAAGTTCCTCAGCGTTACCGTCTCGAAGCCGGTAAATGTAAACAATGCGGAAACATTTCATTTCCGCCGAGGTTGGTTTGCCCTAAGTGTAAATCAAAAACCTTTGAGACAGTGAAGTTGAGCAGAGAAGGAAAAATTTTAACGTTCACTATCATTCGTGTTGGACCGGATAAATTTTCCAAAGAGACGCCTTACGTTGTAGCAATAATTGAATTGAATGATGGTGTTCGTATTACTGCGCAAGTCACGGATTGCGATGTTAACAAAGTTGAGATTGACGCAAAAGTAAAATTGATCTTCCGTAAGATACAAGACGAAGGAAAATCCGGTTTGCATTGTTACGGGTATAAAGCAGTGTTAATTTAATTGATAAGATAGAGACAAATACTTATTATTAACATAATGATTCGTATATAATAAAGTATATTGAGTGTATAGATGAATTACGTTTTTACCACCTAACTCATTAAAAAACACTATGATGCGTTACCATATTAGTAGCAGCATGCAAAAAGACAGCAACAAAGGCAGAAAACAAAATTTAGAACACCAAAGTAACCTCAATAAATTATAATGTTGACACATAAAATGGCAGATAAAGCATACATAACACCTAATGTGCTAAGATGGGCAAGGGAATCGGCAAGAATGACCGAAGAGACTGCTGCTGCAAAGGTTTCTAAATCTAAGGACATACTTAGAGATTGGGAAGAAGGTAGAAGTCAGCCAACAATTAAACAGGCCCAAACTCTAGCAAAAGCGTATAAGAGACCTTTTGCATTATTCTTTCTTCCTGAAATTCCGAGAGACTTTCAACCACTACAAGATTTTAGAAGTAAGAATGCAAAAGAATTAGGGACAGCATCTATCTTCATTATTCGTGAAATTCAGCAAAAACAAGCTTGGATTAGTGAAATTAATGAAGAAAATAACGAAGAAAAAATTTCGTTTGTTGGAAGGTTTTCAATCAAAGACAATCCTGAGGCAGTCGCAAACGATATACTGAAGACACTTGAAATTAATCCTTCAAATTATAAAACGGATAATCCGATTAAAGAATGGATAAATAAGGCAGAATCTAATGGGGTTTTTATTTCACGCACGAGTTTCATCCATTCGAGATTAAAATTAGATAGTGAGGAAATCCAAGGCTTTGCTATTGCAGATCCCTTTGCACCGTTTATATTTATTAATTCTGAAGATTGGGAAGCACCTCAATTATTTACTCTTGCTCATGAACTGGCGCATGTATGGATAGCTGAAACAGGTATTTCTAATGAAATTGAACCTGGCTTAAAAAGTAAGGGAAAGTTTCACCCTGTCGAATCATTTTGCAATGAAGTTGCAGCTAATGCTTTGATCCCTTCTGAACTAATATGCAACTTAGAAATGGGCACATTCAATTCTGCTAAAGAAGTCTTTAAGGTATCGAAGAATTTAGGAGTTAGTTCTTTCGCTTTTCTTGTAAGGGCTTTTAATCTAAACCTAATTTCTTTTGATGTTTATAAGGAGTTGAAGAATCAAGCTGAAATTGAATACAGAGAATTTTTGAAAAGAGAAGAAGAAAAAGAGGCAAAGCAAAAAAACAATGAAAAGAAAGGCGGTCCTAATCCATATCTTCTAAGATTAAATAAAAATAGTCGACTGTTTACACAGATTGTTTTGGATGCTTTTCGCGGAGGATTTGTGGAACCTACTCAAGCCAGTACTTTATTGAGTACTCCTGTAAATAAATTCTCGTCATTAGAAGCCCAATTATTCAAATGAGTACGATGGCAAAGAAATATTGTTTAGATGCAAATGTACTAATTGAAGCTTGGCAGAAATATTATTCACCAAAGTTTTGTTCTGATTATTGGGAAGTACTGAATGAACTTGGCAAGCAAGGAAGAATTTTTTTACCCGAAATGGTATATGAAGAGATTACAAGAACTGAAGATGACCTATTGCAATGGTTAAATCAAAGTAAAATTCCCGTTCAGAAAATTGATGAACCTATAACTAAATGTTTGCAAGCTATTTATTTAAAAGATCCATTACATAAATATTTAGTTGATAATATAAAGCAAAGATCATTAGCAGATCCTTGGGTAATAGCTCATGCCATAAACGAAAAAGCTACGGTTGTAACCAGAGAGAATAAAGCAACGGCATTAAATTCAAAACGAATTAAAATACCAAATGTATGTGACAACATGGGCGTACGTTGGATTAATGATTTTCAATTAATAGAAGAACTTGATATTCAATTTACATGCAAGTTGAATAAATAGAACCACATAAAAAACGATTGGCCTAGCTTATTGGAATTCTAAAAGCGCTTTGAAAAATCCGGTGAGAATGTTAGGAATATATTAAGTCGAGATTACTTACCTCATTTTCATTCTAACCTTACCTTTCATATCTTTGCACAGAAAATTTGGAGAATATTTGAAAGACAAAATTAGAATTGCATCCGGATCGGGATTCTGGGGCGACCTTCAATCCATTCCGCTTCAGCAAGTAACCAAAGGTCAAGTTGATTATCTGATGATGGATTTTCTTGCAGAGGTGACTATGTCCATCATGCAGAAACAGAGAAAAAGAAATCCGGCTGCGGGATATGCAAAAGATCTGATTCAGATAATGAAGGAAATACTTCCTCACGTTGCGGAAAAAAATATAAAAGTAATTACGAACGGCGGCGGTGCTAATCCGATGGGCTGTGTTGAAGAAATTGTTAAGTGCGCCCATAAACAAGGAATCAAAGGATTGAAAATCGCTGTGGTTAGCGGAGATGATATTTTGGATTCGCTTGATGATCTGCTGAAACGAGGAGCCGGTTTGGACAACATGGAATCGGGTCAAAAGATTACGGATGTAAAAGAAAGATTGATAAGCGCAAATGTTTACTTTGGTGCAAGACCAATTGTTGAAGCTCTGAAAAAAGGTGCGCAGATTGTAATCACCGGTAGGACTACCGATACATCTCTAACATACGCACCGATGATTCATGAGTTTAACTGGTCATGGGATGATTGGGATAAACTTGCTGCCGGTACAATTGCCGGACATATTCTCGAATGCGGTGGTCAAGCAAGCGGCGGAAATTTTCTTGGCGACTGGCGATCCGTTTCCGATCTAGCGCATATCGGTTTCCCGATTGCCGAAGCGTACCCAAACGGAGAAATCGTTATCACGAAACATGAAAACACCGGCGGAATGGTTTCGGTTGACACAGTGAGCGAACAGCTGATGTATGAAATCGGCGATCCGACAAATTATATTACTCCGGAGTGTGTTGCAGATTTCACTTCGATTAAATTGGAACAACTGGAAAAAGATAGAGTTAGAGTGTACGGAATCAAAGGTAAGCCAGCGACAGATCTATTTAAAGTTTCGATGGCGTATAATGACGGATACACGGCTATTGGTAGTTTAACTTACAGTTGGCCGGATGCACTGGAGAAAGCAAAAAAAGCAGATGAAATTCTTCGTACACGTCTTTCTGATCTGGGATTGGAGTTCGATGAGATCAGAACGGAATTTCTCGGTGTGAATGCATGTCACGGTCCTTTAGCATCCGAACAGAATGAAATCAACGAAGTGGTCCTTCGCATTGGAGTTCGAAGCAATCATCATCATGATATCGAAGCATTCAGTAAAGAAATTGCGCCGCTGATTCTAACAGGTCCGCCAAGTGTAACTGGATTTGCCGGCGGACGCCCGAAGGCAAATGAAGTGATTGCTTACTGGCCTGCACTAATGCCTAAGAAACTTGTTCATCCAAAAGTTGAGATAATAACAACATGAGTAAAATAAAATTAATAGATATTGCACACGGAAGAAGTGGTGATAAAGGTGACGCTGCAAACGTCGGAATCATTGCTTATAATGATGATGGTTATGAAATAATTAAAAAACACCTGACCGTTGAAAATGTAAAAAAACATTTTGAAGGGATTTGCCTTGGTGAAGTTGAACGGTTCGAAATGCCGAATATTCGCGCGCTAAACTTTTTATTACACAACACTCTTGGCGGCGGTGGAACAGTTTCACTTAAGCACGACGCGCAAGGTAAGACACTTGCTGCTGCATTACTAAGAATGGAAATAGAGATTTAATTTTGTAGAGAAGGGTTTGTAGCTCTTCGGAAAGTTTATTCTGGACCGTCTCAAAAGTGAGGATGACATATCATCTTTTGGGAATGCCTACTAAATCTAAATAGAAAAGGAAAGAAAATGTTCGAGGATCAACTAAAAAGACTTAACGACTATTCACTCAAAATCGAGAATCTTCGAGGTTATCTTTAAATTAGCTGATAAAGAAAAACAGATAGAAGAAATCCGTAATCAAGCAGAAACGCCAGGCTTCTGGAACGATCAGAAGAACGCGCAGTCAGTTTTCCAAAAATCTAAATCTCTTCAAATTTGGGTTGATGCCTGGAATAAAATAAATGCCCAGCAAATAAACCTTAGAGAGTTTATTGAACTTGCTGAAGCCGAGCAAGATCAAAATTTAGCTTCCGAAATCGAAACCGAAATTAACGCTCTTCAAAAATCTTATGCAGAAGTTGAACTTAAGAGTATGCTGAGCGGTAAAGACGATGATAAGAATTGCATCCTTACCATTCATTCCGGTGCCGGCGGAACTGAATCTCAAGATTGGGCGCAGATGTTAATGAGAATGTATCTTAGGTGGGGTGAACAAAACGGATACAAAATGAATTTAGTAGATTGGCTTGACGGTGATGGTGCCGGAATTAAAAGTGCAACAATAGAAGTTGAAGGTGAGTTCGCATTCGGATATTTGAAAGCAGAAAACGGTGTTCATCGTTTAGTACGCATTTCTCCATTCGATTCCAATAAAAGAAGACACACATCGTTCGCTTCGGTTTTTGTTATTCCCGAAATTGATGACACTATAGAAATAGATATTAATCCTGCCGATTTAAGAATTGATACTTTCCGTTCAGGCGGTAAAGGCGGGCAGAATGTGAATAAAGTTGAAACAGCAGTCCGCATCACTCACATTCCAAGCGGTGTTGTCGCCGCTTGTCAAACGGAGCGCTCACAACTTCAAAATAAATCCAACGCATTTAAAATGCTGCGCTCACGTCTCTATCAGATTGAGGTAGATAAACAAACTGCCGCCGCTGACGAAATTGAGAAAACCAAAATGAAAATTGAATGGGGAAGTCAGATACGTTCTTATGTTTTTCATCCGTATAATATGGTTAAAGACCACAGAACAAATTATGAGACTTCCGATGTTCAAGGCGTTATGGATGGCGGAATAAATCAATTCATAAAAGAATATCTATTAAAATTCACTCAGAATTAAAAAATCTTTTTAGGATTATTGATATGAAATTCCATACAGAATATCATTGGTTTAATACTTCCAAACGAAGAGAATATATTAACATCACCGGAGAAGTGGAAAAGGCGTTGAAGAAAAGCGGAATAAAAGAGGGAATGATTTTGGTGTCTGCAATGCATATTACTGCCGGGATTTATGTTAACGATGCCGAAAGCGGATTGATACAAGATATTGACGAATGGCTTGAAAGATTAGCTCCATTTAAATCCGATTATCATCATCACCGCACAGGCGAAGACAATGGAGATGCGCATTTGAAAAGTATGCTTGTTCATCATGAAGTTATAATTCCGGTAACCGACGGAAATCTGGATTTTGGACCATGGCAGCAAGTTTACTATGCAGAATTTGATGGTCAGCGCCGTAAAAGAGTTTTAATAAAAGTGATGGGTGAATAAAAATAATTGCGAATTGATAATTCCCAATTGAGAATTATTTTATCGAGATGAAGAAGAAAACAGATTTCTTCGATCGAGTTTACGATGTAGTTGCAAGAATTCCGAAAGGGAAAGTAACAACATACGGTGCAATAGCTGAAGTCTGCGGAACCAAAGCCGCTGCAAGGACTGTCGGCTGGGCGTTAAATGGTGCAAAGGAAAGCGGATTGCCGTGTCACCGCGTTGTAAACCGCTTTGGCGCATTAACAGGCAAGGTTCATTTTGGAGATGCTTTTTTGATGGAAGAACTCCTTCGTAATGAAGGAGTTGAGTTTGATGATGATAATTGTGTTAAGATGGAAAAATGCTTGTGGATTCCAACTAAGAGAAATCAAAAAAAGAAAAAAAAGAAATCTTAATACCGGTTAACAGTTAAAGAAGAAACTCCTCCTTTGATATCAATAACAATTCTTTTTTCACTTGAGCTGAAATTGTCTGTTAAATAATGACCGCTTCCTCTGCTTTCAAATCCATGAATATTTTTTGAACTTAATGCCATCTCAGATTGAATTTCACATCCAACTGTACTTGGTACATCAATTGTAATATTTGCGGCGCCCATTTCGATATTGACATTGGTTTCATCATTTCTGTCGCCAAGCTTAAGATGTGTTGTAGAAGCTCCGGTATGAATATCAACATTTCTAATTTTGAATTTAGTTAAGTCAAGAAAGGATTTTGAAGCGCCAACATCCAAAGTAATATTCCAAACCGGTTTTTCGTTAAGCGCTATACTAAGATGATTTCTGAATGTATTTCTAAAGAGATGAAATTTCTTTGCGTGAAGACTAAATTGCACATTCGCTGAAGTATCATCCTTCCAAGATTCAAAATCATATTGTGCAAAATTTCCTTTTGATTTTCCTTCTGCCAGTTTCTCAGTTGAATCGCTTATTATAAAAGTGCCTGCACCGGAATTGATTTGCAGATCGGCGGTTTTGATTGAAGGATCAAAATCCTCGTTATAAAATTGAGTATAAGGAGAATCATTATCTGAAAATTCAAAACTGTAGAATCCGTCGTCAATCATTCCGAATAGAAGAAGAGCAAGGAAAATCCCGAATAATGCGCTGATGACTGGGCGTACCATATTTTCCTTAAAAATAACGAGAGCGCCCCAAAAGACAAATATCAGCGGCCACAAATCCCAAACGAATCCAAATGAACTTTGAAACACGTCATACTTCGTCAGTAAAAATAGCGCGCCAAGAGTCAAAAGAAAGAAACCCCAAAATAATTTTCCTGTTTTCATTTTATCTCTCCATTACTTTTTCAATGAATTCCAAATTAATAGACCGCCGAGCAATACAAACATGATTGGCAGAATATCTCTAAAATCAAAAGATGGAATAAAACGGTCGGCAAAGAAAATTAAGCCAAGAGCAATTAAAATTGTCCCAGCAATAACTCTTCCGGATCCGCTTTTTTTAGCTTCTGCTGGAATTCCATCAAAATTTATAGAAGATGCTTCTGCATTTTGTCCTTCGGTTTTGGGCTCATCGTTTTTTATTCCGTACGCAATTTCAAAAGGTTCTTCTGGAATGACTATCCAAAGAATTATATAAATCACTAGTCCAATTCCATGCATCATTGTAAAGACAACAAAAAGAATTCGAACTATGATTGGATCAATGTTGAAATATTGAGCCAGTCCGCCGGCAACTCCGCCGAATACTTTCACTCTGCGTGAACGATAAAGTTTATCTCTCATAACGTCGCCTCTTTATTTGTTACTGTCAATTAAGACGCCCTGTTTAATAAAAGGTTTGAAAAATTTTGAAACAATTAGCTGCCAAGATTTGAAAATACTCTCCTTCTTACTAACTTTGACCAAAAGATAAAGTGATTTTTGATTAATGAAAATAGCTGTTTGTCAATTCAACCCGATTATCGGAGATCTGAAAGGTAATACAGGTAAAATTCTTTCCGGGTATATGCGTGCAGTTAATGACGGCGCCGAGCTGGTTGTCTTTTCTGAATTGTTCTTATGCGGTTATCCTCCGCTCGATCTTGTAGAGAAGAAAGAATTTCGTAATGCTGTTAGAAATGCCGCAACAGATATAGCCAGCCAAACAAATCATGTCGGTTTGATCTTTGGAACTATTACCGAAGATTATGAAGACAAAATCGGGACGGGTGTTTATAATTCAGCCGTGCTCTGTTATGACGGAAAGATTCAGTTCATTCAAAACAAATCGCTCATTCCAAACTACGATGTATTTGACGAAGTCCGCTATTTTGAATCTGCGAAAGATGTTTTTATTCATGAATTCAAAGGCGAGAAACTTGGTATTTCAATTTGCGAAGATATCTGGAACGATGCCGATTACTGGAAACACAGACGTTATACTATTGATCCGGTTCAGAAACTTGTTGATAACGGCGCGACTCTTTTGATTAACATTTCTGCAAGTCCTTACGCTTACGGTAAGCGGAAAGAAAAATTTGAAATGCTTTCTGTTTTAACCAGAAATGATAAATCTCCTTTAGTTTATGTTTGCGCTGTAGGCGCTCAGACAGAATTGATCTTTGACGGCGGCAGTATGTGTCTAAATTCTTCAGGCAAATTAGATCTGCTGGGGAAAGCTTTTGAAGAAGATTATTTTATTTACGATTCCAAGAAAAAATACGATGAGATAAAAAAAATTGAATCGAGTTTTGAAGAAGAAGTGTTAAATGCTTTGGTGCTCGGCTTAAAAGATTATGCAGGTAAAACGGGATTCAAAAAAGCGCTGGTTGGTTTAAGCGGCGGCATTGATTCTGCGGTTGTAGCATTTATTGCTGTAAAAGCTTTAGGAGCAAAAAATGTTCACGTGGTAATGATGCCTTCAAAATATTCAAGTCATGGAAGCGTCAAAGATTCCGGGAAACTTATTGAAGAATTAGGCATCTCATCAGAGAATATTTCTATTCAGCCTGTAGTTGATAAAACTCTCGAAATGCTGAAAGATTCTTTTAGAGGTTTGGACGAAAATATAACAGAAGAAAATTTACAATCCCGTGTGCGCGGATTATACTTGATGGCTCTTTCAAATAAACATGGATATTTGCTTTGCACTACCGGGAACAAATCGGAAATTGCAACCGGTTATGCTACTCTTTACGGAGATATGTGCGGCGCTCTTGCGGTTATTGGCGATGTTTACAAAACACAAATCTATAAGATCGCAGAATTTATAAACCGTGATAAAGAAATAATCCCCATCGAAATAATAAAGAAAGCGCCTTCTGCAGAATTAAGACCGAACCAGACCGATCAAGATTCGTTGCCGGAATACGAATTACTTGATAAAATATTGCGAATGTATCTTGAAGAGCAAAAAGAATTTGAGGAAATATCTGCATCTATAGGGAACAAGGAGATTGTTCAAAAAGTATTACGCTTGGTAGATTTAAACGAATTTAAGAGAAAACAAGCAGCGCCTGTTCTAAGAGTTTCCACCAAAGCATTTGGTTACGGAAGACGTTTTCCGATTGTACAGGGCTGGAGAAAATAATTGTAATCCATATTAATCCTTCTAATTACTAATTACAAAATCAAAAGAGAAGAAAATGAATTTCAAAAAAATATTTACACTGAGTTTACTTTTCATTTCACAAATTGTATTTGCGCAATTCGGTCAAACCGATTTAGTAAAAATCAAACTTGCCCAGAATAATTTGAAGGTTAATGCCGGTTCGAAATTCAAAGTTACATTAGAAGCTCACATAAAAGAATCTTGGCATATCAATTCAAACAAACCTAATGATGATTTCCTAATTCCTTCTAAGGTTACAACCAAGAGCGATAAAGCAACTCTTGAAAATATTGTCTATCCGAAGCCGAAAGAATTAAAACTTGAGTTTTCCGAAAAACCGGTTTCAGTTTTTGGCGGTGATGTTAAATTTGAACTTACTTTTTTCGTTGATAAAAATGCTTCAAGCGGAAAATATTCTATCCCGGTTAAATTTGATTTCCAAGCTTGCAATGACCAAACATGTATGCCGCCGGCTGATGTTAAAGAAAATCTTACTTTTGAAGTTGTCGGCAGTGTGAAAGAAGCTGGAAGTGAGAAGCAAGGGGTGAAGAGTGAGAAACAAGAGGCAAGAAGTGAAGTATCAAATGTGAAGAGCGAAACAGGAAATGTAAATAATGAAAAGAAAGATGATAGCTCTATCGGTTCGACACTAGAAAAGAGCGGTCTGTTTTTAAGTTTGATTTTTGTTTTCATCGGCGGACTCGCACTAAATTTGACGCCATGTGTTTATCCTCTCATTCCAATCACAATCGGATATTTCGGCGGACAGAGTGAAGGAAGAACGAGCCGGCTTTTTCTTTTAGGAATTCTTTATGTACTGGGAATGTCTCTTACCTATTCTGTTATTGGAGTTGTAACATCACTCAGCGGTGCAATCTTCGGCACATTGATGCAGAATATGTTTGTCATAATTGGAATCGCTCTTTTATTTGTTCTGCTGGCATTGAGTCAATTCGGTGTTTATGAATTCAAATTGCCTGATTCATGGGTAATGAAAGCTGGCGGCGCAAAAGGTGGGGCGTTCGGTGCTTTCTTTATGGGTTTAACTATGGGAATAGTTGCCGCACCGTGTATTGGACCATTCGTTCTTGGATTGGTTACTTATGTTGCCGCTAAAGGTAGTCCGCTCTACGGCTTCTTAATGTTTTTTGTGATGGCATTGGGACTTGGATTTCCATATTTGCTCCTTGCACTTTTTTCAGGCAAGATTAAAAAACTTCCTCGAGCCGGAGATTGGATGGAAGGAGTTAAACATATTTTCGGATTTCTTCTTCTCGGAATGGCAATCTATTTTATCGGTCCAATTATTCCTAAGGAATTGAATAAATATCTTCTTCCAGCTTTTGGAATTATAGCTTCTCTTTATTTGTTATTAATAGACAAAATGGCGAACAATGTAAAGATGTTTAGAATTTTCAAAATAGTGCTCTCAATAATTGTAATTGCTGTTTCCATCTATGCATTGATTCCTGCAAAAAACATAGAACCGGAATGGCAGAAATTCAGTGAAGTAAAATATGAAATGTCTTTGAAGAACAATGAAAGAATGGTTGTGGATTTTTATGCAGATTGGTGTATCCCGTGCAAAGAATTGGATGCTATGACGTTCTCTGATCCGCGCGTTTTAAGCAGTTTATCAAAATTTACGACTTATAAGGTAGATATGACTCAAACCGTTTCTGACGAAACTGAAAAGTTGCGCAACAAATTCAAAATTGTTGGTATGCCGACTGTTTTGATCATAAACGCAAAAGGAGAGGAAGTTGAGAGATTGACGGGATTTGTAAATGCCAACGAATTCTTGAAATTACTTCAAAAAGCAAATTGAATAGAGATTGCTAATCCTAATTAGCTTTCATATTTTTGGGGCGCTAAAAAAAACTAATTATAAATAATATTGAGTTATGATAATGGCACAAGAAACAGAAAAAGAAACGCTTGATCTTAAAGAGGTAACAATTCGTTTTGCAGGTGATTCTGGCGATGGTATGCAGCTTACGGGATCTCAGTTCAGCGACACAACAGCATTGATGGGCAATGACCTAGGAACACTTCCGGATTATCCAGCAGAAATCCGCGCCCCCGCCGGAACGCTTTACGGAGTCAGCGGCTTTCAAGTTCACTTTAGTTCAAGTGATATCCACACTCCCGGCGACACACCCGATGTTTTGGTAGCAATGAATCCCGCCGCCTTAAAGAAAAATTTAGTAGATCTAAAACATGATGGTATTATAATCGTCAATACAGATTCATTTGATGCCAAGAATTTGAAACTGGCAAATTATTCTGTAAATCCATTAGAAGATGATTCACTAGCCGGTTATAAAGTTTACCCGGTTCCAATTACAACGCTTACTTCTACTGCATTGAAAGACAGCGGTTTGAGTATTAAAGATATTAACAGATGTAAAAACTTTTTTGCTCTTGGCTTGATGTATTGGCTCTATAATAGGCCACTCGAACCTACATTGAAGTGGTTGACTTCTAAATTCAAAAATAAACCTGAAATTCTTAACGCGAATGAAACAGCTTTGAAAACAGGTTATTTTTTTGGCGATACAACAGAAATTTTTGAGAACCGTTATACTGTTGAACCTGCAAAGTTGAAAAAAGGTACTTACAGAAATATATCAGGTAATGAAGCTACTGCACTTGGACTTGTAACCGCATCAATAAAAAGCGGATTACCTTTGTTCTTAGGTTCATATCCAATTACACCTGCTACAGATATTCTTCAATTTCTTGCGGGATATAAAAATTTTGGTGTAAAAACATTTCAAGCCGAAGATGAAATTGCCGGTATTACTTCTGCAATCGGTGCTGCGTTTTCCGGCTCACTTGCTGTTACAACTACAAGCGGTCCCGGCGTTGCTCTTAAAACTGAAGCAATAGGATTAGGAGTGATGACAGAATTACCTCTAGTAATTGTGAATGTTCAAAGAGGCGGTCCGAGTACTGGATTACCAACTAAAACAGAGCAGGCAGATTTACTTCAAGCTATATACGGAAGAAACGGTGAAGCACCAATCCCTGTTCTTGCTGCGGCAACACCAAGCGATTGTTTTTACATGGCAATTGAAGCTGCTAGAATTGCAGTTAAATATATGACTCCCGTTATGCTGTTAACCGACGGTTATATTGGCAATGGAACAGAACCATGGCGTATTCCACATGTAAATGAAATTCCTGAAATCCCGGTTAAATTTGCTACCAAAGCTGAGGGATTTGCACCATACTCAAGAGATGAAAATCTTGCAAGACCTTGGGCAATACCCGGCACACCTGGTCTGGAACATAGAATTGGCGGTCTGGAAAAAGCTAATATCACAGGTAATGTAAATTATGATCCTTCTAACCATGACGCTATGGTGAAATTGAGAGAACAGAAAATTCAAAATGTGAAAAATGATATTCCAGATTTAACCGTTCAAGGCGATGTTGAAGGAGAACTATTAGTTTTAGGATGGGGCGGAACTTACGGTGCTATTAAAGAAGCTGTTGATAAAGCTACAAGCAGAGGACTTAAAGTTTCTCAAGCTCATTTGAAATATGTACATCCTATGCCGAAGAATACTAAAGATGTTCTTAGTAAGTTCAAAAAAGTTTTGATTCCTGAAATCAATCTTGGACAACTTGCAAAAATTGTTAGAAGTGAATTTCTTATTGATGTCTTACAGTACAACCTTGTAAGAGGTTTACCATTCAGATCTAGCGACATCGAAAACCAGATAGTTGAAATCCTTGGAGGAAAAAATGGCAAATAATATAGATGTGACACCCGTAAAATTAACTGCTAAAGATTTTTCATCGGGCCAGGATGTTAGATGGTGTCCAGGATGCGGAGATTATTCTATTCTTGCTCAAGTGCAGAGATCATTTCCAGAAATCAATATTCCTAAAGAAAAAATGGTATGGATCTCCGGCATCGGATGTTCAAGCCGTTTTACTTATTACATGAGTACTTACGGTTTCCATACTATTCATGGAAGAGCCGCAGCTATTGCTACCGGAGTTAAAATAGCACGTCCAGATCTTTCCGTTTGGGTTGCAACGGGAGACGGCGATCTAATGAGCATAGGCGGAAATCATTTCATTCATACATGCAGAAAAAATGTTGATCTAAAGATTCTTCTTTTCAATAATGCGATTTATGGATTAACGAAAGGTCAGTATTCTCCGACATCAGCAAAAGGATTGGTAACAAAAACTTCTCCTTACGGAAGTGTTG
>JAKAKD010000056.1 GCA_021824635.1 Bacteroidota bacterium | reverse complement strand
AAATTCAACCGTCTCATTTTTCTCTCTTGCGGTAATTTTTGTTTTAGGCGCCACCGCCGGATCAACTGTAACAATAATTATTATGCGGATGATTGAAGAAAAAGAAGAAGAGAAAAATAAATGAACAACGGGATTAAGATTGCCCAAGATCTAATTCTCATTACCGTCGGCGCATTAATCTTGATATTCCATAATTGGATATTAGACTATCAAGAAAAATTTTCTGTATTGTGGAAAACAAATATTCGTCCAAGAAATATACGTGATAAGGTTTTATTCTGGATTGGTGTATTTTTTATAATTGTCGGATTTATTGCTATCTCAAGACATTATAAATAAAATTTGGGGTGAGTCCATGGAACATCAGCCAATTAATCTGGAAGATAAATTAAACAAGTTCACAGAGTATTGGTCGCCTAAGATCATTGCCAAGATGAATAACTACCATTTTAAACTCAGCAAATTTAAGGGCGAGTTTGTGTGGCATAATCATACAACTACCGATGAAACTTTTCTTGTTCTGGATGGAGCGATGACAATTGAATTCCGTGACGGTAAAGTTGAACTGCATGAAGGTGAAATGATCATCGTTCCAAAAGGTGTTGAGCACAAACCCTCTGCTTTAAATGAATGCAAAGTTTTACTTATTGAACCGGCGGGAACGATTAATACCGGTAATGCCGGCGGTGAGTTGACAGCGAAAGATAATGTGTGGATTTAGATTTTAATTTCGGTTAATGGAAAATTTATTAATTCACACAAGTTGTTGAGACGAGGCATGCCTCGTCTTTACTTTTATATTGTTTACATAAATTTGAATTTGTGGTAAGTTGAAAATGGGAAAAAAAATCATTGGCATTATGACTCTTAAACAGAAATTATTCGGCAAACTTAACTTTAACAAACTTTCCGGGAATCCAGATTTTAAGGAAGATAGTGTTAGAGAAGTTATTATACTTCCGATCCTCAAAGAATTGGGGTATCAACAAAACAATATTGTAAGAAGTAAAACTTTACATCATCCTTTTCTTAAGATTGCAAGTAATAAGAAAATACCCATTAGATTAATACCGGATTACTGCTTGAAAGTTGAAAAAAATTATGCATGGGTTTTGGATGCCAAAGGTGTTGACGAGAAAGTAATGGATGATGACCATATTGCGCAAGTTTACAGTTACGCTACTCACCCGGAAATTAACAGTATTTACTTTGCTATTTGCAACGGACTTGAATTTGCTCTTTATAGAAGAGATTCTTATAACGTACCTGTTTTGTTTTTTCAAATTGCAGAGATAAATGAAAATTGGGAAACGCTTAATAAATTTCTCTCCATAAATAGCTTTCAAGCCGGCAAAAGTTTTGTGTATGAACCGACTGTTCCTTTTAAGGCAAAAGAAGAATTTAATTATACAACACGCCCTTTGCTCGATGAAATATTGGTAAAGAAGCAACAAGCAAAGAGACACTTTGGTGTACATGGCTACTTTACAAAACAAACTTGGAATGTTGTAGCAGAATACATCAAGAACTTTTCGAAAGTAGGTGATTTGGTTTTGGACCCATTTGCCGGAAGCGGTGTTACTCCAATTGAATCCTTGATGAATAACCGTAAAGCAATTAGTATTGATCTAAATCCGATGGCGGTTTTCATTGTGCAATCACTAATAGCACCAGTAAAACAAGAAGAATTAGCTGAAGCATTTGAAAGAGTTAAAACAGAATACGAGAAGAAAGAACCAAAAACAAAGGAGGAAATTGAAAAAGCGTTAAAAAAATATCCCTATCCCAAAGGAAATATTTTGCCAAAAGGATCGGACGTACCTACAGTTGAAAAACTTTTCAGTAAGAAACAGCTTGCCCAACTTTCATTACTAAAGTATGTGATTAAAAGAGAAAAGAATGACAACATTAGGAATACGTTGCTACTTATGTTTTCAGGTTTAATTAATAAAATAAATCTGACCTACCATGCCTCAGACGGTAGAAGCGAAGGTAGAGGAAATAGCAGTGTATTTGCCTATTATCGCTACAGAATAGCTAAGACTCCGGGCAATATCGAAATCCTTCCTTACTTTGAATCCCGTTTCAAAAAAGTTTTGGATGCTAGAAAAGAGATCGAATATTTTATAAATGAAAAAACTATTTCTAATATTAAAGTAGTTAAAGGTACTGCTACTGATTTAAGTTGGATACCAAAAGAAAGCGTTGATTATATATATACTGATCCACCATATGGAAAGAAAATTCCTTATCTCGATCTTTCTGTAATGTGGAATGCGTGGCTCGATCTTGAAGTAACTAAAAAAGATAGAAAGCTTGAAGCGATTGAAGGCGGTGGTGAGGATAAAAGCAAAGAAGAATACAATCAGCTTATTGCACAGAGCATAAAAGAAATGTACCGCGTATTAAAGTATGACCGTTGGCTTTCCTTCGTATTTGCGCACAAAGACCCGGAATTTTGGCATCTGATAATTAATACAGCAGAACGTTGCGGCTTTGAATATGTTGGAGCAGTTCCGCAAAAGAATGGACAGACAAGTTTCAAGAAACGACAAAATCCATTTACAGTTCTTTCTGGCCAATTAATTATAAACTTCCGCAAAGTGCGCAACCCGCGCGCTATAATGAAAGCTAATTTAGGAATGGACATTGCAGAAATTGTTATGCAGACAATCGAAGGAATAATAGCAAAGCATCACGGCGCAACTCTTGAACAAATTAATGATGAATTGATTATAAAAGGATTGGAACTTGGATTTCTAGATTTACTAAAGAAAGAATATTCCGATTTAACACCAATCTTATTGGATAACTTCGATTATGATGATAAAACAGAAATCTTTACTATAAGAAAGAACACAAAATTCAAAACCCATATTGATGTTCACTTGCGCATCAAATTTTATTTAATCAGTCTATTACGAAGAATGGAAAACGAGAATAAGAGCGCTCACTTTGATGATATTATTCAACATATAATTCCATTATTGAAAAATGGTATTACACCAGAAAACCAAACAATTTTAAAAGTATTAGAAGATATTGCAGAACCGGCTGGAAAAGATAGCTGGCGCTTAAAGAAAGATGGCGAACTAAACCTGTTCGGTTAATCAATTTTAATTAAGGAGTAATAGTGGCAGCTAACGAACCAAATAAAATTATCTACTCAATGATCGGTGTAAGCAAATTCTATAACAATAAACCAGTATTAAAAGATATATACCTTTCATATTTCTACGGTGCAAAGATCGGCGTACTCGGTCTAAACGGCTCAGGCAAAAGTACTCTACTAAAAATTCTCGGCGGCGTGGATAAAGATTTCAATGGAGAGATTGCAATTTCACCCGGTTTTACTGTCGGTCTGCTTGAGCAAGAACCCAAACTCGATGAGACAAAAACCGTCCGCCAAATTGTTGAAGAAGGTGTTCAGGAAGTTGTTGATACTTTACGCGAGTATGATGAAATCAACGCGAAGTTTGCAGAACCTATGAGCGATGATGAGATGACTGCACTTCTAGACAAACAAGGAAAGGTTCAAGATAAGCTAGATCACCTCGGCGCGTGGGATCTCGATTCAAAACTTGAAATGGCAATGGATGTTCTCGGTTGTCCTCCGGGCGATACATCGGTTAAAGTATTATCGGGCGGAGAAAAAAGAAGAGTTGCATTGTGCCGCTTACTTTTAAAGAAGCCGGACATTTTACTATTGGATGAGCCGACAAATCATCTTGACGCAGAAACAGTTGCATGGCTTGAAGCAGAACTTAGAAGATATCCCGGAACGGTAATAGCAGTAACACACGATAGATATTTTCTTGATAATGTTGCCGGATGGATTCTT
The DNA here is from genome assembly GCA_021824635.1 of Bacteroidota bacterium. Taxonomy (GTDB): domain Bacteria; phylum Bacteroidota; class Ignavibacteria; order Ignavibacteriales; family Melioribacteraceae; genus Fen-1258. The sequence continues at coordinate 57,798 of JAKAKD010000056.1, read as the reverse complement.
GAACTTGATAAAGGCGAAGGAATTCCGTGGAAAGGAAATTATTCTTCATGGCTGGATCAAAAACAACAGCGTTTAAAATTGGAAGAGAAAAAAGAAACCGAACGTCAGAAAACTTTAAGCCGCGAATTGGAATGGATTAAAATGTCTCCCCGCGGAAGACATGCAAAATCTAAAGCGAGAATAAGTTCTTACGAAGAGATGCTGAATGAAGAAAATGAGAAGCGCCAGAAAGATCTTGAAATTTATATTCCGGCAGGACCACGTTTAGGAAACGTTGTAATTGAAGCGGAGAATGTTGCCAAAGGTTACGGCGACCGACTTTTATTTGAGAAGATGGAATTCAAATTGCCTCCGGGAGGAATTGTAGGAGTGATTGGTCCGAACGGTGCCGGTAAAACTACTTTATTCAAAATGATTGTTGGACAGGAAAAACCGGATAGCGGTTCATTTAGAATCGGAGATACCGTAAAACTCGCTTACGTTGATCAAAGCCGCGATATACTTGATCCTGAGAAATCCGTTTGGGAAATGATCTCCGGCGGAAGCGACATAATTCAACTTGGCAATAAAGAGCAGAACTCGCGCGCTTATGTAGGACAATTTAATTTTACCGGCGGCGATCAGCAAAAGAAAGTCGGCGTGCTTTCAGGCGGTGAAAGAAACAGAGTTCATCTTGCCGTAGCTTTAAAATCCGGCGCGAATGTAATTCTTCTTGATGAACCAACAAATGATCTTGATGTTAATACAATGCGTGCGCTTGAAGAAGGTCTTCTAAATTTTGCAGGCTGTGCCGTAGTCATAAGCCACGATAGATGGTTCCTAGATAGAATCTGCACTCACATCTTATCATTTGAAGGCGAGAGTAATGTTTATTGGTTTGAAGGAAATTTTTCTGATTACCAGGAAAATAGAAAAGAACGTCTTGGTAAAGACGCAGAGATTCCACACAGAATTAAATATAAACGGTTAACTAGATAACCAAGGAATGCCAAATGAGAAGAATGGTTTGGACCGCCGCATGTCGAATGGGTTTTGAAGAAATTGATTCTCAACATAGACTACTGTTTGCAATATCAAACGAGTTGCTGGAGATTAGTAATCCCAAAAGCCAGGAACCGGAAATTAAATATCTGCTAAGGCATTTAAGGGATTACGTTGAGAAACATTTTTCTTATGAAGAAAAATTTATGGAAGAAAAAAAATTTCCCGGATTAAGCGATCACAAACAGAAGCACCAGAAAATTGTTGCTGAAATTAATAACGCTTTAACTGGCTCTGCAAGCATGAGCGCGTTAAAAGAGAGTCTGGAGACTTTGCTCGACGGCTGGGTTCAAAGCCATATTCTTGTTGAAGACAAAAAATATGCTGACTGGGCTAAGTTCCATAAAATAATAGACTGATAAATTTCTCAGATTAAATTCCAATATTTTTTATTAAAGTGCGAATTTCATTCCTACAATGGGAATATTTAGGTTTGCAAAGTCAAAAAAAATCAATTTTTCGAAAACATCTAATCAAAACGGAGAAAAAATGGGAAAACAATGGAACACTCCCCCAGAGATGCAGATTGATACAAAGAAAAAATACACAGTCTCAATGAATACTAGCAAAGGAATAATCGAGATAGAACTTTATCCGGAACACGCGCCCAAAACCGTGAATAATTTTGTGTTCTTAGCAAAAGAAGGTTATTACGATGGAGTTTCATTCCACCGTGTTATTAGTGATTTCATGATTCAAGGCGGAGATCCAACAGGCACAGGCCGCGGCGGTCCCGGTTATAAATTTGAAGATGAATTTAAAAATAATCCTTTGAAACATGAGCGCTGTGTAATCTCTATGGCTAACGCAGGTCCTAACACAAACGGAAGTCAGTTCTTTATTACTCACTCACCTCAACCTCACTTAAACGGAAAACATACTGTATTCGGAAAAGTAATTAACGGGCAGGATGTTGTTGATTTAATTGAGCAGGGTGATAAGATGGAACAAGTAACTATAATTGAAGGATGATGAAGTATCTGAGTAACTAAGTGCCTAAGTAACTGAGTGCCTGAGTAGCGAAGTAAATGAGTTTGGAAATGAAGACTTACAAAGAATTGATCGTGTGACAAAAATCGGTTGAACTTGTTACAATGATTTATGTTTAACCGCAAAGGACGCTAAGTTTTCGCAAAGCACGCGAAGAATCTTTGCAATCTTTGCGTATTTACTTTGCGGTCTTTGTGTTTAAAGATTTTCCAAAACTTTTTGCAGTTTTGAAGATACGGTAACAGCCACTTCTCCCAGAGCATCGTTCTTGACAGCTTGCATAGATTCAATCGGGTTCACAACACTCACTTGAATTTTGCCATCTTCTCTTTGCTGAACAACAATATTGCATGGAAGAAGTACACCGATATTTTCTTCGGCTTGTAATGCTTTGTATGCATTCGGCGGATTGCATGCGCCAAGAATTTTATACTTCCTAAAATCCACATCGAGCTTTTTCTTAAGTGTTTCTTGAACGTCAATTTCGCTAAGAATACCGAAACCCTCTTTCTTCAATTCATCTGTTACTTTGGTAATAGTATCTTCGAAAGTATAATTAACGATCTTTGAATTATAATAAGCCATAACTTCTCCATTCTTTTACAATAAGATGAATGATATAACAAAACGATTCTATGAGTCTACTCTAAAAAGGTATATTTAAAGAAAAAATGTTTTGAATTTGGTTTGTATTCATCCAGCAAAATTGCATATAAGACCTTTTTAGATACGCCTCATTCTATAAAAAGAAAATTTTAGCAAAAAAAATAACGACAATTATGCCAATAATATTTAACAGAAACCCTGCTTTAACCATGTCCCACACTTTAAGTCTCTGACTGCTGAAAACAATAGCGTTGGGCGGGGTACCCACAGGCAGCATAAACGCTAATGAGACAGAAAATGTGGCGGGTACCATAATCATAAGAGGATTAATACCGATCTCTTTAGACAATGAAGCAAGGAGCGGAAGCATTATAGTAGTCTGCGCAGAGTTTGATGTTAGTTCGCTTGAGAATACTACAATAGTACAAATTATAGCTACTAATGCTAACGGGGGAATGTTCTTAAGCATCAAAAATTCTTGACCGATTAATTTTGATAAACCGCTCTGGACAAAACCTTCGGCAAGTGCAAAGCCGCCGCCGAATAAGAGAACAATATCCCATGGAATTTTTGGAAGATCTTCCTGATCTAAAAGGAATTTATGTTTATTTCCAAATGAACCGCATGGAATAAGAAAAAGGAGTAATGCCATTGTAACGGCAACAGTGCTGTCTTCTATAAAAGCTGCCGAAGAAAATAAGTTTGACCAACCCGGAATCTTCAAAGATCCCAATTCTAAATCGCTTCTGAAAATCCATAAAAATGAAGTTAATGCAAAAACAACCATAACAGCTTTTTCTTCAAAAGTCATCTTTCCCAATTTTATCTTTTCTTCATGTATTATTTTTCTATCCAGTACAAGTTTCTTATCGGACTTGAAAACAATTTTCGTAAGAACGATCCAGGCCACGATCATCATTACAACGGCAAGCGGAACGCCGAAAACCATCCACTCGCCAAATTTCATCAAAGGACTATTAGGAAAATTAATTTTGTACATTCTTAGGAAAATTAAATTCGGAGGTGTTCCTATAAGTGTTGCAATACCGCCGATTGTGCTTGAATAAGCTATGGCAATCATCAGAGCTTTTGAAAAATTTGCGCTGCTCTCTTTACCGAATTCATTTTCAACTTTATAAATAATTGAAAGACCGATCGGCAAGACCATCAAACATGTTGCAGTATTTGAGATCCACATTGAAATAAACCCGGCGGCAGCCATAAAACCAAAAATAATTTTTGAAGGACTGCTTCCAAAAAAAAAATAACACTCAGCGCAATGCGTTTGTGAAGATTCCATTTCTCCATTGCCACCGCAATTACAAATCCACCAATGAAAAGAAAGATGGTAGTATTCATGTATTGCTCGGCAGTGGAAGCAGAAGAAAGTACACCAGTAGTAGGAAATAATATCAATGGGACTAACGACGTTACGGCAAGGGGGACCGATTCAAAAATCCACCATGTCGCCATCAGAGAGGCAACAGCAGCAACTAATTTTGCATTATGAAATTCCGAACCGAAATCAACAAAAAACCAGACAAATAAGAATAGGATGATTCCTAAAAAAAAACCGAGACTCTTGATATGAAAGGAATTTAATTTCAATATATCTACTTTTTTTTATTCAATGCTTGAGTGCAGCGATTATATCATATTCAATCTCTTCTTCGCAAAAGAATGCTTCACCGTAATCTTTTTTAATCTTAAATCCAAAATATTTTGCCCGCGCCTCAATAAATTTTAAGAAGTTAGGTTGACTAATAAATGTTTCCGGTTCGTTGCTTTCGGGATTGTGGAATTGCGTTTCATAAGCAAGAATTGCATTCATTTTAGATTCGAAGAAGCCGCTGATATCCGCGATAAATGTCGGCTTGAATTCGTAAGTCTGCATGTAATAGAAAAGTTTTTGAGGACGAAATGTGGGCTGAATCCGATCGTTCTCTTCTGTGTTAATTTTTGGCAATCCCGAAAAGAACATTGCTTCTTTTACTAACTGTGAAGTACCGATATGATCGGGATGGCGATCATTAAAGTAAGGCGCAAAAATTATCTTCGGCTGAAATTTACGGATTTTGGAAATTATTTTTTTTAAGTATTCTTCATTGAACTTAAGCGAGCCGTCTTTAAATCCTAAATTTTCTCTATGGGCAATCTTCAAAGTTTCGCCTGCGTTTTGCGCCTCTTTCATTCTTATTTCTGCCGAACCGCGTGTTCCAAGCTCGCCTTTGCTTAGATCTATAATTCCAACTTTTAATCCGGTGCTTGTTAGCTTTGCAATTGTTCCACCCATAGAAAGTTCAGCATCATCAGGGTGAGCCGCAAAAACCAAAACCTCAAGAATCATAATGCCCTCAAGAAGTGATTCAATTATTCTGTTTCAATATGAAGAATAATTTTTAGAAAGTAAAATAGTAACCGATAGTTTGAAAATAATTATATTCGCCAGAGAAAAATTAATCTAAACCAAAATGGATCAAAAATACGAAGCGGTTATCGGTCTTGAAGTTCATGCTCAATTACTAACCGAAACGAAAATTTTCTGCGGATGTTCAACAAAATTTGACGCCCCTCCCAATACAAATGTCTGTCCGGTGTGTCTCGGTCATCCGGGCGTTTTGCCGGTAATGAATAAAAAAGTTATTGAGTTTACAGTGCTAATGGGACTTGCGACCGATTGTGAAATAAAAGAACGCTCGATTTTCGCGCGTAAAAATTATTTCTATCCTGATCTTCCGAAAGGATACCAAATTTCTCAATTTGAAGAGCCGATCTGCGAGCACGGAAGAATCATAATCGAATTAAAAGATGGTTCAAAAAGAAATATCGGATTAACCCGAATCCACATGGAAGAAGACGCCGGTAAATCAATTCACGATCAAGGATTTGATACATTGATTGATGTTAACCGGTGCGGCACACCGTTAATGGAAATTGTAAGCGACCCGGATATTCGTTCTGCTGAAGAAGCATATCTATACTTAACTAAATTAAAACAGATCGTAACTTATCTCGGAATTTGCGACGGTAATATGGAAGAAGGTTCTCTTCGATGCGATGCTAATATTTCTATCCGTTTAAAAGGTGAGACAAAACTTGGAACGAAGACAGAAGTCAAGAATATGAACTCGTTCCGGAATGTTCAAAAGGCAATTGAATTCGAGATAGAAAGACAGATTGACATTTTAGAAGAGGGCGGAAGAATTGTGCAAGAAACTCTTTTATGGAATGCCGATCAGAATAAAGTTTTACCGATGCGCAGCAAAGAAGAAGCGCATGATTACCGTTATTTTCCTGACCCCGATTTGATGCCCGTTATTGTTGATCAAAAATGGAAAGCGGAAATTTCCAAGATGATGCCGGAGTTGCCGGAAAAAAGGAGAGACCGTTTTATTGAACAATATTCACTTCCAAGATATGATGCCGATATTCTTACTTCTTCCCGCGATCTTGCAGACTATTATGAAAAAGTTTTAATGGTTACGGATGATTATAAATCGGCAAGCAATTGGGTGATGACCGACGTTCTTAAAATTATTAACGACCGGAAAATTACAGTTGCTCAATTTCCCGTTTCCGCCGAGAATCTTGGCAAGTTGATTAAGATGATCAATGAAAATATTATAAGCGGTAAGATTGCTAAAGAAATTTTTCCCGAAATGCTTAAAACCAATCAAGATCCGAATGAAATTGTGAAAGAGAAAAATCTTATTCAGATTACCAATACTTCGGAGATTGAAAAAGCGATTGATAAAATTCTTTCTGCAAATCCAAAACAAGTAGAAGAATTTCTTAGCGGCAAAGATAAAGTGCTGGGATTTTTTGTCGGGCAGATTATGAAAGAGACAAAAGGAAAAGCCAATCCCGGAATTGTTAATGAGTTGTTGAAAAGTAAATTGGAGAGTAAGAGAGAGCAATAGAACGCAGATCGTTACGATCGTTTATGATATGTTATGATTTATCTTAAGAAATCATAATCATCATAAAAATCCGCGTTCTATTCTTTTCAAAGTTTTTTAATCAAATCAGCCATTTCAATTGCGCTGAGTGCAGCATCCCAACCTTTGTTACCGGATTTAGTTCCGGCACGTTCTAATGCTTGTTCTATTGAATCGGAAGTGATAATTCCGAAAATTACAGGTACACCGCTCTCCATCGAAACGCTCGCAATTCCTTTTGATACTTCTGCGGCAACGTAATCAAAATGCGGAGTTGCGCCGCGTATAACCGCGCCAAGACAAATGACAGCATCATATTTTTTCGATTCAGCCATTTTCTTTGCAGTCATTGGAATTTCGAATGAGCCGGGAACGAATGCAACAGCAATTTCGTCTTCGTTGGCTCCGTGACGCGCCAGACAGTCAAACGCACCGGAAAGCAAACTCTTAGAAATCATTTCATTGAATCTGGAAACAACAATGCCAAATTTTTTGCCTTCAGCATTTAACTGACCTTCAATCATTCTTGCCATATATACTCCGTTAATTAATAATTTTATTTGCGGGGAATAAAGCTCAACAAGTGACCAAGCTTTTCATGTTTTGTCTTGAGATACTTTTCATTTTTTTCGTTCGGCGCAATTTCAATGGGTACACGCTCAACAATTTCAAGATCGTATCCTCTAAGCCCTATAATTTTTTTTGGATTGTTAGTCATCAAACGAATCTTCTTCAGACCAAGATCTTTAAGAATTTGTGCACCGATTCCGTAATCTCTTAAATCAGCTTTGAAACCAAGCATCTCATTTGCTTCAACTGTGTCATTACCATCTTCCTGAAGTCCGTAAGCTAAAAGTTTGTTCACCAAACCAATGCCTCTTCCTTCCTGACGCATATAAAGCAGAACACCTTTACCTTCTTTTTCAATCATCATAAGAGAAGTAGCAAGCTGATCGCCGCAATCGCAGCGCATTGATCCAAATACATCGCCGGTTAGGCATTCGGAATGAACACGTACTAGAACAGGTTCGCCCCCTTCAATATTTCCTTTCACAAGGGCAATAGGATTATCAGTTGGGTCGAGAAGACTTTCATAGAGATGTAATTTGAATTCTCCAAAACGTGACGGCATATCAACAACAACACGGCATTTAACAAGCTTTTCTTTTTTTCTCCGGTATTCAATAAGATCCGCAATGGTAATAATTTTGAGATTATTTTTCCCGGCAAATTCTAAAAGTTTGGGAGTGCGCGCCATTGTACCGTCCGCATCCATAATTTCACATAGAATTCCCGCCGGTTTTAATCCTGATAGCCGGGCTAGGTCAACCGCAGCTTCTGTATGTCCCGCCCGGTTTAACACTCCTCCTTCTTTTGCTATTAAAGGAAAGATGTGACCGGGACGCGCAAAATCATTCGCTTTAGATTTTTCATTCACAACGGCTAAGATAGTTTTCGTCCGGTCGTGTGTAGAAATTCCGGTAGTTGTATCGTGAATATAATCTATCGAGACGGTGAACGGCGTTTGGTGGAGAGCAGTATTTTCCTCAACCATCAATTTCAAATTCAATTCTTTTGCGCGTTGTTCCGTAACTGCTAGACATAAAATACCGCGTGCTTCGCGTGTAATGAAATTTACATCTTCCGGCTTAACAAGTTCAGCCGCCATTAATAAATCACCCTCATTCTCGCGGTCGGCGTCGTCAACAACAACCAGCATCTTTCCTTTTTTGAAATCTGCAATTGCTTCTTCTATCGTATTCATACTTGAGACTAATTCATCAGTCATCTTAATACCCTAAATTCTTAAACCAGTTATCAGTGAATTTGTTGCCCTCGTCTTTCGAGCTTAGCAGAATTTTTTCTACATACTTTGCAAATATATCGGTTTCTATGTTTACTCTGTCGCCTATTTTTCTCTGTCTAAGATTTGTGTTATTCCATGTGTGGGGAATGATTGAGATTATAATTTTTCTCTCCATAATTTTTGCAACTGTTAAACTTATTCCGTCAATTGTTATTGATCCTTCATCAACTACATATTTAGCAATCTCATTAGGAATATCAACCTCAAGAGAATAGTTCTCTCCTAATTTTATTAACCGTGTTATAATTCCTAAACCATTAACATGTCCTTGCACTAAATGACCGCCGAGGCGATCCATTAAACGTAACGCTCGTTCAAGATTCAGTTCATTAATATGATTAACATTCGCAAGAGTTGTCTTATTAAGTGTTTCACCAACTGCATCGCACCAGAAAATATTATTATCAATTTTCGTAACTGTCAAACATACACCGTTGACACAAACGGAGTCATCAATTTTCAAGTCGTGAAAAATTTTTGAAGCTGAAATTTTAAGACGTTTACCACCCGTAATATTTTCGGTAGAGATAAGTTTTCCGGTTTCTTCTATTATTCCTGTAAACATGCCGTAAAAATATCAACTCGTGCGGTCTTTTCATACTAATCAATTCTTTTAAATACTTTTTTTTCATCCGGCGGAAGTGCCTCAATCAATTCCAATTTGAGGTTTTTTGGAATTTCTCCATTAAAAGCTTTAATCCCCTTACCAAGAAATATAGGAGCTTCCAGAATAATTAGCTCATCAATCAAATCTTTCCGGATAAATTGAGAAAAAATATCAGATCCTCCTTCTACAAAAACAGAACTAATCTTCTTAGTGTAAAGCAATCTCATAACAACATCAATATCGAGTTTGCCGTGTGAATCTGAAAACATTTCAATGATTCGGATACCTCTTTGACGCAACATCTCCTTCTTCGCATCGTTAGCCGTCTTTGAAGTGAAGACCCATGTATGATTTTTCCATTCATCATTAAATACATTCGAATTAATATTGGAACTCAGCATTCCATCCAAAATAATCCTTATCGGATTTCTTCCTTCAACTTTTCTTACAGTAAGCTCTGGATTATCAATGTTAATTGTTTTTGCACCAACTAAAACTGCATCAAAGATTGAACGCTGATGATGAACAAAAACATCCGAATTATCGGAAGTAATTTTTGTTCTCTCCGCTTTGTTGGAATTTATAAATCCATCTTTAGATTGGGCAAATTTAATTGTGATGTACGGAATTTTTTTACGTACTGCTTTGAAAAAAAAACGGTTCAGCTTCTCTCCAGAATCTGCTAATATTCCAGTTGTAACTTCAATACCGGCGGCAGAAAGCTGTAATATGCCTTTTCCATTTACCAATGGATTTGGATCAAGATTGCTGATTACAACACGTTTAATGCCGCTTTTAATAATCAATGGTACGCAAGGCGGAGTTTGTTTATCAGTATGACAGCACGGTTCCAAATTACAATACAAAGTTGCGCCGGTTAAATCTTGTTCCGTGGTTAAAATTGCTTCTGCCTCTGCATGATTGCCGCCATACTTTTTATGATAACCTTCCGAAATAATTTCACCGTCTTTTACAATTACCGCTCCAACAAGCGGGTTTGGAGAAACTAAACCTCTTCCGTTACGGGCAAGTTCAAAACACTTTTGGATGTATTCATAATCTTTGCTGTCTATCATTAAATGTTAACTCCGGATAAGATTTTTTTTATTGAATCTCGACAAGTTTGCGATTTAATGCCGTAAGACTGAAGTTTTTCAGTACTCATCGATACATCGGCAACTTTGTATGCGAGTTCGGCTTCTTCCATTGTTCTTTTGACTAACAGATTTTTATCGAAGCCCGTTTCCTCGCAAAGAATTTCGCCCAATTCATATCTGGAAAATCTCTCTGTCCCGCCAAGATTTATAATTTCTCCGTGAATATTTTTTTCGATTAAACTTCCTATTATCCGGGCAGAATCATGCAATTCAAGCGGAGTGCGAAATTGATCAACAAACAGATTAACCGGTTTTTTGTTGGCAAGGTTCTCGTACATCAAATGAAAATTATTCCTAGAATGGTTTAACCCAAATCCTATTAGAAGAGCTTCGCGCAGAATGAGATAGTTATCAAATGTTTCTTTGATTTTAACCTCACCCATTAATTTAGTTTCGGCATATAAAGAAATTGGGATCAATTTAGCATCTTCTTTCAAGTATGAACTACGGTAACCGGCATAAACCAAATCGGTTGATAAATAAATAAGTTTTGAATTGTGTTGCGAACAAAGTCCGGCAAGATTTGTTGTAGCATTCACATTTATATCATAAACAATATCGGCAGAAAGTTTATCTGCTTTTTCCGGATTTGAAACGGCGGCTGTATGAATTACAATTTCCGGATTAAATGAAGAAAAAATCTTTTCGAGTTTCTGAAAATCTGTTATAGATAATTGAACGTTATTATAACTTGCACAATTGCCAATGTTGAATTGGTATTGTGTTAATATTTCGTATTTCTTACTGAGTTCAATATTAAGGTATTGACCTAACAAACCGCTTCCGCCGGTAATAAATATTTTCATTTCTCTCCATCATTCCATAAATTCTTCATAGCAATAATATTATCTTTGAATCAAAAACAAAATTAATTCTTGATCATAAAAAAAGAGCAAGAGCATGATTACGATCAAGAAAATGAATAAATGAAAGGATTAGCAATGAAACACTTAATGGGCGCTCATGTATTTGTCAGCGGCGGAGTTGATTCGGCAATTGACGGCGGAGAATCGCTCGGTTTTACAGCCATACAACTTTTCACAAAAAACAATAACCGCTGGTTTCAAAAAGATATTCCGGAAAAAGAGATCATCGCATTTAAGGAAAAACAAAGTAACTCTAATATAAAAGTTGTTGTCTCTCACGATTCATACTTAATAAATCTTTGCGCTAAAGATCCGGAGAATTTGGAGAAATCACGTAAATCTTTTCTTGATGAACTGAACCGCTGCGAACAGCTTGCTATTCCATATCTGAATTTTCATCCCGGTTCTCACGGCGGACAAGGTGAAGAAGAAGGATTAAAAATTATTTCCGAATCGCTTAACATCGCACACGAGAAGACAAAAGGCTACAAAGTAATGAGTATGCTGGAAGCAACTGCCGGACAAGGCAATGCGCTTGGTTACCGCTTTGAGCAGTTGAAAAAAATTATTGATATGGTTGATGAAAAGGAAAGAATGTGCGTATGTATTGACACTGCTCATATTTGGGCTGCCGGTTACAATATTAAAGACGCAAAGGAATATAAAAAAGTCATTAAAGAGTTTGATGAGATTATCGGTTTGGATTTGCTGAAGTGTCTTCATATGAACGACAGCAAAAAAGATTTAGGGAGTAAAGTTGACCGGCATGATCACATTGGCAAAGGATTCATAGGATTGGACGGTTTTACAAATATTATGAACGACAAGAAACTTGAGAAGGTACCTAAGATTTTAGAAACTCCAAAAGGAAAAGATCAGAAAGAGGATTTGGAAAATATTGAAGTGCTATTAAGCTTGGTAAAAAAATAAAGTTCTTGTCATTCCGGACTTGGTCCGGAATCTAAATTAGATTCTGGCCTTCGCCAGAATGACAACATGTAATTTATTCACTTACTTCGGAAACTCTTAAAACCATTATTCCCGTTTGTTTTTTATTTCCTTTAATGTAATCGGCGAGCGGTTTTTCCGTTATCTGAACTTTGTAACCGACATTCGGTGCGTGCATTAAATGAATTCTTCCGTCTTCCATTCTAATCGCAATTCCGGTATGGGCTATATCAAGTCCTTCTACATTCGTAGTTATTCCTATAATATCCCCGCTTTGGATTTTATCTTCTACTTTCGAAATCTCATCTTGAGGAATGTAAAAATATTTTCTTGAAGAAATATCTTTTTCAATCTTAGCTATCTCATCAACATATTTGGAATTATTTTTTAACTGGTGATAAGCATCAACATGTGTGCTCATGAAATTAATTTTCTTATCGTAAGGTTTGCCACCAATTTCTTTAGTAATATCTTTACCTATTCTTCGTTTGTTCATATCAAAAATCCAATCGGAGAAGTAGTGAAGCCGAGAAGGATATTCTTCCAGTTTTCCACCTCTGTAACGAATGTTTGTAAGTTCATTCTTATAATCATCAAAACTTGTCTTACCTTCTCTAATACACCGGGCAAAGACCAGAGACGATTCAAGAAATGTATAACAATCTAATCCAGTTAGATGAACAACAAGTTTTTCTTCATCGCCTTTTTCAAGTGAGCTTGCGGAATAATCAGTCCCGAGAAAACTTTTTCCGATTTCAACAATTATTTGATTGATTGGAAGCGATGAGAGATTTTTATCAACTGCTAACTGAAACTTTGAATTGCATAGATCAACATCTTTCTGCATATAAATTGTTTGCGCGAGATTATTTGACGAGAACCATAAGACAAAAAGGAATAAAAATAATTTTTTCATATCGGAAAATCCTCGGCTCCCGAAGTAATAGCCGCTTGTTCAGCTCCGGCAGGTAATTGCTGTCTAAACCTGTCTAAATTTTCAAACCGCGCATAATCTTTTATGAAACGCAATTTAACATCTCCGATAGGACCGTTTCTTTGCTTGCCTATTATAACTTCTGCAACACCTTCGGTAGTTTCGCCATTCATATCGCCGCTAGAAAATTGTGTAATACCATAAACTTCCGGACGGTACAAAAACAGAACAACATCGGCATCCTGCTCTATCGAGCCGGACTCGCGTAAATCCGAAAGCATTGGTCTTTTATCGGTTCGAGATTCAACTTGACGGTTTAACTGTGAGAGCGCAATTACAGGTATGTTCAATTCCTTTGCAAGAGCTTTTAAAGAACGGGAGATTGTAGAAATTTCACGCTCACGGCTTTCCATATTGTATGATGCACTTAGAAGCTGCAAGTAATCTATAATTATCAAACCGATATTTTTTTCATTCTTTAACCGTCTTGCTTTGGCACGAAGTTCTAGAATTGAGATTGCAGGAGTATCATCAATATAAATCGGGGCTTTGCTTAGCTTATGAACGGTGCGGCTTATTTTTGCGCCTTCTTCCGGTTTAAATTTACCGGTACGAACGTTATGTGCATTGATTCTAGCTTCTGCAGAAATTAATCTTGTTGCAAGCTGTATCGTAGCCATTTCCAAACTGAAGACTGCAATTGGAACACCGTGATCAATTGCGGCATTACGGGCGGCAGACATAGCAAATGCCGTTTTACCCATTGAAGGACGAGCGGCAATAATTATCAAATCCGATTTTTGGAAGCCGCCAAGAAGATCATCCAATTCAAAAAATCCGGAAGGAACAGCAAACGTACCGATACTTTTTGAATGGATCGCCTCAATCAATTCGAGCGCTTCTTTTACGGCTTTATCCATTGATTTGAACGACTCTTTAATTCCCTTTTCGGAGATCTGAAATATTTTTGCTTCGGCGGCATCAAGAAGATCAAAAACATCTTCGCTACCTTCGTATGCGGCAGATGCAATTTCAAAAGATGAATGAATAAGCTGCCGGAGAATCCATTTCTCCAAAACAACGCGTGCGTGGTAATCAATATTTGCTGCGGAAGAAATATCTTGAGTAAGTTTACTAAGGTAAGCGGCGCCGCCGGCTTCTTCTCCTTTGCCGGATTTTTTCAACTCTTCATAAACCGAAACAGTGTCAATCGGCTCATTCGATTCATAAAGAGAAGACATGGATTCGAAAATAATTCTGTTCCGTTTATCGAAAAACGATTCCGGTTTTAATATTTCGATTGCTTTGGGAACAGCATCGTTGTCAATCAACATTGCACCAAGCACAGCCATTTCCACTTCCGGTACAGAAGGAGGAAGTTTCGAAGCGGCTTTCAATTTTTCAATGTCGCGTTCTTTTTTTCCGTCTTGTTTGTTTATAGTTCGTTTTGCCATTTCAGTTTGCCGTTAAGTCATCGTAAAGTTTTCTGAATTTTTGAACATCTTCCCAGCAGCCGCGTTTCCAATTTGGGTTACGCAAAAGAGCCGCGGGATGATATGTTGCCATTACCTTTATTCCGTTAAAATCGTATACGGACTCGCGAAGCTGACCCAGTGATAATTTTTTATCGAGCAATCCGTTTGCCGCTACTCTTCCCAGACACAAAATAATTTTTGGTTTAACAAGATCAATTTGTTTGTGAAGATAAGGAATACATGTTTCCATTTCGCCGGGCAGCGGATCGCGGTTATTCGGCGGGCGACATTTTAAAATATTTGCAATGTAAACATCTTCACGTTCAAACTTGATTGCTCTGAGAATATCGTTAAGCAGTTTGCCGGCACGTCCTACAAATGGTTCTCCCTGCAAATCCTCGTCACGCCCCGGTGCCTCGCCAATTAACATCGCATCTGCGTTTGGATTGCCGACTCCAAATACAAATTTAGTTCTCGTCTTACCAAGCGCACATTTCTGGCAGTCACAAATCTGACTGTTAAGATCAGTAAGTGATTCCGCTTTCTGAAAATTTTCGACGAATAAATTTTCGGTTAAGGAGACTTCAATTTTATCTATTTCTTTGATAGCCGCACTTTTTTTGCTCAACGATTCCTCCACGGATTCATTCACGTTCTCAAGCAGAAAATCACCGAATATATTCTGCTGATCTTTAATTGCTTCGATTAATAATTTTTTTGTTGTCAATTCCAAAACAGAGCCAACACCTTAGATAGAGATTTTGAACTTGTACACAGATTTCCGAAGAGAATTTAAGAAAATTTGTTGAACCAGAATAATCAATTTCAAATTAAAAAAGAAAGCGGAAGAACTAATTAAAATTCTTCCGCTTCAATTTCAGTAAAACAACTTCGCAAATTATTTTATGTCTTTATATCTGTATTCAATTTTGTTATCAACTAACTCTTTAAGCGCTTGAATATGGGCTTTTTCTCTCTTCTCAAAATCCAGAGAAAGTTTCATTTGTTCGGGATTTTCTCTCTCTTCGAACTCATCTTCATGCCCGGTAGTCATTGTACTGAGTAAAGAATTGAATTCAGTTTTATTATCGTCGTTAATTTTACGTGCGCGCTTTGCGGCAATGATAACAGCTTCATAAAGATTCGGAATACTCGCTTTTATCTTCGTCAAATTAATTGGTTTAATTGCCATGATTATTACTCCTTTGTTAATTCTTTTTCTATAATTCTTTTTACTTCTGTTTTCGCATGTGCCAGATCAATATTGGAAACTACATAATCGAACTTATCTTTAAAACTTAATTCCATTTCCGCACGTTCAATTCTTTTATTCAAATCATCGTCTGTTTCAGTATTGCGGTTTATCAGCCTTTTGTTCAACTCCTCAATGCTTGGCGGCGCAATAAAAATCAAAACGGAATTAGAATATTTTTTTTTGATTCTGAGCGCTCCTTTAACATCAACTTCATAAACGGTGGAAATACCTTTTTCCAACATTCCGTCAACAAAACTTTTTAATGTGCCGTAATAATAATCGTAAAATTTTTCCCATTCAACAAATTCACCGGCTTCAATCTTTTGTTTAAATTCTTCTTCATTTATAAAGAAGTAATCAATTCCGTTTTTTTCATTCGATCTCTTCTTTCTTGTTGTTGCCGAGATCGAAAAGACAAAATCGGGAAAATTTTTCAGCACATCGCGGACAATGGTAGTTTTACCGGAACCGCTGGGCGCAGAAAATACGAATAGTTTTGCTTTATGATTTGCCACGCTTTACTCAATGTTCTGAATTTGTTCCCGGATTTTTTCTATCTCTTCCTTAATTGAAATTCCACTATGTGAAATTTCTGATGATACCGACTTGCTGTTAATTGTATTCGATTCACGGTTCATCTCCTGAACTATGAAGTTCAGTTTTCTTCCTGCATCGTCGGATTTTGCAATTGTATCTAAAAACATTTTTATATGGCTGCGTAATCTTACACATTCTTCGGTTACATCGGATCGTTCTGCAATTAGAGCAAGTTCCATATTTAGGCGGTCTTGGTTGTTAGAAAGATCCGCAACTAATTGTTTTGCTTTCTCTTTAATCTTTTCAAAATATGCTTTAACACTATCGTCTGAAATGTTCTCGATTTTATTAAGAGCATTTTCTATTATCTGAACTCTTTTCCGCAGATCTTTTTCAAGTTCGCGTCCTTCAGCTTCGCGCATGCTGTTCAAATTATCAATTGCGCCGTCAATGGCTTCGGCAACTAAACCGAACTCTTCACTTGCCTGTTCGTTATCATCTTTGAACAACATATTTTGGAAAAGCATCAGATCGCTCAGTTTTAGCTTCTCGGTTATCTTTGCAGATTTTTTAATTTCTTTCAAAAGTTTAACTGCAAATTTAACTGCAGCCGGATCTATTTCATTAAATTTTTCTTCAAAATCACCTTTGCGAACAGTAACATTGAGATAAACTTTTCCTCGTTTGATACGGCTTTTAACTTTTTCACGGACTTCAAATTCTTTATTCATCAAGAATTTTGGAACACGGAGAGAAAGATCAAGATAACGGCTATTAAGACTTTTAATTTCTGCTTCAATAGAAATATCATTTTTCTGAACTACGCCCTTACCGTAGCCGGTCATACTTGAAATCATCTGGAATCCTTAAAAAAGTGATGCCAAATTTATGGAAAAATGGGATGGTAAACAAAAAAACGGATAAAATGAGGAATAACACTCAAAAACTGTTAAAATGCTTCACCAATACCGATATGAAACTGCAAAACATCTCTCCAGAGCTGTTTCTGAGAGATTGGACGGCGGTCATTGGGATCGTACATCTTAAAACCAAAATCAATTCTGAACGGCGCAAAATCGGAATAATAGCGGAGTCCGAATCCAGCCGCAACTGCAATTCCATCAAAGCGAAGTTCCTTTGATGAATTCCAAGTGTTACCGTAATCAATAAAAACCGCAGAACCAAAACGACCGAATAAACGATTGCGCGTTTCTATTGAACCTTCAAAAAGGAAAAAACCGCCGGTAGCCGCGCCTCTTACAAGAATTGCTTCAATAGCTTCTTGCGTAAGATTTTGATCAAGATTGAACTCTTCATTTTTGGGAACAAGTTGGCGAGTTGCCCAGCCGCGCACGGAGTTGCTTCCCCCGGCATATAATCTTTGATTCAAAGAAATGTTGGCTTTGTCACCCCGGTATGTAAAGATTTGTCCGACTTTAAATTTCATTCCAAGCGAGTTAACTTTTGAATCGTAAACCGGCAGATAAAATGATGTAGTTAGTACCGTTTTGAAAAATAATGGTCTGGTAAATTCCGAATTTGATATTCTGCTGAAGAGATATGGAATTGAATTGCCATCTTCCAACTGGAACGAAATAGCATAACCTCCTGTGGGAAAGAACAGATCGTTTGTTTTATTCGCGCCAATATTGGCTCCGATAACTGCATTTGTATTTGCAGAAATCAATTTGCCGCCAAGAATATTGTCGAGCTTTAATACCGCCAAAGAATCCGCTACACTTTTAGGATAACCCTGATTCTGCTGAAATGATGTGCTCATTAGACTTAT
This sequence comes from Bacteroidota bacterium, assembly GCA_021824635.1. Taxonomy (GTDB): domain Bacteria; phylum Bacteroidota; class Ignavibacteria; order Ignavibacteriales; family Melioribacteraceae; genus Fen-1258. Next base: position 39,788 of record JAKAKD010000056.1, on the reverse strand, counting down.
CAGATAATCTGGTTTGTATGAATATTCTGCCCGTTCAATATTAAAATAGGCATTGAAGGAATTGAAATAAGCAAATTGCGGAAGTTCAAAATCAAAACTTAGCTTACCGCCGTACTGAGCGGAATTGTATCCGTCTTTTGTTTTTTGAGTTGTAAGATAAACTTCAAATTTTGTATTGATCGGCGCTCCAAAAAGGAACGGCTGTTCGATTGCAATTCGCGCATCAGCGTAACCGTAAAAAGTTGAATCAGAAAAAGACGGATGTTTTAAGAACTCGGAAATACTTTGTACCGCAACCGATGTTCCGAATGTAATTTTACGAGCACCTCCAAGAAAATTTTTTTTGATTAGGTTTAATCCCAAACCAAGATTGAAAGTATTGTATTCATTGTTAACAATTATTTCCGGCGAAAACTCATGCATCAGTCCAATTTCTGCTGTAATATTGAGCGGAACGTTAATTCCATTTGTATCAGCTATAATACCGTTGACAGATGCAGACGTAAATAAATTTGTTCTGAAGAGACGGACAATTCCTCTTTGATTTTCGTAATTGCTGTACCAGCTCCCGATTTTTATACCGACTATTTCTTTCAATAAATCATCATCAACCAGATCGGCGCCTTTACCCGAGCGTTGAGTCTTTATGTCGCTAATTTTAAACCGGTTGCCGGTATCAAAATGAAGCTCTACATCCACATAGTTTTTCATTGTATCAATAACAACTTTAGGACGATCTATCTTTACCAGCATATAACCGTGATCGCGTAAAAAGTTTGTAATGTAATTTTTCTTTTCATCAACTATTGCATCTTCATAAACAGTTGTGGTATCAACATGAACATAATCTCCAAGCGTCTTTTGATATTCAGGCGCAATCCATTCCAGACCCTTAAATAAAAACGATCTGAAATGCGCCGGCTGCGATTCGGTAATCGTAAATGTCAAAGATGCACTGTTGTTAGAAGTATCAAGATTGTAATGAGATTTAATCCGGGCTTTGAAATATCCTTTTGATTGGTAAAAACCTTTTAAGGCATTTATATCGCTAGGGACAATGAGAGAATCAAAATAAATAGCTTTACCGCCTATACTGGAAAATTTATTAACGAATTGAAGCAGCCAGTTTGGCGATTCTTTAGACTGAATAATAGTACTCAAGTCGGAAGAAGAAAAAGCATCATTCCCTTCGAATAATATTTTTGAAAGCTCATATTTTTTATTCGTTTGTGCAGAGAGCACAATTGAAAAAAGAAAAAATATTATAAGCCAGTATTTGATTTTCAATATACCAATCCGCTAATAAGTTATTTTAACCGGCGCACCAACTTTAATCACTGAATATAATTCATCAATGTTTTCATTGCTAACAGCTATCGAGCCGTTAGTCCAATTAAATGTGAACGGCAGATTTTTGAATATTACGTTATACTTTCCTATTCCGTGAATGCCTACGTCGGAACCGAGTGAAGTTTCCTTTGGCGGACACTCTTTATTCTTAGCCGAAAGTAAAATAGCGTTTAACTCATCTTCAAAAATATATTTTTGTTTGAATGCTTCGGCTGCATCCCGTTCATTCGGATAATTAAGATGCAAAAATTTATGATACTTTGAAACGGTATCAATTGCGCAAATTTTATACTCGCCTATCGGAGTTACATTATCGGTCGCTGACGTTTTTAATGTGCCTGAATTTTTGCCGAATACCGCCTTATATGTTTTAATCAAAACTTTTTCCGAGTATAATTCAATCCGGTAGTTTTTTCTATCAACCACTAAACGAACGTCGTTCAGTTTCGGTATCCCTTTTTCTGACATCGCTTCTTGAAGAGTAACTTCCCTCAAATTGAGAATTACTCCATAAAGAATTAATCCCGCAAAAAAAAGGATCATACTTCCAGAAATATATAAAATATTTTTTAGCACTATAATCTTGCCGGTATTATGTGGCTAAGATATAATTATCTGATTGCAATATAAATAACGAAAAACCCAACTTCTTAATGAAGTTGGGTTTTTTTTAATTGTAAGATTTAAGAAGCGCTTCCTATTTATGATCTTTAGCGCCCACAACAGCAATGGCTGTCATGTTAATAATGTCGTTAACGGTATCGCCTCTTTGAATTACATGAACAGGTTTTTTCATACCCATTAGAATTGGACCGATAACGGTAGCGTCAGTTAATCTTTGCAAAAGCTTGTAAGAGATATTTCCGGCTTCGAGTGTTGGAAAGATTAAAACATTAGCCGTACCGTTTAGTGAAGAGAACGGATATTCCTTTTCAATTTTTTCTGCAACAACCGCGGTATCTGCCTGCATTTCACCGTCAATCATTAAATCCGGTCTTCTCTGTTTAACAATTTTTACGGCATCTGCTACTTTGATTGTTTGAGGATAAGGTGCGCTTCCAAAGTTGCTGAACGATAACATTGCAATCTTGGGAACAATGTCGAATTCTTTAACCGCTTCTGCCGCGCTAATTGCTATCTCAGCAAGCTCATCCGCCGTCGGATCAACATTTACAGTACAATCCGCAAAGAAAAATATTTTACGTTTTATGATGACAATGTACATTCCAGATACAACTTTTAGACCTTCTTTAATGCCGATACATTGCAGCGCTGGTCTAATTGTTTGCGGGTAATGCTGAGTTAAACCGCCAACCATTGCGTGAGCATCTCCCTTTTCAACCATCATAGCGGCAAAATAATTTGGGTCGCGCATTAATAATTTTACATCGCGCGGAGTAACTCCTCTTCTTTGCCTTCTTTGATAGAATTCTTCTTCATACGTAACTCCTTTAGTTGTTGTAACCGGATCTATAATCTCAAACTTCTTAAGATCGAACCCCAAATCAACTATTCTTGTTTTGATTACCTGTTCGTTCCCCAGAAGTATCGGTTTTGCAATGTTGTCATCGTAGCAAGAATTAGCTGCGCGTATAATTTTTTCTTCTTCGCCTTCCGGGTAAACAACTTTCTTTGGATTCTGCTGAGCTTTGTGAACCATAACACGTGCAATCTCTGTTGAAAAACCGAGACGTTCTTGCAACTCAATTTTGTACGCTTCCCAATCCTTAATTGGATTTTTTGCAACTTTGGTTTCCATTGCGGCTCTTGCAACTGCCGGTGCAACAGTCCAAAGTACTCTTGGATCGAACGGTTTTGGAATAATATATTCCGGACCGAATGAAAATTCTTTTCCGCCGTAAGCGTTGAGTACAACTTCCGGAACTTTTTCTCTTGCAAGCCCGGCTAAAGCACGCGTTGCCGCCATCTTCATTTCTTCGTTGATTTGAGAAGCGCGTACATCCAGAGCGCCGCGGAAGATAAAAGGAAATCCTAAAACATTATTAACTTGATTTGGATAATCGCTTCTGCCTGTTGCCATAATAATATCTTTGCGCGCACTAGTTGCATCTTCATAAGTGATTTCAGGATCCGGGTTAGCCATTGCAAAGACAATTGGATTTTTTGCCATAGATTTAATCATCTCTTTCGAAACGACATTTCCTTTTGATAAACCGACGAACACATCTGCGTCTTTCATTCCGTCAGCAAGATCTTTATACTTATCATTCGTGGCATATTTATCTTTATACTTGTTAAGATCTGTTCTGCTATGGTTGATATGACCTTTTGTATCGAACATTGCAATATTTTCTTTCTTAACACCGGCGGCAACATAAAGATTGCAGCATGAAATAGCCGCGGCACCGGCTCCGTTAACAACTATTCGTATTTTATCCAGCTTCTTGCCGGCAATTTCTACCGCATTAATTAATGCCGCGCATGAAATGATCGCTGTTCCATGCTGGTCATCATGAAACACAGGAATGTTCATTGTCTTTTTAAGTTCTTCTTCAATTTCAAAACATTCCGGCGCTTTGATATCTTCCAAATTGATACCGCCGAATGTCGGTTCAAGAAGTTGAACTGCACGAATTACTTCTTTAGGATCATGTGTTTTCAGTTCGATGTCGAACACATCAATATCGGCAAATCGTTTGAACAAAACGCCCTTTCCCTCCATAACAGGTTTTCCGGCGTGAGGACCAATATCTCCTAATCCAAGAACGGCGGTGCCGTTTGAAACTACAGCTACTAAATTTCCTTTTGCAGTGTACTTGTAAACATCGTCATCGTTCTTTTCAATCTCTCTACACGGTTCGGCTACACCCGGCGTATAAGCAAGCGATAACTCATGCGCTGTGAAGCAGGGCTTTGTGGGAATAACTTCAATCTTCCCTTTCCTTCCTTCACTATGATAACGCAGAGCTTCTTCTTTGTTGGAACTCATAAAATTATTCCTTTTTTAATTCTTTGAATGAATTGTTTCTTTAATTAAGAGGCTTTTGTCTTCCAAAAATTATGGATTTATTATCAAACAAGAAACAAGTAAAAAAATGAATCAAATCCGTTTAAAACAAAAAAACCCCGGTTTTCCGAGGTTCTAATTTTTTCTAATAGCTAATTGCTTACAGCTAAAAGCTAAAACTACACTTATTATTGTCGTCGAGGACCATTCCTCGACGATCCTTGCCATTATCTTTAATGACCACTTCTTGACAGATCCACACCAGCCCAACTTTTCTCAACATAAAATACCGATTGAACATCACTTATATAATTCCTTGCACTAGAATATTTGTAATCCTCCTGACGAAAAACCAATCCGGCTTCTACAGGATTATTATGTATATATGTAATCTTTGTCCATAGCATTTTTTGATCTCTTATAACTTCATCATCAAACCGGTGCATCCATAATTGTCTTCTTTGACCTTTATCTCTTGGATTTTGAAAATTCTTCAACAAGTGAGATGCATCCTTTTCTAGTTGCATAAGTATATCCCAAGCGCTATACTTCTTGATATCACGCATAATCTCAGATATTCTACCTCTTGCTGGATGGACAGCGACTATCCAATGGAAATGTGAAGGCATTATAACGTAAGCCAATACTTCAAATTCGTATCGTTGCTGATAATGTTTTATGTTCTTTAAAAGAAGATCACAATAAGAATCTTTAACAAAGACCTTACTAAAATTGATAATAGTTGTAGTAACAAAAAAGAAATGTTCTTCGGTAAGATTATTTCTGCCTCTTAATCCCATATATCATTCCGTCGCGAAGTAGTGGATTGTTCTATAATAAATTCAGTTCTGTCAAGGAATGGTCCTTGACAGCCAGAGAAAATTATAGCTTTATTATAAAATAAGAAACAGGTAAATCCATCTTCCAATTGAAGAAAATAAAAAACCCCGGTTTTGCCGGGGTTGATTCTTTTATTAAAAGCTAATTGCTTACAGCTAACAGCTGCCATTACACTTCCATAATTTCTTTTTCTTTGTGTTTGATGATCTCGTCAATTTTAGAGATATGTTCATCAGTCATTTTTTGTGTTTCCTTCTCTGCTTCTTTCAGTTCATCTTCGGTCATGCTTTTTTCTTTTTCCAATTTCTTAAGATGATCATTCGCATCGCGCCTAACATTTCTTAAAGCAACTTTTGCTTCTTCACCAATTTTCTTTACCAGCTTAACAAAATCCTTTCTTCTTTCTTCAGTCAATGCCGGAATTGGAATTTTGATGTTCGTTCCGTCGCTAATAGGATTTAAGCCAAGATCGGAAGCTAGAATTGCTTTATCAATTGCTTGCACCATGCTTTTATCCCAAGGTGTTATTGCAAGGGTGTGAACATCAAGAACGGTAACATTGCCAACTTGATTGAGCGGACTCATAGTGCCATAATAATCTACTTTAATTCCATCGAGTAGAGCTGTAGTAGCTTTGCCGGTTCTTATTTTAGAAATTTCCGATCTGAATGCCTCAACGCTTTTATCCATCCTGTGCCGTGCATCTTTAATTTGTGGATGATTAATCATAGAATCCTCTAAATATTTATTTCAATTTTTATTTGGTTGAACAAAATTTCTGACCGAAGTGCCGATATTTTCTCCGGTAATGACTTTTAAAAGATTATCCGGTTTGTCCATATTGAAAACAATTATTGGAAGATTATTTTCCTTACAAAGACTGATAGCAGTCAAATCCATAACCCGAAGATTTTTTTGCATTACATCCAGATAAGAAATTTCTTCAAAGAGAGCCGCACCGGGATTTATTTCCGGATCGGAATCGAACACACCGTCAACGCGCGTACCCTTGAAAATAGCATCGGCTTCAATTTCTACAGCACGCAAAGATGCCGCGGTATCTGTACTAAAATATGGATGACCGGTTCCCGCGCCGAATATTACGACTCTTCCTTTTTCCAGATGGCGGATTGCTCTTCTGCGGATATACGGTTCGGCAATAGCTTCCATGCTGATTGCTGTCATCAATCTTGTGTAGATACCTTTGCTTTCGCAAGCGCTTTGAAGAGCAAGGGAATTTATTATTGTTGCAAGCATTCCCATCTGATCGCCCGTAACACGGTCTATAGATTGTCCGTTTGAATTTAATCCGCGGTAGATATTTCCTCCGCCGATTACAATTCCAATTTGAACGCCGAGATCGTGAACCTTTTTAATTTCATCGGAAAAGAAATCTAAAATTTTGGGATTGATACCAAAATCGTGTTCACCGGCAAGAGATTCACCGCTGAGTTTCAAAAGTATACGATTGTATTTAAGATTCTTTTTCATAATTCTTCTCCAATATAAAAAAAAAGGTCTTATTTAGAAATAAGACCTTCTTTAGAATCATTTATTTTCATCGCTGAGATGAAATCGTCTGAATTTGACAAGCTTGGTCTGCGCCGAATTCTTTTTATTGAATTCGTCAATTAGAACGCTGATCTTTTTAGTATTGTCTTTAACGAACGCCTGCTCGAATAAACAATTTTCTTCATAAAATTTATTGAGCTTGCCGAGAGCAATTTTCTCAAGAATCTGTTCCGGCTTGCCTTCTTTGCGCGCGATCTCTTTATAAATCTCAATTTCTTTTTCAATCAAAGATTTATCCAATTCTTCTCGGTAAATTGAAAGCGGTCTCATTGCTGCAACTTGCATTGCAATATCTTTTAATATTGGCTGAAACTCTGCTGCTTTATCTGCCGGAACGTTCTCGGCTTCAATCAACACACCAAGTTTTGAACCCATGTGAATGTAATCTACAATTTCTCCGTTGGTAGTATTATCTAAAGCAAAGCGGGAAATTTCAATCTTCTCGCCGATCTTGCCGATAAGAGCATTCAATTCGTCCGCAATATTTTTTCCATCTTTTGTAAGCTGCAACAAAGCCGCAACATCTGCAGGTTTATTGCTGATAACAATATCCATAACAAAGTTTGCAAAGTTTATAAAGTCATCACTATTTGCAACAAAGTCGGTTTCGCAATTAACTTCTAAGATTGCACCTGTTTTACCATTATTAAAAACTCGAGTAAGGACAACACCTTCGTTAGCTGTTCTTTCTGCTCTTTTAGCCGCAACAGATGCACCTTTTTTTCTTAATATCTCAACAGCTTTTTCAAAATCTCCGTTGGATTCTGTAAGAGCTTGCTTACAATCCATCATACCGGCGCCGGTTTTATCTCTTAACTCTTTAACTTGATTTGCACTAACTGCCATAATTTATTTACCTCAATTTTTTCAAAAACTTTTAGTTTGATTTCTCATCAGATTTATTTTCAGAATTATCTGCCGGCTTATCATCTCTTCTTTGTGCCGGTCTTTCGCCGCGGTTATCTCTTCTATCCCTATGCTGAGGTCTTCTATCCTCTTTACCATCAATCTTAACTCTTCTTACTTTGCCTTTATTGTCTTTCTTTTCTGTTTCCGGTTCATCTTTTTTATCTTTTTCTTTTTCGGCGACTTCATTAGCTCTTAGTTCTTTTGCTTTTAGATTGCCTTCAATAACCGCATCGGCAATAACTTTAGTAATAACTTCAACAGCGCGGGAAGCATCGTCGTTAGCAGGAATTACATAGTCAATCGGGTCGGGATCGCAATTTGTATCTACGATTGCAAAGATCGGAATGTTGAGTTTCAATGCTTCGTTAACTGCAATAGATTCTTTTTTGATATCAACGATGAATAAAGCACCCGGCATTTTTGCCAATGTTTCAACACCATCCAATACTTTTCTCAATTTATCTTTTTCGCGGGTTAATACTAAACGTTCTTTCTTGGTAATCTTTTCGAATGTACCGTCGCTTTCCATCTTTTCGATATTCTGTAAATGTTTTATGCTCTTACGGATTGTCTGAAAATTGGTAAGCATTCCGCCAAGCCATCTTTCACTTACCCAATTGCTGTCCGAACGTCTAGCTTCCGAAGCGACAGTTCCTTTGGCTTGTTTTTTTGTACCGACAAAAAGAACGCGTTTGCCCTGCGATACAATTTCAGTCATTGCTTGAGCCGCAGTATCAACTGCTGCTTGTGTTTTTTTCAAATCAATAATATGAATACCATTCTTCTCCATGAAGATGTATGGTTTCATTTTTGGATTCCAACGGCGTGTTAAGTGCCCGAAATGTGCACCTGATTCAATAAGTTGTGTGAGCTCTACTTTAGGCATGATTTCTCCTGTTTTTCTTCTACTCTTTTCATCTTTGCCTTCCATCTCTTTTTTTGTGAGACACAGGGGGCAAATCCGAGAGTATGAATGTTGTTAATTAATTTCTTAAGAAAAAGTCCGGCAGTTAGAAGCCGGACTTGTAAAATTATCTCTTAGAGAATTGGAATCTCTTACGCGCTTTCTTTTGACCGTATTTCTTACGTTCAACCATTCTAGGATCTCTTTTCAAAAGTCCTTCTGATTTTAAAGACGGTCTGAACTCTGCATTAATAGATTCAAGTGCTCTTGAAATAGCCAAACGGATTGCATCTGATTGACCCGATATACCGCCGCCTGCTGCATTAGCAAATACATCATACTTGCCAAGCGTTTCTGTTGCAACGAATGGAAGTAAAAGGTTATCTCTATGTTCTTTGAGCGGAAAATACTTTTCTACTTCTTTATCGTTAACAGCAACTTTACCGGAACCGCTTCTTAGATAAACTCTAGCAACAGCATTTTTTCTTCTTCCGACAAAAATTTTATCTGTCATCAAATCACTCCGTTAAAAACTTAATACTTCTGGTTTCTGAGCGCTATGCGGATGGCTTTCGCCTGCATACACTTTTAATTTCTTAATTAATTGTTTGCCAAGTTTAGTCTTTGGCAACATACCTCTGACAGCAGTTTCAATAGCAAATTCAGGCTTTTTAGCCATCACTTCTTCAAAACTTCTGAATCTTCCGCCACCCGGATACAAAGAGTGGGTAAAGTAGGTTTTTTGTATCTCTCTTTTACCCGTCATACGGATTTTATCGGCATTAATAACAACAACAAAATCGCCGGCATCCATATTAGGTGTAAAGACTGGTTTTTCTTTCCCGCGAATAACGCGCGCAACTTTAGCCGCTAAACGACCCAATACTTTGTCTTTGGCATCAATTACGTACCATTTTTGATTGGCGTCTTCGGGTTTAATAAATCTTGTAATTCTTTCCTGCTTCAAAACATCCTCCAGAAACAAAATGCTATTTTTCAAAGGGTGTAAATATATTTCTATACAGTTAGAATGTCAAGAAATGGCAATTTAAAATTTTCATCACAATTTCCACCCTAAATTCTTTAAAACGGATATTTAATAGAGACTATAACTAAAGTTAGCCTTTTCACAAAATATTAAGAGGAGATAGCTCTAGCAATTTCTTTGTTTGATGTGCCAAGAGCTAATAAGGATCTAATAATGAGATCAAGTGAAACAGAAGGATCACCTACTTCAAGTTTTGCCACACGCGATTGGCTTGATTTGAGAATTTTTGCCAGTTCAACTTGTGTTAGTTTTTGCTCTGTTCTTAGCTTTCTTAAATTAGCGCTGAGTTTTAATTTTAATTCTATATATGAAGATTCTTCTTCCGATAAACCGAGAAACTCTTCGGGTGAACCAATTTTCCACCCTTTTTTCTCTAAGTTTTTTTGTTTCTGTTTATTCATTGTCATACTCCTTTATTCTCTTTTTACAGATATCTATAATATTCTTAGGCGTCTGTTGGGTTTTCTTTTTAAATACTTCAAGAATTATTATTGCATCATCATCAACTCTATAGATAATCCGCCAAGTATTTCTTTCGTCATTTATCCGCAGTTCATGGCAATTAGAACCAATACTTGGCATTGGTCTCGAATGTGGCATTTTCAATTTCTCTCCCATCTGAAGAAGTCTGAAAAGAAATCCAGTTTCTATCCTTGCAACCGAGGAAAATGGAGGAGTTTTAATCTCTCCATGCAACCAGATGAGAGGTTTATCTTGAATTATAATGGCGTAAAGGTATGTCAGATATGACATATTGTCAAGATAATAAATTTGGAGCAGTCGGCATGAACTCATTTTCTACAACTATCTCAAAATACAATTATAAAACAGCCATCTATGATTTTTTGGCTCTTGCAGTAATAACTTTTACACCAGCGCTTTCTCACCTTATTGCTATTCCCATTTATCTCTTAGACCCGATGAGAATTATTCTTCTTTTAAGTATCGTCCATACTTCAAAGAAAAATGTTTTCTTATTAGCGTTGGCTTTACCGTTATTATCTTTTATCATCTCAGCACATCCATATTTTGTTAAGTCGCTTTTAATTTCATCTGAGTTAATGATAAACGCATTTCTTTTCTTCTATCTTATAAAGTTTTTTAAAAATTCATTTACTTCTGCATTAGTAAGTATTGCTATAAGCAAAGTTTACTACTACCTGGTAAAATTTAGTTTAATTGGTTTTGGAATAATTTCTACCGAGCTAGTCTCTACACCAATCATTCTTCAGATAATTGTTGCGGTTTTACTTTCGGTTTATCTCTGGTTCTTTTTTAGAAAAGAAAGACTGAATTAAAATGCCTCAAGAATCGAATCCGAATTATTCAATCTTTGAGACGGAGATAATTGTACGTCCAGACGACATTGATATGAATAATCATGTGCACAATTCAAAGTATCTAGATTACTTGCTTATGGCTCGTTATGACCAGATGAAAAAAGACTATAAAGTTCCGATGGAAGAATTTATTAAACTCGGATATTCTTGGGTTGCCTCTGCAACTTATATTGAATTCAAACGGGAAATTAAACTTGGCGATAAGATCGTTGTTCGTACGCAAGTAAATTCTTATAAAAGCACTCAAGTGAAAGTGAATTTTTGGATTGTGAAGAAAGAGAAAGACAAAATTGCGGCAGAAGGTTATGCGGTATACACAATGGTTTCAACTTCGTCCGGCAGACCGGTTAGAATACCGGACGAAATAATTCAGAGATACACGATTTAATTGCTAATTGCAAATCGAGTTGTCAAAGAGGAATCCGTAAATCAGGTGAATCTTTTTTTATTCTCTTAAAAATATAATTCCCTTTTACTTTTCTTCCCAAGCCTGCTGTTGTGGTATTCGGAAATATTCCAATCCTTCTAATCTGAAAAATATCTTCATGTAAACCTAAAGGCGCACGGTCTGTTGCGAAAGCAAATTTATAACCCGATTCTTTTGCAATCTTTTTAACTGATTCATTGCAATTGCCATACGGAAAAGCGAAAGAAAAAATTTCTCTCCCAAGTTTTTCTTCTAAAATTTTCTTTGAGTCAGCCAGTTCTGCTTTTACTTTTTCGTCAGACAATTTTGATAAGTCTGCATGAGAAAGTGTATGTGAACCAAACTCAATTCCGTATTCAATCATTTCAAGAATTTGCTGCCGGCTCAACATTTTAAGTTTTGGTTCATCACTTTGTTCGTCCCATAAGTTGTATTCGAGCCCGGCAACGAGAAAAACAATGGCTTTAAAACCATATTTCTTAAGAAGCGGAAACGCTAAGGTATAATTATCTTCATAGCCGTCGTCGAATGTAATGATAACAAATTTACCGGAAACACAATCCTTTTTTATTTGAAGCGCCTCTTCAAACGTTACTGTTTTATATCCTTTGTTTTTCAAAAATCGCAAATGATATTCAAATTGTTCTTCGGTAACAAATATGCCATGCTTTCCCGCATCGTTAATATCTTTTGCAATTCTGTGATAATATATAATTGGAATTTCATTCCGATAAAATCTTACTCTCACGCTTTGAAAAACAAATTCGAGTCGGTCAACAACTTTTACAATATCACAGTCGCTCTTAACTTTCTCATAGACTGAATCATCGCATTCTTTAAGATGAAGTGCGGTTTTCAAATCCGACATAATTTTCTCAAAGTCGAATTCCTTTTCAGTTACATTCATATCTCCAAAGTTTGTCTCAAGTGCGAACCGGAGATTATCCTTTGTTACCAAGCCGATAGTGCATGCTTCTCCCATTGCTATTAACGGTTTTTTATAAAGAATTGTTTCAATAGCTATTCTACCTGAACCGATAACGACATCTGCGTTTTTAATTTCATGCGGCAAATTCTCGATATAACCGGTGAATTCAAAATCATTTTTAAATTTTTCAAATTCCGGCGGAATTGTTTGTCCGCCGATAATTTTAAATTTCACTCCATCTACTTGATCAAAGAAATCTGAAGCGGAAAGGTATTCCAAAAGTTTATAGGCAAGATCTTTTTTGGGCCCCGAAAGCCGGGTGACGAAAGCTACAGTTTTTTGCATCGATGCTTTCTTCTCTTCAACTACAGGAAGATCAAAACCATTTCTTATTACCTCAATTTTATCCGGAGAGAGTTTAAATACTTTGAGAAGCTGTTGTTCTAACTTTTCACAAATAGTTATTGTGTAATTGCCGAATCCATGAAATATTCTGCGCGATAGAAATGTTGCCTGTCTACCATGTATAAAAACAACCAAAGGAACATTAGCAAACTTGCTTGCTACGCTCGAGACCCAAGCGCTCGCACGTGAATGTGCATTTACAATGTGAATATTATTCCGCTTGATGAATCTATAAATAAAAATGGAATTTTTAATCCTGTAAATTAATGTTCTTTTAGAAAGTGGTGCATGAGTGTATTCCGCTTTTGTTTTTTTTGTGAGTGTATCCGATATGATGAAAACTTTATGTCCCCGTTCTATAAATTTATCGGCAAGTGTAACGGAATAAACTTCCGCGCCCGTAACTTCAAGCTGAGAAAGAGTCATCAAAATATTCATCTGGCAGATCCATATTTTATTCGATTGTTGAACAGATGCTATCAGGTGTATCCCGGTAATAAATGTAAGTTGGGAAATCAACTTTGGCAACATTAAATTTTTTAACCGCGCGCTCATAAAAATTCGAGTCGTCGCTGTAACTTAAATCTCGAAATCCCCCTAACTCAATGAACACATTCCGTTTACCAAAGAATGTTCCTCCGACAATGCATTCATCAATGTGAATTTCGCGGGTTAAATCGTTTTTATCTTTCACATAAGGATGTCCGATAACTTCAACTCCTCCGTGGATAAAATCAATATCCGGATGGTCTTTTAAAAAATCTACGCGCTGTTTCAAAAATTCCGACTTCCATTCATCATCGCTTCCAAGAAACGCTATCAATTCGCCGCAAGAAGCTTGTATGCCGGCATTAGTAGCAAGAGCCGGGCGTCTGTTGGAGTGTTTCATGTAACGGATATTCTCGAATTGTAAAATATATTCATCAACAATTTGAAATGTATTATCGCTGCTGCCGTCGTCAACAATTATTAATTCCCACATTTTGAACGATTGATTCAACACCGATTCGATTGATCTTTTCAAATAATTTGCCCTATTGAAAGTCGGCATTATTATGGAAACAATCGGCTTATATTGTTTGTAAACTTGCATAGAAAACATTCACATTAGTATTCTGAGTTGCCTAAATATAGTTTTTTATTGAATGATTTTTTGATTAATTTCATCAACCAAAAATGTAAACGAACCAGTATTTTTCAATGAGTTCACGCGAGCAAAAAGATTATTTTGCAATTTTGAAACGATACGAACGCAAATTTGACGGGCGTGAGCTTGACGATTATAAAATGCTTCTTAAACGGCATAAAGACGACGAAGATCTTGATAAATTATCCATGCAGAGACTTAAAAAACTGTATGAGAAATATCACGTTAATAGAGAGAAAAAAAATTACGATCAATTCTTTAATCAATCCTCACAAACTAATACAGAAGATCATTCTTCATAATTGAAAATTTTTTTTGGTGGAATAATGAGTAATAAAGTCCTAAACAGAATATTTGCCGCCGTAGTTTTTTTAATAACTGCCTTGGTTTACTTTTCTACAGTCCAGCCCGGTCTTTCATTTTGGGACTGCGGTGAGTTTACAGCTTCTGCATACTTAATGCAGGTTCCCCATCCCCCTGGCACGCCTTTCTTTTTAATACTTGGAAGAATTTTTACAATGATTCCTTTTGCCGATAGTATAGGTCTAAGGATGAATACTATTTCGGTTTTGTCAACAGCGTTTTCGGTTATGTTCTTATATCTGATAGCTGTTAAGTTAATTCAAAACTATAAGAAAAATGAAACAGAAAGTTTATTTGATGCAATCTCAATCTACATTTCTGCCGCTATTGGTGCGCTTTCTTTTGCATTTGCAGATACGGTATGGTTTAACGGAGTTGAATCGGAAGTTTATGCAAACTCAACTTTCTTCATCGCGTTTGTAATTTGGCTGATGGTTGTTTGGAATGAAAAAGCCGATGAACCTGACAATGAAAAGTACTTGATATTTATTTTCTATCTCATCGGTTTATCTACCGGCGTTCATCTTATGTCTGCTCTCGCTATTGTTCCGGTTGCAATGGCAATCTATTTTAGAAAATATGCAACAGATGAAGTTATTCTGAAAAAAACCGCACTCTACTTTGTAGCCCATTCTGTAATTATTCTTGTTATTGCGGCATTAATGTGGGCTTCTCAAACTGGTGATACACCTCCGTCTCCGGAAGAATTTGGAGCTGTTGATTCGCGTTTCTTAATGATTTTAGTTGCGGTCAGTTTAATTTTTATGGGAGCTACTTACAAAAAAATATTTCAAAGAAATTCTTTTTATATGCCAATTATCTTTGGAGGAATTGCACTCGTTGCTATTTATCCGGGCTTGGTCAAATATCTTCCAAAATTGATTACAATTGTTTCCAATAACGATTTCACTCTTAACATTGTTTCCGTATTTGTAATTCTTGGCATTATAGGATTTGGAATATACTGGACTGCAAAAAACAAGAAAGCAACTGCTAACCTAATTTTGAAATGTGCTCTCTTCGCAATAATCGGCTCTACTACCGTTGCAATGATTATCATACGCGCGAACCAAGAACCGCCGATTAATATGAACAGTCCTAAAACCATGAGTGAATTAAACTCTTATATCAACCGTGAACAATACGGCGACTTTCCAACATTCAAGAGAAGATTTTCTAATGAACCGCATCAGTTAAAAATTTATACTGATTATTCGAACGATCTTGATTTCTTATGGCGTTATCAATTGAACCACATGTTCAACCGGTATTTATTCTGGAATTATATTGGAAGGGTTTCAACTTATGAAGACAGCGGAGTTGAATGGAGCGACTTGTGGGGTATTCCATTTTTTATAGGATTATTCGGATTGTATTACCACTTCAAAAAAGACTGGAAGATGGCGTCTGTCTTTCTTGCGATGTTTATCTTTCTCGGTTACCTAACGGCTTTTTATCAGAATCAACAGGAACCGCAGCCGCGTGAAAGGGATTATTTTTACGTCGGTGCATTTTTTGTTTACTCGTTATGGATTGCGCTCGGCATGAACGGAATAATTGAATTGCTTCGAGATAAATTCAAAGAGAGCACTGCATTGAAACCTATGATTGCCGGAGTTCTTTTTCTTGGAGTTATTGGCGTACCTGTTAATATGGCTCATGCAAATTGGTTTGAACATGATAGATCAAGAAACTACGTGCCGTGGGATTACGCATACAATCTACTTCAAAGCGTTGCACCGAACGCAGTACTATTTACAAACGGCGATAACGACACTTTTCCTCTCTGGTTTTTACAGGATGTTGAAGGAGTCCGCCGTGATGTTCGCGTAGCATGTTTATCATTGGTAAACACCTCGTGGTATGTTAAGCAACTAAAAAACACTTCCCCATTTGGTGCTCAAAAAGTAAATATGAGTTTAACCGATGACGAAATTGACCAGATCGGTCTTCAGCGATGGGAACCGACAGAAATGTCAATTCCAGTTCCGCCAGACATCATAAAAAAATGGAATGTTACGGACAGTGCGACGGTTAAAGACGGAAAAATCAAATGGACCATGCAAAACACTGGTCAATCCGGCGATGTAAAATTTATACGCGGACAGGATTTAGTTGCCTTAGATATTATTATGCAGGCAAAATGGGAACGTCCGATCTATTTCGCAGTAACATGTTCCGATGACAGTCGTTTAAATCTGGACGATTATATGCGGATGGAAGGAATGGCAATGCGTCTTGTACCTAAAAAGAATGACGACAAAAGAATTGAATACATTGACGAGAAAATACTCAGCAAACAGCTTTTTGATGAACCTGCTGGATTCAGCAAAGATTATCAACCCGGATTCAAGTTCCGCGGTTTGAATGACAAAACGATTTTCTTCGATGAAAACCACGAACGTTTAACTCAAAATTACCGTAATGCGTTTATTCGTCTTGCAATTTATTATCTCTATAAGGATAATGATAGAACTAAAGCCATCAATGTTCTTGATGAAATGGAGAAGAAAATTCCGCGTTCTGTTGTTGCTATGGATTACAGAATTAAACATGATATTTCAAAGATCTATTTTAGCGCCGGCGCAATGAAACAATATGAAGCGTTGGCTAAAGAAGTTATTGATGCCGCTAAGAAGCAATTGGAAATAAATCCGCGTGATTTTACAAGCTGGTACAATCCATACGATCTGCTTTTAACGCATTACGAGAATTTAAAAATGTATAAAGAAGCGGTTTCTACTCTAATGCAATTACAAAACCTCGTTCCTAACGATCAGAATGTTGCTCAGCTCTTAAACGAATTTAGAAAGAAAGCGGGAATGGAAACTCCCGAAGTGCTTCCAAAGCAACTTGAGAAGAAATAATTAACAATTGAGGTTGTCTCAAAAGTAATGATACAATAAAATAATCTGCGAAAATCAATTTATTCCGCGTCATCCGCGGGCGATTATATAACAAAATATTACTTTTGAGACTGCCTCTTTATTCAACAAATGATCCTTACAAATGAATATCCTTATAATTGCATTATCGGGCATAGGCGATGCTTTAATGTTCACGCCGGCACTTCAGAAACTTAAAAATGAAATACCCGGGGCAAATATTGATGCACTTGTTATGTACCGCGGTGTAAAAGATATTTATGAAAAGCTCCCCCAAATTTCAAAAGTCCATTACTTCAATTTTCTGGGCATATCCAAACTCGAATCACTTCGTTTTACTCTGAGTCTCAGAAAAAAATATAATGCAACTATCAATATTTACCCTTCAAACAGAAAAGAATATAATTTGATAAGCAGATTGATCGGGGCGGAAAAACGATTTGCCGTGAACTATCTTAGAAAAGATTTTTCAAATTTTGGTTTCTTAAACACAACCCGCGTTTTAGAAGATGATAAACTTCACAATGTTGAAGAAAATTTACGCATGGTCGAAAAATTAGTCGGTAAGAAAATAAATGAAATCCCCGCTATGCAGTTTTGCCTTCGCGATGACGATTCCGAATTCGCAAAGAAATTTTTTGAAGATCAATCAATCACCGAAAATGATCTCGTCATTGGATTTCACCCCGGATGCTCTTCATTAAAAAATCATGATAAGCGAAGATGGGAGCCGAATAAATTTGCGGAGCTAGGAAAGAAATTGATTGAACAGTTCGGAGCTAAAATACTGGTTTTCGGGGGTAGCGATGAAGAAGCACTTAAAGATATTGTAGTAACTAATATTAATTCATCCAATGCCAGACCGATTAATACGCTTAGTTTATCCAACACAGCCGCAATAATAAAACGATGCGATTTATTCATTACAAATGATTCCAGTTTAATGCACGTGGCTTCTGCTTTGAAACTAAATATCATTGCAATCATAGGACCGACAAATATAAATTATATTCGCCCATGGCAGACAGATTATCAGATTGCTTCGCTTAATCTTGATTGTTCGCCTTGTTTCTACTATTCGCCCAAACCTCTTACATGTTCACGTAAAGATGTGAAGTTTAAATGCATCAAAGAATTGTCTGTTGATTCTGTTTTTGAAAAGGCAGTTACGCAGATCAAAAATCTGCGCCACTCTTAAGATTAGTAATTATAAATTCAGCACACTCATCAATATCATCAAAACATTTTAGTAAACCGGTCTTTCGGTTTTCCTTTGCAATCTGTTTTTCCATCACATTAGTAATTTCATTCCACATTGAACTATGACACGCAAACGGTTTTTGCGCAATCATTCCTTTATTCATGTATTCCCATACTAACGCAAGTTCCAAAAGTGTTCCGGTCCCCCCTTGGAGAACAACATACGCATCCCCAATTTCAACTAAGTTTTTCAGGCGTTCGAAAAGAGAATGAGTAACAATTTGTTTTGTAAGATATTTGCTTGCGTCAGCATTATAAAGATCTACAGTTACACCTATTGCTTGCGTTCCATTTTCACTTGCGCCTTTGGAGACAGCATCCATTATACCTTGGAAGCCCCCGTTACATACATTGATACCATTCTTAGCTAATTTTTCACCGAGCAAGTATGCAACTTTATATTCTTCATCGCCTTCTTTTGGAATTGAACTTCCGAAGACAGTAACAAATTTCTTATTATCGAACATCAATTTTCCAGAACCGGCTTTCCTGCATCCATCCATGCAGAATAGATCAAAGAAGATAAACTTAATGCCGCTGAATTAATTTCATTTATGGTAATGTATTTAGTTTTGAACCACAACAAGCGGTAATATTCTTTATCAAACTTTCCGTCTGTCTTTTTTGAAGCGAATTTATCTGCTGATAAAATAAGCTCAACATAATTATTAGCTTCAGCTATGTAATTAAAGATCATACTTGGAATACTGTTAACATAATATGGAATTTGATCATCATAATTTTTTTCTATGATGTTCAAATATTGATCTAACATCTCAATCTCATATCGTCCGTGTATTCCCTTCTGATCAGTCAGCTGTCCGTTATAATTCACTGTAGCGTGAAGCGGCTGATGTCCGTCACCGACATAGTGAGCTAGATCTGATGCATATAAAAGGACTTTATCTTTATCCTTATCCTTAAATGCTTGTATCAATCTGTAAAATGTAGTTTCAGTTGCCCAAGGAAGAATTCCCTCTCTGGTAACAACTTGTTCACCATACAACTTATTAAGTGAGTCGCGCGACATGATAATAATGCCGTCTGAAAATTCTTTATAGAAATCTATATCAATAAAATGTTTCGGTCCTTCCGTTTTATCATCGCGTTTACGATTATCCGGATCAACAGAGTGTTCAATAATGGCAGATTTAAACGCCTCAGAAAATTTCATTTGAGACGGTAATTGTTTCATTGCAAAAGCGGTTATGATCTTGTGTCCTTTATCTCCCCAACCGAAAATTAAAATCGTTGGGACAAAAAACAATAAAAACGAATAATAAAATATTTTTTTCAATGCAATCTCCTTGCCGGTTAAATTGATTCACTAATTTCTTGAAGGGACTTCTCAATGATTTTAACCGCCTCTTTAATTTGTTCTTCCGTAATTACAAGCGGCGGCGCAAACCGAATTATATGACCATGTGTTGGTTTTGCAAGTAAACCATTATCGCGCATTTTTAAGCAAACATCCCATGCTTCTTTCCCATTTTTCGGTTTGATGACTATGGCATTTAACAAACCTTTGCCGCGCACTAATTCAATCATATCGGATTTAATTTTTCTAACTTCCTGACGAAATAAGCTGCCAAGTTTTTCGGCATTCTCATCCAACTTTTCTTCTTTAAGAACTTGAAGAGCTGTAACAGCAACTTTAGCCGCCAATGGATTTCCGCCAAAAGTTGATCCGTGTTCACCCGGTTTTATTACAAGCATCACATCATCATCTGCGAGTACAGCAGAGATCGGCATTGTTCCGCCCGAAAGCGCTTTTCCTAAAATTAAAATGTCGGGTTTAACATTTTCATGATCACATGCTAACATTTTGCCTGTTCTTGCTAAACCGGTTTGAACTTCATCTGCAATGAACAAAACTTTTTTTGCTTTACACATTGAATATGCTTTAGAAAGGTATCCTTCGTCCGGAACAACAACACCGGCTTCGCCTTGTATCGGTTCAACTAAAAATCCGGCAACATTTGGATCTTCCAGCGCCTTTGAAAGCGCACTCAAATCATTATATGGAATCTTAATGAATCCGGGTGTATAAGGTCCAAATCCTTTGTATGAATCTGGATCATTCGACATTGAGATAACAGTAATGGTCCTTCCGTGAAAGTTTCCTTCGCAAACAATTATCTTTGCTTCATTTTCTTTGATTCCTTTTTTATCGTAAGCCCATCTTCTGCAAAGTTTCAGTGCCGTTTCATCAGCTTCGGCACCGGAATTCATTGGCAATATTTTTTCATAACCAAAGAATTCTGTTATAAATTTTTCGTAAGGTCCAAGACAATCGTTATAAAAAGCTCTTGAAGTGAGAGTGAGAGTTTTTGCTTGCTCAATCATTGCATTAACTATTTTGGGATGACAATGCCCTTGATTGACAGCTGAATATGCCGAAAGGAAATCATAATATCTTTTACCTTCTACATCCCACAAAAAAACGCCTTCACCTTTTGAAAGTACAACCGGAAGCGGGTGATAATTATGCGCACCATATTTTTCTTCTAGCGCGATGTAATTTTCTGTTAGCATAGAAATTCCTTTTGATAATTTTGTTTTCAAATCTATTAATAAAATTATTCAGTTCCGAAATAGTCAGAACTAGCGGTTGGAGTTAAGCCATTGATCAATTGTGATTTTTAAGAAATGTATATTAATTGGTTTTGCAATATAATCGTCCATTCCTGCAGCAAGGCATCTCTCTCGGTCTTTCATACTGGAATGTGCGGTTACGGCAATGATTGGAATTTTAGAAACAGGGCTGTCTATTTCGCGGATTTTTTTTGTGGCGGTTATTCCATCAACATCAGCCATTTCAATATCCATTAGAATCAAATTAAATGTTCCCGACATTGCCGACTGAATTGCATCATTACCGTTAGAAACCGCTTCAACATTATATCCAACCTCTCTTAAAATTTTTAGTTCTAGATTCTGGCTGATCGGATTATCTTCAACTAAGAGAATTTTCTTTTTTGAATGTTGATCAAGTCTCACTTCCGGTTCAGGTTGAGCTTCCAGCTTGGATTGAAATTCCTCATGAACCGCAACTGAAGTATCTCCTTTATCCTCAGATTCAATAACGGCATCCGGCAACAATTTCATTTTTATATTAAATGAAAATTTACTGCCTAGACCAATTTTACTTTCAACATGAATTTCACCATGCATCAGACGAACAAATTCCCGTGATATAACTAAACCTAAACCCGTTCCCTCTTTAACACCCTTTTTATTTTTCACTTGAATATATGGTTCAAACAACATGGAAAGTTTATCACTCGGAATTCCGGCTCCAGTATCTTCAACAGTAGTCATAATTTCAGCTACGGATTCAGTCGTGGATTTTAATTCGATATTCAGAGTAACTTTACCATGATCTGTAAACTTTACAGCATTACTAAGAAGGTTCAATATAATTTGTCTGTAACGGGTTGGGTCGCCATAAACTTTTTCTGGAATTAATTCATCAAAAGAATATTCCAGTTCCAATCCTTTTGACTTAGTTGATTGATTAATGATTGATATTGCTTTATTGGCTTCATCGCGTAAATTAAAATCAATTTCATTAAGATCCATTTTGCCGGCTTCAATTTTTGAAATATCGAGGATATTGTTGATGATATCCAGCAATGATTCAGCGGCTAAACGCGCATCTTGAGCAAAAGTTTTAAGCTCTTCTTTACTTTCGAAGAGATCGTTTTCAATTAATGTTAAAAAGCCCATCACGGAATTCATTGGCGTACGGACTTCGTGGCTCATATTAGCAAGGAATTTAGATTTGAAATTGCTTTCCTGCTGAGCTTTTTTTGCGGCGGTATCTGCTTTTGTTTTTTCTAAACGTAATGCATCAAGCGCTTTTTGTTTTTCATTTTCGGCTTGAACCTGTTGAGTAATATCCTGAAGACTGCCCTCAAATAAAACTTGCCCGGTTTCTTCATTCTCAAAAGTTCGAACATTCATACGAACTGTAATTTCTACACCGTCTTTCTTTTTGTAAGGAACGCGGTAGTTGCGGACTTTTCCTTGTTTCTCTAAAAGTTTGCTCAACAATTCCCAATCACTCTTGCGTTTGAAGATATCGTCTGCCAATCCTAATTTTTTAATTTCTTCTTCCGATCCATAACCGAGCATTTTCACTAAAGCGGGATTTATAGTTATAAATTTCCCATCATGAGTAAATTGGAAAATTCCTTCGGCAGAGTTTTCAAATAAGTATCTGAATTTTTTTTCAGATTGCGAGACTTCAAAACTCTTTATTACAGACTCATGACGCAATTTATAGTTAATGTAACTAGCCACAATAGCCATTATACTTATTATTAAAACAAGTAAAACAGATTCAACCATGTTGGGAAGTATAAAAATCTGTTTACTGTTAAATATAATAGATGCGGCAAAAACCACATTGTAATAAATGGCAACAATAATCTGGTGGGTTACATCCCAACTTAGAAAAAGAGCTGCGGTAAAAATTATTAAACTGATTATGTGTGAATTAAATATTAGAGTTTTGGGGATAAGAAAAATCATTATTCCGAAAGAACAGATAATAGAAAGAAGTAGAATATGAATAAGTATTTCAGGATGTTTTTTACCCGACTTGCTGTTTGAAATTAAAAGAAGAATAAATGCAATTAAAATTGCCGAGAGGCGGGATATATAAATTGCAATACTAACATTCTGAGAAGAAAAATAACGCACCTCTAAAACCATTGCAATCAGATCTGAAACAACAATGAATTTGGCAAGCGCTTGAAAAGGTGCAATTAAAGCCTTTTTGCTCTCTTCCTTAAAGAACTCGAATCTCTTTCGTTCTCCGGTATTTGCTAAATTATATTCTGAGTTCACGGCATTCTGAGTGAGTTTTTTAAGTAGGTTCTATTTTTTTTTCGTAATTTTTCGTGGGATTCCATTACAGTCATCATTATTCCCATTAGTGCAATATTCTACTTATGCTAAAATGGTAAAATTTTATCAGTTAAATAAAGAAATTTGGTATAATAATCAAACTTACTTGTTCACAATGGTGAAAAATGTTGGATATTTTATATAAAATTGATGTATGGTTTCTTTATTTCATTAATCATTCTTTATCAAACAACTTGTTTGATAAGTTATTTCCATTTATTACTGAAGTGAGGAACTGGTACATTGCTTATATCATTCTATTTTTTATTCTTATAATTCGCGGAGGAAGGATAGGAAGAATTGCTGCAGTATTATTAATTTTATTAGTTGTAACTACAGATCAATTCAGCAATTTTTTTCTGAAAAATCTTTTCGCTAGGGTTAGACCATGTAATGTTTTTCCCGATTTGAATATTTTAGTAACATGTACCGAATCATTTTCATTTCCCTCTTCCCATGCTGTTAATAACTTTGCTGCGGCAATGTTTTTTAGTAAAATCTTTCCGAAGCTAAAATGGTCTCTTTTTACAGTTGCGACATTAATGGCATTTTCGCGCCCGTACGTTGGTGTTCATTATCCATCCGATGTCATTGGGGGTGCGTTAATTGGTATGGCTTTCGGATATATTTTTGCACTTATTGCCATCAAGATAGATGATTTATTTTTACAGCGTAAAACAAAAATTACAGATAAATATGAAAGAATCGAATTCAGATAATAAATTCAGGAAAACATGAAAACAAAACTAGAAATAGCCACTAATTGGCTTCCACGTTATACCGGAACTAACATTGATGATTTTGGCGATTATTTACTGCTAACAAATTTTCAGAATTATGTTACAAAGTTTGCCGATAAATTTAATTGCGATGTTCAAGGCGTTGGTAAACCAATGCAATCTGCAACCAATAGCGCAGGATTATCAATTATTAACTTTGGCATCGGCTCTGCGAATGCAGCCACGGTAATGGATTTGCTTCTAGCACGTAAACCAAAAGGAGTTTTATTCCTGGGCAAATGCGGCGGATTAAAAGATTCAACTGAAATTGGACATTTCATCCTACCGATTGCTGCTATCCGAGGTGAAGGAACAAGTAACGATTATCTTCCGGCGGAAGTACCTGCTTTGCCATCATTCAAACTACATAAATTCGTATCTGATAAAATTGTATCTAAGAACGTTGAGTATAGAACCGGAGTTATATATACAACTAACCGCAGACTTTGGGAGTGGGATGAAAATTTCAAAGATTATTTAAGAAAACTCGGTGCAATTGGAATTGATATGGAAACCGCTACTATTTTTATTGTTGGTTATGCAAATCAAATTGCCAGAGGCGCGCTTTTACTTGTTTCGGATTTACCAATGTTCCCGGAAGGAGTGAAGACAGAGGATAGTGACCGCTCTGTAACACAAAAATTTGTTGATCTTCATCTCGATATTGGAATTGAAGCAATGACAGAAATTGAAAGCAAAGGTGAGGCAATCAAACATTTTACATTCTGAGTTGGCATTAATGTTGAACCTTAATAGTGTAATAGTGCGAAATTTGAGCCAATATCAAAATTAGGGACAAATTAAATAGATAATTTTCGCACTAAGTGAACAGAATGCGTAGTATTAATTATACACTTTATAAAAGGAGTGAATATGAAACGTATGAACATCATTGGTCTTATGATTTTGATGACTCTCGTTTCAGGATCAAGAATGATTTTTGCTCAAGGAGCTGAAAATTCTGTTAAGAGTACTTTGAATAACTTGTTTGATTACAGCAAATCAAAATCATATGAAAAAGCCGCTTTGCTGATTGCTTATGATGGCGAAGACAAAACAAGGAATCATAAAGACGCTTTAAATCCTGCGAATAAAGAAGAATTGAATCAAGCTAAAAGAAAGTGCAAAGAGATTGCCGCACTAATCGAGTTAAGTAATAAATACACGATTGGTAAATTTTCCACCGACAAATCCAGCGGTAAAGAAATCTACACCATTGAAGTTGATTTTATCAGCGGCGATCAAAAACTTGTTAAGTCTTATAGTTTCATAAATGACGGAAAAGGATTTCTGCTGACAAATATAAATTAGTCTTTTTTCTACAGCAGAATATTCTAAGTTTTAGTTTTTAGAATATTTTTTTCACTTCCCTTTTTTACAAGCATAACGCCGCCTAAAATTATTACGGCGGCAAGAACTATCCAGCCAGAGATTTGTTCATCCAGTACAAGCCAGCCAAGAAATAATGCTATAATTGGATTTACATACGCATATGTTGCTACAAGTGAAATAGGCAAATGCGCAATTGCGTAAACATAAGAACCGTAGCCGACCAATGAACCAAAAATTACTAAATATAGATAGGAATAAAATCCAGATGTTGTGAAATGAAATCCGGTGCCTTCACCAATAATTAATCCCAAAGCCGTCATAACAACTCCCGCAATTATCATTTGAGTTGCGGCACCCATTAACGGATGTACAGTTACTTTTTTGTGTTTAGAATAGACCGTTCCTGCAGACCAGAAAAAAACCGCGAACATCAGACCGATAACTCCTCCAATATGTGATGGATCAAATAAATTTTTTAGATCTCCTCCAAAGATTAATGAAACGCCGGCTAATCCAAGAATCAGACCGAGAATAATTGTTAGATTAATTCTTTTCCCCGCAGGCACCATTGCTTCCAATCCAACTACCCAGAATGGAACTGTTGTAATTAGTAAAGCAGTCAATCCGCTTGGCACCCATTGCTCGGCATAAACCACCAGTCCGTTTCCTCCGCCTAACAAAAGAAGTCCGCTAATTCCGAGATGCAGTATATCATTCTTATTCGGCAATTTATATTTCATTAGAAGAAGAATCATCAACATAATAGGACCGGCAGCAATCCAACGCAAACCGGTAAATAAAATTGGTGGCAGATTATTTTCCACACCAATTTTGATTGCCAGATATGTTGTACCCCAAACTATATATATAGAAAGTAGTGAAAGTAGAGCACGAGAATTTTTTTCTTTTTCCATTAATAGGTTCCATTTGTAAAAATTGTTTGCAAAAATAGCATTAAATTAGATGAAAGTAAGATCGCAATAAAATTCATGGAAAGTCCGACGATGCTTATTTTCAAAATCAAAAAAAGCTTAAATATTTTGTAACTTTGAACGAAGTGAAAATAGATTAATAATTAACAAGGCAGTTATGTTTGAGAAATTACAAGAATGGACAGCACCTTACCCGTGGATCAATAATAATGTTAAGTTTCTTGCCGTCTTAATTTTAGCCTTACTTTCTTTTTATTTCTTAAAAAAAATTATCATCCCCATAATACGCAAAATTGTAAAATCCACTTCCACCCAAATTGACGATATTCTCCTTTCAAGAAAAGCATTAAATAAAATTTCGTTTTTCGCGCCGCTTATTGTTATTAATTCATTTAGTTATTTAGAACCTTCTTGGCAATCACTTCTTAATCGTTTGGTATCAGTTTTATTTGCTTTGAATTTCACTTTCATTATAACTACTGTTTTTACCGCAGCGAATGAACTTTACGAAAAGAACGAAAAGCACCGTGAACGCCCCATCAAAGGGTACATTCAAGTAATCAAAATTGTAGTCTATATTGTAGGAACCGTGACGATTGTGGGCATTATAGTTGGACGTTCTCCGCTCGAAATTATTGCGGGGCTAGGTGTATTTACAGCAATATTTGTACTTCTCTTCCGCGACCCGATTCTTTCTTTCGTTGCCAGCATTCAAATTTCATCTTACGATCTAGTCCGAGTTGGCGACTGGATTGAAGTTTCAAAATACGGAGCTGACGGAGAAGTGATTGACATATCTCTTACTGTAGTTAAAGTACAAAATTGGGATAAGACAATTACTATAATTCCTACTTACAAATTGATTGAAGATTCATTCAAGAATTGGCGTGGAATGCGTGACTCCGGTGTACGCAGAATTAAACGCTCGATCAGTCTGGATCAATCCTCTATTAAATTCTGCACGGAAGAAATGTTAAACCACTTTGAGAAAATTCATCTTATCACAGATTACATTCAAAAGAAAAAAGAAGAACTCAAAAAATCTAATGATGCGAAAAATATGGATCATACAAGTTTAGCAAACGAACGGCGACTTACTAACATTGGAACTTTCCGCGCATACTTAAAAGAATATTTAAACCGGCGCGATGACTTAGACCCAAATTATTCATTCATTGTAAGGCAGCTTGCTTCCGGACCTGAAGGATTACCGATCGAGATTTACGTCTTTGCAAATACAATTGACTTTTCGAAATACGAAGATATACAGGCAGATATATTCGATCATATACTCGCTGTTATTCCTCAATTTGAATTGAACATTTTTCAGAATCCTACGGGAAGCGATTTTAGAAGAACAATAAAAATTGATTAAAGAATGAATGTGCTGAAAAATATTTTTGAAAACTTTCCGGAAAATATTAAGGAAGAATTCTTTGAAGACATTATTTCTACAAAGGATTTCAAACTAGAACGAATTGTATCTGAAGGACATTCTTCCCCCGATGGCTTTTGGTACGATCAGAAGAAGAATGAATTTGTTTTGCTTCTTTCCGGATCGGCTAAAATAAGTTTTGATAGTGGAGAAAAATTCGAATTGAAACCGGGCGATTATTTGATTATTAATGCACATCAAAAACACAGAGTTGATCAAACAGATAAACTTGAAAAAACTTTTTGGATAACATTACATTATTGATATGAAAACAAAATTCATTCTGATATTTTTTTTCTTACTTCTCTTATTTAAGATTTCATCGGCGCAGATCGAATCTCCAAGTATCGGCGGCACGCTACATCTCGGAAGCATCAGCGGCAACTCAACCTCTGTCTCTAGTATTGGCGGAACATTTTTTTTGGATTTCTATCCTTGGTTTGAACACGATGCTTCTTTCAGAGCTTCATTCACTTATTCGCAGATGGTTGAAAAATTTCTTCCGGAAAACCGCACCGGCAGATATTATCCGTTTTTAAAAATATTTTCTCTAAAAGGATTTATACGGCAGGATTTTTCCTTTCCCTTTTATATTGAAGAAGGAGCGGGATTTATTTATCTCAACGATCGGACATTCAGTGATGTCAACGTTTGGGAAATCGGGATAGGATTTAGCGCATTAGCCGGATACGATTTTAGAAAAATAAACACCAACGGTTTTTCACTTGGTCTTGGAATTGATTACGGAATTACTTTCACTCAAACAACGGCAAATTACTTTTTAGTTTTTCTGCAAACGCAATACTACTTTTAATAAACGGGAATTTGCTGCCTTTAAGGATTGCAAGCTGTTTTCAAAATTCTAATTCTAAAGGTTTATCCGGAAAATGATTGCTTATAATGTATATTATAGGAAATCCTTCAAATACAATCATTTACCAATACGGTAAACAAAAAATTTTGTTGAAACAAAGAAGTTGTTATAGACATTGTAAAGTTTATAAAAAATTTTATTTGTGAACAATAATAGTTTCTTTTGTCAGTTCAATAAAAGAATTTTCTTTCAGCAATGAAATTATTTCATCAAACTGCTTTTCAAAAATTTCTTTAAGATGGTCGTTCAAAATATTTCCGGTTGTTACCAGAAGAAGTTTGTAAGGTTGCTGAGTTAGTTTAAACGATTGAAGAAAGTCGGTGTCTTTAGTAATTACAATTCTTTCTTCTTTGAACGAAATTCGATTTATCTCTTCATCTGTAGTTGAATTCTTGTTCGGAAGTTCAAGTGTATGGATTGAATCAAACCCTTTCCCTTTCAGCCAGACGGAAAGACTTTTGGGTAGTTGTGCATCAACCAAGAATTTCATATCGCAATTCTGTTAATGCTTTTTACCTGGCTTAGTTTTGTTGCATAGTTTAAGCATGCTAGTATATCTTCTCTCTCAAGGTCTTCATAATCCTTAAGAATCTGTTCAATCGTCATTCCGGAACCAAGCAATTCTAAAATCGTTTCAACAGGATATCTTAAGTTTCTAATTACCGGTTTACCATGACAGATTTGAGGATTGATTGTAATCCGATTTAGATTTTTTTCTTCCATAACGTCTCCATCATAATCTCAAATGAAATATACTTTCTTCTTGTTCTAAGCACAATATTGATCTTAATAATCTAGAATAGGATGGCATTCTATGCTATTCAGATCAGAAAATCTATACTACAACTTATACAAATCTCTCATTAACTCTTCGAACTGCTGGAAGTACAAAGCTTGTTCCGGATCGCTAAGAGCATTTGGCGGATCGGGATGGAACTCAATCATAATTCCATGTGCACCAACAACTTTTGCAGCTTTAGCTAGCGGAATCACTTTGTTTCTTTCGCCTACAGCATGAGATGGATCTACAATTACCGGTAGGTGTGTTAATTCTTTCAGAACTGGAATTGCGCTTAAGTCTAATGTATTCCTTGTAGCGGTTTCAAATGTTCTTATTCCTCGTTCACATAAAATTACCTGCCTATTCCCTTGAGATAAAATGTATTCAGCCGCATTCAACCAATCATCAATAGATGCACTCAGGCCGCGCTTCAACATAATAGGTCTATGAGTTTTTCCAACTTCTTTAAGCAGCGCAAAGTTTTGCATATTACGAGCGCCAATTTGAAGTATGTCCGATACTTTAGCCACATCAGCTACTTGTTCAGTGTCCATCACTTCAGTAATTATGGGCATCTCATAATACTTTCCTGCTTCAGAAAGAAATTCTACTCCTTCCAATCCAAGTCCTTGAAAACTATACGGAGAAGTTCTGGGTTTGAAACAGCCGCCTCGTAATATTTGTACGCCATTTTCTTTGGCTTCTAGTGCGCATTGTAAAATCATCTCTTTCGATTCAACCGAGCAAGGCCCGGCAATAACAACAAAATTATTTCCTCCGATTATTACATCTCTTACTTTAATGACCGTATCTTCACTTTTATATTCTCTACTTGCCAGCCGGTAATTTTTTGATTTGGATTTTTTATTAATGATATTCTGAGAATCATAAGAAATTGGTAATGCCGATTTTTGAATACCGGACTCTAAAATTTTTGTGTACTCAAGTTTTGTTTTACTTAATTCTTGAGAAGGATAACTTCCAAGAATTTTAATAAATCTTGTATACTGACCTAATTCGTCCATAACATTCTTGATTGTTTCGTCAATTATGTTCCCCTCAAAATCTAGATAGAACATTTCTTCCCAAGGATTTCCAATGATTGGACGCGATTCCAACTTTGTGAGGTTTACATTGTACTTGCGAAAAACGTTCAGCGCTTCCACCAATGAACCGGCAGTATGAGATGTTGCCATTACTATTGACGTTTTACAAGGTATGCGCGAATCAACTTCCTCAGGTTTTCGGGATGCAACAAGAAAACGTGTAAAATTTTCTGGCTGGTTTGCAATATCCCTCTGCAGAATTTTGAGATTAAAAAGTGTAGCGGCTTCTTCGCTTGCAATTGCCGCAAACGATGAATTGCCAACTTCTTTTATCTTCTGAACCGACATTGCTGTATCAACAAAATATTCCACACCTACATTCGGAATTGACTCTAAGAATTTACTGCATTGTGCGGCGGCTTGATGGTGAGCTAAAACTTTTTTGATTTTTCTTATAGGAACTTCTTCAAGTGCTACAAGGCAATGCTTCACTTGAAATTTTTCTTCTCCGACAATTGAAAGAGTTGTGTGAAGCAATAAATCATAGACTTCATTAATTCCGCCGGATGTTGTATTCTCAATCGGCAAGACTGCGTAATCGGCTTCTCCTTTTTCAACGGAGTCAATTACTTCATCGAATAATTTTTTGAAAACAAAAGTTAGTTCAGAATTGAAGTGAGTAAAATATTTTTGAGAAGCCAAGTAACTATAAGAACCCTCAATTCCTTGTATTGCAATTTTTATTGCTTTCTTCTTTTCACTTTTAGTATTCAGTTTTGTCTGAACAAAGTTCTGTTGCAGCCGTACTGAGTCCTCAATTATTTCATAAAATACTTTGGATAGAAAATGAGAATCCAATCCTTCTTTTTTACCAGCTTTAATCAAACGGTTGAGAAGTTCAGCTTCCCTCTGCTGATCACGAATTGGTTTATGAAAAGTTTCTTTTACAACAATAACTTCTTTACTCAACTTTCTTCTTTGAGCAAGCAGTTTAATTAATCCCGAGTCCAGCTGATTAATTTTCTCCCTCAGCAAAGTAATATCTTGTTTCTTCTTAGCCATTCTATTTATTCTATTTTCTATTGAATTGAGGATTGAAACTAAAGATTTTTTAATGATAAAAAAAGCCTATTGAATGTTGCCAAACTCATTTTGTTGACTAGAAATCTAATTGTTAGTAAGTTTGAAAAGGATATGAATCTCCATTATTCTATAATTAATGGAATCTCACTAAAAGAAGATTCATTTCAGGAGGTTAAGATGGCAAATTATTCCCGCCGCGACTTCTTAAAAACAGCCGCCATTGCTGGAACAGCAGTAACAGGATTATCATCAAAAACTAAAGCAGCGCCAAAGAATATTTTATCGGAAGATAGGATGGGTGTATTAGTTGACACAACTGTTTGTATAGGATGCAGAAAATGTGAATGGGCTTGTAAGACAGCCCACAATTTAGAAACTCCTTCAATAGACACTTATGATAACAGAAGCGTATTTAACAAAATGAGAAGACCAAATGACAAAGCGTTAACGGTTGTCAATGAATATCACAATAATGATCAGGATAAATTCCCGATCAATGTAAAAGTACAATGTATGCACTGCGATCACCCTGCCTGTGTCTCGGCATGCATAGTTGGAGCTTTTTCCAAACAAGAAAATGGCTCTGTAATATGGGATACCGACAAGTGCATCGGTTGCAGATACTGTATGGTTGCTTGTCCATTTCAGGTTCCGGCATTTGAATTTAGTAAAGCACTAAAACCGGATATCAAAAAATGTGATTTCTGTTTTGAACGAACAAAAGAGGGTAAACTTCCGGCTTGTACAGAAATTTGCCCAGTCGAAGCGATCACTTACGGTCGCCGTGAAGATTTGGTAAAAGCCGCTCACCAAAAAATTAAAAATTATCCAAACCGTTACATTAACCGTGTCTATGGTGAATATGAAGTTGGCGGAACTTCATGGATATATTTGGCAAATAAAGAATTCGAGAAATTAGATTTTCCGAAACTCGGTAAAGATCCCGCCCCGGGAGTAAGCGAAGCTATTCAACATGGAATCTTTGCTTACTTTGTTCCTCCCGTTGCGCTATACGCACTGCTGGGTGGAGTAATGTGGATCAATAAAAATAAAAAGAAAACCGAGAATGAGACGGAGATATAATTATGGAAGAATTCAAACCTACACCAATGAAGAAAAAATATTTTACGCCGGTAGTTATTGGCTTAGCAGTACTTGTACTAAATGGAATGATATTTTTATTAGCAAGATTTGTATTTGGAATAGGCGCAGTAACCAACTTAGATAATCAGCACCCTTGGGGAATATGGATTGGTCTTGATGTTGCGGCAGGTGTTGCACTTGCGGCTGGTGGTTTTACAACCGCGGCATTAGGTCATATCATGCACAAAGACCAATACCATGCAATTATTCGTCCGGCTCTTTTAACAGCAGCTCTTGGATATACTTTTGTTGCTGTGAGCGTAATGATTGATCTTGGTCGTCCTTATTTTATCTGGCATCCGCTGATAATGTGGAACGGAAGTTCGGTTCTATTTGAAGTTGGCATCTGTGTAATAATTTATCTTGCAGTTCTATACATCGAATTTTTACCGATAGTCTGCGAGAGATTTATTGGAAGAGTAAATCTTCCCGGAATGTTGAAACGTTTTAACAATCCTCTCGAAAAATTATTACGTCTTTTAGACAAAGGATTAGAGAAGACAATGTTCATCTTCATTATTGCGGGCGTAGTACTATCTTGCTTGCATCAGTCATCTCTGGGAACATTGATGGTAATTGCGGGACCCAAAATGCATCCGCTCTGGCAAACTCCTATTCTTCCGCTTCTCTTTTTACTTTCTGCAATCTCTGTTGGATTTCCGATGGTTATATTCGAATCGGTAATTACTTCACGTTCATTTGGATTAAAACCAGAGACACATATTCTTTCTAACTTGGGAAGTATGGTTGCTCCGTTGCTAGGTATTTATCTGGCATTCAAAATTGGCGATATGATGATTCGAGGAACATTTGTTTACCTTACAACAATCTCTTCCGCCAGCGTGATGTTTACTATTGAATTATTATTTGGTGTTATTATTCCTTTGAGAATGTTTATGTCTAGGCAGATTGCAAAATCACCTACCGGACTTTTAATTGCATCATTCCTTGTAATCTTTGGAGTATTTCTTAACCGATTGAATAATTTTTTAGTTGCATACACACCGCCATATGAATTTTATTCTTACTTCCCTTCCATTGGCGAAATATCCGTAACGGTGGGTTTTATAGCATTAGAAGTTCTTCTCTTCAGAATAGCGGTAATGATTTTTCCAATTGTAAGTGTGCCGGATATGTCTCCGCAAAGAACAAAATATTCAGTTAGAGGAGGTATACGATGAAGATGAAAATTTTAATTACACTTTTCTTTTGTTCGTTATTTGTAAATGCTCAGACTCAAAAGCAGGTTCATCCTAATCTTAACGGAATTACATGCAAGACTTGTCACTCTTGCGACATTCCAACCAAAGAAAATCCATGTATTCTCCCTTGTCCGCGAGAAAAAATGGTATCTATTGACCAGTCTCCGGAAGATGGACCTGCAGTTATAACAATAGATAAATTCAAAAAGCAGTCGGATATTTACGCGCCCGTAGTTTTCTCTCATCGTCTGCACGCAGAGATGAGCGGAATGGCCGGCGGATGCAAAATGTGTCACCACTATAATCCGCCGGGACAGGTAATCGGCTGTTCCGATTGTCATGAATTAACTCGTAAAAGGGTTGACATAAGTAAACCGGATTTGAAAGGAGCTTATCACCGTCTTTGTATGACATGCCATCGTTCATGGAGCGGTAAAACTGATTGTACAGAATGCCATCAACAAAACGGCGCTGCTAATAAAACGCAGGCTCAATCACTTGAAGATAAAAGCGCGAAACGGGTTCATCCTAAAATTATAACACCTTCAACAATTAAGTTCGATACGCCAAAGGCATCCGGAAAGATGGTAACTTTTTATCACTCTCAGCATATAGATTTATTCGGATTGGAATGCCAGAGTTGTCACTCAAATGAAAGTTGCATGAAGTGTCATACAAAAACTCAAACTGCATCGCTCAAAATTAAGACTACAGATCAAAAACATCTTCTCTGTGCAAGTTGCCATAATACAAAGACAAACTGCAGTAGTTGTCATTCAGACACTGTGAAAGAAGGATTTAATCATAAAGAATTAACCGGATTTGATATTACAAAATTTCATTCGAAAATTTCTTGCAATATATGCCACCATGAAAAGGGAAAGTTCACCGGTCTTAGCAAAGAATGCATCAATTGTCACGGCAAATGGACTCAAGCGAACTTCCAGCATAAAATTACCGGCGTTGTGCTTGATGAAACTCACTCTGCTTTAGAATG
The DNA here is from genome assembly GCA_021824635.1 of Bacteroidota bacterium. Lineage (GTDB taxonomy): Bacteria > Bacteroidota > Ignavibacteria > Ignavibacteriales > Melioribacteraceae > Fen-1258. Next base: position 4,924 of record JAKAKD010000056.1, on the reverse strand, counting down.
CAGCGACTGTCATCAAGAAAAAAATTACGCAAATCCAGTTTGCTCAAATTGTCACGAAGATAAGTCGTATCCAAAGAATATTCCGGGTAAACTTGTTAAGAAGAACTGATGAAACGAGTAAAGAAATTATTTAGTAAGATCAGCTTAAAACTGATTTGGGTTGTAAGTGTTACTGCAATTTTAATAATTGGAGTTTATTCATACTTCAATGTAAAATCGCAAAGCGATGTTTTAATCTCGGAGGTTAAGCGTCATTCAAATCAACTGAGCGAGTCGGTAAAGAATGCTACAAGAAATGTGATGCTTCTTAACGCACGCGATCTGGTTCAAGAAATAATAGATAGAATTGGAAAAGATCCGTCAATTAATAATGTTCGGATTCTTAACAAAGAGGGAGAAATAATTTACTCGGCGCATAAAGATGATATTGGCAAGATGCTGGATAAACGCGCAGAAAGTTGTTACGCATGCCATGCCGAGAACAAAGCGCTGGAAAAACTTCCTATAAAAGATCGTACAAGAATTTTCAAACCAAACCCTGATTCAACCCGTATCCTCGGAATTATTAACCCGATCTATAATGAAAAATCTTGTTCAGAAGCAGACTGTCATGCTCATTCGCCAAAGGCAAAAGTATTAGGAGTTCTGGATATAACTATTTCGCTGGCAGAAGTTGATGAGCAAATCCGCCAAAACGAAATTAGAGAAGTGCTTTTTGCAATTATTGCAATTACGGCAATCGGTTTTATAATTGGATTATTCGTAAAACGCTGGGTAGATCACCCCGTAAAGGAATTGATTAAAGCAACAGATCAGGTTGCAACCGGTAATTTGAATTATGCCATCCAAGATTTGAGCAAAGACGAACTTGGCTCTCTCGGCAAATCATTCAATCATATGATAAAAAAACTTGATGAGACAAGCCAGCAATTGTATCAATCAACAAAGATGGCATCTCTGGGACAGCTTGCCGCCGGTGTTGCGCACGAAATAAATAACCCGCTTACAGGCGTTCTTACATACAGCAGTTTTCTTTTGAAGAGAACTAAAGATAATCCTCAAATGCAAGAAGATCTTAATGTAATTGTTCGAGAGACTATTCGCAGCCGCGAAATTGTTAAGGGTTTGCTGGATTTTGCCCGCCAATCAACCCCTAAGAAAAGTTTGATTGATGTAAATGAGATTATTAACAGGACTGATGCCATCATTAAGAATCAGTTGAAACTCAACCATATTTCTCTTATTAAAATTTTTGATAGAACACTCCCTAAAATCACTGTTGATGCAAATCAAATTCAGCAAGTATTCCTTAATTTATTTGTGAACGCAATTGACGCAATTGGAAATAACGGCGGATCAATTACAGTTACTACTTCGCAAATAAGTTTGTCTCCCAAAGGAATAACTCAAATAAAAAATGCCGTCTGTGCTAAGAACCATAGCCTGATTAATACTGATCATAAAATTGGCGGAATGTCTTCGCTGAAAATAAAAATTAGATCCGGGACTAATGAAGGTTTTGTTCATCTTAACCCCATATATGGAAATCATCACCATTACTTCGGCATCTCGCACGACAAAAACAGCACTATTAATCTCTCTTGCCCAATTTGTGACATCTCTTTTATAGACAAAAACAGCAAATGTCCAAAATGCGGCGGACCGGTTTACAAGATTCAAATTCCTAACCAAGGATTTATTGAAGGCTGCGCATCATTTAAAGATGACTGGCAAAAATGGGATTTGATTGACCGAGCCGGCGAGAGAAAATTTGTTCAGATAGAAATCAATGATACCGGATGCGGGATTCCACCGGAAAACATTTCAAAAATTTTTGAACCGTTTTTTACAACAAAAGGTCAGCACGGAACAGGACTTGGACTTTCTGTTATATGGGGAATAATTGATAATCACAATGGATCAATTTCAGTTCAGAGCGAAATTGAAAAAGGTTCAACATTTTCTATCAGACTCCCTCAGGGAGATACAATTAGAAGTATTTAATGAAAGAACACAAAAACATATTGATCATTGATGACGAACAAGTTGTAATTGATTCTGTTTCCAAGATTGCACATCTGGAAAATTACTCTTTCGATTCTGTAATGGATGCACAATCTGCGCTTGCAAAGATCAATAATGAAGATTTTGATCTTATCGTCTGCGATATTATGCTTCCCGGTATGGACGGTTTTCAATTCTTATCCGAACTTGAAGCAAATAGAATTGAGATACCGGTCATAATGACAACAGGATTTTCGACTATTGAAAACGCTGTTAAATCATTATATACAGGCGCAATTGAATTTATTCCAAAACCTTTTTCACTCGATGAAATGGTCAGCATTATTCGCCGGGGAATGAATTATAGTTCAATTATTAGATTAAGAAAATCAGATAATAATTCTCTTCAACCTGTTCCTTGTCCTGCAAAATATTACCGTCTTGGTTATTCAAGCTGGATGAATAAAGAATTTGATGGTTCGGTTTTAATTGGCGCAACAGATTTTTTTATAAAAACGATCGAGCAAATAAAAAAGATAGAACTTCTTGATCCAAACGAAGTTTTATTACAAGCATCACCGGCAGTAAAATTTTTTACTGAAGACGGATTAATTCACCAACTCTATTCGGTAATTAGCGGAACGATTATAGCAAAGAATGAAAGATTATTAAAAGAACCGGAACTCTTAGAGAAAGACCCTTATTTTGAAGGATGGATTTATAGAATTATTCCAACAGAGCTCGATTATGAAATGAAATTATTAATTCCATGCAGTTCAGATAGAACATAAATAAAGTTTATTAATTCAAGGAGAAATAATTATGCCGCTTTTTATTCTAGCAGTAATAGTTTTTATAATCGCCGATGTTATAATCAGATTTGCGATCAAAACAGTAAACGAAAAGAAAATCCGTAAAGAACGAGAATCCATACTAGATGAAAGTGTTACCCTTGATTTGAGTCAAGAAGCAGTTTCTCTTAAACGCGCTGAAGTGCCAAATCCAAAAGCAAAAATTTTATGTGTTGATGATGAAGATATTATTCTCGATAGTTTTAGAAAAATCCTTGTACTCGATGGCTACTCAGTTGATACAGTCTCTTCCGGCTTTCATGCATTGAATTTAATTAAATCCCATCATTACGATTTTATCTTCACGGATTTAAAAATGCCGGAGATGGATGGAGTTGAGGTAACAAAAAAAGTGAAATTCTTGCGCCCCGATATTGATGTTATCATTATAACCGGATACGCAACAGTTGAAACTGCCGTTGATTGTATGAAGTTTGGTGCAATGGATTATGTTCAGAAACCATTTACAGAAGATGAATTACTGGCATTTACAAAAAAATCTTTGTTGAAAAGGCAAGATAGAATTCATAAACAGCTTAAACCGCGCGTGCATATTACTCATTTAAGTGAAGAAGATACATTAAATGTTGGAGAGTTTTCCATTCCGGGCGGTGTCTTTATTTCTGAAGGGCATTGTTGGGCAGCTATTGCACAAGACGGAACAGTTAGAGTTGGGCTGGATGACTTTGCAAAAAAATTAATCGGCAAAATTGATGACATCGAGTTTCCTAATCTTGGAATGACAATCGTGAAAGGACAACCATTATTCAGCATTAAACAAGGAAAGAAATCAATTCAATTTAATTCCCCTATTAGCGGACAGGTAGCTAAAGTTAACCAAGAACTAGGCGATAATCTTTCAGCACTAGATTATTCCACATATGAAAAAAATTGGATTTGCGTTATTGATGCTGAAAAATTAGACACGGAATTATCTCAGCTCAAAATTGGAAAGAACGCCGTCAATTATTTTCAGGACGAAATTGAGATGTACAATAAGCGAATTAAGGATTTCATCAAAAATGATGGGAAGAAATCAGAAGGATATGAAATGTATTGGGGGCAGCTTGAAAACCTGGAAGAAAAGGAATGGTACATTATTACCGGAGAATTTTTTAAGAAATAATAAATTTTGCAGTTAAACAACTAGAGGAGAAGGGAGGAATCCCTTCTCCTTTTTATTTTTTTGAACGTTGACAAAGTCATACTAACTGAATATTTTAACTAGAGACATTAGAGTCTTTTATCTGATATTTGTAAGAAATATTCTGTTTTTTGCGAATTTTTGCAACTTTGTCAGCGAATTTTCTCTAAAGTTGAGTCGGGTTCGTTTCAAGAGCAATTACTGTACTTGATTTTTGAACATTATTTCTCGTTCCTATAAGAAAAATATATGAAAAAATTTGCTTCACTAGTATTCACATCAATTATATTTCTCTCTTCTGTAACCGCTCAGAGCAAAGATGATCAAATTTGTCTCGACTGTCACGGAGATAAAACATTTACAACGACACGTAATGGAAAAGAAGTTTCGCTTTTTATAAACGGAAAGTCATTTGCCGGATCTGTTCATGAAGAAGTGAGTTGTACCGGCTGCCATTCTGATGTTGATCCAAACAATCTTCCCCATTCAGAAAAATTGAGTAAAGTTAATTGTGCAACTTGCCATGAAACTCCGGCTTTACATTATGACAGAAGTTTGCATGCTCAAGCTTTTAAAAAGGGATTATCCTTAGCACCTACTTGCATCTCTTGCCATACAAAGCATGAAATTCTTTCTTCTAAAAATCCGAAATCAAGAACATATGTGATGAACATCCCCGCTCTATGCGGTCAATGTCATAAAGAAGGAACTCCAGTTTCAGGAATGGTAAACCCTGAAGAACGAAAAGTTCTTAGTGATTATACCGAATCTATTCACGGTGAAGGGTTATTTAAACGTGGTTTGATAGTAACGGCGGTTTGTACCAGCTGTCATACTTCACATGATATATTACCGCATACAAATCCTGCATCAACAATAAATCGTAATAACATAACAAAGACTTGTACTCAATGTCATAGACAAA
>JAKAKD010000048.1 GCA_021824635.1 Bacteroidota bacterium | reverse complement strand
TCAGTCTTGAATTTCCGGAATTGATAGATCCATATTATCCCATAAAAGAACCGTTCGAGTTTAAGAACATAGCAGAGAAACAATTGCACACATTTGAACTTCCGCTATTAACAAAACTTGGACAGCGCATACATGTGCTTTCAAGTTTTTCGTCCGTGGAAGATATAACGGGAACAGTCCAGTACTATAATGTGATTTTGACCGACATTACATTAAAGAAAGAATCAGAAAAAGATCTGATGCTTATCCGCTCGGTATTTGAAGCTTCGCAAAATGGAATAGTGCTATTAAATAAAACAAAGATTGCTTTAGTCAACGATTCTTTCGTAGAAATGTTCGGGTTTAGAAGTGCAAGCGAGATTCTGGGAATGAATCCGTTAGACTTCATAGATGAAAAAGATAAAGAACGGATTGCATCACTGATCGGATTAGCAGAGGAAGGAAAAGAAGCGCCGACTAGGTTTTATTTTACCGGACGTAAAAAAAGTCTATCTCAATTTGAAGTGGAAAATTCTGTTTCAACTTATGAGATAGAAAACGAAAAATTTGCAGTCTGGATTTTACGGGATGTGACCGACGAGAAAAAAGCTCAAAACGCACTTGCAATTTCTGAAGAGAGATATAGAAGCATCACAGAAAACATAAGTGAAAGTATCTGGACGGCTGAAAGGCAAGATGGTAAATTAAAAGCGGTTTTCTATACACCGGCTATAAAAAAAATTACAAGCTACGAAGCTCAAGAATTTTTAGATGATCCCGCACTCTGGAAAAAAATAATTCATCCCGATGATGTTGATGATGTAGTGGATAAACTGCATAAATTTTATGCTGATTCGGCGCGCTTCACTAATACAATTGAATGCAGGATAATTGACACACTAGGGAATGTCATATGGATTGAAGATAGAATAACCGTTGTGCGTGATATAAAAGGTGATATTCACAAAATATTTGGAATTGTAAGCGATATAAGCCTGTCGAAAAAAGCCGAAGAGGAATTAAAAAAATCAGCGCTGAACTTAAAAGAATTGAATGAAACAAAAGACCGTTTTATTTCAATTATTTCTCACGATCTTCGCACGCCATTCAGTTCTATACTTGGTTTCACCGATCTTCTTTTAAATGATAAAGAACTTGATGAAGAAGGCAAAACTCAATATATACGGTACATTCAAGAGTCGTCAAAGAGTATGTTGAGTTTGGTAAATTCGCTTTTGGATTGGACACGTCTTCAAACCGGTAGTGTAAAGTTCGAACCCGAAAGAATAAATGCAAAAGAACTAATTGAAAAATCTATGCAGATATTATCGGGCGCCGCTATACAAAAGAAAATTGTTTTAATATCCGAGATGCAAAAAGATTTCTATGTCCATGCCGATTCGGGATTACTTCTGCAAGTATTTAACAACCTAATTTCTAATGCGATTAAGTTTACTAAATCCGGCGGAAGCATACTCATAAACGCGAAAGCAAACATCGAGAAAAAGCAGGTAGAGTTTTCGGTTAAAGATGACGGCGTTGGAATAAGTAAAGAGGATATTCCAAAACTCTTCAAGGTGGACTCAAAGTATACGACAAGCGGAACTGCAGGTGAAAAGGGAAGCGGTTTAGGACTTTCTCTTGTTCACGATATAGTACAGAAACATGGCGGCGAAATTTGGGTCGAAAGTGAAAGTGGAAAAGGCACGGAATTTATTTTCTCTATTCCGGTCGCGTCGGCAAATATTTTACTCGTGGATGATGTTAAGACAGATAGATTGCTCTATTCAAAATTGATTAAGAGTTTGATACCAAGTTATAAAATTCTTGAAGCAGAAAACGGTAAGCAGGCTTTAGATGTTATTAAGCAAGCGTCCCCGGCTCTTGTTATTACAGATCACAAAATGCCGATGATGAGCGGTTATGATTTGGTGAAGCAATTGAACATAACGGAATTAAAATATAAGCCGCCTGTTATTGTTCTAAGCAGCGATATTAACAAATCCATTGAAGCCGAGTACAAAGACCTTGGTGTTGAATTTATTTTTGAAAAACCAGTTAACTTGGCAAACTTCAAAAATGCAATCGAGCGTTCGTTACGAAAAGCAATTTTTAGCTAAATATTTACTTCTTACAATAAACAATTAATGGTTACCCATCATTGTAATTTTAACACAGCACCGGTTACAGGTTCTAAAATAATTTTACTGCCTGTTACATAACGTGTTCTTGTGCCAGCCAAATCCTTATCTACTAAAACGCTCCAAACACCTTCCGGAAGCTGAAATTCTAAATTCTTGTCCGGATCCGCATTGAAGAGAACAATGAAAGAATCTTTGTTGTGTTTTAAAATATATCCCAAACCAAGTTTACTTTCCGGATTTTCAAAAAAGGTTATCTCTTCATATTCAGCTCTGCGGAATGCATCATATCTATTGCGTAATTCTATCAATCCTTTGTAATAATTTAACAGTTCCTTGTTTATTTCTGCTTGTTTATAATTGATATAATTTGTTTCGTTGTCTTTGTTATACGAATTATGATCAATCTTTCCTTTTTCTTTATCCTTCTCTTTTTCGTTAAACGGAATAACTTTTGAGCGTGCGAATTCCTGTCCCTCTGCAATCATTGAAATTCCTTGTGAAGTTAAAAGGAATAACGCCGCAAGTTTATTCAATTTCATCTGGTGGTAAGAGAGCTTAACATTTTTATCAACATCTTTTATAATTATATCCGGATCAACTTCACGTGAACCAATTCTGATAAAATCACCGAGCGTATAACCATCATGAGATTCAAGATAATTTACCGAGTGTTCTTTCTTTTGAAATAATCCAAGTGAATCACGGATTAATGTACCGTTTACATAACTTTTAATTCTGTCTAACGAATTATTTCCGTACCAGTGCCCGAAAATCCAGCCGAGACCGTTGTTTGGATTTTCTCCCTTAATTCCGTTTCGAATTTGATCATTCCATGATGCCCAATTGCGTATAGAAAAGCCCGCTGGATCATATCCTCCGCCCCAAGGTTCGCATGTGAACACAACATTTGGATTCACCTTTCTTGCCTCAGAAATTATCTCTTCGATTGTTTTCCAGTCTATAAGTTTTCCTAGATCAAAACGGAAACCGTCAATGTGATATTCTTTCATCCAATACAAAATGCTTTCAATAATAAGACGGCGCACCATTGGGCGTTCTGTTTTTAAATCGTTGCCGCAATAACTTTCTGCAATGTAATTTCCATTCGAATCCAATCTGAAATAATATTCCTTATCAATTTGTTTTAGATTTCCGGTTTCGTATTCAGAAAGATGATTATAAACTACATCCATAATTACAGCTATACCTTCTTTGTGAAATGCTTTTACCATATCCTTAAATGCATTAATCTGTTTCCCTTCTCCGCCAATCCACTTATTCCATTTCATCTTTTCCCAGTTCTCTGAGTAATAAGCGGCGGGTGCAAAAAAGTTTGAAGTCATGTATCCCCAATGATTCCGCTCGTAAGGATTCCATGTGTTAAATTTTCCTCTTAAAGAATCCATGAAAGGAATTTCGATGTTGCCGAATTCCTGCGCGGGTAACAGCTCTACAGTATTAACTCCAAGCGTTTTTATGTAATCGAGACCGCCGTGAATTTTTTTCTCTGTTAATCCTTTATATGATCCGCGGTTCTTAGCACCGGAAGATTTATGAGCGGTCATATCACGCACGTGCATTTCATAAATTATCAAATCGCGCCAATCTCTTTGTATCCAGTTTGTTCCTTCCCAATTGTAGGGTTCATCTTTTGTAACTACCGCCAGGCGAGGATTCATATATGTTGTTAAAGATGTAACAGCTTTTGCATAAGGATCAACACAAATTGGAACTTTTGCAGTGAATACATCATCACCTTTATGAAAAACTTTATAACCGTAAAACTTTCCATGCAATTCTTTATCAACAGCAACTTCCCAAACGCCGTTTCCGTCTTTATTAAGAAAATATTCTTGATACTTTTTCTCATCCGGTTTGTTGAATACACAAAGTTTTACTTGAATAGCGGAGGGGGAGAATAATCTGAAGTATGTCTTTCCATTTTCAATAAATGAACCAAGCTTTTTATCTGAGTAATATTTGTCCAGCTCTCTTGAATGTTCTTGAAACTCGGCTGAATCCGGAAATGATTTTGTATAACGTGTTTCCTTTAGATACAATTTTTCTCCTTTAGAAATTTGAAGAGTAATTAATACTCCAATTAATACCATGTTTATTATCGAATATCTTTTCATAACATTTACCCGCACAATTTTTTTTAGTATTCCATTTGCAATTTTATATTGTCAGCAGCGTCAACTTTTAAGTGCAAAATCTTTCTCTCTTTATCGAACTCCAATGCGAAATCTAACGGCTTCGTTCCATTTATCAAAATTTTATTCGGCATATTTGTATTCAGTAAAGTGAAGAGGTAATTCTTTCTGTCGCTCTTAAATCCGTCTTTCAACTTGTTAACAATGAGTTTGCAGCTTTTAGTATCTTTCTCGCATTCAAACTTAGTTAATGAATATTTATCATTCTCGTAGTTATAAGAAATTCCATCGTCTTCATATAAAGTATATTCGGATTTTGCAAAAGGGAAGATGATTAATTCAAGCTGTTCGATCTTTTTCTCACCGACATAATTTTGAGTGATCTGCATTGGAATCATTCCGCCTTCTTTAATGTAAAGAGGAATTATATTCATCGGTACTTCGGTTATAAGCCACTGATTGCCTTGCTGAGTTTTATTATTATTCCAATCATACCAATTACCCTTTGGTAAGTACAATTTTTTTGTCTTATCGGTTGATGTAACAACCGGCGCAACAAGAAGGTTCTCCCCGATCATGTATTGAAACTGTGCATCGCGGGAATAGCAGTTATCGTCATTCTCATAATTTAAAAACATAGGACGCATTATTGGCAAGCCTGTTTGAGACGCAGCGTAAAATTCATTATACCAGAAGGGAAGAAGTTTGTATCGAAACTGTATGATTTGACGAGCGCGTTCTTCAGTCCATTCATTAAATGCAAAGGGCTCTCGCGCTTTAGTATCAATGGCAGAATGTCCGCGGAAGAAAGGAGTAAAAGCGCCAAGTTGAATCCAGCGTACATACATTTCATTTGTCGGTTCACCGCCCATGAATCCGCCAACATCAGATCCGACAAACGGTACACCGCTTAACCCAAGATTCTGCGGCATTGTACAAGCAAGCGCAAGATGTTCTTCGGTTGATGCGTTGTCGCCGGTCCATACGGCACTGTACCGTTGAATGCCTGCAAAACCTGCGCGAGTTAAAATAAAATGTCTTTTGTCAGAATATTTTCTTAAACCTTCTCGTGTTGCGCGCGCCATCGAAAGAGCATAAACATTATGAATTTTTTTATGATCGGACTTAAATCCATTATCATCGAACTGAACAATATCCGGAAAAGCTTGTCCCCATGTTGACGGTTCATTCATGTCGTTCCAAAATCCTTCGATTCCAATTTTTAGAAATGGCTGAAGTTTATCGCCCCACCATTCACGTGTTTCTTTTTTTGTAAAGTCGGGAAAGTAAGCCCAGCCCGGCCAAACTTCTCCTTGGTACGTAATGCCATCCGGATATTTTGCAAAAAGATTTTGTTTCAGTCCTTCCTGTGCAGCAAAATAGCCTTGCCTGCCGGCAGGCAGGTTTGAATCAGCTTTAATTCCCGGATCGGTTATCGGGATGATTTTAAATCCGTCTTTCTTTAAATCCGAAATCATCTGTCCCGGATTTTTGAATCTCTCTTTATCCCATGTAAAAACTCTGTAGCCATCCATGTAATGAATGTCGAGATAAATAACATCACACGGAATATTCTTATCACGGAAATTCTTTGCAATACTTCGTACTGTAGATTCCGGATAATAGCTCCATCTGCTTTGTTGATAACCTAAAGACCACATCGGCGGCAGTTCCATTCGTCCGGTGAGTTTTGTATAATCAGAAACAACACGCTTCATCTCGGGACCATAAATAAAGTAGTAGTCCAATTCTCCTTTATCAGCGCCGAACCAGTAAAACCGATTGTTGCTGGCGCCAAAATTAAAATACGATTTGTATGTGTTGTCGAAGAAAATGCCGTAGGATTTATAATTGCGTTGACCAATGAAAAATGGGATTGATTGGTAAAGCTCATCCTTTTTACTCGTATACTCTGGATAGTCCGTATTCCAGAGTGTGTATTGTTTCCCGTTTTTAATTAAGTCGTCGGATTTCTCTCCAAGTCCGAAAAATTTTTCGTCTTTGAAAAGTTTTTTGAAACAGCGAACTTCTGAATCATCAAACGAAACGCCAAAACTTTCTTCATCTGAGTTTAGAAGATTCATCTTCTTATCATAAATGGAAATTCGGCAAGGATTTTTAGAAATGTGAACGACCAATTCTTCTGTGGTTATAATAAATTTTTCTTTTTCTTCTTTGAAATCAAATTTCATTTTCTCTGGCTGCTGATAAATTACCGAATAAGAGGGAGCTTTTGAAAAGTCATTTTGGTTCGTGTAACGAAAACGGATTATATTCTGGTCAACTATATAAATATTCAGTTTCGCATTGCGAAGTGTAAATTCCAGCCGGTTTGACTCAACCTTAAAACTTTTTACTCCTTCTACAAACTGAAATTCCGCGTGGACTATCGAAACAAACAGCAAAATAGTAATTGAGGTGAAAATTAATTTTTCCATTCGAACACCTAAAAATGAATTGATCCTAGGTTAAAATAGGAATTGTGCGAATGAATGGAAACGGTAAAAAATTTCAGAAACTTCTTTTTTAATAGAAGAAATAAGATTTTGCCCAATGCTGCTGATAAATATTCTTCTTAAATTTCATAAAGAAAATTAAATATTAATCGGAGGTAAAATGACAAAGAAGAGTTTCCTGTTTGTATCGGTTTTTTTGTTTTTGGTCTCAATAACTTCTGCTCAGAAAAGCGCTTTTACTATTGAGGATATTTATAAAATAAAAGGTGTCGGTTCACAAGTGATTTCTCACGATGGCACTAAGATTGCATTTACTGTTACTACAAGCGATTTGCACAAATCGAAATCCAATACCGACATTTATATTATGAACGCAGACGGTTCAGACATAAAACAATTGACTACAAATCCGGCAGCGGATTACAATCCGATTTGGAGTATTGACGATAAAGGAATTTATTTTGTATCAACACGCGGCGGATCGGAACAAGTTTATTACTTATCATTACAGGGCGGAGAAGCAGCTCAGGTTACTAATTACGGATTGGGTATTTCTTCACCAAAACTATCTGATGACGGAAAATATTTTTTGTTCACGGCTCAAGTTTTTCCGGAGTGCGGAGCTGATGAAAACTGTAATAAAAAAATCAGTCAGGCAATGGAAAACGGGCCTGTCCAAGCTCACTTAGCAGACAGTCTTTTTATCAGACATTGGACAGAATATGCAGACGGCCAATATTCACATCTGTTTGTTTATAATATTGAAAAAAAAAATGTAGTGGATGTAACTCCCGGTTATTTTGATTCACCGGCATTTGCAGCAGGCGGAAGCAGCAACTATTCCATCTCTCCCGATTCAAAAGAAATTACATTTGATTCGAAAAGGGTATCGCACCCTGAAGCATCAACAAATGTTGATGTGTGGATTGTCTCTTCCGACGGGACCGGTCTGAAAAATATTACTTCTTTAAATAAAGCTTCCGATTCCAACCCAAAATATTCTCCTGACGGAAAATATATTGCGTATCTGACACAAGAAATCCCTGGATACGAATCTGATAGAATTCGTCTGGCAATCTATGATAGGAAAAACGGAACGAATAAAATTATTACAGAAGCATTTGATAACTGGGTGAATGATTTTGAATGGGCGCACGATTCTAAGTCAATTTATTTTACCGGACATGAAAAAGGATACCAGCCGTTATTCAAGATTGACATTCTGACACTTGAGATTAAAAAAATTATAGAGAACAATGCAATATCGAGTTTTACTCTTTCACCTAAAAATGATTTTGTAGCATACACATATTCTTTTGTTAACAAACCTGTTGATATTGCCCGATATGATTTTAAGAAATCAGAGAAGCGTGATCTCACTTTTTTCAATAAAGAGATTGCCGAGAAAGTTGATATAAGACCTGCAGAGCAGGTTTGGGTTAAAGGTGCCGATGGAACGCCAGTTCATCTTTTTATTGTTAAACCACACAATTTTGATCCGGCAAAAAAATATCCGCTCGTTATTAATGTTCACGGCGGTCCGCAAATGCAATGGATGGATTCATTTCGTGCTGATTGGCAAGTTTATCCCGGTGCCGGTTATATTATCGCCTTTCCTAATCCACACGGCTCTACCGGATACGGACAGAATTTTACTGCTGCAATATCAAGTGATTGGGATGGAAAAGTTTTTCATGATGTAATGAATGTAACCGACTATCTTGAAAATCTTCCGTATGTGGATAAAGATAGAATCGGCGCCATGGGTTGGTCGTATGGCGGATATTTTATGAATCTGCTTCAAGCAAAAACGAAGAGATATAAATGCTTGGCTTCTATGATGGGCATTTATGATTTGTCAGAATTTAAAAACGAAACAGAAGAATTATGGTTTGCTAACTGGGATCTGAAACCGAAAACGAATGATCCGAACGATTATGAAAGAATGTCGCCGAGTAAATACACAGAAAATTTTGCTACACCAACGCTAATAATTACGGGCGAAAAAGATTACCGCGTTCCTTACACACAGAGTATCCGTTACTTTACTAATTTACAGAAGAAAGGAATTGCTTCTAGATTAATCATTTTCAAGAACGACGGGCACTGGCCGAGCGGTTTGAAATCAATGCCGCTTTACTACAATGCTCATCTGGAATGGTTTCATAAATACTTAGGAGGCGACCCTGCGCCCTGGGACAGTAAAAAGCTTGTAAGAAATCTTGTGTTTGAATAGAATGTTAAAGAGGCGTTGATGAAACGCCTCTTTTTTATTTTAAAAAAACCATCTTTCTGGTTTCGGTATAATTCCCGGTGTCTAATTTATAATAATAAACACCGCTGGATAAATTAAGTTTTTGAGCGTCGAACTTCACTTCATACAAACCCTTAGGTTTTATCTCATCAACTATTTTAGTTATAAAACTTCCAAGCTCGTCATACACTGCTAATGAAATATGCCCGTCGGCTGGCAGATTATAACGAATGAGAGTTTCGGAATTAAATGGATTAGGGTAATTCTGATTGAGTGAATATACACCCGGCAGCAGATCATCGCTACCTAAAAATATAATTCCAGAAACTGTTTTTAAAATCCAATTGTCGGGATCAATCTGTATTGAAGTTGGTTTGTTGCCAACCATTATATCAAAGGTCTGTATTTGTGAATTGTTGATTAAGGTTTGTCTGCTTGTTCCTTGCTCGGTTGTAATTAAAACCTGAATTGGCATTGTAAAAAATTTTGGATTCGAATTTACTGTCTGTGTTAGTTTAAGTGTGATTTTATATGTGCCGTTTACATCAGATTTATAACTCCATTCTGCAAAATAGATTGGATAATTTTCGCCGTAAATCCATTCCTTGAAAAAATAATCTAAACTTTGTCCATAAACTCTTTCTGCAATTCTTTGGAAATCTTCTGTGGTCGCAACATTGTATGCAAGTCCCGGTTCATTTGCATATTCACGCATGATTTGAAAAAATTTATCATCGCCAACAATTCCTCTTAGCATGTGTAAAACAGAGCCGCCTTTATTATAAGATCTGGCAGAATTAAAAATTTGGCGTTCATCGTTAATGTTCTGAACATATATTGTTCCTTGCGCAGTTTTAGCAGAAGCGAACATGTTGTTTACAACAGAATTAAAAGTCGGCTGATCATATTCATACAGCCAGTAAAGTTTTTCGCAGTAAGTAGCGAATCCTTCATTCAGCCAGATGTTCTGCCAATCTTTGCATGTTACTTTATCGCCAAACCATTGATGAGCCAGTTCGTGAGCGATGTAAGTTTCGTAACTCATAGCACCGCCGCCCATTGACGTAATTGTTTGGTGCTCCATTCCTCCGCCCCAGCCAAATTCAGCATGACCATATTTTTCTTTTAGATACGGATAGGGTCCAAATTTTTCAGAAAAGATTTTTAGCATATCAATAGTTTTTGCAACGGCATTTCTTCGTGTATTATCTATTCGTTCTGGATAACAATAATGAACCACCGGAAGAAATTTTCCCGGCTCATATTCAAACTGGTCATTAATTGTTTGATAGTTTGTCATTGCAATCGAAATCAAGTAATTAGCAATCGGATAATGATTTTTCCATTTATAAGTTCTTGTTCCATCCGGATTATCAACGGTGCCTTCCAAAGATCCGTTTGAAACAGAGACAAAAAATTTATCTGCCGTAATCCATACATCGGAAGAATCTACTTTATCTGCCGGCGTATCTTTGCTGGGCCACCAGTCTCTTGCACCGTATGGCTCACTAAGTGAAGAGACTACCGTTTTATAAAAAGTTGCTGTACTGTCACGAAAAGAAAATGAAGCTTGACTTATAAATCCGGAACCGCTGGTTGGTCTGCCGCCGTAGGTTATGTCTACTGAAAATTCTTCTCCTAATCCGTATGTTTTGTCAAGATTAATAACCAGCAAATTGCTTCCCATCGGTTGAGAAAAATTCAGATTGAGTCCCGATAATTTAACTGCCGAAACATGAAGTGCGTTTACCAGATCAAGATTAAATGAGCTGATTGAAGATTTTGCAGGCTTTGCCTTAACTGTTACAATTCCATTTAAGGAATTTGGATTGGTTGTCACGGTCAGATTTAATTTGTAGTAGGTTACATCAATATTGCTGTCGCCGGGATATAAAACTTGAGATGTTTTGTTTAAACGGGCAAACTCTTTTATCTTTCCCTGAGAACAAAAATCCGCAGCATCTTGCGGAAATATTGCAGCGAAAGAATTAAGTAAAAGAATCAACACAAGAAAATATCTTTTCATAAAAGTCTATTAGTTTTTACGGTAAAAGATATTCAACAATCTTGTGAAGGGAAAGTGATTTATTCGGGTACAGCCAGAGCTAAATTAAAAACTTCATGAGGTCTGAAAACAGAATAATTATCATTTTTCACATATTTGTTATTATAATTGTAATCGGAGATAAAGGAGTTATGCACTATCAATATATATTAAGTGATAGCGTATTAACAAGCGGGCTAATTAATATTGAGGATTTCTTCTATGAAGCGGCATACTAAAATTTTTATTGGTTTGGTCTTTGGTGCGGTTGCTGGAGTAGCATGCAACATACTATTCCCCGAAGCACCTGCTTTAATTTTTGTACAAAAATACCTGAGCGATCCGCTTGGAAAAATATTTTTGAACCTTCTTATTATGATGGTTATCCCTTTAGTATTTGCAAGCCTTTCATTAGGTGTAGCTCAAATAGGCGATCTAAAAAAACTTGGACGAATTGGATTTAAAACAATTAGTTATTTCCTTCTTGTAACAACCCTTGCTGTAACGATTGGTTTAGTCTTGGTCAATCTTATTCGTCCCGGAGACTATCTGCCCCAGGAAACTAAGACTCAATTGCTAGCATCTTATAAAGGGCAAGCGGCGGAAATTAAAGAAGCAACGGAAAAAACTGAGTTTGGGATTCAGACCTTTGTAAATATTGTCCCTCGTAATCCATTTGCCGCTGTCGCAAAACCGAATCCGGATATGTTAGCGCTAATTTTTATCTCTTTGATAGTTGGAATTGCTCTCACAATAATTAGCAAAGAACGCGCGGCGCCGTTGATTAAATTATTAGAAGGAATCAATGATGTTACGGTAGTTGTAATAAATATAGCGATGAAATTCGCGCCATTCGGAGTAACGGCATTAATATTCAGTGTTACTTCCCGTTTTGGTTTTGAATTACTGGTTGCACTCAGCATGTATATTGTTACAGTATTGCTGGGGTTAGCGCTGCATCAATTCGGTGTTTTTCCAATTCTTCTAAAAATATTTGCCAGATATAGCCCGCTGAAATTTTTCCGTAAGATAGAAACTGTTATGCTTACTGCATTCTCAACCAGTTCGAGCAACGCAACACTACCAACTACAATTTCCGTTGCTCAAGATAATCTCGGTATTCCTACTCAGATAACCGGATTCGTTTTACCGCTAGGTGCAACGATGAATATGAATGGAACAGCTCTCTTCGAGGGAGTAACTGTTCTTTTTCTTGCTCAGGTTTTTGGTGTGCATTTATCCTTTGGAGTTCAAATTATTGTTGTTCTTATGAGTGTCTTAACGGCAGTTGGTTCTGCAGGAGTCCCTTCCGGTTCGATACCACTTTTGGTAATTGTGCTTGCGATGGTAAATGTTCCGGTAGAAGGAATTGCGATCATTCTTGGTGCTGACCGTCTTTTAGATATGTGCAGAACCGTGCTAAATGTTACCGGCGATATAACATGCGCTGCTTATATTGCCCGGTCAGAAGGATATGAGTTAAAGCAATAGCTGCTTGTGGCAGAGGAGCAATAAAATACAAGCGATGACTGAATTATTTTTCAATCTTTTCGCAAAGTTCAGTTAAAACTCCTCTTGTGGATTTTGGATGAAGAAAGGCAATGTTCAAATTGTCGCTGCCTCTTTTGGGTTCTGTGTCTATTAATTGAACCCCTTTTGTCGCAACTTCTTTTAGAGAGTCTTGAAGATTATTAACGGCAAAAGCTATATGGTGTATTCCTTCTCCTTTAGCTTCTATAAATCTTCCAATCGGTCCAAGCTGATCCGTTGATTCCAGAAGTTCAATCTTTGTTTGTCCAACCATAAAGAAAGCCGTTTTGGTTTTTTGAGTTCTTACTTCTTCTACTAAATAACATTTAAAGCCCAGAACGCCTTCGTAATATTTTATTGCCTCTTCCATATTTTTTACTGCAATGCCAATGTGTTCTATATGTGTTATTTCCATTTTTCCCTCTATAAGATTAATGATTCAACATCAAGATTTAGATTACAACACGCTCTTTATATTCGCCAAAAACCTGCCGCATTGAGTTGCATATTTCTCCAATGCTGGCGTAAGATTTCACAGCATCAATAATGAATGGAATAAGATTGGCATCAGAATCAGCCGCTGTTTTAAGTGCTGAAAGTTTTTGATTGACTTCTTCTCTATTCCTTTGGGCTCTTACTTTATTCAGAAATTCTATCTGATGGCTTTGAATCTGTTCATTCAACTTTAGTAGTTCACCCGGATTATCATCTTCATCAACAAATTTATTTACACCAACAACAATTCTTTCATTTCGTTCCAGTTCTTGATGAAATTGATACGCGGATCTTTGTATTTCGGTTTGAACATATCCTTCCTCAATAGCATTTATCATTCCGCCCATTGCATCAATCTTAGTGATATATTCTTCCGCATCTTTTTCAATCTGATCTGTTAACGATTCAACGTAGTAGGAACCAGCCAAAGGATCTATAGTATTTGCAGCACCACTTTCGTTAGCAATAATTTGTTGAGTTCGTAATGCTATCTTAACGGAATCTTGAGTTGGAAGTGCGAGCGCTTCATCGCGGGAATTTGTGTGTAAACTTTGTGTTCCCCCAAGCACTGCCGCCAATGCCTGAATAGTAACTCTCACTATGTTGTTATCAACTTGCTGTGCTGTTAGAGTTGAACCTGCTGTTTGTGTATGGAAGCGCAGCATCTGAGATTTCTCTTTCTTTGCGCCAAAGCGATCTTTCATAATCTTAGCCCACAATCGCCGTGCGGCTCTGTACTTTGCCACTTCTTCCAGGAGATCATTGTGTGCGTTGAAGAAGAATGACAATTGTCCCGCAAATTCATCTACATCTAATCCCGCTTTAACAGCGGCTTTTACATAAGCAATTCCATCTGCAAGTGTAAATGCGACTTCTTGAGCTGCAGTGGAACCAGCTTCCCGTATATGATAACCGGAGATAGAAATTGTATTCCATTTCGGTATTTCCTTACCGCAGAATTCAAAAATGTTGGTGATAAGCCGCATTGAAGGTTTGGGTGGAAAAATATATGTCCCGCGTGCAAAATATTCTTTTAGAATATCGTTCTGAATTGTTCCGCTAATTTTATCTCTGCCAACTCCTTGTTTTTCTGCAACAGCGATGTACATCGCAAGTAGAACGGAAGCCGGAGCGTTGATTGTCATTGATGTCGAAACTTTATCAAGTGGAATCTGATCGAATAAAATTTCCATATCGGCAAGTGTATCAATTGCAACACCGACTTTCCCGACTTCACCAAGCGCCATCGGGTCGTCGCTGTCATAACCTATTTGTGTAGGAAGATCGAAAGCTACAGACAAACCGCTTTGCCCATGAGCTAATAAATATCGGTATCTTTCATTAGATTCTTTTGCAGATCCGAATCCGGCATATTGCCTCATTGTCCAAAATTTTCCGCGATACATTGAGGGCTGAACTCCTCGCGTAAAAGGATATTGACCTGGAAAACCGAGTTTTTCATTATAATCATTCGGATTGCTATCAAGAGGAGAGTAAAGATTTTTTACCGGCACAAACGACTGAGTTGTAAATTCTTTTTTACGTTCGGGAAATTTAGAAATCGTTTTTTGATAAATATTTACATCCCAATTATCGTATGACTCTTGAACTTTCTTTTTGAGCGCATCTAAATTCATATTTGATTTTTCCCAATAAATAAAGACTTATTACGAGAAGCTTATCTGTACAAGTATAGAAATAATTCGTTACTAATGTAAGAAAATGAAGTAAAGAAAAATATTATTTTCGATTCTATGGAGGAAAATCAGCCATGCTCAAATTATATAAGGGTAATATTGGTACTAAAAAAGGCATTTAAGGGAAAAATTTATTTTTAAATGAGACTTGACAAAGGAATGCGCAAAATCTATTTTTACGCCGCAAATTTATTCCGGACTCAACCAGAGAAAATTGGGATTTCGGTCTAAAGAAGCTTTGAAATATTCCGCGGTAGCTCAATGGTAGAGCATGCGGCTGTTAACCGCAGGGTTGCAAGTTCGAGCCTTGCCCGCGGAGCGAGGGAATTACGATATAAATTGAAAATCCCTTTTTA
>JAKAKD010000014.1:11093-15113 GCA_021824635.1 Bacteroidota bacterium | reverse complement strand
TTCTGTTAAACTTTCTCTGCTGTGAAGTGCAATTGTATCAGAAGTCTGTGCAGAAGCAATAACTTTTACGTACGGTTTTTTAAGTTTCTTAGCATAATCAACCGAGCAAACAATCACTGCCGCACCGCCGTCGCTTACCGGAGAACAATCAAGCAATCTTAACGGATCAGCAACCATAGTTGCTTTCATTACTTGTTCAAGAGTTACAGGAGAACGGAATTGTGCGTTAGGATTCATTGAACCATTCTTATGATTTTTCACCGCAACATGCGCAAGTTGTTCACGTGTGGTTTTATATTGATGCATGTGCGCACGTGCAATCATTGCATACAGTCCGGGGAACGTAATTCCTTGATAAACTTCGTACTCTTGATCAGCAGCCGCTGCCAATGCTTCGGTAACATCGGCGCCGTCCGTCATTTTTTCAACTCCACCTGCAAGAACAATTTCACTTTGTCCAGAAGCGACTTCTAAATATGCTTGACGAAATGCCGCACCACCGGATGCACAAGCAGATTCGACTCTTGTTGCAGGCACCGGTGCAACTCCAAGGTAATCAGCCATCACCGCACCTATATGTTCTTGTCCTACGAATAATCCGCTTGACATTGTTCCGACATACATCGAATCAATATGATCAACCCCCGAATTTTCTATTGCCTTCAGTGACGCTTCAACAAAAATATCGCGTAGAGACTTATTCCAAAGCTCACCGAACTTTGTCATTCCAACACCAATTACAGCTATATCTCTCATACCGTCTCCTCCCTATTCGTTAAGGATAATTTTTTTTCTGAACTTCGCATACTCACCATAATCAAGATAAATTTTATCGTTGTCCAGCATGTCTCTAAGCTTTGGGGCCAAATCTCTTACTTTATCTATTTCTTTTGTAACATGATAGATGAATCCATCGCTTCCTGCACCGGAACCAAACGACACCATAAAAATTTTATCGCCGGGTTTTGCAACATCAAGTACAGCCGATAATCCTGTAGGCGAAGAACCGGAATATGTATTGCCCATCCAAGGAGAAATCCACCCCACTTCCATTTGCTCTTTAGTGAATCCAAGTTTCTTTCCGGCTTCTTGCGGAAATTTTCCATTCGGCATATGAAAAACGGCAAACTGAAAATCTTTCGGAGACATTCCGGATTTTTCCAACAGAGTTTTACCTGCATTGTGAATATGTTTGAAGTAAGCGGGTTCGCCCGTAAATCTTCCGGCGTGACGCGGATAAAATTCATGTTCGCGCCGCCAGAAATCCGGTGTGTCGGATGTGTACGAGTTAGTGAATAAAATTTCTGCTACAACATTTTCCTTTCCCATGATAAATGCAGAGCCGCCAGCAGAAGCAGAATATTCTAATGCATCACCCGGTGCACCTTGTGAAGTATCTGCACCTATTCCGAGTGCGTATTCCATCTCGCCGGCTTTAACCAAACTATAAGCAACGTACATTGCTTCGGTTCCTGCTTTACATGCAAACTCATAGCTCGCAACGTGAACGTGAGGACCAATCCCGAGTGCATCAATTAAAATTGTTGCGCTTGGTTTAACTGCATAAGGATGGGATTCCGAGCCAATGTAAACAGCTCCAATTTTCTGCGGATCAATTCGTGCACGCTGCAAAGCATATCTTGCCGCTTCCACAGAAATTGTTATTGTGTCTTCATCAGGACCGGGAACGGTTTTTTCGTAAAGCATCAAACCACGTTTGATTGCTTCAGGATCTGCGCCCCATTGTTTAGCGATAAGATCAACTTTGATACGATATCGAGGAAGATAAGAGCCGTAACCAACTATTCCAATCATGTTACCCTCTCTGTTTTAGTCTGATAGTTAATTAGCAATTAACGTATACTTTGATAATCAGATTGTCATTCCATCGAATTAAAACCGGAATGACGTAGCATTTTCAAAATGCTTCTAAGTATATATGAACTCCTACTAATATTCGAGAGACAACAGAAATAGTCTTTTACCCAATTGAAATGTTTCTAAAAGGAAGTTAGGAATAGATTAATCAATTTTCTACATTTTTTTTAATATTTGAGAAGCAATTTGTTCGGGTGAAATATTCTCATCGCAATCGAACCAATGAATTTCATTTGTTTTTCTGAACCATGTCATCTGTCTTTTTGCGTAACGCCGTGTGTTTCGTTTGATAAGTTCAACTGCGCGTTCAAGTGGAATTTCATTTTCAAGGTAAGTGATAATTTCTTTATAACCGACAGTATTTAATGCGTTCAATTCTTTTGAATAACCTTTGGCTAAAATATTTTTCACTTCATCCACTAAGCCGTTTTCGATCATTTCATCAACACGTTTTTCTATATTAGCGTATAGTTGGTCTCGCTTCCAATTTAATCCGTATTGAATAAAATCAAGTTCGACTTTGCGTTCATGATCTTTTTGGAATTTCCAAATCGGTTCACCGGTTAAATGGAAAACCTCGAGCGCACGCATTATGCGTTTCCAATTTTGCGGAAGCATTTTTGAAGCGCTTTCCGAGTCAACTTTCTTTAGCTCATCATATAAAAATTGATTGCCAAACTTTTCTCGTTTAACCTTCAGTTCATAGCGGTAATCTTCATCAACATCAACAGTATTAAATATTCCCTCAGTCAATGCTTTGATGTACAGTCCAGAACCTCCAACAACTATAGGGATTTTGTTTTGAGACAATAGTTCATTAATTATTTCCAAAGAATCAGTTTCGAATCTACTAACATTATAATCTTCATAAAGATCAAAACAATCAATTAGATGATGTTTAACTTTCGCGAGTTCATCGGTGGCTGGTTTTGCTGTGCCAATATCTAAATATTTATAAATCTGGCGGCTATCGGCAGAGATAATTTCCGTTTGCAAATTCCTGGCAAGAGAAATTCCAACTTTAGTTTTTCCCGAACACGTTGGACCTACTATGACGATTACTTTTCTTTCCATCCCTCTCTACCTATGAGCGGTACAAAAGCAAAATACGGAACTTCGCGGGTCAGGAATTCATCTGACGAAATTTTAGTGATAATTTGAAGCGATTGGATTTTTTTATCACCAATAGGGATTACTAATCTACCGTTATCTGCAAGTTGTTTTTTCAAATTCACCGGTACAGACGGACCACCTGCAGTGACTATAATTCCATCATAAGGAGAAAATTCTTGCCAGCCGAGAGTTCCATCGCTGCAACGTGCCGCAATTCTCAGATTCATTTTATCAAAAATTTTCATTGCTGAATTATAAAGATCGTGGTGACGTTCAATGGTAAATACACGGGCACCCATTTGAGAAAGGATGGCAGCTTGATATCCGGAACCTGTACCAATCTCTAAAATCTTTTGCTGCGGCTGCGGATCGAGAGCTTGTGTCATGTAAGCAACAGTGTACGGCTGAGAAATTGTTTGCCCCAAACCGATTGGCAAAGCAACATCTTTATAAGCATGCTGTTTCATTATATCGGGGAGAAATAAATGTCTCTCAACTTTTAGAAAGGCTTCCAGCACACGCTTATTGGTGATCCCTTTATTTTTAAGAATCTCGACTAGTTCTTCTCTTTCTCTTTCGAACATTTCCGTATATGATTTATTATTAGCACCGCAAAGATAAAAACTTAGCTGACAATCTTTTCATTAAAATAGAAGTGAACATTACAACGCCCCTTTTCCCCAACAAAAATGTGTTAGATCTCCGATTGGAACGATTTTAAAAATTTTTCTCAATCAAAGTTGATTGGCATTAACAACAATATTATATTTGGCACGTAAAAATTGTTCTTAAGATTTTGATATGCGGGAATAGCTCAGTTGGTAGAGCGCAATCCCGACTTGTCGGGATTGATGTCGCGGGTTCTGATAAGAAAAAATATATTTTTGTTCTACAAATTTTGAATGCGGGAATAGCTCAGTTGGTAGAGCGCAATCCCGACTTGTCGGGATTGATGTCGCGGGTTCTGATAAGAAAAAATATATTTTTGTTCTACAAATTTTGAATGCGGGAATAGCTCAGTTGGTAGAG
>JAKAKD010000014.1:0-10993 GCA_021824635.1 Bacteroidota bacterium | reverse complement strand
ATGCGGGAATAGCTCAGTTGGTAGAGCGCAATCCCGACTTGTCGGGATTGATGTCGCGGGTTCTGATAAGAAAAAATATATTTTTGTTCTACAAATTTTGAATGCGGGAATAGCTCAGTTGGTAGAGCGCAACCTTGCCAAGGTTGATGTCGCGGGTTCGAGTCCCGTTTCCCGCTCCACCATTCCGGCTAAGCCGGTTTTTTTTTCTTTGTTCTAATTTATTATGGTAATGAATTGATAATTATTAATTATCAATTCGCAATTGATTTTACGGTGCTGTACCCAAGTGGCTTAAGGGGAAGGTCTGCAAAACCTTTATTCGTCGGTTCGAATCCGACCGGCACCTCAAATATTTTTCCTCATTCAAATGTACACCGTTTACATCCTTCTTAGTAATAAAGACAATAAACGATATATCGGTTTTACAGATAATCTACAACGACGACTTACCGAACATAACTCTGGAAAAGTGAAATCAACCAAGAATCGAATCCCATTAGAAGTAATCTATACTGAAGAGTTTGTTTTAAAATCTGACGCAATGAAGAGAGAAAAACAGATTAAAAGTAAAAAAGAAAAATTTGTTATTACATAAAGGGAAGGTTTGCAACCCCGAAACTTTGTTTCGGGGCGAATCCGACTCCCTCTAAAGCCGGACAAGCGGCACCTCAAAAAAGTCCGATTTCGTTAAAATTTTGGACTTTTTTGCTTTTGAATCAATTTCAAAAAACGATTTGACAATCCTACAAAGAAAAACAAGCAGATCTTCTTTACAACAAAAATATTTGCTTCCAGCCATTTTATTTTTCTAATGTTTCAGACTGTTCACTGCTTTTATTAAATGGCAAGTTAGTGATGATTTTGTCAATTCCGTTTGAAAGCGCAAGATCAAGAGGCGGGAACAAATCTATAATCTGAGATAAATAATATCCTTCTTCACCTAAAACATCTGCTTTCCATAAAACTCTTCCATCAACCAAAGAAATCAGGTAATACCTGAATTCACAGGAAACTACATTGGCATAATAGCGCCTGATAAATCCGGATTTCGGAATTGTCCTATCAATTTTTCCAATTATTATTGCGTCCGGATTTTCTTCATCAACAGAAGCGCCAATATCAGTATTGAAAAAACTTTTTAGGTCAAGTCTTTTTAATTTTTCTATTGATTCTATAAAATTTGGAATTAGAGTATCATATCCATTCGATTCATTGAGATCCGGGACAACAAATTTTATATCGGAATAATTTTTTTGTAACTCATTGAAAAAATGATTTGTTGAATAATAAGTACCGCTATCGGTAGTATCATCTTGTGCCATTGGCAATAATGCAACCTTGCGAATATTATATTCTTTGATCTTAGGAGAGGTATAAAGATCTAGTAATTTGCTCTCCGGTACAAGATCTCTGCAACCATTTAGATAAAGTAAGGAAGGAAGTAAAGCAAAAAGGGATAAGTAATTAAATGGTTTTTGAAATTTCATAGCCGCCCCTACTTCTTATTTCAAATTTTTGATTAACATTAAGGATATCCACTTAAATTTGCAATGTACTTTTTCTACCATAGCTTCTAAAGTTTCGAATAGCATTGTTATATTCCATAAAAAAAGCCAGAGTAATAACCCTGGCATTTAATTAATCCTACGGCATTTTTAAAAACAATGACGATGTTAAGATTTCCCTTCCGCAAGTTGTAAAGCATAGTTATCAATTATCATTTTTCACTAAGAATCTTTTAATCTTTTGAGTT
Organism: Bacteroidota bacterium; assembly: GCA_021824635.1. Lineage (GTDB taxonomy): Bacteria > Bacteroidota > Ignavibacteria > Ignavibacteriales > Melioribacteraceae > Fen-1258. The sequence continues at coordinate 9,240 of JAKAKD010000014.1, read as the reverse complement.
GTTGTCTTCTCAAACTCATTTTCTCGAATGGTAAACTTTTTAATCTGTTTGTGGGAAGCAAGTTGTTTGTTCGCCTTTTCCACTTCTCCGGCAATGGTACTCTGTAAAAGTTCCTCATTAATCTGGATTTGATTGTTTTCAGCTAATTCTATAAATGCTTCTGCATCAACAACAATTTGAGCAGAAATAATTTCTCCCTGCTTTGGATCTTCTTCACCTAGAACGAGGCATTCAAGAATGAAAGGACTTCTGTTCAGAATATCCTCAATCTCTTCAGGGAAAACATTTTTGCCGCTTTTTGAAATTATTACATTTTTCATCCGTCCGTTGATATGTAAGAAACCATCTTCGTCAATGAAACCAATATCTCCGGTTTTTAACCACCCACTTTCAAAAGTATTTTCAGTTGCTTTTTCATTCTTATAATAGCCGAGCATAACATTTGGTGCTTTTGTCCAAATCTCTCCTCTTCCTTTTTCATCAGGATTATTAATTTTTATTTGAACATGCGGAAGAGGCAATCCGGCAGCATCATCTTTAAACGCATCCGTTCTGTTCAAAGCAAGAATAGGAGACGTTTCGGTCAATCCATAACCTTGAATAAAACCGAAACCAAATTCCCTCAATCCTTTTGCTACCAACGGATCTGGTGCGGCTCCGCCCGCGATAAACAATCTGACTGATCCTCCAAATTTTTCGTGAAGCTCGTGAAAAATTTTTTTCTTTACATCTTTCAAACCTACCAACGAGAAAAGATTAGTCAACTTGACAAGAGGCGGAACAATAACAGATTTCACTTTATCATCTCTAATACCTTTCATAACACGCTTAAACATTTTATCGTACAACAGAGGAACACCTAAAAGAATTGTGGCTTTAACTTTTTGCAAATCGTCAACAACGGTTTTTAATGATCTCGCAAAATGAACCGACGCGCCTGTATAAAGCGGACAAAGCATTCCGCACGTACATTCATAAGTATGATGCATCGGCAGTACTGAAAGAAATCTGTCGTGGTTATCAATTTTAACCATGCTGACCATATCCATCAAATTGGCAGAAAGGTTTTTTTGTGAAAGCATAACCCCCTTTGCCCGTCCAAGAGAACCCGATGTAAAAATAATTTCAGCAAGATCATCCGGATTAATCACTGGCAGATTTTCTGTATGAATTGGTTTAGCATTTCTGATTAAGTCTGCCATTTTGTAAAATTCTTTATCCTCGCCGGTTTCATCCATACAGATATAGTACTTGAGCGCTTTCAAAAAATTTCTTCCTTCAGCCATCATACTGGAATAGCTGCCAGAAAAAATTATTGCTTCGGCATCAGATTCATGAATGATATTTTGTATTTCATTCTTAGTTAGATTTTTATCTATGGGAACAGCTACATAATTGAATGACATAGAAGTTAAAAAAGCAATCGCCCATTGAACCCGGTTCTCACCGATTACGGCAATGTGTGCCCGTTCTTTTAATCCCAGTTCTTTAAGAGCAGAACCAAATTTTAGAATATTCTCTTGCAATTCCCGAAACGTAATTTTATTAATCGGAGTATCGTTTAAATCTTCCAGCGCTAGTTTCGGTCCGAAACTTTTTGCCGAATTGAGAACCATCTCTTGGATGGAATTAATTCTAGGCACATCATAAAGTTTAAGTTCTTTTTTCATTTTTTATCTATGTGTTGTTGATGGAAATCAATTCCAGAAAACAGCCGGTTAATTTCACAACAGTTCAATTTATTTCTCTCTTGCAATCTCTGATAAGATACTTTTAAGCAAGCGGTAAAATTTTTCAACATCGGGAATTTTGACACGTTCGTCAGGTGAATGAGCTCCTTCAATTGTTGGTCCGAATGAAACCATATCTATTCCGGGGTATTTATCGGCAAGAATACCGCACTCTAAACCAGCATGAACAGCTTTTACTTCCGGTGTTTTGGAAAACATTTTTTTATAAACTTCTTTTGAGAGTTTTAGAATTTTTGAATCCATATTTGGCTGCCAGCCCGGGTATCCATCTCCGACTTTTACTTCTGCACCGCTCAATTCAAAAACAGCACGTACGGCTCGTGCAATATTTTTTTTGAAGATTTCGACAGAGCTTCTTTGACTTGTTCCAATTTTGATTTCATCTCCTTCGCAGACAATAGTTGCCAGATTTGTAGATGTTTCAACCAATTCCGGGATTTCGGGACTCATTCCAATAACGCCATGAGGCATAGAAAGAATGACATTGATTATTTTCTCTTTGAAAGATTTCGTATAAACATTTTTGATATCTGTTGTTGAAATATCTTTCCCCTCGAAAGTAATCTTTATATCACCTTCGATATTTTTGAATTCGATGATTGATTCAAGAGAAAACTCATTAATTATTTCTCTAACCTTCGATTCAAGATCCGGATTCATAAAAATAAGAGCTTCGGCTTCACGAGGGATAGCATTTCTTTTAGAACCGCCGCTTATTAAAGCAAGCTGATAATTAAATTCTGAGAGACGGTCTAAAAGAATTCCAAAAAGTTTAATTGCGTTGGCTCTTCGATCTGCGATATTAATTCCAGAATGTCCGCCTAACAAACCCGAAATAGCAAGTAAGAACGGGTGATAACCATCTACAATTTTATCATATTCAATTTTATATGTTCCTACAGTATCCATTCCTCCGGCACATCCTACATAAAAAGCGCCGTCTTCTTCAGTATCAAGATTCAATAAAGTTTTTCCGGTAATGAATTTTTTTTGCAAATTGTTAACACCTGTAAGACCGGTTTCTTCATCAATTGTAAATAGCAATTCAAGTGGACCATGCTCAAAATCATCATCATTAATCAATGCAAGCGCTGCTGCGGCTCCAATACCGTTATCGGCTCCGAGTGTAGTTCCATCGGCTTTTATCCATTCTCCGTCCCGTATAAGTTTTAATGGATCATTTAGAAAATCATGAACTGTCTCTTTATTTTTTTCGCATACCATATCAACATGGCTTTGCAGAACCACAGTTGGAGTTTTTTCAAATCCGGGTTTAGGGGGAATCAAAATAACAATATTCCCGGCTTCATCTTCTTTCATGGATAAATTATTTTGCCCGGCAAAGTTTCGAAGATATAAACGTATTCTCTCTTCGCTTTTAGACGGTCTGGGAACTTGACTGATTTCGTAAAATCTTTTCCATAATATTGACGGTGTTAAACCTTCTATTGCTGATGCTGACATTTGTTCTCCATTAAATATTTAGAAATGCTGATTCCTAAAATGACAGAAAAAAAATTTAGCTATGACGGATGTTGAGAATATCGCCATCTTTTACAATATAATCTTTACCCTCAAGACGCCAAGCGCCGGCTTCTTTACATTTATTGAAAGAACCGTGTTTCAAAAAATCTTCGTAATGCACAACTTCGGCTCGTATGAAACGATTAAAAAAATCTGTATGTATAACTCCGGCCGCTTGTTGTGCTGTGTAATTTTTCTTAATTGTCCAGGCACGGCATTCGTCTTCACCAACCGTAAAGAAAGATTGAAGTCCGAGCATTTCGTAAGATGTACGTAAAATTTTACTCAGAGCAGATTCTTTGATACCATAATCACTCATAAATGCAGCACGGTCTTCATCATTCATTTGAGAAAGTTCTAATTCAATTTTGGCGAAGAATGGAATTATGGCAGCATGAGCTTTATCAAGTTTTGATTTAAGTTGTGCAATTTCAGTATCAACATTAGCTATCGAGTTTTCATCGTAATTAATTGCAATGGCAAGCTGTTTTATTGTAAGCAGCTGATAACCCGACAACAATTTAGTTTCGTTCTCGTCAAGTTGAAGAGTTCTCAGAGGCATCTCCTTTTCGCAGTGAGCAAGACATTTTTCAATAACAGGAAGTTCCCGTTTCAATTTTTCATCTTTCGATTTAAGAACGTCTCTTTTCAGTTTTTCTAACCTTGATTCTAAAAACGCCAGGTCGGAGAGAAGAAACTCAACTTCAAGAAATTCTATATCGCGTAATGGATTAACAGAATCCATTGGATGCGCAACGGAATCATCCTTAAAACCGCGGATTACATAGAACAGCGAATCGTTGTTCCGCACACCGCTCAAAAAAGTAGAAGTGATTTTCACTTTATTATCTTCGGACATTTTGAGTCCAGGTAAATCGAACACCTCTATTGTAGCATTAACTTGTTTTTTCGGATTAAAAATTTTGGAAAGCTCATTCAGCCGTTCATCTGGAACTTTGACTACTTCTATAGATGCTTCTTCTTTTTGTGTTTGTGATCCATGTGTGCCGTTGTCAGAAATTGTTTTGAAAAGAGTTGTTTTCCCCGAATATTGAAGTCCTACAAGACCTATTTGCATTTTTTATCTCAAAAGTTAGAGTGAACAATTTCAACTCAAATATAACTAAAATTTGCCGGAAATAGATTAACGGAATAGAAGGAAAATGTTCATGCTCATGATCTTGTTCATAATCTTGATCGTTTTTGAAATGCCTGAGCACGAACATGAACAAGAGCATGATTATGATGATACTATGATACAATCTGAGTATGTAAAGAAATTTCTTCGAGGACAGAACTGACTTTAAGACAAGAATTTAATTCGCCGTTAAATACAACAGACTTCCCTTTAATATGAGCTTCAAAAGCAAAACCGCGGGCTATTTCATAACTGCAGCGAACGGCTTTGATAATTTGATTGATAACATCATCAAATGAATGCCATTCATCATTAAAAAGAACCACTTTATAAGGAAGAGCAATATTAACTTCCTCGTCAATAACCGGTTCTTCTATTCCCGTTGGTTTTTCTTGGCTCATAATCTTTATCTATTGTATTCTAATTTATAAAATTGCTTGGCAAAAATAAATTTTAATTATATTTGCCGTTGTAATAGAACTGATGTTCGGCCTATAATTAAAAATTTTTATGGAGGATAAATGAAAATTGCCGTTTGCGTTAGTCATGTTCCGGATACTGCAGCAAAAATCAATATCGGAAGTGACGGTATAAGTATTGATCCAGCCGGAGTTACGTATGTTGTAAATCCTTATGATGAATTTGCAATTGAGGAAGCGCTGAAGTCAAAAGAAAAATTTGGCGGCGAGACCGTTGCAATTAGTTTAGGCGGTGACGCGAATAAGGAAACATTACGCAAAGCACTTGCCATGGGAATTGATAATGCAGTCCTTTTAAAAGAGAGCGGTTACCGTGATTCTCTCTCTGTTTCAAAGGCTCTTGCTGAGGAGATAAATGCGCAAGGAGCCGAGCTTGTATTCTTCGGGAAACAATCTGTGGATTTTGATAACTCAGTCGTCGGACAACTTACTGCTGAACTACTTGGATATAATTGTATTTCGGTAGCGGTGAGTTTTACACTTGATGGGAATAAAATAATTTGCGAAAGAGAGATTGAAGGCGGTAAAGAAGTTGTTGAGACAAATCTTCCGGCTGTAATCACTGCACAAAAAGGATTGAATGAACCGCGTTACGCTTCTCTGAAAGGTATCATGGCTGCAAAGAAAAAAGAGATTATAGAAAAGGTACCGGCCGCAGCTACAAATTATGTAGAAGTTATTTCGATGAAAAAGCCGGCATCAAAACAAGCCGGGAAAATTATAGGCACAGATTCAAGTGCGGTTCCAGAACTAATTCGCCTTCTTAGAGAAGAAGCTAAAGTAATCTGAGGTTAAAAATGGCAAATAAAATTTTAGTTTTTATCGAACAAAGAAATGGTCTTATAAAAAAACCTTCATTCGAAGCTGCAAAAACAGCTGCTGATCTCGCAGTAAAACTTTCAGGAACAGTTGAAGCAGTAGCCATTGGAAACGAAATTGAAGAATTGGAGAAAGTCGGTTCATATGGCGTTGCCAAAGTGACACACTTTAAAAACTCAGATCTGGCTAACTACTCTCCTAGTGCTTACGCAGAAATAATAACAAAATTCGTAAATGAAAATGGTTTTGATATTCTATTTTTTGGAGCGACGTCAATGGGTAAAGACCTCGCTCCGCGGGTCTCTGCAAAGCTTGATGCTGGGCTTGCAATTGATTGTGTTGCACTTAATGCTGATAGCAATGATATCATTGCAACTCGTCCGGTATTTGCTGGGAAGGCATTAGTTGATGTAAAAATCACTTCACCTAAAAAAGTTTTTGCTTTACGCCCCAACGTTTTTAATCCGGGTGTTCCTTCAGATGCAAAAGCGGATTTAACTGTTGTGAATGTTGACGATCCTAATTTGAATGTTCGAGTTACTGAGATTAAAAAAGCGGAAGGTAAACTAGATGTTGCCGAAGCAGATATTATTGTTTCAGGCGGGCGCGGTATGAAGGGACCGGAACATTTTCATCTTGTTGAAGAACTTTCACAAATACTAGGAGCTGCTACCGGTGCATCACGCGCTGTTGTGGATGCCGGCTGGAGACCTCATGGCGAACAAGTTGGTCAGACCGGAAAGACTGTATCACCTACATTATATATTGCTCTTGGTATTTCAGGCGCTATTCAGCACCTAGCCGGTATGCGTTCTTCAAAATATATTGTTGCAGTAAATAAAGATAAGGATGCACCGATTTTCCAAATTGCAGATTACGGAATTGTTGGAGATTTATTTGAAGTAGTTCCGGCAATGATTGAAGAGATTAAGAAAATTAAATCATAGAAGGATTTTGTGCACAAAGTTCAAGTTGAGATATTAGGTTTATCCGCAAGTCCATCGGCGGGCGGCGCTTATGCATTATTGCTGAAAGAAATTTACGGCGTACGCCGCTTGCCAATTATTATAGGACAGTTTGAAGCGCAATCAATTGCCCTTGAGATGGAAGGGATTAAACCGCCCCGCCCTCTTACACATGACCTGCTAAAAAATATAATTGATAATCTTGGCGGAACAATTTCAGAAATTATTATAGATGAATTGAAAGAAAACACTTTCTATGCTAAGATAAAATTAGAGATTTCTTCAATGACGAACGAAGTTGATTCCCGCCCGAGCGATGCGATTGCCCTTGCCGTTAGAACCGGAAGCCCGCTTTTCGTTTCGGAAGATGTAATGAAGATTGCGTCTTTTGTGCCTTCAAGTGAAGATTCCGATGAACCATTCAGTAATGATATTGACGAGAAAGACACTGAGTTTAAGCCCGCAAAAAAGAATTTATCTGAGACAAAACTTGCACAACTTCAAGATCAGCTGCGTGAAGCAATAGATAAAGAAGATTATGAAAGAGCGGCTAAGTTGAGGGACGAAATTGCCAAATTTGGAGGCAGTACTAATTAAAAATTACTTTACCTATTTCACATTCCAAACATCTATTCCTGGAACAATTATTTCTGAAAAGTTCTATCATACCTTGCGCATAAATTGTTTTTTGTATGTGATCATTCATATTCAATGACTGCGCCATATCCGTAATAATTTGATTTTCCGAACGCTGCTCATAAATACTATATAGCTTTATAATTTTTTTTGAGAGCGCTTGGTTGCCAAATATATCAAAGTAAACCGAGAAGAACGGTAAAACTACATTCACAACAATCTCATCTGCACGTGCGACTCCAATAAAGTATTTTATTTCACCGTTAGATTTTTGATCTAACACATAGTGGTTTTTCCAAAAACCGTCAGATTTGACAACAAAAAAAGAACGGAGAGAATTAATTAGCACCGGTAAGTTGTAAATCTCATTTATCTTTTTTGCAATAATCGAGATCATATTTTTATGCAAAAGTTCTTTTACTAACCTAGCACCGCCGGCAATGCGCACCGTAGGAAAATTTTGAGGACGCATTCTAAAAAAGTGCCATTGAGTCTCATCAAAATATTTCCCGTCATAAAAGGGGCGAATCGAGTTCCAGTGGTAGGAAATTCTTTCAAGGTATTTTTTTGATACTTCTTCAGTAACGCTGTTTGTGTCATGTGCTAAACCACAGATAAATAAAAATGCCGCTTCGTATTTCTCTACAAGAACGCCATCGGTTTCAATTTTGCTCAAAAAATTAATATTAGCCGCTTGCGCAAGATTTACCATCTGAGATTTATTTTTTGAATAGCCAAGAGCTTCAAAGATCAATTCGTAAAAAAGCTGCTGCCAAATTTCTTTTGATGAAAAATCCGAATGATTAAAATTTCTTTCGTGAAATTGAGCTGTAAGATCGTAAGATATTACCGGTTCGTTGATCTTAAGTTCTTTGATGAATTGCAATTCTTTAAGGCGGTTAAAAACCTTCTTACATTTTTTTTCAAAGCGGACTGCCCCAAGCTGCTGAAGATATTTTTCTATAATGTCCGGGCTAACTTGAGCCACGTTAGCCGCGCATTTAATACTTGAATCTGAATACTCGTCATTCTCGTCTACTTCCTTTTTAATCTTTTCAAGATTTTCGTTTTCAACAAAATCGGAAAGACATATTGACGGGACTTTTCTTCCTTCGCGTGTATAAACATAACTGTAATTACTCGTATTGAATAACGAAGCATGCAAAATAACTTTGGTGTATTTGCTGTCTATGTTGTGACCGTGAGTTTTCCAGTCAGAGTAATTGCTGTCAATTTCAATATCACCGATATAAGTGAAGTTTCCAATTCTTATTCGTGCATTCTTGAAATCGGGTCCGCCTGTTTCCTGATTGTGAACGCCTACATCAAGAATAGTTATCTCTTCGCCGGAGTTAGTTTTAAGAGGATGCTTGTAGCTCTGTCTTTTCCAAATTTCGTATAAAGTGCTTTCATGAATTTTTGAATTTTTATCGTTCATCTTAGTTATAAGAAATAATTAACAAAGTGAATCGAAGAAAAGTGGCTCATAATTCTGAATAAATTTAATACAATAGCATACTAAATGCTATAACATATATTCCAATTTATTTGTCTGCTGCCAGAATTGAATGTAAAGTGGAATTGTACTGTTTAATTGTTTTGCTTATAGCAATCCCGAAATTTTCTGTGTTATCAGAGTAGATAAGAGCACGGCTGATATTAATTATGAAGTTCATATTCTTGTGTAAGAAAAAAGTTCTAGTAACATCTTCCAGACTTCCGCCCTGAGTTCCTACTCCGGGTAAAAGTATAGGCATCTGCCTAAAAGACTCAATATTATTTTTTAGCTCATCAATTTTTGTTGCACCAAAGACTAAGCCGCAATTTTGATTTTGGTTCCATTCATTCACTTTTTCTATTACATGCTGATAAAGAAATTTTCCATTATCAAGTTTTTGTTTTTCGAAATCCGATGCGCCGCTGTTGGA
>JAKAKD010000036.1 GCA_021824635.1 Bacteroidota bacterium | reverse complement strand
ATTGCTGTTTCGACAATGATTGTACTTTTGTTTTACGAACGTCTTCCGTATTTCCTATGGCAAGTTTCCGCGATCTTCTCTAAGTCACCGCAATCTTTTGAAATTTTTCTTGTTGTTGAATTCATCATCTGTTTTGTGATGATGGTTCTTCCAACTTTATTTATGGGAATGTCTTTGCCGATTGCTTCTGAAATTATTTCGGGGTCGAATAAAAAAATTGGTTTTTCAGTGGGAAGAGTTTTCTCTGTAAACACGCTGGGAACGGTGATGGGCGTTATATTAACCGGTATTGTATTCATTCCATATTTCGGTATAAAGGGGTCGTTCGAAATCGGAATTGCATTAAATCTGCTTGCGGCAATTATTCTTTTGTTGAGTTATAAATCTTTTTCGCAGTTAGAAAAAATTGGCGCAACTGTTTTTTGTGTTGTGTCGTTTCTCTTTTATTTAATTCTCTTTCCTTCTTGGAACGAGGCTGTAATGATCAAAGGTGTTTTTAAATCCTTCGATGAAACTCCTCCTGCTTCTTTTAAGGAATTCTCCAAAACCCTCAACAACGAGAATATTGTTTTTTATGAGGAAGGGACTACTGCTACGGTAGCGGTTGTGCAATCAAAAACTAATCCGAACAATAAAAGTTTGATTATTAACGGCAAGCCCGACGCCAGCACTTACGTTGATATGCCAACTCAGATTTTGTTGGGACAAATTCCTATGATGCTTCATTCAAACCCGAAGAATGTTTTTGTCGTTGGGTTTGGCAGTGGAACTACAATCGGTTCAGTGCTTACGCACCCCGTTAAAAATGTAACTTGTGCAGAAATATCTAAAGAAGTAATTCATGCGTCTAGTTTTTTTGAAAAAGAAAATTTGAGTTGCACAAAAGACCCGCGTTTAAAATTGGTTAACGAAGACGCGCTTACGCTTTTAAATTTATCCTCTCAAAAATATGATGTGATAATATCGGAGCCTTCAAATCCTTGGATAGCTGGAATAGGAAATCTTTTTTCTAAAGAGTATTTTGAAAAATGCTCGTCTTCACTTGATTCGAAGGGCATCATGGTTCAGTGGTTTCATCTTTACGAAGCAAATGACGAGGTCGTCCGGCTTGTGTTAAATACTTTTTCTTCGGTGTTTCCTGACGCTCAATTATGGAACTCTGTTGCTAACGATATAATTCTTGTAGGTTATAAAAATAAACCGGTTTTTAACGCGGCTCTCCTTCAGAACAAATTTATTGTTCCGGAAATCCGTAAAGATTTTGAGAGGATTGGAATATCAAACCTTTTTACTTTCCTCTCTTGCCAACTGTCGTCTCCTAGAGGGTTTTTTGCCATGTCCGCCGAATCCCCGGTCAATTCAGAAATCCATCCTTTACTTGAATTTATTGCACCAAAGTCATTTTATGTCGGAAAGTCGTCTTCGTATGTTTATTCTTTCGATGAAAAATTTGATACTTTATCAAACAGCATATTGATTAAAGATTTTGTTGCGGAAAATCATCCAAATAAAGATGACATTATTAATGCGATAGAATATAATCTAAATACAAACGTTAACAACAGATTTGCATATGGGCTGTCAAAATATTTAAGAGAATTATACCCGACCGATTACAAAACAAATCTTCTTTTCTCAAAATCATTTAAGAAGCTCGGCATAACAAATTCGAGTACGGCTGTGCTCGAAAAGTTGATTGCTCTATTTCCGGATTCTGCCGAAATTATAAAAGACTACAACAACGAGGCAATTCTTGAAAAAACCAACGCTACTACTTTCTTAAAATTATATTCTATTAAAGATGAAGCGAGTGCATTTATTAAAACGGCAAAGCCGGAAAGTGTTTCAAGGGTCGCCGTGTATTTACAACTTGCCAGAATTTACTTACTTAACGGAGAGTATTCTTCGGCGGAAGATTTATGTGCACGAGTTGAAAAGATTTTGCGCGATAACCCAAATTTAATAAGCTCTATTGATACTGAAAACTATTACTATTTAGGGGCGGTTTCAGCTTTATATAGAAACGACATAGAAAAAGTTCTCGGCTACTTTGTTGCTCTTACAAACCTTAACAGAAATTTCAACGACACATTCCACCTCCGCAGGCTTATGGCGTGGCAAATAAGAAGAAATAAATGATTTTCTGGATATTGTTTTATATTCCCAGAGGAATGTTTACATATTTATTTTCTTTCATCAACAAGGGAATTAGAAGAGCGTAAATAAACATCAAAACCCCAAGACCAAAAAAGAAATGCCCCACATAAGAATCATATTCAAGTATTCCGGTTTCTTTTAACAGCCAATTCCAATCATGATAAACTTTATTACCGCCTAAAAGAGGCAACTTTTGAGAGCGCGCATCTGCGGCGTATACACTAATATTAATTAGATTTTCCCCAAGAAATACTAAAGATATTTGCGTTCCAAATTTTTTCTTTTTTATAAAATAGAAAACTATAAACATGCTTGGAATTATAATTTGCATTAGCGTTCCTCCAAGCGTATAAAGAAATTTTCCAAAAATTTTAAAAACGCCGTGCCCGCCTTCATGAATTAGAAGGTTAATGTAATCAATAAATGTAAATTTACCTTCGTTAAGAGTATAGTAAATAACTATAGGCAATAAAATTATCGTTCCTATCCATGGCGAGAAAGCTTCCCAAAAAGATTTTTGTGCCGGTGGTTTGTAATCTCTCATCGTCAACTAAAACATTTTTCTTAATTCGTTTTGGTCTCTAGTTAAGCCCAAACAGATCATCAATTTGATTCTCGCCTTTTGCCCATTTAAATAATCGGTAAATATCACTCCCATTTGCTTAAGCCATTTACCGGCTCCGGGATAGCCATAAATATCAAGGGTTTCGCCAGCGGGACAACGTGATACCAGTACGACCGGAATATTTTTTTTTACTATATACTTAATTCCTTCAAATGCTGGCGGGGGAACATTTCCGACCCCCATTGCTTCTACAACCACTCCATCAACGCCTCTATCGGCAGAGAATTGAAAAAACTTTTCATCCATTCCAGCATAAACTTTTATAAGATCTACATTCGGGTTAATGATTTCTGTTTTTATCGTTTCAAGTTTACGCGGCAATCTGTTATAAATAACTTTTCCTCTATCAACAAATCCTAGCGATCCAAAATCCAAACTACGAAAAGTCTCAACGTCTTCCGTATGAGTTTTTGTTACTTCGCTGGCTGCATTTATCTCGCCATTTAAACAGACTAATACGCCTATTCCTTGACTGTTGGCATTATTACAGATATGAATTGCGTCCAAAAGGTTTCGCGGACCGTCCCAGTCAGGTTCGCTGCTGGTTTTCATTGCGCCTATAACAACAATCGGTTTTTCTGTCTTGACCGTTAAATCCAAAAAATAAGCCGTTTCTTCGAGCGTATCCGTCCCGTGAGTAATAATTACACCGTCTACATTGTTTCTTTTAACAAATTCATCTATTTTTTTTGACAATTCCAGCATCAATTGTGGAGTTATGTGTGGGCCTGGATAATTTCCAAATTCATAAACAGAAATTTTTGCAAGTGTTCTTGCCGCAGGAATCATTTTGACTAATTCGTCCCCATTAAAAAATGGAATTGCGGATTTTGTCTTTTCATCTATTCTCATAGAAAAAGTTCCGCCCGTAAAAACAACCAATATGTTTTTCATCATTACCCTATATAGAATTTTTGCTTTATAATTTTTGTCGGCACAAAATTAGCTCTACCTTTCTTCTCTTCAAAGGTTAGAAAAATAATTTAAATATTTTTTTTAGGTAAAATTAATTTGCACAAAAGGGATGCTTAACATATCTTCACAACTCTTCACGGCAAATAAATTGTCTTGTTAATAAAATGTTGATAACTTGTTTTTGTGAAACGTTCCACATTTATAATCGGCCGAATGGTTTTAGTTTTTCTCTAAGCTGGGATGTTCACCATAATTTGTTTTTTCTTGAAAACGCTTTTATATAAACGACTTATGGGCACCAATTAATGTTAATAATTTGTGAATAGTTTCGTGGTTGGTTGCTTTTAATTAATAAATAATCTGTTTTTTACACCTTTTTTAATCTTCTGTATTGTGGATAATATGCAAAACGCAGCTTTGAATCTTCAGAATCCCCCATTAGAAAAAAACGCTAAGGATCTGTGGAAAGAGTGCTTAAGTCTTATAAAAGAGAACGTCCCCTTCATAACTTACAACACTTGGTTTTTGCCTATAAAACCTTTTGAGTTGGAAAATTCTACTTTAAAAATCTACGTCCCTAATAATTTTTTTATCGAGTGGATAGAAGAACATTACAATACATTGATCAATAAAACTGTTTCACAGGTTCTTGGCGATAGCGGCAGGCTTGTTTATGTAATTTATGAAGAGAAAGAAACCGCAGAAGAACAAACAAAAGAAACGCCTAGTATTGGTAACGCCACCACAGCACCTCAAATTATCAAACGTGATTACGAAACCTATCTCAATCCGCGTTATACTTTTGAAAATTTTATTAAAGGCGAGGGAAATCAACTTGCCCGCGCAGCAGCAATGGCTGTCGGCGATAGTCCAGGTCAAACCTCTTTTAATCCATTATTTATATACGGCGGTGTTGGTCTTGGAAAGACTCACTTAATTCATGCGATAGGAAATAAAATTTTAGAGAAAGATCAAAACAAAAGAGTTATCTATATTTCCTCTGATGCGTTCACTGTAGAATTTGTTGAAGCTATTCAGAGCAATACTTTAAATGAGTTCTCCGGTTTTTACAAAAGCATGGACGCATTAATCATAGACGATATTCAGTTTCTCGTCGGTAAAGAAAAAACACAGGATTTATTTTTTCAGATTTTTAATACTTTACACCAATCAGGAAAACAAGTAATCTTGTCAAGTGATAAGCCACCAAAAGATTTAAGGGGCTTAAACGAACGGTTAATATCACGGTTTTCTTGGGGTTTATCAGCAGATATTCAACCGCCGGATTTTGAAACGCGCGTTGCTATCCTAAAGAACAAAAGTGAAGTATATGGAATAAATCTTTCCAGAGAAATAGTAGAATATATTGCACAAAACATCTCTTCCAATATAAGAGAGCTTGAAGGATGCTTAATAAAACTTTTGGCGAATTCTTCTCTAAACTCTAAAGAGATAGATTTTGAGTTGGTAAAAAAGACTGTGCGGGAAGTCTCCACTAATAAGCAAGTAAACATTTCAGTTGAACTTATTACAAAAGTAGTCTGCGAATATTTTGGCGTTGAAGAAAATAAGCTGCGTGAAAAAAACCGTAAAAAAGAAGTTGTTCTTGCACGCCAAGTAGCTATGTATCTTTCTAAACAGCTAACCAAATCTTCTCTCAAAACTATTGGCTTACATTTTGGGGGAAGAGACCACTCGACAGTTATTCATTCTCAAACGAGCATAGAAGAATTAGCATTGAAAGATCCTAAAATGAAAGAAATTTTAGATTCATTAAAAACGAAAATTGAAATTAGCGTCACTTAATTTTTTTGTTGATATCAAGTGTATAACTTGTATAAAAGGTGTTGACAATATCTTGCTTTCAACCGGTAAGGATATAAGTCGTAGTTGTTAATGAGTTATTAACATGTTCCATATAACTATTTATTATCATTCAAGCATAAAAAGGAAACATCTATCGGTTACTAACATATCAACACTCCTTATTATTATTATTCATTTTAAAAATATTACTTAAGTATAATAATAGAGCTGTTGAAATGTTGATAAACAAGTTCATACATAAATTGAAAATTGCATCAATTTTTGATATTTTTTGACCTAACATGGAGACGGATTATGGAATTCAAGGTAAACAGTAAAGAACTAGAAAAACTTCTTAGTAAAATAATTCCGGCAGTTCCAGCACGCACGCCAATGCCAATTCTAGAAAACTTTTTATTCGAAGTGAAAGACGGACAGTTAACCATCTATGCTACCGATCTTGAAATTTCTCTTAAGTCTTCCTTGAACATAGTTGCAGAAGAAAATATAAAAATAGTAGTACCTGCACGTTTATTAAACGATGTTGTACGCTCCCTTAAAGACACTACAATTCATTTCAAGTTGATGGCGAATAAAAAAATCAATATCGTAACCGATATGGGAAAATATACGATCAGTTATTTGGATGCAGATGAATTTCCGGAAATACCAGCAGTAGAAGCAGATAAAAACGCAAAAGATATAAATGAAGTTTTGGTGAATGGAGTAGAATTAAGGCAAGCGTTTGATAAATGCGCATTTGCAATGAGCAAAGAAGAGATGAGACCGGCAATGATGGGAACACTCTTTGAATTTACAGATGATGGTTTACGTTTCGTAACCACCGATGGTCACCGTCTGGTAAATATCCTGAAGAAAAATATTAAAGCAGCTTTTAACCAGCAATACGTAATACCGGAAAGAGCGGTGTCAGTCTTATCAAAAATATTGGATGAAAAAGATGTAAAAATTCATTTAACAAAAACTTTTGTTTCATTCAAATTGAACGACATTGAATTGATAACCCGTCTCATCGCTCAAAAATATCCGGATTACGCAAGTGTTATACCATTGGAAAATGAATTTCAAATGAAGGTCAACACCAAAGACATTCATGATTCAATAAAGAGAATGATGCTTTTTTCGACAAGCAGCACACGCCGAGTAAAATTTTCGATTTCAAAAGACGCATTAGAAATTTCGGCGGAAGATTTAGATATCGGTGCATCAGGTGAAGAAAAAGTTGTTTGCGAATATGAAGGAGACTCGATTGAAATAGGTTTTAACTCAGCTTATGTAAATGATGTTTTGAGCCATTTGAATACAGAAGAGGAAATTATTTTTAAACTTCATTCTCCGACAAAAGCAGTAGTGATAGAGCCGGTTCAGAAAAAAGATAATCAAGATTTAATGATGCTTTTGATGCCGGTACGTTTGAATACATAAAATGGTTCTTAGACTAATCGAATTGCAAAACTTCAGGCTGCATAAAAACACTTCGCTGAATTTTTCCGACAAACTGAATTTTATAGTGGGTGGAAATGGGCAGGGTAAAACATCCATCTTAGAGGCAATTTATTATTTGTGTACTACTAAAAATTTAAATCTGGCAAGCGAGAGCGACGTAGTCTTGTTTGGCGAACAATATTTTGATGCAAAAGGAATTTTTTCTGATTTGACGGAAAATCAGACACGTATTTTTTTCGATGCCGAAAAAAATAAAAAAAATTTTTTCTTGGATGAGAAGCCGATCTTTAACTCGTCGTCTATAATAGGAAAATTTCCCGTAGTAACATTAATTCAAACCGACCACGCAATAACACAAGGCGCGCCATCGGAAAGAAGGCGCTTTATTGATTCGGTAATTTCTCAAGCAAGTCACTCTTATTTAGAAATGCTTTTGGAATTTAATAAAACTTTGCGCCAGCGCTCCTCGCTTTTGTCACAAATAAAAGAATCCAGAAACATAAATTTATTCAGCCAGCTTGACGCATGGACAGAGACGCTTATAACAACCGGGACAGAAATAATTAAACACAGAATTCGTTTTGTAAAAGAATTTAACTCTTATCTGCACGAAGCGTATAATCACATAATAGAAAGCGCAGAGGAACCATTAATAGTTTACGATTCACTCACGGAAGTAGCAGAAGAAAACGCAGCCGAAAGATTTCGCGAAGAACTGGAATTTATGCGCGAAGATGAACTTCGTAGAGGGACAAATCTTGTAGGACCGCACCGTGACGATTTTATTTTTTCTATTAACGGACTAGAGTTAAAACGGTTCGGTTCACAGGGACAGCATAAAACTTTTCAAATAGCATTACGGTTTGGACAATTCTTTTTTATGGAAGAGAAGCTTGGCAAGACACCGATTTTTTTAATGGATGATGTATTTGGTGAATTAGATACATATAGAGCAGGAAGGATAAGCGAGTATCTTTCTTTAATAGGGCAAGCATTTATAACAATGACGGATCTTACTAAAACCGAGGGATTTAAAATAAACGCAGAGAATAAATTAATAAAAGTTAACAATGGCACGGCAGCATACGCGTAGCAGTTTTAGAACTTTAGACGACCTCCTTAAAAACGAAAATGAATTTTCGAATTTGAGGGAATCCCTGAAGAATTACGACATAGTTGACGAATTTGAAAAAATTTTTCCTGAACTGAAAATGATTGCACAAGCAGTTAGAGTTGATAAACAAATTCTCTTTCTGCGTGTAGAAAATTCTGTCTGGAAAAGCGAGCTTAATTTCAAAAAGAATTTAATAGCAGATAAAATAAATAAGCACTTCAACCAGCAAATAATCAAATCAATTAGATTTTTGTAAAGAAGGAAAACAGATAAATTATGGCGAAAGAAAACGGAAAAACAAACGGCGGCTCGGCAGAAGAGTACAATGCGAAAAGTATTAACGTTTTAAAAGGTCTTGAAGCTGTACGCAAAAGACCCGCAATGTATATCGGCGATATTGGCGCACGCGGACTTCATCATCTTATAAATGAAGTTGTGGATAACAGTATTGATGAAGCTCTTGCAGGGTACAACGATAGAGTTGTAGTTACTATTCATAAAGATCAAAGTGTAACGGTTGAAGACCGCGGGCGTGGTATTCCGGTTGACATGCATCCCGAAGAAAAAAAATCCGCGCTTGAAGTTGTTATGACTGTTTTACACGCCGGCGGAAAGTTTGATAAAAATTCTTATAAAGTTTCAGGCGGACTTCATGGTGTAGGTGTTTCTGTCGTTAATGCGCTTTCGGAATGGCTGATAGTTGAAGTAAGAAGAGACGGTAAAATTTATACTCAAGAATACAGACGCGGAATTCCTAAGTATAGCGTAAAACAAACCGGAACTTACAAGAGTGAAAATAACGGAACTAAAATTACGTTTATGCCCGATAAAGAAATATTTAAAACAACAAAATTTCATTTTGATACCGTCGCCGAACGGCTGAGAGAACTTGCTTATCTCAACAAAGAAGTAACAATGACATTAAAAGATGAAGCAGACGGGCAGGAAGAAGTTTATAAATTCAAAGGCGGCTTGATAGACTTTGTAAAATACCTAGATGAAAACCGCTCCCCGATTCACAAGCCCGTTTACATTGAAGGAGAAAAAGACAACACTCCGGTTGAAATCGCATTTGAGTACAGCGATTCATATTCAGAAAATGTTCACTCGTACGTAAACAACATCAACACTATTGAAGGCGGAACTCATCTTGTTGGATTTAGAACCGCGCTAACGAGAACGTTTAATAACTATGCATACAAAAACGGACTCATCAAAGACAATAATAAAATTTCGTTAACAGGTGACGACTTCAAAGAAGGATTAACTGCTGTAATTTCAGTTAAGGTTATGGAACCGCAATTCGAAGGACAGACAAAAACAAAGCTTGGAAACGGAGAAGTTAAATCCGCGGTTGAAACTCTTGTGGGAGAAAAATTATCGGAATTTCTTGAAGAGAATAGTTCGATAGCAAAAAAAATAATTGATAAATGCATGCGCGCTGCTGAAGCTCGTGAAGCTGCCCGTAAAGCACGCGAACTCGTAAGAAGAAAAAATGCACTCGATACAATGCATCTTCCCGGCAAACTTGCCGATTGCTCTATCAACGATCCAGAGCATTGCGAAATTTATATTGTAGAAGGCGATTCAGCAGGCGGTTCGGCAAAGATGGGACGCGACAGAAGATTCCAGGCGATCCTTCCGATCAAAGGAAAAATCTTAAATGTTGAGAAAGCAAAGATCAACAAGATCCTCGAGAACATTGAAATCCAGGCAATGATTTCTGCGATCGGTGCCGGTATCGGCGAAGAGTTCGATCACGAAAAAGCACGCTACGGAAAAATTATTTTGATGACAGATGCCGATGTTGACGGAAGCCATATCAGAACATTACTTTTAACTTTTCTTTACAGACACATGAAAGAGCTGATCACTTCAGGAAAAGTTTATATAGCTCAGCCGCCTCTTTACAAAATCAAAAAAGGAAAAGAAGAACATTATGCTTTTGATGAAGAAGAGAGAGATAAAATTTTAAAACGCTTCAGAGCAGGGAAAGACGAAAAAATACTTACAGTTGAAGAAATTGAGGAAACCGAAGGCGGTGAACAACAGGTTAAGGGAATTGTTATTTCCCGTTACAAAGGTCTGGGCGAAATGAATCCGGAACAATTATGGTCAACAACAATGAACCCGGAAACCAGAACAGTTCTTCAAGTTAATGTTGAAAGCGCTGCAGCTGCAGATAAAGTTTTTGAAACGCTTATGGGCGACGCAGTTGAACCGCGCCGGGCTTTTATAGAAAAACACGCTAAGTACGCAAAGCTGGATATATAATGCTTCCTTGTCATTCTGGACAAGTGAAGCGAAGCGTAACGCGATCCAGAATCTAAATATGGATTCCGGATCAAGACTTCGACGAGCTCTGTCGAGTCGTCCGGAATGACAATAGAAAATGCAAGACAAACATTTATATCGTCAATTGGTTATGGAACATGCGCGGAAAGATTTTACTGCGCTGGATAAAAATCTTACTGTTGACGAAACGCTGAAGAAGATTAGAGAAGAAGGTGTTGGCGAAAGGATAGTTTACTTTTATGTTGTTGATGAAGAGAAAAAACTTGTGGGCGTGTTGCCGACAAGAAGACTGCTGATAGGTAAAGCAGAACAGAAATTGGAAGAGATAATGGTTAAGCGTGTTGCTGCGCTGCCCAGCACTTCAACGGTGTACGATGCTCTTGAATTTTTTGCGACATATAAATTTTTGGCTTTCCCGGTTGTAGATGCGGAAAGAAAAATTATTGGAATAGTTGACGTAAATCTTTTTACTGATGAGTTGCTTGAAGAGAAAGACTCCGATGAAGAAGGTGAAATTGAAACGCAGAATTACGATTCAATCTTTGAAACAATCGGTTTTCGAATCAGCGAAGTAAAAAATGCTTCGCCGTTAAAAGCATGGCGCATAAGATTACCATGGCTCTTTGCAACTGTTACAAGCGGAACAATCTGTGCGCTGTTAACGGGAATGTTCGAAACAACTCTGGCGGAAAGTTTAATTATAGTGTTCTTTTTTACTTTAGTTTTAGGACTCGGCGAAAGCGTAAGCATTCAATCGATGACGGTAACTATACAAGCGTTGCATACTTCACAACCGTCGTTGAAGTGGTATCTAAAAAATTTTTTACGGGAAACTCAGACTGCTCTGCTTCTCGGTTTAAGCTGTGCCGCAATTGTTTCTTTGGTCGTGATTGCGTGGAAAGGTGAAATTGCCGCGGCTTTTGTAATTGGCTTAAGTGTTATGGCGGTTCAGTTAATTGCGTCTGTGTGGGGATTGAGTGTGCCGGCATTGTTGCATAAACTGAAACTCGATCCCAAAATTGCGGCCGGACCAATTACGTTAGCGTTGACAGATATTTGTACTATACTCTTTTACTTTGGTTTGGCTAAAATGTTATTGT
Source organism: Bacteroidota bacterium (assembly GCA_021824635.1). Taxonomy (GTDB): domain Bacteria; phylum Bacteroidota; class Ignavibacteria; order Ignavibacteriales; family Melioribacteraceae; genus Fen-1258. The sequence goes on along the minus strand of JAKAKD010000036.1, from coordinate 3,830 downwards.
GATAATTTGAAAAAGTTGTTCATAATCTTAATTGCAGTTAAATAAGAGATTATGATTAAGATCATGAGCACGAAAAAATTTAATAAATAAAAACAGATATAATACTGATGACAACAATATTCGAAAAAGTAGTACCCGTAACTCTTGAAGAAGAAATGAAATCATCTTACATCGATTACGCGATGAGCGTAATTGTTGCGCGCGCATTGCCTGATGTAAGAGACGGATTAAAACCTGTTCACCGCCGCGTTCTATTCGGCATGCACGAACTCGGAGTTCCTCACAATAAGCCGTATAAAAAATCCGCCCGTATCGTGGGTGAAGTGCTTGGTAAGTATCACCCGCACGGAGATACAGCTGTTTATGATTCAATGGTGCGCATGGTGCAGGATTTTTCCTTGCGCTATCCTTTGGTAGACGGACAAGGAAACTTTGGCTCTGTTGACGGCGATTCGCCGGCAGCTATGCGTTACACAGAAGCCCGTCTTGCAAGAATCGCAGATGAAATGCTCCGCGACCTTGATAAGAACACGGTAAGCTTTGTTGCTAACTTTGATGAATCATTACAAGAACCCACGGTTCTTCCTTCATATCTTCCAAACTTATTGATTAACGGAGCGAGCGGAATTGCAGTTGGCATGGCGACAAATATTCCGCCTCACAACCTTGGCGAAATCATTGACGGACTTGTTGCGATAATTGACAAACCGAAAACAACTCCCGAAGAATTAATAAAAATTGTTAAAGCACCCGACTTTCCAACCGGAGGAATTATCTACGGTTACGAAGGAGTGAGAGAAGCTTTTCTAACCGGACGGGGAAGAATTGTAATTAGAGCCAAAGCAAATATTGAAACTCTTAAGAACGATAGAGAAAATATAATCATCACGGAAATTCCGTATCAAGTTAACAAAGCCTCTTTAATTGAAAAGATGGCAGATCTTGTGCGTGAAGGAAAAGTTGAAGGTATCTCAAACATACGAGATGAATCAGACCGTGACGGAATGCGCATTGTAATTGAATTGAAACGTGACGGACAACCTGCAGTTACTCTAAACCAACTTTTCAAACACACACAGATGCAGGTAACATTCGGCGTGATAATGCTCGCGCTTGTAAACGGTCAGCCGAAAGTATTAACGCTTCAACAGATGATGCAGTACTTCCTCGACCACAGAATGGATGTGTTAATCAAACGGACTCAGTTTGATCTTGACGCCGCGGAAAGACGTGCGCATATTTTGGAAGGATACATAATTGCGCTCGATAATATTGACGCCGTGATTCAGACAATCAAAAAATCAAGAGACACGGAAACAGCAAAAACTAATTTGATGAAGAAGTTCAAGCTTTCCGAAATTCAAGCGAAAGCTATCCTTGATATGAGATTGCAGCGCTTAACCGGACTTGAAAGAGAGAAGATCGAGGACGAATACAAAGAAATTTTAAAATTCATCGAAAAATTAAAAGGAATTCTTACAAACGAAAAGAAAAGATGGTCCATAATTAAAGAAGAACTTCTTGCTCTTAGAGAAAAATATGCAGATGAGCGGAGAACCAAAATTGAAATGCAACTGCAGGAATTCAAGCTAGAAGATATTATAGCAGAAGAAGATGTTGTTGTTACAATCTCTCATGCGGGATTTATCAAACGCTTTCCGGTGAGCGGCTACCGCAGACAGGGACGCGGCGGTAAAGGGGTAACCGGAGCCGGAACCCGAGAAGAAGATTTTATAGAACATATGTTTGTTGCATCAACACATCATTACATTATGTTCTTCACGGACAAAGGAAAATGTTACTGGCTAAAAGTTCACGAAATTCCGGAAGGCGGACGCGCTACAAAAGGAAGATCGATTCTTAATCTCATTGAAAAAGATAAAGAAGAAAACATTACGGCATTTGTCTCTGTAAAAGAATTTACCGATGATAAATATATTGTTATGGCGACCGAACAGGGAACAATCAAAAAGACGGTTCTTTCCGCTTACTCAAATATCCGCAAAGGCGGAATCATTGCAATTAATCTTAGCGGTAATGATCGTTTGATCGAAGCAAAATTGAGCGAAGGTAAGAACGAAATTATAATTGGTACAAAAAATGGAATGGCTGTTCGTTTCAATGAAAAAGATGTTCGCAATATGGGACGCACAGCAACCGGTGTGCGCGGAATAAGATTAGGCAAGAATGATGCTGTAATTGGAATGTTGGTTATCCGCAATGCAACAACATTAATGGTTGTTACTGAAAAAGGATTCGGCAAACGTTCTGAGATAGAAGATTACAGATTATCAAAACGCGGCGGCAAGGGAGTTATTACCGTAAAGACATCGGATAGAAACGGAAAATTGATTGCGATGAAAGAAGTAAACGATGCCGATGAACTAGTAATCATTACAACGGGAGGAATGGTGATTCGTCAAGCTGTTCATGAACTACGAGTAATGGGAAGAAACACACAAGGTGTTCGATTGATACGCTTAAATGAAGGCGACGACATCGCAGATATTGCTCGTGTAATTCCGGAAGATGAAAGCGCGGAAGAATAAAAACATCAACCGTAGTTCTTAATTAAAATTAGGAACGACTAAAGAGGAAAATAAAAATGTCACACAACAAAAACTTACAGTTCGACTCAAAATGTGTTCACTCCGGAATTTCCGATTATGGATTTGGTCCGGTTGTTCCGCCAATCTATCAGACATCAACTTTCAAATTTGAATCTGCAGAACACGGCGCCGCTCTCTTTAAAGGAGAAACTGAGGGATATATCTACACACGCATGAAAAATCCTACTGTTGAAGCGATGGAAAATGCCGTAGCTGAACTTGAAGTCGGGCATAAAGCGTTAGGATGCGCAAGCGGAATGGCGGCAATCAGTACTATTTTTATTTCACTGCTTAAATCAGGCGACCATGTTGTTTGTTCAAAATCTGTTTACGGTCCAACTCTCACCCTGCTTCAATCGATTATGAGCAAGTTCGGTGTTGAATCAACTTTTGTAGATACTGATATTGACGGTGAAATAGAAAAAGCGATGAAGCCGAATACAAAAGTCATTTATGTAGAAACACCGGCAAATCCCATGATTACCATAACAGACTTAGAAGCAGCATCAAAGATTGCTCATAAACAGGGCGCACTGCTTGTAGTAGATAATACTTTTATGAGTCCGGCTCTTCAGCAGCCATTTAAATTTGGCGCGGATGTAATTCTTCACAGCATGACAAAATTCTTGAACGGACACGCAGACGTTGTTGCCGGAATTATTGTTGTGAAAGACGAAGAAATGTATTTAAGTATGAGAAAAACGTTAAATCAGGTTGGGGGCGTAATTGATCCATTCAATTCATTCCTTGTTCACAGAGGATTAAAGACGTTATCGGTACGCATGCAGAGACATTGCGAAAACTCTCAACTTGTTGCCGAATATCTTGAAAATCATCCGAAAGTAAAATGGGTCCGTTATCCAGGATTGAAAAGTCACCCTAATTATCAAGTCGGATTGAAACAACATAGCGCACCCGGTGGAATGATCTCTTTTGAGTTAAATGGAGGATTCAAAGCGGGTGAAGTAGTAATGAATTCAGTTAAGTTATGCGCTCTTGCGGTTAGTTTGGGCGGAGTAGAAACTTTGATTCAACATCCTGCGAGCATGACACATCTATCCATGGGCGCCGAAGCGCGTAAAGATGCAGGTATTACAGAAGGACTAGTTCGTCTTTCGGTTGGAATAGAAAACGTGAAAGATATTATTGATGATCTCGAAAATGCACTTGCAAAAATCCCAGTGACGGAAAAAGCGAAAGCATAAAATCTTATCTTATAAT
>JAKAKD010000076.1:1710-3020 GCA_021824635.1 Bacteroidota bacterium | reverse complement strand
AGAAATATAGAAGCAATGAAAGTAGATATGATTGTTGTCCGCCATAAATCTGCCGGAGTGCCGCAATATCTTACAAGAATATCTAAAGCAAATATTATTAATGCCGGTGATGGTTTGCATGAACATCCGACACAAGGATTGCTGGATATGTATTCAATTAGAGAGCGGCTTGGTAAGTTAGAGGGGTTGAAAGTATGTATAGTAGGAGATGTTGCACACAGCCGCGTTGCGCTCTCAAATATTTTTGGTCTGAAAACAATGGGTGCAACTGTTTCGGTATGCGGACCGTTAACAATGATTCCGATTGGAATTGAATCGCTCGGTGTAAAAATTTATACAAACATTGATGAAGCCATGCAGAATAATGATGTTCTTAATGTTCTGAGGATTCAACTTGAACGCAATGCCGGTACACGTATTCCATCTCTGAGGGAATATCACAAATATTTTGGAATTACTTCAGAACGGATTGAAAAACAAAATAAAGAAATTGTAATTCTGCATCCCGGACCAATCAATCGCGGTGTAGAAATTTCTTCCGAAGTTGCAGACGGACCGTATCAAGTAATTCTTGATCAGGTTACAAATGGTGTTGCCGTAAGAATGGCGGTTTTATATCTGCTTGGCACAATGCATTAATTTATAGGTGAGAAATGAAAATTATACTCAAACAAGTTATTCTCCTGAACCCCGATCAAAAGCTAAATCAAAAGAATGATCTGTTGATTGAAGAAGGTGTGATAAAAAAAATCGGCGGATTGAAAGAAGAAGATTTTAAATCGTCCAAAGTTTTTGAATTTGATAGCAAATATTGTACACCCGGATTTTTTGATATGCACGTTCATTTACGAGAACCGGGACGCGAAGATGAAGAGACTGTTGAAACCGGAAGTAATGCTGCCGCTGCTGGCGGATTCACCGGCGTTGCTTGCATGCCTAATACAAATCCGGATATAGATTCTGCCGAGGTTGTACGTTTCATTAAAGAAAAAGCAAAAAATCATCTTGTTGATGTTTATCCTGTTGCTTCGGCAACTCTTGCACGCAAAGGTGAAGCGCTTTCTCCAATGTATGAATTATTTGAAGCCGGCGCTGTTGCTTTTTCTGACGATGGTGTTGCAATTAAGAATGCCGGCGTTTTAAGAAATGCGCTTGAATATTCTAAAAATTTTGGAACTCCGATTATTGAACATTGCGAAGATGAAACGCTTGCAGACGGCGCGATGAATGAAGGATTAATTTCTACAACACTTGGTTTGCAAGGAATTCCAAATGTTGCAGAAGATCTGATTGTTGCGCGCGATATTATG
>JAKAKD010000076.1:0-1610 GCA_021824635.1 Bacteroidota bacterium | reverse complement strand
TTTTACTAAAATGTTCAGAGCTGTTCATTTATTGCTACAACTCTGACAGTTTTTTTGTACCCATCATTGCTTTTCATAAAAATCTTCCGTCAAATTGAACAAAAAAGTGAGATTATCATCTAAAGTAATAGAAATTTTCTTGGCATTATGATTGAACTAAATAATACAGAATTTTGCGGAGGACGCTATGAAAACCTTAAAGAGAATTTTATTATTAACTTTTATCGGCGGAATAATTTTTCTTAACGGCTGCGATAATGTGAACGGCTATCACGATTATACACCGCCTTCGCCGCCCAAAAATGTTTATTCAGTTACCGGTGATAACAGAATTGATATCTTCTGGGACTACAACACCGAGAATGATGTTGCCGGCTATAATGTTTATTACTCTAATGCTTACGATGGAAAGTATACTCTTATTGGAAGTACAGTAAATAATTCTTTCATTGATAACGGAGCCAAAAACGGAGTAACATACTATTATGCAGTTACAGCTTACGACTATGACGGCAATGAAAGCGATCTAAGTAAAGATAAAGTTTACGATACACCTCGCCCGGAAGGATTAAATCAAGCGGTATTCGACTATCTGCGTTTTCCAAATAATGCCGGTTATGATTTCAGTCAATATCTTGTTCTTCCATACAATGATAAATCAGCAGATTTTTTCTTTGAAAATAATAACGGACAGTTTTTCATCAACGTTTGGGACGATTCCGATATTCAAGATATGGGTACTACAAGAGATATTTGGGATATAAGTTATGCGCCAACCAGCGGATGGATTCCTCTAAAGCAGGGCGAGAATGTTAAGTATGCGCCTGCTATTGTCGGGCATACTTATGTAATCTGGACCTGGGATAATCATTATGCTAAAGTCAGAATCAGTAATATTACAAATGAAAGAATGGTTTTCGATTGGGCATATCAGACTGTTGAAGCTAATAGAGAACTCAAAAGCGGAAAAACTTCGGAAGTTAGAAAATCAATTCCGGTTAAAGTTGAAAAGAAGTACTAGATTCGATGCATTATACCTTCTTGTTGAAAAAGCATACCCGGGTGGTATGCTTTTTTATTTCTTTTGGTTTATTTTGCTAACAGTTAATAATTGATTGAACATGGTACCACACCACAAAACATATCTGCTTGTTTTTTTGATCTTTTTGGTATTCAGTCCCCGCTGGCAAAATATATTTGCACAGGAATCTAAAAGCCGGGAAGCACAAAAAGTTTTCATGCGAATCGAAGAAGGAATTAACACTGGCGCCGTAGACAAATTTTCAAATTACTTCAGCGCAAAAAACTATTTTAGTTTTAACGGCGGGACAACCGGATATTACAGCGCAAATCAATCTTACTATGTCATTAAAGATTTCTTGAGCATCTATCAAACAATTTCTTTTAAGCTGACAAATATTGTAACTGATACAGCAACTCCTTTCGCTTCGGGAAATTTAAGATACAACAACAAAGGAATTAGGGGCAACGCAATTGTGTTTATATCACTCCAATTGATAGATAACAACTGGCGCATATCTCAGATAACAATAAATTAGAATGACCAAAAAAATATTCAAACGGAATAGAGTTTACTTTTCGCTTATAGC
>JAKAKD010000080.1 GCA_021824635.1 Bacteroidota bacterium | reverse complement strand
TGGAAAATATTTATAGATCTGTAAATATTGCTCTTGTCAATGAATTGAAGATGGTGTTCGATAGGATGGGAATTGATGTTTGGGAAGTAATTGAAGCCGCAAAGACAAAGCCGTTCGGATTCAACGCGTTCTATCCTGGTCCCGGTTTAGGAGGGCATTGCATTCCCATAGATCCATTTTATTTGACATGGAAGGCGCGCGAATATGATGTGAACACAAAATTTATTGAACTTGCCGGAGAGATAAATACTTTTCAGCCGTATTATGTTGTTAATAGAGTTGTAGAGATATTGAATTCAAATAAGAAGTCAATTAAAGATGCGCGAATTTTAATTCTGGGTGCCGCATACAAAAAGAATATTGATGATCTGCGTGAATCTCCATCATTAAAGTTGATAGAACTGCTAATCTTAAAAAATGCTGTAGTGAATTACTCCGATCCGTACATAGCTAAACTTCCCGCCACCAGGAAATATAAATTTGATATGAGTTCTGTAGAACTTACAAAAGAAAACTTAAAAAATTATGATGTTGTTGTGCTTAGCACCGACCATGATTCTTTCGATTACAAATTTATTTTAGAAAATTCCAATTTGATTGTGGATACGCGTAATAAATTCAACGCGCTTAATCTCAATTCAGCTAAAGTCTATAAAGCTTAACTGATGTGAAGGTTTTATGGGTAATGATTATAATATGGAGCCAACGTAGAGATTCGTATTCTTATAAATTGCACTAATAAAAGATTTTTAAACTAAAGAGGCCGTCTCAAAAGTAATATTTTGTTATATAATAGCCCGCGGATGACGCGGAATAAATTGATTTTCGCAGATTATTTTATTGTATCATTACTTTTGAGACAACCTCTTGATTCTCGCGCTCTCGCAGATTTCACAATGCCTGTTTTATTTTCTACTGATTGCAAATAGCTGCTGCAGTTCTATAAGCCAGTTTTGTTATCGCCTCAAAAAGATTTTGATTCAGAGTTTCCGGTTTGTCCGATAACATGTGCAAATGTTTGTAACTGTTGGTTGTTACAAAGTATAAAGTCTTAATTCCTTTCTCAAAGAATGGATCCGCGTCAGCACCACCGCCGTTGCCTGTTGCCGCGACTAAGAGTTTGTCGTTCTTATCATCAATTTCTTTTGCGATATTCCAAAGTTCCGGCGCGCTTTTACCTCCGCCGACTTGAATACTGTCTCCGTAACCAATGCAGTCCATGTTAATCATTGCTTTTACTTTTTCTTTTGGGAAAGGCAAATTATTCGCGAAAAATTTTGCACCGTATAATCCTTGCTCTTCGCTTGCGAAAAAGACAAATGCTAAAGACCGTTTTGGTCTTGGATTACTTTTAGAGAAAGCTCTGGCAATTTGCAGAAGTGCCGCAGATCCAGATGCGTTATCATTGGCGCCTGGGAAATATATTTTACCAGCTTGACTTCCTACGTGATCTAGGTGAGCTCCGATTATCAGATATTCGTTCTTTAACACCGGGTCGCTTCCTTCCAAAATGCCGACTACATTTACAACTTCTTTTTCTTTTTCATATTTGGTGTGAACCTCAAGATCAACCTGGTTTGTAAGAGAAACGGAAAGAGGTTTTTTGGTGGAATCAATTATAGTCTGCAAATTTTTAAGTGTGTAGGAACTTCCGTCTATCAACTCATCGGCAACCGGAAGATCAATATGAATCTCAGAAAAATTAATCATCTGTTCTCCTTCGCCATTGATAACACTGCCGATAGGACTTTGAGGTTCAGCATCATTTGGAAAAGATGTAAATAGAATTCCAATTGCGCCGTGTTTAGCCGCAACTATTGCTTTCTCGCGCGGGTTGCCGTTTGTAAATACTTTCCCATCAATATTCCATTTAGGATTGTACTTAAAAACCATTACCACTTTTCCTTTTACATCAATACCGGCATAATCATCATAACCCTTATCCGGTTGAGCTAATCCGTATCCGCAAAAAACAACTGGTGCGGTCAATTTACCTGCGCCGGTGAATCCACGGTAGACATAATCTTTACCAATCGTGTGGTTAATCCGTTTATCGTTTTGAATAACAGCAAAATGTTCCGGTGCTAGAATCTCGTTGTATTCGACTTTCAATTTTTGGAAATAATTTTTACCGTTAGCTGATTTCAGATCTATTCTTTTTAATTCGCCAGAGATAAAGTTTACTGCTTTTGTGTAACCGATACTTCCCGGAAGTCTGCCTCCGAGTTCTTTGCTTGCCAGATATCTATCCGTTTTCATCAATTCGTTTTTAGTGATTGTAGAAGCTGCGTCATTATTTGTCTGTGAATAGAGTGCGGATGAAGAATAAATAAACATTAATGAAATGCAAATTGCCAACCGACGAAGAAGCATTGTATTACTCCGGATATTATTTTAAAAGTTTTTCTGCTGAAAAATAGAGAATTGGCAATTGAAAAAAGGGAAAATTCATTAGTTCATGTTCATGATCTTGCTCGTGCTCTTGATCCTGCACTTGCTCAAATTCTTCAAACAGATCAAGATTATGATTAAGAATATGATTATGAAACAAAGAATATTAAGAAAAGAAAGGAAAAATCTTAAGCCAGTTGTTTAAGCGCTTCTTCCAAATCTGTTGTGGGTGTATTACAAGAAAAGTTTTTGCATACATATATGGTTGGTTGTGAACTAATAGTAGTGTATCCGTCTAAATGATCGAATGAAAGACGATGATTCGCATCTTCATTATCAACAAGAACTACAACTTTATTCGGTATGAAAGGCAAAGAGAGTTTTCTAAATATATTTTTTGTTTTCTCCTCATGGAAATTTCCGGCGATAACAACTTCATAACTCGGACCGCATGCAAAATCAAATGAACAGAGAAGTTGTGTGAATGCCTGCGGATTTTTGGAGAGCATTAATGAAGCGGAGCTAAAGATTTTATCGGCGTAGCTTTCATATTTAGACTCTGTTGTAATTCTTGCAAGACGTAACAGATTATGGGCAAACACAGAATTAGCCGAAGGAATTGCGCCGTCATAATATTC
>JAKAKD010000054.1 GCA_021824635.1 Bacteroidota bacterium | reverse complement strand
TCCTCTCATTATTGTGATCTAAATCGCATATAAAAAAATAAAACAAAAAAACAATATTTACTTGCTACAATATTTCATTAACTTGCAAATGAACAAGTGATACATCATTTGAGTAATTATAAAAATATTATTCAACTAATTGCTTAAACAATTTTTTTTGGTTATGTTGTTTCGTCCTCGGCAAGGGACGAAAAAAATCCCCTAAAACTAAAATCATTTACAACTTTAAAATAGACAAATTTTTTAAAATGCTTTTTTAAGAACGGAGTTATTAATGAAAATAAATCGTCTTTTCACTTCTGCGGATAAAGATCCGCTCGAATCAATTGAGTTTGTTAAAAGAACATCGGAAATAAAAAACCCTGACGGCTCAATTGTATTCAGAATGGAAGACGTGCATGTTCCAAAAGATTGGTCGCAAGTAGCGACTGATGTTCTCGCACAAAAATATTTTCGCAAAGCAGGTGTTCCTAAACTATTAGCAAAAGTTGAAGAAGCCGGAGTTCCGGTTTGGCTTCAGCCATCTGCAGCAGATAAAAAATTAGAAGAACTTTCCGAGAAAGAAAGGTTCGGTTCGGAAACTGATGCACGTCAAGTTTTTTACCGTCTTGCAGGTACATGGACTTACTGGGGATGGAAAGCAAAATATTTTGATACCGAAGAAGATGCAAAAGCATTTTATGATGAACATGTTTATATGCTCGCAGTTCAATATGCCGCCCCTAATTCTCCTCAGTGGTTTAATACAGGATTAAATTGGGCGTACGGTATTAATGGACCGTCACAAGGGCATTATTATGTTGATTATCAAACAGGCAAACTTACTTTTTCTGATGATGCATACACTCATCCCCAGCCGCATGCATGCTTCATTCAATCCGTTAAAGATGATCTGGTAAACGAAGGCGGAATAATGGACCTATGGGTTCGCGAAGCTCGTTTATTTAAATATGGTTCCGGAACCGGATCAAACTTTTCCGAATTGCGCGGCCTTAACGAACCTTTAAGCGGCGGAGGAAAATCTTCAGGTTTAATGTCGTTCTTAAAGATTGGTGATCGTTCAGCAGGTGCAATTAAATCCGGCGGAACAACCCGCCGAGCGGCTAAAATGGTAACGCTCGATATTGATCATCCGGATATTGAAGAGTTTATTAATTGGAAAGTTGTTGAAGAACAAAAAGTAGCGGCACTTGTTTCCGGTTCTAAGATTTTAAATTTTCATCTCAATAATATTATCAAAGCATGTTTTGATGAACATCCGGAAAACGACCGCTTCAGTAAAAAAACAAATTTGAGATTGCGTAAAGCAATCATTGAAGCGCGCAAGATGAGTGTTCCGGAAAATTATATTGACCGTGTAATCAAACTTGCTAAGCTCGGTTTTCATTCAATTGAAGTTCCGGTTTATGATGAGGATTGGAACTCCGAAGCGTATCTAACTGTCTCCGGACAGAATTCAAACAACTCTGTTCGAGTTACAAATGATTTTATGCAGGCTGTGATTAATGACGGCAGTTGGAATTTGTATTGGAGAACAGAAAAGAAAAAAGCAAAAAAAGATGGTCGAGCACCAAAGCCATCTAAGTCTTTAAATGCAAAAGAGCTTTGGGAAGATATCGCTTATGCGGCATGGTCAAGCGCAGATCCGGGACTTCAATACGACACAACTATTAATGAATGGCATACCTGCCCGGCGGAAGGTTCTATACGTGCTTCAAATCCTTGCAGCGAATATATGTTTCTCGATGATACTGCTTGTAATCTTGCATCTCTGAATCTTGTGAAATTTTATAACGATGATACTCAAGTATTTGATATAGAAGCATACCGTCATGCAACAAGATTATGGACAATCGTTTTAGAGATAAGTGTATTGATGGCTCAGTATCCTAGCAAAGAAATTGCACAAAGAAGTTATGAATATAGAACTCTCGGTCTCGGGTACGCAAATCTCGGTTCTTTGTTGATGCGTCAAGGTATTTCATACGAAAGTAAAGAAGCTTACGCAATATGCGGCGCTCTAACCGGAATAATGCATATGCGTTCTTATGCAACCTCTGCGGAAATGTCCAAAGAACTTGGTTCATTCCCGCGTTATAAAGAAAATGAAGAAGCAATGTTGCGTGTAATTCGTAATCATAAACGCGCGTCTTATAATGTGCCTAAAGAAGAGTATGAAGGATTATCAATTTATCCGATGGGAATAAATCCGGAATTCTGTCCTTCCGATTTATTGAAAGCAGCTCGCGAAGATGCAGATCTTGCGTTGGAGCTTGGCGAAAAATTTGGTTTCCGGAATGCACAGGTTACTGTAATAGCTCCTACAGGAACTATTGGACTTGTAATGGATTGCGATACAACTGGGATAGAGCCGGACTTTGCACTTGTGAAATTTAAAAAACTTGCCGGCGGCGGTTACTTCAAAATTATTAATCAGTCAATTCCACCCGCGCTTAAGAGATTAGGTTACAACGAAGATCAAAGCAGGGAAATAATTAAGTACGCAAAAGGCGCAGGAACATTAATCGGTTGCCCGCACATTAACCATGAATCGCTGAAGGTAAAAGGTTTTAACGAAGAAGTACTCAACAAGCTTGAAGCAATTCTGCCTGCTGTTTTCGAATTGAGTTTTGCATTTAATAAATTTACTCTCGGTGACCGCTTTTTGAAAAGTAATCTCGGTTTCACCGATGAACAAATTAACGATTTCAATTTTGATGTTCTTTCGGAACTCGGATTTTCAAAAGAAGAAATTGCTTCTGCAAACGATTATGTATGCGGAACAATGACAATTGAAGGTGCACCATTCCTAAAACATGAACATTATCCTGTTTTTGATTGCGCCAACAAATGCGGTAAGAAAGGTTCTCGCTTTATCAAAGCAGATGCACATATTTATATGATGGCTGCCGCGCAACCATTCATCTCGGGCGCTATCTCTAAAACAATCAATTTGCCTAACAACGCTACGATTGAAGATATTAAATATGCATACTTGCAATCATGGAAACTCGGAACAAAAGCAAATGCTCTTTACCGTGACGGTTCTAAACTTTCTCAACCTCTCAATACAATGACGGATGAAGAAGTTGAAGACTTGATGGAGAAGAAAGAAGAAAATGATATTGTGAAAATTGCAGAGAGAATTATTCACAGATACATCGCTAAGAGAAGAAGATTGCCGGACCGCAGAACCGGCTATACACAAAAAGTTAAAATCAACGGTCAAACAGTTTACGTTAGAACCGGTGAATATGAAAATGGTCAAATAGGTGAAGTATTTATAGACATGCACAAAGAAGGTGCGGCTTTTAGAAGTTTGCTGAACTGTTTTGCAATTTCTATCTCATTAGGTTTACAGCACGGCGTTCCTCTAGAAGAATTTGTTGATGCATTTGTCTTCACTCGTTTTGAACCGAGCGGCGTAGTTTCAGGTCACAGCAGAATTAAAATGGCAACCTCTGTAATTGACTACATCTTTAGAGAACTTGCTGTTACTTATCTTGGAAGAAATGATTTGTCTCATGTTGAAGAAGCAGAGATAGTAAAAAAGATTGATCACCGCTCCGTTGTAGAACCGGATTTTGAAAGTGAAGAGGTTATTAGTGAAAGAATGATTGAATTAGACAACCATAAAGATCTAGTTGAAAAATCTTTTGTTGATACTTCGAAAGATCAAATAGCCAAAGCCATTACGCTTCATCAAAGTGTTATGAAAGCTCGCGAAAGAGGTTATACAGGAGATATCTGCCCTGAATGTCAGAGCATGACAATGGTTCGCAACGGCACTTGCCTCAAATGTACTACATGCGGCGCAACTACAGGATGCAGTTGATCTTTACAACTGAAAACTAATATTGCAAACTACGAGAAAGGGACTAAAGCTTAGTCCCTTTTTCGTTATATTTGAGATGTGAATACGTTGACTTTTATAACTCAATAAGATACATTTTCACCCTAATTTTTAGCGATGATTTCAGAAAATCTTAAAAAACTTGAAGATAGGATTGGGGAAATCTGCCTTAAAAGCGGAAGGAATCGTTCTGAAATTAAGCTGATTGCGGTTAGTAAAACTCAGCCTGTTGAAGTTATTCAAGAAGTTCTTAACTACGGTCTCAAAGAACTCGGAGAGAATAAAGCTCAAGAACTTCGGGACAAATCTGAGTTGATAAAAGAAGATTTCCGATGGCACTTTATCGGTCATCTTCAAACGAATAAAGTAAAATATGTAATAAATTCGGCTGATTATATTCACGCAGTAGATTCAATTAAATTAGCCGACGAAATTAACCGTAAAGCGGAACAGATTAATAAAAAACAAAAAATTCTTCTTGAAATAAAGACTTCCGGCGAGACTGCTAAACTCGGTCTTGATAACGAAAAAGAAATTTTTGAAGTCGCTGAGTTTTGTAAGGGAAGTTCTAATTTGAATCTGACCGGATTGATGACGATGGCGCCGTACACAGACGATGTAAATGTTGTTCGGAATTGTTTCATCAAACTAAGAGAAATAAAAGAAAAGTTAACTAATAATGGCTACATGTTAACGGAACTATCTATGGGGATGACTAACGATTACCAGATTGCAATTGAAGAAGGCGCGACTATGATTAGAATAGGGACAGCAATTTTTGGCAGCAGATAGACAATTAGAAATTATTAATAAATTAGTGAAGAAATGAAGTTCACACCGTTTGGCATTAAGAATCAAGAATTCAACCGGACCGTCCGCGGTTTCGATCGTGATGAAGTAAAAGCATTTCTCGAAAAACTATCCGACGAATTTGAAATTCTTCAAAACGAAAACGAAAAATTGAAAGCCGAACTTGAACGCCAGGAAGATCAGTTAAAAGAATTTAAGCGTATCGAAAAAAGTTTGCAGCAGGCAATGTTGAATCAGACTGAATCTACAAGTAAGACGGTGGAATCTGCAAAGAAGCAGACTGCACTAATGATAAAAGAGGCGGAACTTAAATCTCTTCAGATAATTGAAAAAGCAAAAGAGACTGCAAACTCAATTCGTGATTCTGTTTTGAGATTGCGGGAAGAAAAAAAATTATTGATTGCCCGGCTGAAAGCAATGCTCGATACTCAATCGAGTTTCCTCGAAATGAATATGCAGAATATCGAAACTCGTCCTAAGAAAAAAGAAGTTGTAAAAGAACGTACTGATCAAGACGATCAAACTGAAATTAACGTTGATGATATATTGGAGAAACTTTTATGAGCAATCTTGTTGAAATGATTAATGAAACTCTTGCTGTTATTCGTAAGAAGACAAACAAAAATTATGAAGTGGGAATTATACTAGGCACCGGACTTGGCGGATTGGTAAATGAAATTTCTGTAGAACATGAAATTGATTATGCGGAACTTCCTCACTTTCCGCTTTCTACTGTTGAGTCTCATCACGGTAAATTAATTTTCGGAAAGATCGGCGGTAAAGATGTAGTTGCAATGCAGGGACGGTTTCATTATTACGAAGGATATACGATGAAGCAAATCACTTATCCTGTTCGTTTAATGAAATATCTTGGCGTTAAGATATTAATTGTATCTAATGCGTGCGGAGGTATGAACCCGATTTACCGGCGCGGAGATATTATGCTGATGGTTGATCATATTAATTTGCTCGGAGATAATCCTCTCATCGGAAAAAACGAAGATCATTTAGGTCCGCGCTTTCCTGATATGAGCGAACCATATAGTTTAGAACTTATCAAAATTGCGGAAGATGTTGCACTTGAGAATAAGGTTAAAGTTCAGAAAGGAGTTTATGTTGCAGTGCCCGGTCCAAATCTTGAAACAAAAGCTGAGTATAGATTTTTACGCGCTATTGGAGCAGATGTAGTAGGCATGTCAACAATCCCGGAAAATATTGTTGCAAACCAGATGGGTATGAAAGTTCTTGGCGTGAGTATTATTACCGACGAATGTTTTCCCGATTCATTGAAACCTGCAAAGGTCGAAGAGATAATTGCAACGGCAATGCAGGCAGAACCGAAGATGACTTTAATCATGAAAGAAGTAATTAAAAAATTATAATGGAAAAGAAAAAAATATATTACTCAACACCGGCTCTGCTTGCTGTAATAATTTTCGCATCCAATTTTTTGAGCACCGATCTGTTCAAAGCGGGTTTCCAAAATTTTTCCGTTTGGTTTCTTCTTTCACTTTTCTCTTTTGCATGCGGCTGGCTGATAAACAAAACACTCGGGTATAATCACGGCGGCAAAGTAGTTTTTGCCGTAATTGTTGCCTCTACATTTATCAGTGTTCTGCTAATTTCATTCTTCAGCGGGTATTTTGGATTGAGCGATTTGCTGGTTGAGAATATGATTCTCTACATCTTGCGAAACATTATGCTTGGTGCTATGGCGTTTTGCGGTATGGCGCTTTCTGAAGTAATTATTCTGCAGAAACAAAGCGCTCCTTCAAGATCAAAAGAAGAAGATTCAAAAAGAGTATTGACCAATGCTCAAAAAGAAGCTCAACTTTTAGTTGAGGATGCAAAATTGAAAGCCGATAAAATGATTTACCAAGTGCAGCAAGGCGTAAACGATATGGTTGATCGGAAAAATCAAATCGAAAGAAGACTGAAAGAATTCATTGCAGCAGAAAGAGAACTAATCAAGAAGTATGAATCAGAAGAAGAATAAATACTATTTCAATAATTCAATTTGCAGAGTAAAATAATGTTTAAGCAGTTTGATGAAAAAATAAATTATCCAAAGATCGAAGAAGAAGTTCTCAAATTTTGGGAAAAGAATCAGATTTTTGAAAAAAGTATTAGCTCACGTCCAAAATCAAAATCATTTACATTTTATGAAGGACCGCCAACAGTAAACGGACGCCCCGGAATTCACCACGTTATGGCAAGAACTCTTAAAGATTTAGTCTGCCGGTATAAAACGTTGAAGGGATTTCAAGTTCACAGAAAAGCCGGCTGGGATACTCACGGACTTCCTGTTGAAATCGCGCTCGAAAAAGAACTTGGCTTTGCACAAAAATCCGATATTGAAAAATATGGTGTCGGTGCATTCAATAAAAAAGCTAAAGACCTTGTTTATCATCATATAGAAATGAAAGAAGGGTGGCGCACTCTTACCGAAAGAATGGGCTACTGGATTAATCTAGATGATCCTTACATCACTTGCACAAACGATTACATTGAATCTGTCTGGTGGGCTCTTTCCGAATATTTCAAAAAAGGTTTGATCTATAAAGGATTCAAAATTGTTCCGCAATGCCCTCATTGCGAAACTCCTCTTTCTTCTCATGAGCTTGCACTTGGTTATGCCGATGTACAAGATCCAAGCGTTTATGTAAAATTCAAATTGAAAAATGAAGACGCGTCAATTCTTGTATGGACAACTACGCCATGGACATTAATTTCTAATGTTGCATTAGCTGTTGGTCCCAAAATTGATTACGTAAAAATTAAAACTGAAAAGCATGGCATTATGTATCTTGCTGAAGCACGGCTTTCGGTGATTAAAGAAGAATATGAACTCCTTGCTAAACTGAAAGGGGAAGAACTTCTCGGCAAAGATTACGAACCGCTCTATTCATTTGTTCCTGTTGATAAACGCGCTTGGTATATCATTGCGGGAGAATTTGTAAGCACAGAAGATGGTTCCGGTGTTGTCCATATTGCCCCGGCTTTTGGCGCCGATGACTATGAAGTCTCTAAAAAATATAATTTACCGTTTGTTCAGCCAGTTACTAAGAGCGGAAGATTTACAGACGAAGTAAAAGATTTTGCCGGACGTCTTGTTAAAACTATAAAATTTGAAGACCGCGAAGAAAAAGGCGTAGATCCCGATATAATACGTAATCTGAAAGAACGTAATCTTATTTACAAAGCCGGTAATGATTATCTCCACTCGTATCCTCACTGCTGGCGATGTGACAATCCGTTAATTTATTATGCTCGCGACAGCTGGTATATCCGTACAACAGATGTTGCCAAACGGATGATTGAACTCAACGGTACAATCAATTGGTGCCCTCCCGAAGTTGGTTCCGGGCGTTTTGGAAATTGGCTCGAAGAAAATAAAGATTGGTCATTATCCAGAGACCGATATTGGGGAACACCGCTTCCGATTTGGTTGAATGAAGATGGCGGTATGTTTGTTATTGGTTCTATTGCGGAATTGAAAGAAGGATTTGTTGAACGTGACGGGAAAAGAATTTCAGTAAAAGATTTGCCTGCCGAAGAAATTGATCTTCACAAACCTTTTGTTGATGATGTTAAATTCGAGCGTGATGGAAAAATTTTCAAACGAACACCGGAATTAATTGATGTTTGGTTCGACAGCGGTGCAATGCCTTTTGCTCAATATCATTATCCGTTCGAAAACCAGGAATACTTTAAGGAAAATTATCCGGCAGATTTTATCTGCGAAGGGATTGATCAAACACGCGGATGGTTTTATACACTTCACGCAATAGGCACAATGCTGTTCGACCAGGTGGCTTTTAAGAATCTAATTGTCAATGAATTGATTCTTGACAAACAAGGACTCAAGATGTCAAAGAGCCGCAGTAATACTGTTGATCCGTTTATTCTTTTTGACAAATACGGCGTTGATGCAACCCGGTGGTATCTTGTAACTACAAGCCCTCCATGGAAGCCGACACTTTTTGATGAAGAGGGAATTGTTGAGGTACAAAGAAAATTTTTTGGCACTTTGGTAAACACATATAACTTTTTTGTTCTTTACGCCAACATAGACAAATTTGATTTTTCTGAAAAAATTATTGAATACAAAGACCGGCAGGAAATTGATCGTTGGATCATTTCCAAATTAAATTCATTGGTTAAAGAATACGATGAACTGATGGCGAACTATGATGTTACCAAAGCCGCCCGCCTTGTTTCTAATTTCACAATTGATCAGCTGTCAAACTGGTATGTACGCAGAAGCAGAAGACGTTTCTGGAAATCTGAAATGAATGACAGCAAACTTTCTGCTTATCAAACTTTGTATGAATGTTTGGTTACTATTGCGAAATTAACTTCTCCGTTTGCGCCGTTTATATCAGAGGAGTTATATCAGAATTTAAATCTTGCAACGAAAAAAGAGAAGTATGAATCTGTTCATCTTTCTGATTATCCGGCAACAACATATTTTGAACCGGAGCTGGAAGAAAAAATGGATGTTGCCCAGCGCGTTGTATTCTTAACTCGTTCAATCCGTGCAAAAAATAATTTGAAGGTCAGGCAGCCGCTTTTGAAAATGATGATTGCGGTTGATAAATCTAAAAGAGAATCGCTTCAAAAAATGAGTGAAGTTATTTTGGAAGAAGTCAATATCAAAGAATTGATTGTTCTCGAAGATGACTCGGCAATTGTGAATAAATCTGCAAAGCCGAATTTTAAGGTTGTTGGACCTAAATACGGTAAACTGGTTAAGCAGCTTACAAATGCTATTAAAGAATTAGATAAAAATGCTGTCCTTACACTTGAAAAAACCGGCGAATATGAACTTTCAATAGACGGTCAAAGCGTAAAAATTTCTCGTGAAGATGTTGAAATTGTTAGTCACGAAATTGAAGGCTGGATTGTTGAAAGTGAAGAAGGAGTAACGGTAGCAATTGATACCGAACTGAACGAAGATTTAATTGCCGAAGGTTATGCACGTGAATTTGTTAACCGCGTTCAAAATTTGAGAAAAGATGCCGGCTTTGATGTAGTAGATCGCATAGTTGTTTCATTCACCGGCGAACAAAAAATGATTGATTACGTTTCTAAGTTTTATGAGTATATTTCCAGAGAAGTCCTTGCGGATTCTCTTAAACATGAAAGTCTTATTGATGGACTAAAGCAAGAGTTTAAAATTGGCGATTACGATTGTACGATTGCAGTTGCTAAAGTAACAATATTGTAAACGGAGGTACCTATGGCAAAGAAACCTGTAAAAAAAGTAATTAAAAAAACTGCTGCTAAAAGCAAGGCAACTAAAAAAGTGGTAAGTAAACCAAAAAAAGTTACTAAGCCAAAAAGTATAAAACCAAAACCGAAAGTAGCGGCTAAAAAAAATGTTAAGGTTGTTAAGATTTCTAAATCGCGTAGGCATGTTGAAGTTATCTCTCCAACTAAGAAAGTAAAAAAAATTCAAGGATATTCTAAGAAAGAGCTAGATGAATTCAAGAAAATTATACTCGATAAGAGAAATGAAATTATTGAACAACTCCAGGCATTAAAAGATCAGATGATGGATACTACAACAGGTCAGTACGTGAATGAAAATTCTCCTTATTCATTGCATATGGCAGAGCAGGGTACAGATGCAATGGAACGCGAAAAACTTTATTTATGGGCTCAACGCGAAAATAAATTTCTTGGTTACCTCGATGACGCTCTTCAGAGAATTGATAATGGAACATACGGCATTTGTATAGAATGTATTGATGAACCGCAGCATCTTTGCCCCACGTGTCCATTAGTCCCTAAAGACAGGCTTGCGGCAGTTCCTCATACTCAGCATTGTTTGCAAGTAAAACAAAATATGAAATAATTAATCCTTATTCAGATTTGAGAGAAAATTTTGAGAGTATTATTCGCAACATTATTAGTTGTCATTACTGATCAAGTAACAAAATTTTTGGTGAAGGGCGGAATAATTCCTATACTGAATATTAAAGCAGAAGGAATGCATTACGGACAAAGCATAAAAGTCTTCGGAGATTTTTTTAAGCTGACTTTTGTGGAGAATCCCGGAATTGCTTTTGGAATTGATGTGAATGAGACTTCAAAATTATTCTTATCAATCTTTACACTTATTGCCAGCATAGGAATTTTCTATTATTTATGGAAATCGCGTAAACAGAAATTTATTGTTAGATTGGCATTAGCGTTAATACTAGGCGGCGCTATCGGCAATCTGATTGACAGAACTTTCTACGGTGTATTTTATGGTTACGAAAGATTGTTCTACGGTCATGTTGTTGATTTCTTTAATATGGATTTTTTCGACTTCACAATATTCGGCAGAACATATGAACGGTGGCCGATCTTTAATATAGCAGATGCCTCTGTGTCTGTTGGCGTTGTGCTTCTTCTTCTCTTTCATAAAGCACCGGTTGAAAAAAACAGTGAAGACCTTGAAACTGTAAAGTCATCAGAAGAATCGGCAGAAGATAAATCAGTAAATCAAACCGAAGTTACAGAAACGGAAATTTTAAATTCTTCTTTGAGTGATGATGGCAAAGATAGTAACAGAGAAGAGAATAAGAGTTGAAGTTTCGGAGGGAAAGAAGAAAGAACGTATAGATGTTTTTCTTGCTAACTCGGTTGAAAATGCTACCCGATCCCGAATCCAAAAACTTATCAAAGCAAATTGTGTTACCGCTAATGGTCATTTGGTCAAACCAAATTATATCATCTGCCCGAATGACATAATTGAATTAGTAATTCCCACTTCGCCACGTCCCGAAGAAACTGAGGCGGAAGATATTCCTCTCAATATCGTTTATGAAGATGAATATCTTTTGGTTGTTAATAAAGCTGCAGGAATGGTTGCACATCCATCGTTTGGAAATTATACCGGCACTCTAGTTAATGCGCTCCTCCATCATACAAATAAATTAAGTGATTCAGATGTACCGGGACGGCCTGGAATTGTTCACCGGATTGATAAAGAAACGAGCGGATTGTTAATAGTTGCAAAAGATGAATGGACACACGCAAAACTTGCCAAGCAATTTTTTGACCATACAATTGACCGTGAATATTGGGCGGTTTGCTGGGGCATATTCAAACAGAGTAAAGGTGAAGTGATTGGAAATATTGCGCGTTCGGTTAAAGACAGAAAAATATTTTCGGTAAGCGAAACGGAAGGAAGGCATGCACACACATTCTACGAAGTTATAGAAGAATTTGAATTTGCTTCTCTGCTGAAATTGAAATTGAAGACCGGGCGCACACATCAAATTCGTGTTCATATGTCTCATATAAAACATCCAATCTTTGGAGATCCGACTTACGGCGGCAGAGTAATTGTTTATGGTTCTGCTTTGCCAAAAATGAAATCACGGATTGATAATTTATTGAAGATCATGCCGAGGCAGGCGCTTCATGCAAAGACGCTCGGATTCATTCATCCTCATACAAAAGAAAAAATATTTTTAGATTCAGATCTACCGGAAGATTTTGAATTGCTTCTAAAGAAGTTGAGAGCCAACCAATAACTGCCCACAAGAATTCATACTGTATTGCTTAATCATTTTACGAAGAAGATCATTCCAAATTCTGCCAGGCTGTTATTGCTTCACCAAACGGAAGCAGCGCACGCGGCACTGCGCCGTGCATATAAGATATGGCTACTCCGTAATTAACAATCGGTACATCAACAAGTTTTGCGTGCTTGATTCTAACCTGCATTGCTTTGCGGGTTAGCATACAACCGCCGCAGTGGATTATTAATTTATATTCCGAAAGATTGTCCGGGTAATCGTGTCCATTCACAACGTTAATAATTAAATCTTTTTTTGTATGAAGTCTTAACCAGCGCGGAATTTTAATTTTCCCTATATCGTCTTCTTGCGCATGATGTGAACATGCTTCTGCAATTAAAATTTTATCGCCGTTTTGTAATTCTTCTATACGTTTTAATCCGCGGACATACTCAGGTAAATCGCCTTTGTAACGCGCCATCAAAATAGAAAAAGTTGTAAGAGGAATTTCATCCGGTACGTCTGCGTTAACACGCATAATTGCCTGGCTGTCTGTTACTACCAATTTGGGAGGATGAGATAATGAATTCAATGCCGCACGCAGTTCTTTATCTTTTGTTACAACTACAATCGCATCTTCGTCAAGTGATTCACGTATCGTTTGAACCTGCGGCAGAATGAGCCGCCCTTTTGGAGCGCCGAGATCAATTGGTACAACAAGAACAATTACGTCGTGCTGTTTTATCAAATCACCGACTAGTGTATTCTCTTCGTCAGAGGGGAGCAGTTTAGAAACTTTTTCCTTTAATTCGAATATCCCGTCGCCGGTTGAACAAGATATAGAATGATGCTGTATACCATGTGAGTTCAATTCTTCAATTAAATCGAAATTGATTCCTAATTCAGATTTATTAATAACCGCAAGAAAAGGAAGTTCTAACTTTTGTATCTGTTCAATAAGACTTTTTTCTTGAGCAGAGAGTTTTTCTTGCGAGTCCAACACCAGCAGAGCAAAATCAGCTTCTGAAATAATTTTTACGGTTTTACTTATTCTTTTTTCGCCGAGTTCTCCAACGTCGTCAATTCCTGCCGTATCAATTAAAACTACGGGACCAAAGGGCAGCAGTTCCATCGCTTTCTTTACGGGATCAGTTGTTGTGCCGGGTGTCTCGCTGACTATTACTAAATCTTGTCCGATAAATTTATTTACTAAGGATGATTTTCCAACATTGCGTTTACCTATAAAAGCAATGTGCGTTCTTTCCGATTGCGCTACTTTACTCAATGTTTATTCCTAATTCTTTTGAAATGATGTTGAACAATTCACCTTCATCGAGCAATTTGCTTTTCATAAGAGCTTTGACAAAAGGGATTTTATTTTCATAAGCGTATTTAACCAATTCTTGAATTGTTTCGTAACCAAAAGTGGAGATGAGTGATGCGGCTATAGCTGATGAATTAATTAGATTCATTTTGCATCGCTCGACATTTGCCGTAATATCTTCTATACATTTCTCCGCCATATTTATATTAGAATCTCTAAGCATCGTTAATGATTTTAGAAAAGTATGCGCTATCAGTGGCGCAAAGGCATTTAATTCAAGATTGCCCGAAGAAACCAAATTAGAAATTATTACGTCGTTTCCTTTAACAAGCTCCGCAATTTGAATTGCGTTTTCTAAAATTACCGGATTAACTTTGCCCGGCATAATACTGGAACCGGATTGTTTTGGAGGAAGATTAATTTCATTTATTCCGCCGTTAGGACCGCTTGATAAGAAACGTAAATCATTACATATTTTTATAATTGATGTAGCACCGGCTTTTACAAGTCCGTGTACTTCAACAAAAACATCTAAGTTTTGTGTTGAATCAATTAAATCTTCTCCTTTCGCAATAGGTAGTTTAGTAATTTTTTTTAGAATGCTGTTAACATTAAGAACATATTCGTTTGTTGCTGAAACAGAATTACCTACTGCAGTACCGCCAAGATTTACTGATCTCAATCGTTCCTCTGCGTTGTAGAGCCGCCATCTATCCCGCGCTACAGCTTGTGCATAAGCGCCGAACTCCTGCCCTAATGTGATTGGTACTGCATCTTGAAATTGTGTCCTTCCCAACTTCAGTACACTTTTAAATTCTTCCTCTTTCTTCTGAAATGAATTCTGCAAACGTGCGAATGAATCCGCAAGTTCTCTTAATAAAATTATTGATGCTACGCGTAGGGCAGTTGGAAATGTATCATTGGTTGATTGGCTTAAATTCACGTCATCTAACGGATCAATAGAGGAATAATCACCATATTCTTTCCCCATAATTTTCAAAGCAGTATTGGCAATAACCTCATTTATATTCATGTTTAACGAAGTACCGGCACCGCCTTGATAAGGGTCAACAATTATTTTCTCATAGATCGAGTCGAAATTTCCCTTGATGCATTCATCTGTCTCAATTATTAATTCATGAATGGCTTCTTGGATTGCATCATATTTTTCTTTAAATAATAAACCGCATTTATAATTTGTTTCTGCAGCAGCAAATTTAACCTGGAAAAATGCTTTTATCATATAGGGATTAATTCGTTCGCCGGATTTAGGAAAATTATTTACGCTTCTTAACGAATGAATACCATAAAGAGCTTCATCCGCTATTTCTAACTCGCCTAATGAATCTTTTTCAATTCTCACATTTCCCTCAGTAATAATTTTTACCAAACAAATATATCAAAAAATGGATTTTGGTTTAGTCCATTTAAAATAAAAGACCCCGCAAATGCGGGGTCTTTTGGGAAATACAAATTTACTTAGAACTATTTTACAAGAAGCATTTTGTTAACTTTTACAAAATTGCCAGCTTCAATTCTATAGAGATAAATACCGGAAGCCATATTCTTAGCTGTCCATTCTACATTATGAGTACCAGCTACTAATTCGCTGTTAACAAGAGTTTCAACTTCTCTACCAAGAGCATCATAAATTGTTAACTTAACATGACCGCTATTCGGTAAAGCAAACTTAATGTTTGTTGTTGGGTTGAATGGATTTGGATAGTTCTGATAAACAACATACTGTGTTGGAACAGTTTCTTCTTTCTCAACACCAGTTGCAATTCCTAAAGATTTCATCGCTCCCAGTAACGCTGTTACAACATATTTAGGATTGTGAATACCACCGCTCTTATCTTCTTGAGCAGTAATTGCATTCCAATAAGCTTTCAATTGTGTGGTTGTCCATGTTGAACTTGGAGTAGCCATTGCACCTGTTGAAGTCTTTGGCATTTGTGCAAAAATCTTAGCAATCATACCAGCTACTTCATCCTGCAATCCTTGTATTGTACCATTATTATCAAGATCGCCAACACCGTTGTAGAAGAATTTTACATCGCTAAAGCTTGTACCAAAAGTAGTGCCATGGCATTGAGCGCAAGCTTGCATATTATCTTGATCAGTAATTCTTCTTCCTGTTGTCTTATCTATCAAGAAAAGTCCATCTGGGCTTTTCTTAAATGTACTCATACTGAATGAGTGTCCGCCCCATTGCATTACGGTTGTACCAACAACAGCATTTCCGCTATACATATGACATGTTACACAAAGATCTGGTGTAAAACTATAATGATTAGATTTTTTTAATGAAACTCCACCCAATTCTAACATATTGTTTGCTAATAAAATATCTCCCTGTGGACCATGGTGTGGACCAAAACGGAGATTGATTGGTGATGCCAATGCCTGGTTAGCTTCTGTTCTTGAATGATGGCAGTTAAGACACATTGTGCCCATTCCAGCATTTGTAACATTTGTTTTGATAGGGCTGGTTGGTGCAGCAGAATTATATGTATATATAAACGAATCAACTTTTCTTAATTGGAAAGTATTTGTTGCATCATGTGGATCGTGGCATGCAGAGCAAGTAATGGGTGCATATGAAGCATCAAAATATGGATCGGTTGTTGGAACGCCGCCCGCAAATTGAGCAAATCCTTTTCCGGTGTGGCATTGTACGCAAGATTCATGCCCTGGGCCAGATGGGTATGAAGTTGCAACAGCATGTAAAGAAGCATTAAATTGTTCCGGGAAAATGTGGTGTGTGCCAGAATCATGGCAGTAAGCGCAAACTGCTGCATCGAAAGTTGCAACCATTCTTGAATCTGAAGTGTTGCCAAGGTGTCCACTTGCTGGACCGTGACAGCTTTCACACTGAATATTTGCTCTCTGTATTGCATCTGGGAATTGAACTTTAAGTTGATCAAAAACTCCAGCTCCAAGAACTGTAGGATAGGTAAAAGTCATATCATCGAAACCATTATTAACTGCTGTTGGATTTTTATCGAAACCTGTTGTATGGCAACCAATACAATTTACTGAGTAATGATCTGCCGGACCGCTAAGGCCTGGAGTTCCGTTCATTGCTCTTGTAAACATTGTCGAGTGACCTGTTTTTTCCCACTCAGCTACTTTATCAGAGTGACAAGTTTTACATTGACGTCCTGTGTCAGTACCATCAATTACTGTATTATAAACGCCAACATATTTAGCAGCATTTATTACAACAGATCCTGTGAAAGCTCCGTCAGTAAAAGTAATTTCATAAGTTCCAGGTTTGTCCGGTGTAAAAGTAACTACTTGTGTTGAATCATTTTTAAGATCTTTTACAGTACCAATTGTGTTGGCTGAACCTGGTGCTTTACGCGTTAATGTCCAAGTTGGTGCTGTAAATTTTGCACCTGTAAAATAAGCTTGAAAATAGCATAGTGTTCCAACGCCGACATTTGTTAAACCGTTGTAAGGATAAGTATAAATGTCAGTTGCTGAAACGGCTACACCACGTGGCGTAACACCGTAGGGAGTAACAGAGAGTGTTTGCGCAAATAGCGTAGTACTCACTAATGCTAAAGCAAATACTAAAGTTGTAAATCTTCGGAACATATAATTCCTCCATTAATTAGATTTTTTTGAGTTGATTTCTTCCTTCATAGATAAAAAGAGTTTTATCTTTTTTATTCTTTTTACACAATTAATATAAAAAGAATAATAAAGATGTCAAAGTCTTTAATGATTTTTTTTTAGAAACTAATTAGATGTTCGAGCCATTATAATAAAAGTTGAATAACCAGTGCCCGATTCGTATATTTTCGCTCAAATTATAAGAAAACAATATGCAGATTTATAACACATTCTCCAGAAAAAAAGAAGAATTCACCCCTTTAAACCCGCCTTTGGTAACCATGTATATGTGCGGGCCGACAGTTTATAATTATTTCCATATCGGTAATGCGCGGTCGTTTATTATGGCGGACATTGTTAGAAGATATCTCCAGTTCTGTGGATTTGATGTTAAGTTTATAATGAATTTGACAGATGTAGACGATAACATAATTAAAAAAGCGTTGGAGGAAAAACGACCGGCTGATGAAGTTGCACAATTTTATTCCAATGCTTTTTTTGAAGACATAAATAAATTGAAAATTAAACCGGCAACAACATACCCAAAAGCTACAATGCATGTTCAAGAGATGATTAATGTAATTAATGAATTAGAAAAAAAAGGTATTGCATATAATGTTGATGGAAATGTTTTTTATGATATTTCGAAATTTCCCAGTTATGGAAAACTTAGCGGCAAAAAAACAGATGAGTTGGAATCCGGTTCCAGAGTCGAAATTAATGAAGCAAAAAGAAATCCTCTCGATTTTGCATTATGGAAAAAAGCAAAAGATGGCGAGCCATCATGGGATAGTCCTTGGGGAAAAGGAAGACCCGGCTGGCACATCGAATGTACGGCGATGAGTACCAAACATTTAGGCAAGTCAATAGACATTCACGCCGGCGGCAACGATTTAATTTTCCCTCATCATGAAAATGAAATTGCCCAAAGTGAAGCATGCTTTGAACAGAAATTTGTAAAGTATTGGATGCATTTTGGATTTTTGAATATTCAAAATGAAAAAATGTCTAAATCGTTAGGTAATTTTTTTACTGCGAGGGATGTCCTTGCAAAATATTCTGCTGAAACAATACGTTTGTTTTTTGCTCAAACTCATTACGGCGGTCCTCTAAATTTCAGCGATGAATTGCTGAACTCTGCAAAAAAAGGATGTGAGAAAATTTCGAATTTGATCGAAGTGGCTGAGAATCAGATCCGGAATAATTCCCAAGAAGGTGTAGATCCTGAATTTGATTTCCAAAAATATCGCAACGATTTTATGAGTGTAATGGATGATGATTTTAACACACCTCAGGCTGTTGCGGTAATTTTCGACTTCATTCGCGCGATTAATAAAATTATTGCTGAAAATGAAAAAATAAATGTCCGGTTCTTTCATCAAGTAAAATTAATGCTGAAAGAAACTGCTTACGATGTACTAGGAATAGTTGACATGGATGAAAAACATACGGATTCTAATCTATCTATCGAAAACGAGCTTATAGAATTACTAATTAAAGTGAGAGACGAGTTGAAGAAAGAAAAACAATTCTCTTTAGCCGATCAAGTTAGAGATGGGCTTGCTAAAATTGGAATAACTATTAAAGACACAAAAAGCGGTGTTACTTTCAAGAGGGACTAAGAAAATCAAATTAAGTAATAATGAGTTAGAATTAATCTGCAGATATGGAAATATATTTTTACCTTTCAATTAGGAATAACAGCGGGAATAAAAATGAAAAAAATTATACTTCTATTGTTGGTACTGTTTACAAGTATATTGAGTGCACAGGGTACAGGAGGTACCAATGCTAAATTTGAATACCGCAGTTTAATTGATCTGCCAACCGCTGGAGTATTATCTAAAGGTTTTGCCGGTGTTTCGTTAGACGTTTTACCGTTTGGTGTTTTGATTACAAAAATTGAAGTTGGTGTTTTTGACGGTTTTAGTTTTGGTATCTCCTACGGCGGAAGCAACATTATAGGAACTGGAGCTGTAGATTGGTATAAATTACCTGCTATCAATATCAGAGCTAGAATAATAGATGAAAGCGAAACTCTTCCTGCATTAACATTTGGTTTTGATTCGCAAGGGAAAGGAGTGTACAATAGAAATCTGGAACGATACCAAATTAAGTCACCCGGATTTTTTGCCGCCGCTTCTAAGAATTTTGTTTTCTTTGGCTACCTTAGTCTTCATGGAGTTGTTAATTATTCATTGGAAAGACAGGACGGCGATAAGGATTTGAATTTGGGAATTGGTTTCGAAAAAACTATTGGTGATAAAGTCTCTTTCGTTACAGAATATGATTTTGCCGCAAATGATAACACCGGTACTTCTTTAGGAAAGGGTAATGGTTATTTGAATATGGGGCTTAGATGGTCGGTAGGCGAAGGGCTTACATTAGGAATAGATTTGCGCGATATTCTTGAAAATAAGCGCTTAATGGGCAGTAGTGCAGACCGTGGTATTTTTGTGGAATATGTCAAAGCCCTATTTTAAGAATACTTATTGTATTGATTCGGATACATATTAGTTCACAGTAATATACATTCCATAAATTCTTCTATTTATTTTTGCATTCCTTTCAGCAATAATTAGGTATAGTTTTTGCATAAGATACTAAAACGATTGAGGTGATATCATGAAAACAATAATTCGTTTATTAGTAATACTTCCGTTATTAAGTCTTGGCGGATGTTATACACAGTTTGCTCTTCGAGATTACGATCGTGGCAACCAGCAAGATGATCAAAACGTTGATCAATATGCTTATGAAGATCAGGACCAGCAAGCTGATTCGACCGATAATTATGTTGATGACCAAAACTACCCTTATGATGATGATTATTACTCCTACAACTATGGTTATAGGCGATATCTTTATGATTATTATCCCTCGTTGGCTTTTTCAATGGGCTGGGGTTATGGATTTGATCTTTTAAATAGAGATCATTTCTTCTACGGATTATACGGTCAAGGTTATTATGGTGGATACCCCGGTTATTATTGGCCATGGTATTACGGTAATTACGGCTATAACTATCCATACTACAATCATTACTATCCTTATTGGTATGATAATAATTCACAAGGAATTTATAAATACAGAACTTACTCAGCTTTAAGAACCCGCAATAATGACGGTGAAAGAGGAACAGCAGGTGGGTATAGAAATTTGAGCGGAGGTGACCGATCGAGATCATCAAGTGGATATGTGAGACCGGGTACTAATAATGACAGAGCGCAAGAAGTTGACCTTGGAAGATCCCGTGTATCACGAGGTACCGATTCCAAGAGTGATGGTACACGTGTTTATAAAGCTCCAAACAGTTCAAACAACACTTCACGAGAACGTGCCAGCAGTCCAAGGACAAGAGACAGAAATGGTTCGCGTGCAACTGATAATTCATCAAACCGTGTAAGAGAAAGAACAAGCAGTGATAGAGGTTCGAGCGGTAATTCTACTAGATCAAGTCGGGCGCCGTCTTATTCCCCGAGAGGTGAAACAAGCAGAACACCTTCATACAGTTCTCCTTCATCCTCATCTGGTTCGAGTAGTGGAAGAAGCTCTAGCGGTTCAGAAAGAGGTTCAAGCGGTTCCGGCAGTTCAGAAAGGAAGAGATAACTCATATGCAACACTTAAATCAATCTCAATTAATAATTAATGGGGCAGCCATGAAAAAGATTCATAAAGTAATTTTAATATTTATGATGAGTTTAGCTTTCTGTGCAAATGCACAGGCGCAGAATTACAATGATGCTTTGCGTTTAAGTGAACCTGGAATTATCACCGGTGCCCGTTCTTTGGGAATGGGTAACGCTTATATTGCATTAAGTGATGATTTCTCTGCTTCATTATTTAATCCCGCCGGATTTGGATTAATAAAAAAAATGGAGCTATCGGGTGGGTTGAATTATAATTCGTTTAACAATAATGCAAGCTTCTTCAATCAGAATACCACAATTTCAAACGATGCTACAAATTTAAGCCAGATCGGAATTACAATGCCGTTTCCAACCAGTCAGGGTAGTTTTGTTTTAGCTTTTGGTTTTAACAGAGAAAAAGATTTCAACAAGGCTCTTAGTTTTAACGGTTATAACAGCGGAAATAATTCCTACATACAAGATTTAACTTCTTATAACGACGATATTGCTTATAATCTTTTTTTGAGCAATCCTTTAAATGATGCATCGGGCAATTTTATAAAAGATACAACTCGAATAAACGGCAGATTAAACCAGAGAGGTAATTATATTCAAGAAGGAGCTCTAAACAGTTGGTCGTTTGCCGGTGCAATAGAAGTTCAAAAAGATTTTTTTGTCGGCGCAACCGTGAATCTATATAGCGGTACCTTCAAAAAGACACATGAATATTCGGAGGAAGACCTAAATAATAATTATCCATCCTCTCTATGGCTCGATCCTACAGATGCGCGCACAGCCGACTTTCAATCTTTCTATTTGCGTGATATAATTGATTGGGATATTTCAGGTGTAGGATTAAAGCTTGGCGCGTTGATTAAGATGAATGAAGATTTCAACGTCGCTGCAACTATTAAATTTGCTACAAAATATACGGTGAAGGAAACTTATTCTCTCTACAGTGAAAGTACTTTTGGTGCCAATAATAAATTCACTTACGCCCCGACAGAGGAAAAATTAGAATATGAAATTTCTTCACCCGCGGAGTACTCAGTTGGTGCATCGTATAATCAAAGTAATATTACTTTAAGTGGTAATGTTACCTTGATGGATTATACACAGATGAAATTTGGAAGTGGGTTCGACTATAGCTCTACTATCAATAAGAACGCGGATATTACAAATCTTATGAGAACAGTATTTAATCTTAATGGCGGCATTGAGTATCTTATTCCGAACTCAGGGATTGCTTTGAGAGGCGGGGTCATGTTGATGCCTTCTCCGTTCAAAGATGATTCAAGTGATTTCGACAAAAAATATATAACTGGCGGAATTGGTTATAATTTTTCCAATAAATCCTCAATTAATATTGCATACGTTTATGGATGGTGGAACGATATTGGCGATAATTACGGATCGAACATCTCGCGAACATATCAAAACATAAAGTTTACCAATATTGTTACTTCTTTAAAATTCTATCTATAAACCTTTCTTATCTAACATTGATTGACATCCCATTAAGAGCACCTTATTTTTAAGGTGCTCTTAATTTAACAAGGAGGACCCAATTCTAGGAACGATTTACAAAATCGAAAGTAAAGATTACTATTTATACGATAATGAGGGAAAAGAAATCCGTTGTTCGTTGCGAGGTAAATTTCAAAAAGAGTATGAACTAAAAAAAGACAAACTTTTTGCGATGGATATTGCTACCGTTGGCGATTTGGTCGAATATGAGATGAATCAAGACGGCACTGGTGTGATCAATAAAATTCTTCCGCGGAAAAATTATATCTCACGCAAAGCACCGCGTATTAAAGGTGCAGGTAATAGGGGAGAACGGCTGGAACAGATAGTCGGCGCTAACATTGACAATTTAATTATTGTCAGCAGTTACAAATCTCCAAATTTTAATAATCGTTTAATTGACCGCCTAATTGTTGCCGGAGAAAGTTCGCACCTGAATATTATTATAGTAATTAATAAGATTGATTTAGATTTATCGCACACTTCGGAAGAGTGGAATAAGCTTTACTCAAAAATCGGTTATCAAGTTTTTGAAACGAGTATTGTTGAGCAAAAAGGAATTGATGCTCTCAAAAATTCGATGAACGGGAAAGTAAATTTGATTTGGGGACAATCCGGAGTCGGCAAATCGTCTTTGTTGAATGCAATGTATCCTTCATTAAAATTGAAAACGGGTAATGTTAGCGAGTCAACATCTAAAGGTAAACACACTACTGTAACAAGTGTATTAAAAAAAGTAGATGAAAAAACTTTTGTGGTTGATACACCGGGCATGCGCGAAATTGATCCTTACGGAATCAGAAAAGAAGATCTCGGTCATTACTTTAAGGAATTTTCTTTGTATTCAGACAAATGCAGATTCAACACATGCACTCATTATCACGAACCGGACTGTGCTGTTGTATCGGCTGTAGAAAATGATTTCATAAATGGTGACAGGTATCAGAGTTATTTGAATATTTTAGTTACCATTGAAGACGATATGAATTTTTAGAGAGATAAAATTTTCTGTTTCATTCTTTCAATAAATTCATTTACAACTTCATCGGGAACACCATCCGAATGATTCGATTTCAGCCGCATGTCGCATTGATCATTAACGTAATCAATCAGAACAAAATTGTGATCTTTTGTAAGAGCAATTTCTGTGGAAAAATAATCGAGCTGTGTTATTCTTGCTAAGCGTTTTGTAATTCTGTAAAGTGGCAATAAATTATATTTTACAACTTCGTTTTTTGAGACACGGTGATAAATATGCGTATGGTCATCCCACCAAGTTGGAATAACTTGATCGAAAGCCCAAATCACTCTAAACCAAGCGCGCCGTCCTTGAATTTTTCCCGGATAAATTTTTTCTTGAATTAAATATTTTTCAAGATGATTCTTTCTTCTTTCTTCTATTATCTGATTAAGAGACACCGCGTTTTTAATTACGCCTTCGCCGCCTCCTGACATTAGCGAAGGTTTTATAATAAAAGGAATTCCAAGCTCAGTTAAATGTTTATCATCAAGAAGAATATTTTTACGAAGTTCGAAAGAGGGAAGAAGAAAAGTTTTTGGAAGACGGAAATTTTTTTTCACAAGTTTCTTGTGCATTAAAACTTTGTCAACAGATTTTTCCGTTTTGTTGTGAGGATTTATAATATAGCACTTTTTACGGGTTAGAAGTTTTGCAACCGGCAAAAATGCCGGATCTTCGTCCGAAGCCCGGTCAAGGTATAATCTAAAATTAATTCTTCTCCCTTTAATGGAATTAATCACTTCATTAACGTTGAATTTAGTTATAACAAATGTGCGAAATCCCGCTTTCTGAAAATTCTGTTCGATCAAATCAACAAATTCTTTGTCGTACTTCCATTTGTATGCTATTGCCAGATCGAAAATCTGCATCACCGCCGCTGATATTTTTTACAAAGATAATTAAATGATAAAGAGACATCAATCTTTGCCCTTGTTAATCAAAGCACTAAAAACTATTTTTTGTGTCAAATTAACGGATGTTATGAATAAAAATTTTGTAATAATAGCGGTTGCGCTTTTGCTCTCTTCATGTTCTTCTGAAGTGATAAAAGAAATTTCTTCTAAAGAATCGGCGCCTCAAGTCAATAAGAAAGAAGCTCAGTCTATCTTTATTGACGGTTCAATTTCCGAAATGAAAGGACAGTTTAACGA
This sequence comes from Bacteroidota bacterium, assembly GCA_021824635.1. Lineage (GTDB taxonomy): Bacteria > Bacteroidota > Ignavibacteria > Ignavibacteriales > Melioribacteraceae > Fen-1258. The sequence continues at coordinate 41,941 of JAKAKD010000054.1, read as the reverse complement.
AGCCGTTACACAATATCTCGAAGCATTAAAATATGATCCTCAACCGGGAATCTATTACGCTATTGCAAAAAATTATTTCCGATTGAACAAATTGTCTTCGGCTCTTCAATATTCAAGAAATGCTGTAAAAAAAGATTCCAGCAACGTAGAATATTTGACGCTTCACGCTTCGATTTATTCTGCTTCTCATCTTGAGGACTCCGCAGCGGCTGTTTATCAAAAAATAATTAGACTCGATACGGCAAATGTTACAGCTTATTATAATCTTGCACAGATAAGCGAACCAAGACAGCCGAGTGTTGCGCTTTCTTATTACAAAAAGATAATTGATTTAATTGGCCCTGACTGGAATGCTCTGATTAGAATTGCCGACATAAATGAAAGGATGGGCAATATTGACGAAACAATTAAAACGGTTGAAGAACTGATTAAAATGAATCCATCAGAGCTTCATTTGAAAAAACTCTTGATTGAGTCTTATATCAAAATAAAAAATTATGGAAAAGCAGAAGCTCTTATTGAAGAAGCACAGATCAGTTTTCCGGATGATCTTAATTTGATTGAGATGAAGGGAAATATATTTATTCAAAAAGGTCTTTGGAAAAATGCTGCCGCTGAATTTATGAAATTGGTAACGAGTCCAGAAGTAAATTTTGATGCTAAACTTAAAATTGGTACGTCATTTTATCTTCAGGCAGAGAAAGACTCAGTTAACTATGATTATGCGAAAGAAATTTTTCAAACAATTAACCGGGACACATCAGATTGGCAGGTGAATGCATATCTCGGTGAAATCGAAATTAGGAAAGGAAATGATTCTTCTGCAGTTGAGTATCTTAAAAAGGCTGTTAATCTTGCCGAATGGAATGCGCAAGTATGGGTACGCCTCGGGGGACTTTTATTCGATACAAAAAAATATAAAGAAGCTATAGAGTATATGAGTAAAGCTTCGGAAAAATTTCCGAACGATTTTCCAATCAATTTAATTTATGGTCTTTCACTTTCTGCCGATAACGATCACCAAAAAGCAAAAGAAGCTTTGCAAAAAGCACTTAATATTAATCCGGATGATGTTACGGCTCTTTCTGCTCTAGGTTATACACTGAATCAGCTCAAAGAAGATGATGAAGCATTAGTACGTCTTAACAAAGCTTTGTCAATTGAACCGGAAAATTTACAAGTCATAAGCGTTATAGCAATGATCCATGAATCAAGAAAAGATTATTCAGTTTCAGATTCGCTTTATGCAAGAGCGATTAAGATAGATTCTTCCAATGTTCTTATACTTAATAATTATGCATACTCACTTGCGGATAGGGGCATTAATCTTAAGCAAGCATTGTCCATGGCAAAAAAGGCAATCGAGAAAGAACCAAAGAACTCATCATATCTTGATACAATCGGCTGGATCTATTTCCGGCTTGGAGAATATAAAAAGGCGAAAACCAAAATTGAGGAAGCAACAAAGATCGAAGAGAAGAATGCAACATTGATTGATCATCTGGGAGATGTTTATTTTAAACTCGGAAGCAAAGTGAAAGCATTAGAATTATGGGAAAAAGCTTTTGAGATTGATTCAACTAAAAGCGAAATAAAGAAAAAAATTGAAAAGGGAGAATTGTGAGAAATAAAAGTATTGCTCTTTTTGTTTTGAGCGTTTGTTCACTTTTGTATGTTGAAGGATGTGCGCCTTCAAAACCAGTTATGCAGGAAAGAACCATTTCACCGGACAGATTAATAAAACGTCTTGAAGCCAACAGAAGAAAAATAAAAAACTTTTCCGGAACCGGAACTATTAGCATAAAAACCAATGAGCTTAATACAAAAAGCAATTTTCAAGTTGAGATTAAAAAACCGGACTCTATCAAAGTCTCTTTCTTTGGTCCCTTTGGAATTGATCTTGCTTCCGCTCTTTTAACTCAAAAAGATTTTTTGTTCTATGATGCAATCAACAACACTGTTTATAGAGGAAAACAAAGACCCGGTGTGATGAAAGAAATTCTTAAAGTAAATATTTTGTTCGACGATTTAATTGATCTGGCAACCGGTTCCATAAATCTAACCGATAAGCTGCAGCGTGAACCAAATTCATCCGAATCCCAAGATAATTTATTGAAACTCACTTATGCGGATTCATTGAACGATAAGACGAACTCATACCTAATTCAGAACGATGAACTTGAGATCAGACAGTTTTTCCAAAATAATTTGAAAGGTAAAAATTTACTCGATACAAAATTTTCCGATTTCAAAAAATATGACGAAATCCCAATTCCCGGAGAAATTAATTTTAACGATATTGCCAACAATCAGAAAATCAAAATTGAATACCGCAATATTGAGATCAATAGTGAAATCGGGAATCTAAAAATAGAACTGCCAAGCGATGCTAAAATCATTGAGTGGTAAATATATTTTTATCTGTTTAATTGTTGCTGCTTCTATCCTTCAAGGGCAGACAAAAGATACAATCCGGTTGAAAAATCAAGAACTTGATAAAGTTAAGAAAGAAATATCCGCTCTCGAAAAAGAACTTCAATCTAAAAGCAAGAAAGAAAGAGAATCTCTAAAAGCCCTTGAGAATATTAATCAGCAGAATCTTTTGCTCAATAAGTTAGTGAATAATTTGCTTACAGAAGAAAAACAAAAAGAGGAAGCAATTCAGCAGATTGAAAATGAGATCACTAAAGTAGAAAGCCATACCGATGAACTGAAAGAAAAATATGCTCGGTATATAGTCTGGCTATATAAAAACCGCGGACTTTCAATATGGCGTTTTATTTTTGATTCCGATTCTTTTAACCAAGCAATTAACCGCTATAGGTATTTGAGATATATTTCCAACCAGAACAAAACAATTTTAGACCAGTTCGATTCAAGCAAAATTGAACTAAGCGGGCTTAAAAATGATTTGGAAGGCGAAAGGAGAGAAAAGGAAAGTTTGGCTAAACAAAAAATGAATGAGCAAGAAAATCTTCGTCAAAAAGAATCCGAGAAAAAAGAATTACTTACTGTTTTGAAAAAAGACCAAAAAATTATTACTCAAGAGATCGCATCTAAAAGAATGGCGGAAATTACTATCAAAAATTTAATAGCTAAACTGATTGAAGTTGACCGCGAACGAAGAGCAAAGATGCACGAGCAAAAAGCTACTGATAAAAAAAGTCTAGCGTATAAAAAAAATATTCAGATGTTTGATTACAGCGGATTCGAAAATTTTGCTGAATTGCGCGGTAAACTTGGATGGCCTATTCGTGAAGGAAAGATAGTCCGTACGTTTGGAGAAAATAAAAATGAACGTCTTAAAACGGTTACATTAAATTATGGAATTGACATTGCCGTTAAAGGCGACGAAAAAGTGCTTTCAGTTGCCGAAGGAATTGTCTCTGCAATTGACTGGTTGCCCGGCTATGGCAGCATCTTAATTATTACTCACCGCGATGATTTTAGAACTGTGTACGGTCATATATCCGACATTTCTGTTAAAGAAGGGGACAAAGTAAAAAGCGGAACGACTATCGGAAAGGTTAATGAAAGCCTCGAAGGAAATATTCTGCATTTTGAAATCTGGAATGAGCGCAACTACCAAAATCCGGAAGTCTGGCTGGCAAGAAAATGAAATGGCTACCGGTTTCAGCTATAAACTGAAAGCCGAGAGATTTTAGAAAATAAATTTCACTCTTATCTAAATAAATAATTACTTCATTAATAATGGAGGTAGTCAATGAAACGAGCCCGCCAAAGCGTTCTCCGGTTATCCATAACGGTTTTTATAGTCATCTCTTTTCTAAGCTTGAATATTTTTGGTCAAGAGCAGAAAGAAAAACCTGAAGTTAAAAAACCAAAAATCAAATCTTATCAAGAAGTAATTACTAAAGAAGCTAAATCAAACGTTGGCGTTTTCACAATTCATCATGTAGATAATAAGTGGTATTATGAAATTCCTCAAAAAGAACTGGGCAGATTGTTTTTATGGGTTTCGCAAATAAAGAAAACTCAATCCAAACTTGGGTATGGCGGTATATCTTATAATAATCAGGTTGTTAAATGGGAAAAAAGAAATGATCAAATTCTTTTACGGCAAATACAATATGCTATAGTTGCAGATGAACAGAAAGCGGTGTACAATGCCGTTAATTCATCCACATTCCCGCCGATACTAATGGCTTTTGATATTGCAGCTTTCGGCAAAGATAGTGCGGCTGTGATAGATGTAACCGAATTCTTAACTGCAGAAAAAATTGAATTTGTACCAAAGAAAAATTTCAAAGCGAAAAGATTAGATCCCAAACGCACCTTTATTGAAAAAATTACACCTTACCCCGAAAACGTAGAAGCAGATGTTGTATTAACGTTCGATGTTGATGAAGTGCCTGACGACGCTGAACTTGGAACAGTTTCTGTAATGATGCACTACAGTATGGTTCATCTTCCGGCTAATCCGATGTTACCGAGACTTGCAGATTCTCGTGTCGGTTACTTTTCAATTAGCCAAGAAGATTATGGATATGATTCACATCGTGCTGAAATTAGAACGTATATAACAAAATGGAGACTCGAGAAGAAGGATCCAAACGCAGAAGTTTCCGAAGTGGTAAAACCAATTACGTTTTATGTTGATAGAAGCGTTCCCGAAAAATGGAAATCGTATGTTAAGCAGGGTATTGAAGACTGGAGAGAAGCTTTTGAACTTGCCGGATATAAAAACGCTATTGTTGGAAAATTTCCTCCGACTGTTGAAGAAGATCCTAATTGGAACACAGAAGACGCCACAGTTTCATCTGTTAGTTGGCTGCCCAGCACTATAGAAAATGCTTTCGGTCCGCATGTTCACGATCCGAGAACAGGTGAAATTTTAGATGCCGATATTAAAATTTACCATAACGTGATGAATCTTATTACCACATGGTATTTTTCTCAAGTTTCTCCTTTAGATGTTCGCGCTCAGAAACTTCCTTTACCAGATGATTTGATGGGAGAAATTCTTCGTTATGTTGTTGCGCATGAAGTTGGACACTCTCTAGGATTCCAACACAACGGTAGAGCAAGTTCAGTATTTCCGGTTGATAGTTTAAGAAGTAAATCATTTACTGATAAATACGGCAACGAAGCTTCCATTATGGATTACGGAAGATTCAATTATGTAGCTCAGCCGGGTGATAACGTAAGTTTGATTCCAAAAATAAGCGTGTACGATAAATTTGCCGTGGAATGGGGATACAAATCTTTCCCTCAAGCTAAAACTTCTGATGAAGAAAAACCATTTCTTGATGCGATCGCAAAAAGGCAGGATACAAACCCATATTTAGAATTCAGTCAGTTCTCGAATTACGATCCGTCATCTCAAACGGAAGATATGGGAAGCGATGGTATTGCGGCAACCAAACTTGGTCTCAAAAACATTTATAGAATAATGGATTTTATAATTCCCGCTGCAACTGCAAAAGTTGGTGATGATTACAGCTTATTGAATCTTACTTACGATAGAGTGCTTGAACAACGCGCAAGAGAATTGGGGCATGTTGCAATGATAATTGGCGGCGTTGTAAAAAAAGATAAACATATTGGTTCGGCCGGAGTTGTTTTTACGCCGGTATCTTACGATAGACAAAAAGAAGCAATGAAACTTCTTCAGGAAGAAGGATTTGCAACTCCACAGAAAATTTTGAAAAGAGAAGTTCTTGATCTCATCGAACCATCGGGAAATATTGACCAGATAATTAATACCAACACTGCTTTGATCAAAGGTTTGTTAGATAACACCAAGATTCAGAGAATGGTTGATACCGAATCCAAACTTAATGCTGGTGAAAAAACTTATACGGTTAATGAAATGATGACCGATCTAACAGACGGATTATTCAGTGAACTGGATCAGAAAAATATTATTGTTGATCCTTATAGAAGGAAGTTCCAGAGAATATTTATTGATGAACTCGGTAAGAAAATAAATCCCGAAAAACCGGAAACTGCACCTGCAAATATTCCGGCACGGGCACCACGGTCTAATGTTGCGCCAAAGCCGGAGTTTACAGATCTGGCTCCAATTGCGCGCGGTAAGTTGGTACAATTAAAAAAGAAGATCTCAAATTCTGCAGCGAGGACTAAAGACCAGACTACAAAATATCATCTTGAGGATTTGGTCGCAGTGATTGATAATGTTTTATCTCATAAAGACTAAAGAATTATTGAGCCGGATTATCAATTAGTCCGGCTCTTTAATTTTAATTACTTATCGGCAAATTAACCCACCCAGAACCGCTAATATTCACAATTATGTTTATCAAGAGATTCATATCAAACAATTATAAAATTTTTTTTTGTAAATTCTTTTCAAGAAATATTCTCTACGGCTATAATGACTAAACTACAACATTGGCTTTACTTGCTAATTGGAATAACGGCATTTGTATATCTTGGATATGCAGGATATAGTTATTACCTCACACCCTACGAGGAAAGATTTTTCCATCCGTCTCATTCTATCTTGAAACCAAGCGGAATTATAGGGCATGGTTTGGGAATTATTGGTTCGTTCATGATGTTAGTGGGCGTAGTTTTATACATGCTTAGAAAGAGACTGAAATCATTTGCAAGAGTAGGAGCGATAAAAAATTGGCTTGAGTTACATATATTTTTATGTAGTTTGGGTCCGGTTCTAGTCTTGTTTCATACAGCATTTAAGTTTGGCGGAATTGTAGCAATAAGTTTCTGGAGTATGGTTGCGGTTGTTATTAGCGGTGTTATAGGAAGATTTATATATGTTCAGATTCCCCGTTCAATAAGAGGAAATGAATATTCTATGGAAGAACTTAAAATGTTGAACCAATCTTTTGGCGAAAAATTGAAAAACGAATTCAACATGGATAATTCTTTGCTGACAAAGTTGGAACACTTTGCATCGTTAAAAGTTTATAAATCCCCGAATTTGTTTTCAATCATTCCTCTCACCGTCAAAGATCACATGGCAAATAAGAAAATCCTAAATGAATTGAAGACTCATTTGAGAAGCGAGAAGATATCAGAAAAATCTATTAATCAAATAGTTGAAATCAGTAAATCAAAATTGATTCTTTCGCGTAAAATTAGTTTGTTAAATTCAGTTCAAGAGATGTTCCGGTATTGGCACATAATTCATCTTCCGTTTGCAATTGTAATGCTTCTGATTATGATTCTTCATGTGGTAATTACAGTAGCGTTCGGTTACCGCTGGATATTTTAAAAGGTGTCTGTTGATGGAAGTATTGATAGAAAATATTATTACTTACTCTGTTGTTGTTTTATTGATTGTTCTTCTGATCTACTTTCAGTTGAGAAAAGGGAAAAAGCAATCTAAGACAGTTAAAGAAAAAATTGAGAGAGCCAAACAACTTGGATTTCATGAACCGGTATCTCTTCATCCTGTTGTCAATCTGGATGTCTGTATTGGCAGTGCTGCGTGTGTTGCAGCTTGTCCGGAAAAAGATATTCTCGGATTGATTGATGGAAAAGCCGCGACTATCAATGCATCACGTTGTGTAGGACACGGCGCATGTTTTCATTCATGTCCGCTTGGTGCTATTTCACTTGTTATAGGAACTGAAAAAAGAGGTGTTGATCTTCCCCATGTCAGCCATGAATTCGAAACGAATGTAAAGGGAATTTTTATCGCTGGAGAACTTGGCGGAATGGGCCTAATAAAAAATGCCGTAACACAAGGCAGGCAGGCTGTTGATAATATTGCTAAAAATTTATCGCGCGCCCCGAAATCTGAATATGATATTGTGATCATTGGCGCTGGTCCGGCTGGGATTTCGGCATCTTTGGCGGCTAAGGAAAAAGAACTAAGAACCATTACACTTGAACAAGACAGTCTGGGTGGAACAGTCTATTCATTTCCGAGAAAGAAAATAATTATGACCGCACCGATGCATCTTCCTTTGCACGGCAAAGTGAAATACACCGAGATGACTAAGATAGAATTGTTAACTCTCTGGAATGAAGTGTTAATGAAGAATAAAATTTCAATTCAAGAGAATGAAAGAGTCCTTTCTATCGAAAAACATGAATACTATTTTGTAGTTAAAACAAATAAAAAGACAATTACAACAAACGCGGTTCTTTTGGCAATTGGCCGGCGCGGCACTCCAAGAAAATTGGGTGTTGAAGGGGAAGGATTGGAAAAAGTATCTTACAGACTTATTGAGCCGGAATTGATAAGCAATCAAAATGTTCTGGTAGTTGGCGGCGGAGATTCGGCAATAGAAGCTGCGCTGGCATTATTAGAAGGAAACAATAATATTACAATTTCGTATAGAGGTGATTCATTTTCTAGACTTAAACCGAAGAATTTTGAGAATATTAAAAACGCTACAGATGAAAGAAAAATTGATATCATATTTAAATCCAATGTAACGGCTATATCCGAGAAAGCTGTTAAAATAATGTTTGAAAAAGATGGTATTACTTTGGAAAAGGAAATTAAAAATGATTTAGTATTCATTCTGGCCGGCGGCGAACTTCCTAATGATTTTCTAACTAATGCCGGAATTAGAATTACTAAAAAATACGGAGAGGCGGTATTAAAACATCAAGACTAACATTTGCAATATTATTCTTGGTAACTCTGAGTTCAAAGTTATTGGGACAAATTTCTCCCGGAGATCTATCTTCGTTGCATTCTCATTTAGAGGGGATGAGCAATTGCACAAAATGCCATCACATTGGCAGTCAAGTTCGTAATAATGAATGTTTAGCTTGCCACTCAGAAATATCACAACTTCAAAAAGAGAATAAGGGATTCCATTCAAGTTCTGACGTAAGAAATAAAAATTGCGTTCAATGCCATAGTGAACATCACGGAAGAAACTTTAGAATTGTTAATATCAATCCCAAGACATTTGATCATTCCAAAACATCGTTTCAACTAACAGGCAAGCATGGTAAAATAGATTGTTTCGATTGCCATAAGCCGGATTTTATGACGGACGCGAAATACAAGAAACACAAAGGAACATTTTTAGGGTTAAAGACTTCATGTAACTCTTGCCACCAAGATTATCATCAAGGAAGTTTGGGAAATAGCTGTCAAGATTGTCATGGAACAGATGCTTTCCGTCCGGCTCCAAAATTTAATCATAGTTCTACAAAGTATGATTTAACAGGCGCGCATCAAAAAGTTGAGTGTATCAAGTGCCATTCAATCGAAACAAAGAATGGGAAAAAATTCCAAAGGTTCAAAGGAATTGAATTCACATCATGCGCTTCTTGCCACAAGGATTTTCATAAAGGAAAGTTTGGAGATAAGTGCGCAACCTGTCACGTTACAGAATCATTCCATGTTATTAAGAATTTGGGAAGCTTCGATCATGGAAAAACAAATTATCCTTTGGTGGGGAAGCACACTTCAGTTGATTGTAAGGCATGTCATAAAAACGGTTTAAACACCAGACCAAAATTTGACAAATGTATTAGTTGTCATTTAGATTATCACAAAGGAGAGTTCACTAAAAATGGATCACAGACTGACTGCAATTCATGTCATTCGCTTGATGGATTTAATTTTACATCTTATACCATTGATCGTCACTTAAAGAGTAATTTTATTTTGAATGGTGCTCATTTAGCTATCCCTTGTCAAAGCTGCCACAAGAAAAACGAAAAATGGAATTTCAAAATTGAGAGAAGGGATTGCGTTGATTGCCACAAAGATGTTCATGGTGGTTCTGTTCCGGTTAAATATACAGGAGAAAAAAGTTGTACGGCATGTCACACAACAGAAAGATGGAATGAAGTAAATTTTGACCACAGTAAAACAAATTTTGTTTTATTGGGTGTTCACCAAAAACGAAGTTGTACTAAATGTCACACGAGTAACAAAGGTATTAATAGCGTTAATATTTATTTTACAAAAAAATCAGAATGCGTTGGATGTCATAAAGATGTACATGCCGGACAGTTCGCAAAAAACGGTATTGTATTATGTCAGAGTTGTCATCAATATAATAACTGGAAGCCGGAACTCTTTGATCATAACAATACATCGTTTCCATTAAATGGAGCGCATTCTAAAGTAGATTGTTACAAATGCCATAAACAAGTAGTTGATGAGAAAGGAAAATACATCAAGTATAAATTTGGTGAGGTAAAATGCGCTCTCTGTCATTAGTATTTCTAATTTTATTATCACTTTCTATTTGCAACGGGCAATCTCCGCACGGGAAAAATTTTAAACGTGATTGCCAAGACTGTCATACAGTTGACGGATGGACTGTGAATCCCGCCAAAATTCTTTTCCATCACAGTGAAACCGGATTTGAATTAAAAGGTCAGCATCAAACCGTTAAGTGTACAGCCTGCCATGAAAGCCTTGTCTTCAGCGATAAAAAAGGGAAAGATAATTGTTCGGATTGCCATACGGATATTCATGAAAATACTGTTGGTAAGAATTGCGTTCGTTGTCATGATTCAAGAACTTGGATTATTGAAAACATAATTGATCTTCACCGGATGGGAAAATTTCCATTGCTTGGTAATCATGCTAAAGCCGATTGTCAGCAGTGCCATAAATTTTCTTCCAGTTTGAAGTTTGAACCGATCGGTGTTAGATGTTACGATTGCCACGCTTCAACTTATGCTTCGACAAACGATCCGAATCATATAAAAGCAAATTATTCTACTGACTGTCAGCAGTGTCATGATTTTACTTCATTCAGTTGGTCTGCAACTTCAGTTACGCATGATTTCTTTCCGCTTACCGGCGCTCATAACATAGCAAATTGTTTTACTTGTCATTCTCAAGGCAGCTATAAGGGTTTATCGCAAGATTGTTACACTTGTCATCAGAAAAACTATGAATCCGTTACTTCGCCAAATCATGTTAAATTAAATTTCTCAAAAGATTGCAAGCAATGCCACACAATAAGCGCGGGTGCATGGAAACCGGCTTCTTTTACTAATCATGATCTTGTTTATCCTCTGTTAGGTGCTCATAACTTAATTAGAAACGATTGCAGTAAGTGTCATTCTACCGGTTACAATCAAACCGCGAGACAATGTGTAAGCTGTCACCAGCAGAATTATGATGCTTCAGTAAATCCAAATCATAAAGCAGCGCAATTCTCAACTGACTGCGTAACTTGTCATTCACAAACTGTATGGAAGCCATCAACTTTTGATCATGACAATAAATATTTCCCGATTTATTCCGGAAATCACGGCGGCAAATGGAACACTTGTTCGGAATGTCATACGAACCAATCTAATTTCAAAGTGTTTGAATGTATTAATTGCCATGAGCATGCAAAAACAGATATGGATTCTAAGCACAGCGGTATTAATGGATATGCTTATCAAAGCAATGTTTGTTATACATGTCATCCAAGAGGAACCAAAGAAGGTGGAATAAATCATTCACTTACAAATTTTCCGTTGCTTGGCGCGCATACAACTGCTGCATGTTCACAGTGTCATCAAACAGGTTATGCTGGAACTCCTACTCAATGCGTTTCATGTCATCAATCTAAATATGTATCTGCACCAAATCATAGTGCGCAAAATTATTCGCAAGATTGTAAACAGTGCCATTCTCCGGTGGACTGGAAACAAATTAGTTTTAATCATACGTCAACTAACTTTCCGCTTTTAGGCGCTCACGCTACAGTTAATTGTAGTTCATGTCATACTACTAAGTTAGCAGGAACATCTAATTTGTGTTATGCATGTCATCAATCAAAATATACAACAGCACCGAATCATGTTTCGCAAGGATACCCTCAAACTTGCGAACAATGCCACAACACAACAGATTGGAAGAGCGTAACGTTTAATCACGCATTGACTAAATTCCCATTAGTAGGAAGTCATACAACTGTTCAATGTAATTCATGTCATACATCGGTCTTTGCAGGAACACCGACACTCTGTTATTCATGCCATCAATCAAAATATACATCGGCGCCAAATCATGTATCGCAAGGATATCCTCAAACTTGCGAGCAATGCCACAACACAACTGATTGGACGAGTGTAACATTTAATCATGCGACTACAGCTTTTCAATTAACAGGTGCGCACATTTCGGTTAACTGTAATAATTGTCATACCACTACATTGAAAGGAACACCAACTGTTTGTTCGAGTTGCCATTTATCAAATTTCCAGAATACTACTAATCCAAATCATGGTGCGATTAATATTCCTACTTCATGTGAACAATGCCATACAACCGACCCGGGATGGAAACCGGCTGCATTTCCAATTTCAATTCATAATAATTACTATCTAATTCTTGGTGCGCATTTACAAATTGCAAACCAATGTTCAAGCTGCCATGCAGGTAATTACAATACGAAACACCCGCAATGTGTTAGCTGCCATTTGACAGATTACAATAGCGTAACCAATCCTAATCATGCTACGGCTAAATTTCCGCTTACTTGCGAGCAGTGCCATACACAAAACGTTTGGAAGCCCTCAACTTTTAATCATGACGGACAATATTTCCCAATTTATTCTGGTTCGCATAGTGGTCAGTGGACTCTTTGCACAGATTGCCATACGGATCAAACAAACTATAAAGTGTTTGAGTGTATCAATTGCCATGAGCATGATCAAGCATCTATGAACTCGAAGCATAGCGGAGTGAACAATTATGTTTATCTATCAACAGCTTGTTACACATGTCATCCAACTGGAAAGAATTAACAAATGAATAAAAGTTTTCTCATTCTTATCCTGATTAGTGCATTTCATATTTATGCTCAGAACATTACTGAAAATGAAAAGGTCGGTCGGATTTCATTCGTGACTTCGCAGAATATTTATGTCCGGTTTGAAAACACTAATGGAATCAGCAAGAACGATACTTTATTTCTCTCCGTTAGCGGTGCATTAAAACCGGCAATCGTTGTTCAGTTTATCTCCTCAAACTCTTGTTCCGGTGTTGCTCTATCCAGCTACCAATTCAAAGTTAATGAAGAAGTAAAAGCAGTTATTAAAAAGAGCCCGTTATTAAACAACGAAAAGAATAGAGAAATAGTAAAGAGTCAAACAGAAGCAGTTTCAGTAACTCCTATTATGGGACAGATTAAAAGCACTCCCAAATTCTTCAAACGTACTGACGGAAATATTTCAGTATCATCTTTTACAAATAAATCTAACGGACCAAGTTCGCCGGATTTTCAATATTGGCGGATGAATCTTTCATTTAATGCCGATACGATTGCTGAGTCTCCAATATTTTTTTCCTCTTACGTTAACTTTTCTTATCGAGCTGACCAATGGAACGAGGTTAAAAGCAATCTTGGGGATGTGCTGAAAATTTATGACTTAGCTCTTAGGTATGATTTCACTCCAACAACAAAAATTACGTTAGGAAGAAAGATCAATTTCAAAACCTCGAGTCTTGGAGCGATTGATGGACTTCAATTTGAGACGACAGCAAAGAAGTTTGTATTTGGAGTGATAGCCGGCTCGCATCCAAGTTTTTCTGATTATGGTTATGATCTGAAAATGTTTGAGTACGGCGGTTATCTTTTCAGAAGCGATAGTCTGGGTAGTGTTACAATGCAAAATACTGTTGGAGTTTTTGAACAGACTAACAATTTCAAGACAGATAGAAGATTTCTTTACTTCCAGCATTCGAATAATTTATCTCAAAGCTTAGGTTTTTTTGTTTCCTCTGAGTTCGATCTATTCAAGAGAAAGATGGGAATTAACCAAAACACCTTTGACATGACAAGTCTGTTTGCAATGTGTTCTTACAATCCAAGCAGTTGGGTTGGACTAAGCGCTTCTTATGATGCGCGTAAAAATGTGATTTATTATGAAACGTTCAAGACATTTGCAGATAGTGTTCTTGAGTCTGCTACACGGCAAGGATTTTCTGTTAGAGTCAATCTACGTCCGCTTAATTATATCTGGGTAGGCGTTAATTATGGATATCGTTTCAGTAAAGACGATCCACGACCATCGAAAAATTATGGAGTCAATCTGAGCTATCTACAAATACCATTAATTTATTTATCTCTTAACATAAACTATAATAAAATTGAATCCGGTTATGTTAATGGGAATTACTATGGCGCAAGTCTTGCAAAGGATTTATTTAATGGTGTTATTAATCTTGGTGTCGGCTATAAACGAATTGATTATAAATTCCCATCCGACCAGTTTAATTTTTTTCAGCAAATTGGTAATATTGATTTATCCTGGAGAATATTTAATACGGTATTCATTTCAGCGAGCTATGAAAGTACGTTTCAAGACCAAACCACTTTTAGCAGATTATATTTTACACTTTCAAAACGATTTTAAGGGTGGTTCTAAAAACCATCTTATTGAAAACCTAAACACAAAGAGCGCAAAGATTTCGCAAAGTACGCGAAGAATTTTTGGGTATCCATCACTTCGTGAGAAGTTTTTAGAACTACCCTTAATTCTTTTATAAAGAAATACAGCAATCTTAATTCTGTGACAAACGATAAACTGAAGTTATGTATTATGATAGCGAATACGAATTTGTGCTTATATAATTTTTCACAAAACTTGCTTTTGTTGATGAACATCAAAAAAATAATTTTAAAATATCATCTTCCGGTTATGGAATTCATTTGCCAATGATTGATGAGGATATTTATAAGGATGGATTACTCCGTTGTCACGGACCATTCCGTGATACATAAAATGGAAATCTCCTCAAAGTATAAGCATTGATAACTACACGGACGCTGAGGCTGGAATAAAATTTTGTCATCAAACCACCCAAATATTTCTTATTTTTGAATTAACAGCCGTAGAAAGTAATATGAAAAAGTTATCGGAAATAAAATCATTGCTCGAATTACACCAGCAAAGTATCAAAGAAAAATATAATGTTAGGCAATTAGGAATCTTTGGTTCGGTAGCAAGAGGTGAAGCTACAGAGTTTAGCGATGTTGATATTCTTGTTGAACTGGAAAAACCGATAGGGCTAGACTTCGTACTTCTCGGTGATGAGCTAGAAGATATACTTGGCATTAAGGTTGATATTGTTACTCCAAATGCACTCAAACCCAAAATGTTGGATTACATTAAACAAGATTTGATCTATGTCTAACAGAGATTGGAAATTGCTATTCGAAGATATTCTGGAAAGTATAGAAAAGATTCAGAGCTATACAAAGAATCTATCATTTGAAGATTTTTCAATTAATTCCCTAGTGATAGATGGTATTGTAAGAAACATTGAAATTATTGGTGAAGCTTCAAAAAATATCCCATTAGAAATACAGAAAAAGTTTACAGATATCCCATGGCAAAAGTTAAGAGGAATTAGAAATCGGATCGTTCACGAGTACTTTAAGATAGATATTACAATCATCTGGTTCATTATACAAAACGAACTCACTCCGCTGAAAGAAGCACTAACCAAACATCTATCAGAAAATCAATAAAGAAATTCCACCTTTTAAATGTTGTAAGATTAATTTCATTCCAAATTTTCTTTTAGGAATTTCATCAGTTCATCAACTGTCTCGAAGACATAATCACTATTCATTGTCAATACTTTTTCTTTTGCGTAACTATCCCATACAACGGATGCAATTTTGACTCCGGCACTTCTTGCCGCAAGAACGTCTGCCGGTGCGTCTCCAATCATCAAAACTTTTTCGGGATTCAAATTGAATTTTTTTACAAAGACATCAATTCCCTCCGGAGAAGGTTTATGGTCTACAACATCATCACCGGTTACAATCATATCGAACAAATCAATGATCCCAATTTTCCGCAGAGTAATTATTGAAGAATCTCGCCCCTTACCTGTATAAATTGATAGAGGAATATTCTTCGACTTGATGAATTCAAGAACTTCTTTTATACCGGGATATACATCTGCCATTAGGTGATGCTTGGCTTCGTAGAAATCCATATAATCTTTTCGCGCTTCATTATAATTTTCATTCATAAATTCTTTCAATATTACATCTTCGGTTGGACCGAAAAGTGAAATTATCTCTTCATCGGTCACTTTTTTATTAAGATATTTTTCTGTTACATGTCTAAATGTTGCAAAGATCAGTTCATTTGTTGATGTGAGTGTGCCGTCAATGTCGAAAATTATTCCTTCAAAATTTCGCAAGTTATTACCTTATCCCAAAGATTAGAATTGTTCCGGAAGAAGTTGCGGCTAGAAATTTATCATTACTTATCTGTAGAAAAGTAGTAATACTTGTTTCGCCAAAATCGAAAATATTCTCTTCCTTAAATTTTTTGTCCAGCGCAAATATGGACCCGTTATTCGTATAATAAATTTTATCTTTATAACTAATCGGCTGAGTCCGCAGTGAATCGAAAGGGTCGCTTCGTTTTAATTGTCTTGTAACAATTCCTTTTTCGGCTGAGATGACTAAAAATCTTTTATCATTAGTCTTGGCAAAAAGATTTTTTCCATCATTTGATAGTGCAATCGAGGGAAGAATTTTTATTTTTTCACTTTTCCAGATCAGTTTACCCAGCAGAAGATCGAGGCAATAAAGTTGAGAATCTTTTGTAACGGCAAAAACTTTTTCCCCATCGCATACAATTTTTGCTTCTGAGAAATCGGTTGTCTCTGTTTCTTTCCATCGCCAGTTCAATAATCCGTTCCGTGCATCAATAGAATATAAATATCCGTCAGAGCCGGCAAACAATACTTTGTTCTGAATGACCAGTGGAGGATAAATAATTTTTCCGTGTGAATCGTTATTCCGCCAATATTCTTGTAGAGTCTCAAGATCGAGACAGTAAATGATTCCGGATGATGTTCCAAATAGTATCGCGGTTTTGGAAGGCGATTGTTTAGGCAAAAACAATTCTTTATCACCTTCATATTGCATTGCGGTTAAATCTGTTGTAAGAGTATCATCTATTCCCAGCGATTGAATCTGTTCCCCCGTATGTGCAATTAGAGAAATAATTTCTCCGTTGACTGTACCAATTGCTATTTGTCCGTCTGTAACTAATGGTCCGGTTACAATCTCCGAGGGCATGTTATGCCGCCAGACAATATTACCGGTTGTATCAAAGCATGTTACAACGCCGGGTTTTTCACAAGTGAAAATTTTATTTTCCCATAGAACTGAACTAATGCCAATAAAAGATTTCAGTTCTATCTTTGTGTAAATGTCAATTGATGTTTCGGGAGCGCTTTCTTTTTCTTTATTCTGCGCAATCGAATTCGTGAGTCCGGCGAAAAGTAATATTATGACTAATAATTTTTTCATATCAAATTTTTTCCGTCACAAAATTAATAAAAAGAGGGATGACTTACTTTGGCATCTGCTGAATTGTCATACCATTATCATTTTTCATATATTTGCGCACTAAAAATTGAGAAACATGATACACATCCGCAATTTCTGTATAATTGCTCATATAGATCACGGTAAATCTACAATCGCCGATTGTCTTTTAGAAACTACGCACACTATTTCCAAACGCGAGGCAAAAGAACAATTGCTGGATAGTCTTGATCTGGAACGCGAACGTGGAATTACGATTAAATCTCATGCGATTCAGATGAAATATATCGCAAAAGATGAGTTTGAGTACACTCTGAATTTGATTGATACTCCGGGGCATGTAGATTTTTCTTATGAAGTATCCCGCTCGCTTGCCGCTTGTGAAGGCGCAATTCTTGTAGTTGATGCCGCTCAGGGTGTAGAAGCACAAACAATCAGTAATCTTTATATGGCAATTGATGCCGGACTTGAAATTATACCGGTTATAAATAAAATTGATTTGCCAAGTGCTATGGTGGATGTTGTTCAAAAACAAATTATTGATTTGATCGGATGTAAAAGCGAAGATATAATTTTAGTCAGTGCCAAAGAAAGAATTGGTATTGAAGAGATGTTGGAAGCGATTGTTCAAAGGATCGCTCCGCCGTCTGGAGATGAAAATGCGCCGCTTCAGGCGCTTGTATTCGATTCAATTTTTGATTCTTACCGCGGTGCCGTTGCCTACGTTCGTCTTTTCAATGGAGTTATAAAAGAAAAAGATGAAATAAAATTTTTTGTGAATGATAAAAAATATCTTGCCGAGGAAGTTGGAACGTTACGTCTTGGAAGAATACGCACAGGCGAATTACGTGCTGGCAATGTTGGTTATTTAATCCCCGGCGTCAAAGATGTTCACGATGCTAAAGTTGGAGATACAGTTACACATATCCGCAACGGTGCAGAGAAAGCGCTACCCGGATATAAAGAAATAAAACCGATGGTTTTCAGCGGTCTTTATCCAACAAGTTCTGATGATTACGAAAACCTTCGCGAAGCTTTAGAAAAATTCCGGCTCAACGATTCTGCATTAAGCTATTCCCCGGAAACTTCTGCCGCACTTGGTTTCGGGTTCAGATGCGGATTTCTCGGAATGCTTCATATGGAAATTGTTCAGGAAAGACTTGAACGTGAATATGATCAGTCGATTGTTACAACCCTTCCTAACGTTGAATATTGGGTGTTCAAGAAGAACGGAGAAAAAGTAATTGTTGATAATCCTTCCGATATGCCTGCTGTTGGCGACATAGAACACGTAGAAGAACCGTATGTAAAAGCGCAAATAGTTACCCCTAGTGAATATGTTGGGAACTTAATGCAGCTTGCGATTGAAAAAAGGGGTGTATATAAGAATACAACGTATATTGATCCGACTCGTGCAGATATTGAATTTGAATTTCCGCTAGCTGAGATTATTTTTGATTTTTATGATAAACTAAAATCAATCTCGCGCGGTTATGCTTCATTCGATTATGAATTTACCGGATACCGTGAATCGGACTTAGTTAAAATTGATATTCTTTTGAATGGTGAAAAAGTTGATGCGCTTTCAATCATCTGTCACGAAAAAAAATCTTTTACGTGGGGACAAAAAGTTTGCACCAAACTGAAAGATTTAATTCCTCGGCAAATGTTTGAGATTGCAATTCAAGCTGCTATTGGATCTAAAGTCGTATCAAGGACAAACGTAAAAGCATTGCGTAAAAATGTGTTGGCAAAATGTTACGGCGGAGATATTACCCGGAAGAGAAAACTTCTTGAGAAACAGAAAGAAGGCAAGAAAAGGATGAAGCAGGTAGGTAACGTTGAAATTCCGCAAGAAGCATTTTTAGCAGTATTACAAATTGATGATTGATATTTTATCAAGTTCATGATCTTGATCTTAATCTTGCTCATGATTGAGAGTATGAAAATAAAATTAATAAACCAGTCCGCATAAAAATTTGAAGAAGGAAACATGGCGCTGTTAAAAGACGAAAAGAAAGAACAACCTAAAGAGAAGAAAAATCCGGTTATGAAAACATCGAAGCAAAAATTTTGGGAATTTTGGAAAAATCTGTTGTTTGCTGCAGTAGCCGCATTCCTAATTAAGACATTTTTCATAGAAACTTCTCGTGTTCCGACCGGCTCTATGGAAAAAACAATTTGGGTCGGTGATTTTCTCTTTGTAAATAAATTTATTTATGGCGCCTCTTCGCCAAGGAATATACCATTCACAAATATCAAACTGCCGTATTTTCAGATGCCGGCAATACGTGAACCCAAACGGGGTGATATTGTTGTTTTTGAATTCCCCGGTTCTAAGGATGAATTAGTTCCAACAGACATAAGCAATTATGTCAAAAGATGCATTGCAATTCCCGGCGATACAATTGAAATTGTTGACAAAGTTGTTTTTGTGAACGGAAAGGAAGCGCCGCGTGCGCCGCAAATTCAATATCTAAATAATTATGTTACTCCTAAGGGAATTGGAAATGACAGTATATTTCCTAAAGGAAGTAATTTCAACGAAGATAATTATGGTCCACTCGTCATTCCTAAAAAAGGAGATGTAATAAAACTAACACTGGATAACATTGAACAATGGCGGACAATTATTGACCGTGAATTTGGTATGCGTGTTGTTACTGTTGAAGGCAATAAAATTATGATAGAAGGAAAGCCGGTTAGTTCATATACATTAAAGCAAGATTATTTTTTTATGATGGGAGATAACCGGGATGATAGTTTGGATAGCCGCTTCTGGGGATTTGTCGGCCGGGATAAAGTTGTAGGAGAAGCGCTTATGATCTATTGGTCATGGGATCCGAGCATTCCATTCTCTGATTTCTTTAATTTATTAAGCACAGTCAGGTTAGGAAGAATTGCAAAATTAGTTCATTGAGTTTTAGCTGATAAATCTTTAAATCGAAGTGCGGATTTGAAAAAATTGTTTTTCAATTCGCACTTTTTTATTTGGTACATTGTTAAATAGAAAAATTCATTTTCGTATGAGGATTAAATGAGAAAAATTGTTTTTTTAATTATCCTTTTATCTGCCTCATTAATTTCGGCACAAACAAAATATCTGATCTATTTCAAAGATAAAGGCGTTTCTGTATCGGGTTCACTTCATAAATCTTCTGCAATTTTTAAGTTGGCGGAGAAAGAACTTTCGCCTAAAGCTATTGAAAGAAGAAAACAAGTTATGGGGGAGGATAATTATATCACGTTTGAGGACATTCCTCTCAGTGAAAATTATACTAATCAAATTGAGCAGCTCGGAATTAAAATTGAGAACAAATTAAAATGGTTTAATGCAGTCAGTTGTTACTTGACCGATGCTCAAATAAATCAATTAAAAAGTTTATCGTGCATAGAAAAAATTGAAAAAGTCCGGGTGTTCAAATCAAGAACGGATGAAAATCAATTAATCAACCGGAACAACAGTGTTCAGCAATTAAATAAAATTTCTTCTCCTACTTCCTTGAACTATGGAGACTCTCGGACACAAAATGCTCTTTCAGATATTCCTGCAGTACATGACTTGGGAATAAATGGAGAAGGTGTTTATGTTGGAATTCTGGACGATGGTTTTTCTTGGCAAATTTATACTGCATTGAAAGATAGAAATAATGTACTACGTGAATATGATTATGTCGAAGGAGACAACAATGCTCAAAATTATATTGTGAATGGGATCTCGCATGGGGCAGTGGTGTTTTGTTTAATGGCAGGTTATGATCCGGGTTTTGCAATTGGTCCAGCGTATGGAGCTAAATTCTTTTTAGCAAAGACTGAAGACTCTTCAACTGGAAATAAGGATAAACATTATGAGGAAGACAATTATGCAGCAGCTCTTGAAGATATGGAAAGCGCTGGAGTGGACATAACAAGTAGCTCACTTGGATATACAGAATTTATCTCCCCTGAACTTTCTTATTCTTACGCTGATATAAATGGTATCACTACTATTGTAGCAAAAGCAGCTAATCTTGCATATGATAGAGGTGTTTCTACATTTACTGCGGCTGGTAATGACGGTGCTTCTTATTGGGGCGTAGGAAATGGTGGGATAGATTCTCCTGGAGATGCTTTGAATATTATTACTGTGGGAGCTGTTACTTCAAATAATGACGTTGCATATTTTAGCAGTCGGGGTCCAACTTATGATAAAAGAATAAAACCAGAAGTTGTAGCTATGGGTTCGGGTAATTCCATACCTTTATCCAATGGGGTTAGTTATGGAACTGGAAGTGGTACTTCCTTTGCAACACCAATAGCAGCTGGAATAGCAGCATTACTAAAATCAGCATGGCCTCATTTAACAAACGCTCAGATTAGAAAAATATTTCTTGAATCGGGCGACAACACGGCTAATCCAAATAATGATAGAGGGTGGGGATTAATTTCAGCTAAGAAGGCAATTTCTTATCCAAATTTAAGTGCAGTTAATGATGTTTATAAAGTCATTAACAAAATTTTTATAGATGCTAATGGCGTTGACTCTTCAACAGTAAGATTAAATTACAGTATAGGTGGAAGTTCTTTCCAATCCGTTTCAATGCATCCAGTAAATTTCAATTATACTTTTAAATACAACTACACTTTGCCTACTACTATTACTAATGGTGATTCGGTCAAATTTTATTTTACATATCAGACTACTGGTGGCGCATTTGTAAGGGAACCTGCTGGAATTAGTAATTACAAGTTTTCATATGGCAGTATGAATATCAGCAATATAACTTCTGTAAAGATAAACGATGAGATTCCAACAAATTTCAATCTTGCTCAAAATTATCCAAATCCATTTAATCCGAGTACGGTTATCAGCTATCAGCTATCAGCTCCAAGTAAAGTTACTTTGAAAGTTTATGATTTATTAGGTAGAGAAGTAGCAACACTAGTTAATGAATATCAGCTTGCAGGATCATACAATTCTCAATTCTCAATTATCAATTATCAATTATCCTCCGGCGTTTATTTTTATAGATTGCAGACAGATAATTTTAGCGCAACAAAAAAAATGATGTTAATTAAGTAGAGAAAACGATGTCCAAAATTCTATACGAGAGACAGCAAGTTTATTTATCATCATTAAGAAATCCGCCGGACTCTCTTCTCAAAGAGATGGAAGAATTTGCACTTGAGAAAAAGATTCCGATACTTGATTGGAATTCAGCCGAGTTTCTTGAAGAACTGATTCTCATTCATCGTCCTAAAAGAGTTTTGGAGATCGGAACGGCAATAGCATATTCATCAATTAGAATAGCAAGGCACTTGCGCAAAAAAGCAGTATTAGATACAATTGAAAAAAGTAAAAATAATATTACACTTGCAACTGAGTTCATTAAACGCGCCAAACTTAGTCCATCCATCAAGATTCTTGAAGGTGACGCGTTGGAAATAATGCCGGTGCTGGGAAAAAAATATGATCTGATCTTTCTTGATGCGGACAAGCAAGATTATGAAAAACTATTTTATTACTCATTAATGCTGCTTAAGAAACATGGAATTTTATTTGTTGATAATCTTCTTTGGCATGGTTATCCGGCGGCTAGAAGCGTGCCTGCTTCTTTTAGCAAATCAACAAAAATTATTCGCGAGTTTAATAAATTGTTTACAAACCAGACTTCCTTAAAAACAACAATTCTTCCTATTGGCGATGGGATCGGTTTAGGAGTGAAAGTTTAGATATGAATCCCGATTTCTCTTTAACCACAAATAGTATTTTAACAAAAGTTAGTGAGCTCGCTGAAAACCGCCTACAGCGCCGTGAAGATCTTGAACTGCTGATAGACACTGCGATTAAGCAAAATAAAATTTCTCTTCTGAAAGAATTATCTTTTCACGCAAAATTTTCAGATGGACTTCTTCGTGTAGTTCAGAAAAAAGAAAGTACTGTTGATGAGGCATATTTTCTTAAAGCTACAGAAGAATATAAAAACAGTATCGAAAAGGTGAGAACAGTTTTGGAAGAACTCTTAATTAATGCTTCTGAATTTTTCAACTCGGTTCTTACGGAAAAATATCTTCAGCTGTCTCAAGTCAGTTTGGCAAATCTTAATTCTTTGTGTTCGGATCTGAGCTATCTTAAACTATTTTTTAATGATTTAAGAAACATCAACGGTTAGTATCCATTTAAAATAAAAAAAGGATTTAAAGCTTGGTGCCTTAAATCCTTTCTCTTCAAAATTATTTTTTTTATCTAGGTTTTTTTAAGGTCTCTGCATATTTCTCTGCAACTTCTTGAACTGATTTACTGGAGATAAGACTATAAATTTTATTTCTTAATTCAGCCCATTCATCATGTAAAGGACAAGGATATTCATCGGAGCATTCTTTTAATCCGGTAACACATTTTAAATTAATGACGGGACCTTCAACTCTTTCCACTATTTCAAGAATTGAACTCTTTTTAGCGAGTTCTGTTATCTTAAAGCCACCGCCTCTCCCTTTGAATGAATCAACATAACCGTATTTAGCCATTCTTTGTAAAATTTTTGCAAGATAATGAGCAGGGATGTCTTCATTTTTTGCAATTTCAGAAGACATAATTAAGCTTTCTTTGGTTTGCCTAGCCAAGAACAATATTGCTCTTATTGCGTATTCTCCGGTTTTGGTATAAATCATTTATGCCTCTGCGTTTTAGTAAAATTAATTTGTCATTTAAGAGACTTTAAGGTGCTACTTATCCTAAAATTAAATTAAGTAAATAAGGGCTCTTTGTCAAGATATACCAATTCAGAAAAGAAATGCTCATTTTGTACGATAAGAAAGCGTTTCAGTTCTTTGAACTGAAACTTTATTATTTGATGATAGCGATAATTCTGAAGAAAATTGATCTAAGATTGAATAACGGATTAAGCAAATTAAAACCGGTTTCGGTTCATAAAGATGATTTTGTATAATTAGTCCGTATTTTGAGATCAAATGATGAATTAGATTAGAGAATTCAAAATCGTATTCAATTTCAATTTGTGCGTGTAAAATTTTTTCTTCGGTCTTTGATGATTCCAAGTTTTGATAAGCAGAATCGTAATATGCTTTGCCGAGCGGTCCAACACCAAGTTTTACACCGCCATAATAACGGATTACTACAGTTATCAAATTAGTCAGCCCAAAATGAGTCTGAGCATTGAATATTCTTTTACCGGCAGTTCCGTTCGGTTCTCCGTCATCTGAATATTTGAAAGAGCCGTCAACTAACTGATAAGAATAACAGTGATGAGTGGCATCATAGTATTTTTTCTTTAATGATGTTAAAAATATTGCCGCTTCTTCTTCTGTTTCAATAGGCTTTGAAATTGAGATAAAAGATGAACCTTTTTCCTTCAATTTGAATTCACACTCTGAAGAGATGGTTTTTAACTGTTCCGGAAGTTTTGCCATTGATGATTCATCTCATTAAAAATTGATTTTCTAATCTGCATTGTTTACAATAACATTTTAAACTACGGAAATTTATCTAATTGCAGTCTCTAAATAAAATAATAATAAAAGGTGCCCGCGAACATAATCTCAAAAACATTGATTTAGAGATTCCCCGTGATGCTTTTACAGTTATTACGGGACTTTCCGGCTCTGGCAAGTCAACTCTTGCATTCAATACAATTTATGCCGAAGGGCAACGGCGATATATTGAATCATTATCGGCTTATGCGCGCCAATTTCTGGGAGTGCTTGAAAAACCCGACGTTGATTTAATCGAAGGATTAAGTCCTGCAATTTCAATCGAACAAAAATCTACTCATGGTAATCCTCGTTCTACCGTGGGAACGGTAACAGAAATTTACGATTACCTCCGTTTACTTTATGCCCGCGTTGGAAAACCTCATTGCTATAATTGCGGAAGAGAAGTTGAAAAACAATCATCAGATCAAATCATTGATACAGTTTTAGAAAAATTCAACGATCAGCGCATTGTTGTTTTAGCTCCGGTAATTCGAGGCAGAAAAGGGCATTACCGTGAATTGTTTGCGGAGATCTTGGCAGATGGTTTTGTGCGTGTTCGTGTTGACGGAGAGACATTTGAACTGAACGAATCATTAAAAGCAGACCGCTACAAAGTACATGATATTGAAATTGTTATTGACCGGATAAAAGTAAATGAAAAATCACGCAACAGAATAGCAGAATCAATTGAAGTTGCGTTGAACTATGGTAATGGAAACGTAATTATTAACGAAGGAACGGAAGATCATATTTACAGCCGTAACCTTGCATGCGCTTATTGCGGAATTGGTTTCCAAGAACTTGCTCCAAATTCTTTTTCTTTCAATTCACCTTATGGCTCTTGTCCGGATTGTGATGGACTTGGAGAAAAGAAAGAACTCGATATCAATCTCATAATTCCCAATTGGGAAAAAACAATTAATGAAGAGGGAATTGCCGCTCTTGGAAAACCGAGAACTGTATGGTTCTTTAATCAACTTGAAATTATTGCGCAAAAATTTGGATTTGATTACGACACGCCTCTCGAAAAATTTTCCAAAGAACAAATTGATGTATTGTTAAACGGTACCAAAGAAAAGATCCCTTTCACTTATACTTACGGCGGCGGAAGAACTGTAACTTATACCCACAAGTTTAACGGTGTAATCAATTATATAAAACACTATTATGATAACACTTCTTCAAACAAAATAAGAGAGTGGGCTGAATCTTTTATGAATACAGCCACTTGTTCAACCTGCAATGGCGGCAGGCTCAAAAAAGAATCTTTATCGGTTACATTAAATAATCTCAACATATCGCAATCAACATCGCTCTCTATTGAGAAAGCAATAAAATTTTTCTCTACTTTAAAACTTACATCGCGTGAAGGAATAATTGCTCATCAGATTTTAAAAGAAATTAATTCCCGCTTAGAGTTTTTATTGAATGTCGGTCTCGATTATCTGACTCTTAACCGCTCGGCACGAACGCTTTCGGGCGGTGAATCACAACGGATAAGATTGGCAACACAAATTGGCTCACAACTCGCCGGCGTTCTTTATGTCTTGGATGAACCGAGTATCGGGTTGCATCAAGCGGATAACATAAAACTTATTAAATCATTAAAAGATTTACGCGATCTTGGCAACACTGTAATAGTTGTAGAACATGACCGTGAAACTATTGAAAGCTCGGATTACATTGTAGATCTGGGTCCCCGTGCTGGAATTCACGGCGGAGAAGTTAGTCTCTTTGGATTTACCGATAAAGTTCTAAAATCAAAAAAAGAAGAGAAATCATTAACGCTCGATTATCTGAAAGACTTGAAGAAAATTGAAATACCTGAAGAGAGAAGGAAAGGGAACCATAAATTTATCGAGTTAATTGGCGCGAGCGGGAATAATCTCAAAAATGTTGATCTTAAAATTCCACTCGGAAGTTTTACTGCGATAACCGGGGTTAGCGGTTCAGGTAAGTCTTCTTTAATAAACGAAACGCTTGTAAAAATTTTAACAAAGAAAATATATAACTCTAAAGTCGTACCGCTTCCATTTAAAGAAATTAAAGGTTTGGAACAGATTGATAAGGTGATTGAGATTGACCAATCACCAATCGGTAGAACTCCGCGCTCAAACCCCGCAACTTATACCGGATTATTCACTCACATCCGCGATCTATTTGCACAACTTCCTGAATCAAAAATGAGAGGATATGCACCGGGTAGATTCAGTTTTAATGTATCCGGCGGAAGATGTGAAGAATGCCAGGGCGACGGACTGAAAAAAATTGAGATGAACTTCCTGCCGAATGTTTATGTCTTATGCGAAGTTTGTAACGGCAAAAGATATAATAGGGAAACACTTGAAATTCTTTACAAGACAAAATCAATTTCCGAAGTCTTAGATATGACTGTTGAAGATGCTGTCGGTTTTTTTGAAGACTTGCCGGCGCTCAACAGAAAAATAAAAGCATTGAATGATGTTGGACTTGGTTACATCAAACTCGGGCAGCAGGCAACAACACTTTCGGGCGGAGAAGCGCAACGCGTTAAACTTGCTACTGAACTGAGCAAAGTGCAAACGGGAAAAACAATTTATATTTTAGATGAACCGACAACAGGACTTCACTTTGAAGACGTAAATATTCTTCTTAAGGTACTGAACAAACTTGTTGATAAAGGTAATACTGTAATTGTAATTGAGCATAATCTGGATGTAATTAAAGTTGCGGACTATGTTGTAGACCTTGGTCCTGGCGGCGGCGAATACGGCGGAGAAATAGTAGCAACAGGCACGCCTGAAGTTGTTGCTCTAAATAAAAAAAGTTTAACTGGAAAATTTTTAAAAAAAGAACTCAATAGAAATTAGGAGATTTTATGAAATCCAATGTGAACGAATTCAGAGCTTACAGATCGGAAATGAATGAAAGAATTCTCAATTCCGGTTTTAGAGATTTTAATAAATTTTTCGCGTTAGATAATAAAGCATATGTAGACGGAGCGCTGAATGCAAAGACAAAAGAATTAATGGGACTTTCTTCATCTATGGTACTGCGCTGTAATGATTGCATCCTCTATCATATTGACCGGGCAATCCAAGAAGGAGCTACGGAACAAGAGCTTTACGAAACATTTAATGTGGCGTTAATTGTAGGCGGTTCGATTGTAATTCCTCATCTTCGATACGCTGTAGAAAAAATGGATGAAATATTTGCTGAGAGAAATACAAATGGGAAATAAGCTAATAATACCAAACCGGATTGTAACGGTTGATCCGGACAACAAAATTTTGAGAAACTATGCGGTCGAAATTGCATGCGGAAAAATTCAAAAAATTGCACCGGTTAATGAATTCGAAAAATTTGATGGAGAAATTCTTCGTTACCCGAATTATACTCTGATACCGGGATTCATTCAGACACATATCCATCTCTGCCAAACTTTGTTCAGAGGATTTGCAGATGATCTGGAACTGCTCGATTGGCTTCAAAAAAGAATTTTCCCTTTTGAAAATTCTCATACAAAAAATTCTTTGCGCGCTTCAGCACGTCTTGGTATTAATGATTTGATAACCGGCGGTACAACTACATTTTTAGATATGGGTACCCTGCGTCATCAAGAAATTATTTTTGAAGAATTGATTTCATCCGGTTTGCGCGCATTTGCCGGAAATTGTATGATGGATCAAAATGAATTGTACCCGGCATTTCGAGAAACTACTGACTGGAATTTAAAATCAACTTACGATTGGGCAAAGTCATTTCATGGTACTAATGATGGTAAAGTTAAATTCGGATTTGCCCCGCGTTTTGTTCTTTCCTGTTCCGAAAAATTGTTGATTGAAACTAAAGAGATGATGAAAGATTTTCCGGGTTCACTCTTCCATACACATTCTTCAGAAAATAAAACTGAAGTAGAAACCGTTAGAAAGATGACCGGTAAAGAAAATGTAGAATATTTTGATTCGATTGGAATTCTTGACTCGCATACGGTTCTTGCTCACTGCATTCACTTGAATGAAACGGAATTGAAGACACTAAAAAAGAATTCTGTAAGAGTTTCACATTGCCCATCGTCAAATCTCAAACTAGGTTCTGGTATTGCAGACATTCCGCGTTATATCAAAGAAAAAATTTCAGTCTCTTTAGGTGCTGACGGTGCGCCATGCAATAATAGTCTAAGTGTATTTAGTGAAATGCGCCATGCGGCATTGATACAAAAACCAATTCACGGTCCGACAGCAATGGATTCGCTAACAGTATTTCGCCTCGCTACGATTGAAGGTGCTAAGGCGCTTCATATTGAAAATCAAGTCGGAAGTATTGAAGTCGGTAAAAATGCAGATCTTGTCTTGTTCGATCTTGAAAAAGCAGATCAGCCATTGATGCTTGATAACGACAATGTCTATTCTAGTATTGTTTATTCGGCTTCAAAAGAAAATGTGAAAATTGTTATGACCGATGGAAATATTATTGTGAACGATGGAAGAAGTTTGATATATGATGAAAAGGAAATTGTAGAGACCGGGAAAAAAGAATTGAACCGGATACTAAAACAAATTGCAAACTGATTTTTATTCCCTATATAATCTATCTTAATGGATAATTGAAATCATAATCATAATAATCAGCGTTCCATTTTAGGAATAATAATGAAAATAATTTTTGCAACACAAAATAAAGGCAAAGCCGCAGAGGTAAAAGCAATCTTTGCAAATTCATCTATAGTAATAATTTCTCTTTATGATCTCGGCAATAACATTGATATTGAAGAACATGGAACAACATTCCGCGAAAATGCATTCATTAAAGCAAAAGCTGTTTATGATATTTATCGAGAACCGGTTATGGCAGATGACTCCGGATTATCAATTGAACAATTAGACGGAAGACCCGGAGTATATTCAGCTCGTTACAGCGGTGAGAACTGTACATACGAAGATAATAATCTTAAAGTGATTGATGAGTTAAAAGAATTTTCGGAACCTCACACGGCGAAGTTCATCAGTTATGCCGTTTACTATGACGGGAAAAACGAAATTGAAGCCATTGGTGAATTGCCGGGTAAGATCATTAAAGAGCAGCGCGGTACAAATGGATTTGGTTACGACCCGATTTTTATACCCGATGGTTACGAGAAAACAATTTCGGAATTGGATTTTAAACTGAAAAATGAAATCAGTCACAGAGTGCGTTCTTTTAATCAACTAAAAAATAAATTGATTTAATGTTTTCAGAATTCAATTTTCATGAATAGATGTTTATATTATCATCAAAGTTTTGAAAAATAAATTCATCATGTAAATAGAGGTAAGTGTTCAATGGAATGGTTATTACTAATTGTATGGTTATCAATAATTAACGGAGCTCTCGGCGGTCAGTATATACTTAACTGGATGGGCAATCAAGAAAGATTTGTAGGCAATCAGCCGGTAGGTGTTTCTCCGGGAGTTATGACTTGGTGGAGAGAAATATCAAAACTTGCCTGGGCAGTAATTGCAGTTGTGATTGAAGTAATTCGCGGAAAGAAAATGAAATATTTGTGGCCGGGTGTTATTTCCATGGTTACTATTGCGATTTGCGCTTTCACCGGAGTTATTGAAAATATTGGATTCTTCTATTTGCCAAGATATTATTCACCACATTTATTCGCTCCATATGTTAATGTTTACCTGGCACTGCTTCCGTTTTTTGGTAAAGTATTATTTAATGCGCCAATAAGAAAAGCGCACTGGATTGGAATTATATTAGTTATTGCCGGTTTATCATTCCCATACCTGCCACGCATCTTAGGAGGAGTTGTTGATCCTAAATCAGTGCTTGACGGCTCTGCTATTATCTGGATTGTAATAATTAACTTATGCCTTTTCTCGCAGCAGATACTCAATAACAAAACGGTTCAAACTGCGCTGAAAGGAGTTGGACCTAATGCTCTTGTTGCATGGCGTGAAGTCTGGAAGATGCTCTTCATTACATCCGCATTATTCATAATACCGCTTATTGGCGATTGGATGAATGTAAACATTCCGGATCTGTTAGGTGCTAATACGATGGAAACAAGAGTTTTCCCTAAAATAAATAGTGAGCAGAAAGAATATCTTCTAAACTGTTATGTTGAAAAAGATGGGCAATTTATTTTGAAGAAAGACTTAGCAAAGGTTACTCAAGATAACGTTAAAAAAATATTTGCTGCTACTGAGTATCACAGATTCTTTTCACTATTTCAGGGTACAATATTACCCAAAAACTGGTGGCCGATTTTATTTGTAGTACTTGCGGGATTTACAGGCTATATCTACAGTTTTGGATTTTTTAAGCTTGCGCGCTTCTCTGCTCATTTCTGGGTTCCCTACACAAATGTTTATCTGGCGATAATTCCATTCGTGATGTTCTTATTCGGTCAGAACGTTACGGGTTACCAAATCGCCGGGGCGGTTATAACAACAGCCGGATTGATGGTTGGCGTTTCCGATTACAAGAACAATAAGATTGAGGAGATTGAGAAAAAATATAAATAGAGATGCGGGAGGCGTCAAATGGATCTGACGGTTATCTTAAAAAAATATCTTGGATTGTTCTGTTCTTTTATAATTATACTTTCTCTTAGCGGCTGCTATTCACATTTTACAATTAAGGAAAGTATTGGAGAAGCAGTCTCAAAAAATCGGGAAATCTCTAAAATCAAACTCCAGAATGAACAAGAAATAAATTTTCATAGCAAAGAAAACGTTTTAGTATCAATTGATTCTGATTCACTCACTTATAAAGATAATAAAGGTGAAATTCACAGAACAGATATCAAGGATGTGAGCCAATGGTATGAATATAGATTTAATTTTTTCAGAACTTTAGTTGGTACTATCTTTATATCAGTTTCAATTTTGGGTATGTCCATAGGAACTTATTTGCTTTTTGCTCCTATTCGTGGTAATTGAAAAATTATTTTTGTGCAATTACTACTTGTACTATCCCAAAAGTAAGTGAGTGTTTTTCCACATTAGAAAAACCAGCCTCTCTAAAAACTTTTATAAGATCAACTTTCTTATCAAACTCGCCAACCGATTCAGGCAAATAAGTATAAGCTTCATTGTCTTTAGAGACTATTCTTCCTATAAAAGGAAGGACTTTATTGAAATAGAAGAGATAAAAATTTCTAACCGGAATATTCTTTGGCAGGCGGAACTCAAGGACTGTTACTTTTCCTTTGAATGAAAGAATCCGGTGAAACGAACTGAACGCTTGCGGAATATTGTAAAAATTGCGTACGCCAAAAGCCACAGTAATATTTGTGAAAGATTCATCCTTAAATGGTAAATGCTCTGCCACGGTCTCAACAATTTTCCCATTTATCCAATCAGCTTTTTTATTAAACAATGAAAGCATATTGAATGAGAGATCCGCACCAATGATTTTTTCGACACCAAATTTTTTTGCAGTGATTGCAAAATCTCCGGTGCCGCATGCAATATCCAATAATTTTGTCTTTGGCGACATTCCGGAAAACTGGATTGCCTTCTTCCGCCAATAGAAATCAACTCCTGCGCTCAGAAAATGATTCAAGAAATCGTATCTGAGAGAGATCGAATCGAAAATTCTTCTTACTTGTGTTTTTTTATTTGTGTCTTCCATATTAAGTATCTTATAGTTAATTTTTCTACCGAATTGACGGAACAAATTTATGGATAAATATCTTAAAGCATTAAAACAAAATGTATGTGCAATCTGTGTTGATTCTAACGAAAAAGGCGGGTGCACATTAAACGAAAAAGAATCTTGTGCCGTTGAATTGTTCCTTCCGCAAATTATTAGTGTTGTGCAGAATAACGATTCTGATGACATTCAAGAATTACACAATAAATTAAGAGAAACTGTTTGCGTTCAATGCCGAGCACAAGAAAACGGAAATTGTTACCTCCGTGAAGATGCAAACTGCTCGCTTGACCGGTATTTTTCTCTTATAGCAGAGACGATTAGAAGAGTTGACGAGGAAATAACCTGATACTGATTTAGCACATTAATTATTTTCTTTATCAGCCGTCATTAGTCTCTTTATTATTCGCGTCAACTCAACAAACTCGATAATGGTTAATTCTTCGGCACGGCGGGATGTATCAAATTCATCCGAATCAATCTTAACATCTGCAAAGATACTGTTGCCGAGAGAATTTTTTAATTTCTTACGTCTGTTGCCAAAAGCGGCTTTTACTACCTGAATAAACAATTTAAAATCAAGATCGAGCGGCAACTCTTTTGAAAAGTCGAGATGAATTATTGCCGAATCAACTTTTGGTTTCGGGTAGAAAACAGTCGGCGGAATTTTAAAACATATTTTCGTATCAGCAAAAAAATTGAGTAGAACGCCGAGTATTCCGTAATCATCGCTCTTTTCTTCTGCGGTAATTCGTTTAGCAACTTCAAATTGAACCATCATCATGGCGTCTTTAATCAAAGGACGGTTCTCAATCAACTTAAAAAGAATTGGCGATGTGATATTATACGGAATGTTGCCAATTATACGGAGCGGCTTTTCATCCGAAAATTTATTTAGGTCTAACTTTATGAAATCATGATTAATAACATGAACAGACGGAAAACTTAACGCTAGACTTTCAACCACGCGCTTGTCAATCTCAACGGCGTAAAGTTTTTTCACTTTGCTATTCAGCTCGGCAGTAAGAGAGCCGGTGCCTGGTCCAATCTCTATAACGACATCATTTGTGCCCGGTGCAAACTCAGAAACAATTTTCAAGATGATGTTTTTATCAACTAGATAATTCTGTCCAAATCTTTTTAACGGCTGGTGGTTTATCATCAACTTTTCATTAATTATTAATTTTCTTTGTGCAATATAAATTTTTCGCTTTAACTTATGGCTGTAATTTTAATTTATTATTTAAATAGAGAAAAATGTTCGAAATCATTTTTTTAATTGGTGTTTCTTTTTACTTCATTCAACTGGTTATTTTCACAATCGGTGCGGGGAAGAAGTATAACCAAATCTCAGACGAAGAACTTCCTGCCGTTACAGTTGTAGTTGCCGCCCGGGATGAAGAAGTAAACATCCTTGATTGTATGAAATCGTTGAACAATCTGGTTTATCCGGAAGGTAAACTTGAAATAATCATAGTAAACGATCACTCTACCGATTCTACAGGGGAGATCATTTCATCATTCATAAAAGACAAACCTAAATTCAAATCTATATCTCCGGAAGGTTCGATTGGTTCACTAAGAGGAAAAACAAATGCGCTTGCGAATGCAATAAAAATATCTTCGGGCGAAATAATTTTGACTACCGATGCTGATTGTATTGTCTCTCCTAATTGGGCAAAGACAATTGCATCATATTACAAAGATGATGTTGGATTTGTAGGCGGATTTACAACTCAAGAAGATTATAACGCATTTGCGGGTATGCAGGCAATTGATTTTGTCTATCTTCTTACTGTTGCAGCCGGAACCATTAATCTGGGCAAGCCGTTGAGCTGCATCGGTAATAATATGTCTTACAGGAAAAGCGTCTATCTTGAAATCGGCGGCTATGAAGGTTTGCCTTTTTCTGTTACGGAAGATTTCAATCTTTTGATGGCAATAAATAATTTGAAGAAATACAAAATTATTTATCCGCTTGATATAAATGCGCTTGTAACTTCCAAAGTTTGTCCTAATTGGAAAACATTGTATTGGCAGAAGAAACGATGGGGTGTTGGCGGAATGAAAAGTGATTTGATCGGCTACTCGGTAATGGCTTGGGGATATATAGTACATGCGGCAATGCTGTTACTTCCTTTCTTCTTTTCACTCTCAGCTCTATATTTAAGCGTCTTCAAAATTTGTATTGACTACTTTTTTATTAAACCTGTTTTCAAAAAATTAAGTCTAAGAATGAAATTCTCACATTTCATTGCTTTTGAAATTTACTTTATAATTTATGTTCTTGTGCTTCCGTTTATAGTTCTGCCTAATAGAAAAGTAAAATGGAAGGGAAGAACTTTCTAAATGATGACTAAACTATTATGAAAAAATATTCTTTTATACTTCTCATATTTATTCTCCCTCTTTCAGTATTCGCACAATCTAAAACAGAGTTTGAATATTTCCCAGGTGATCTTTCTATACATCCATTTACTGCCAATACTTTAGAACCAAAACTCGGTTTCGATTTCAGGTTAAATAGTAACCAGTTGTGGCTTAATATTGGTAATTCTGTGGATATTTTACAGATTAAAAAAGGTTACAACACTTTTTCTCTAGGTGCAGATCTTTTTACTTGGACCTTTCTGAAAAAGGAAGACAATTTCCATTTCCCGGTTGATGCTGTTGATTACCTGTTTGGTATCAACTTGGGATATAAAAGAAGTGCGCATAATTATTCTTTCGGCGGACGATTGAGAGTAAGCCATATTAGCGCTCATTTTGTTGACGGACATTTTGATGGTACACAAAATCAATGGAAAGACGGTATGAAGCCGCGGGTTTATAGCCGTGAATTTGTTGAGCTGCTAGGATTTTATAAATTCTACAACATAAGAGTTTATGCAGGCGGAACATACCTTTTCCATGTTGATCCAGTAGGGATTGGACGGGTTACTTTACAAACCGGTCTAGAGTATTTCATGAAAGATTTTATAAGTTCTAATTTAGCTCCATATATCGCTGCTGATGGTAAACTGAGAACAAGTGATAATAGGAGGAACTTTTCTCTAAATATCGGTCTCAAATTTGGAAAGATTGAAGGAAGGGGATTGAGGTTGTATTATCAATATTACAACGGCTATGATATTAACGGAGAATATTACAATCTCAAACGGGAGTACTCGTCTCTCGGTATAAACATGGATCTATAAAATGCCTGAAGATAAATTCGATACTTATACACCGTCATCAATCAAAAAAAAATTTAAGCACAATTATCTTCTCCACATTGCGCTCTTCATTGTTACATTCATCACTACGTTAATAGCCGGTATTGAGTGGACAACAGGTAAAAATGGTCCATATCAAACGGAAGATTTATATCAAGGATTGCCATACGCTCTTTCTATACTTTTCATTTTAGGTGTTCATGAGTTCGGTCATTACTTTGCTTCTGTCTATCATAAAGTAAAAGCTACTCTTCCTTTCTTTATACCGATGCCGCCAATTGTCGGATTATTTAACTTCGGGACCATGGGCGCAGTTATTAAAACCAAAACAGAAATTCCAAACAATAAAGCAATGTTTGATATTGGTGCTGCAGGTCCCATCAGTGGATTTATTGCTTGCGTAATTGTTTTAATCTATGGATTCACACACTTGCCCGGCAAGGAATTCCTTCTGCAAATCCATCCGGATTATTTTTCTCCTGAATACGGAAAAGGCGCAATAGGTTTAGAGTTCGGTAATTCTCTTCTTTTTGTTTTACTTAAAAATATTTTTACAAACCCTTCGCAGTTTGTTCCACCAATGAGCGAAGTCTACCACTATCCATATTTATGTGTCGGCTGGTTTGGTTTATTTGTAACCGCAATGAATTTGATTCCGGTTGGACAGCTAGACGGAGGGCATATTATTTACAGCATGTTCAACAGCAAAAAACATGAAGCCATTGCCAGCATTTCCATGATCGGTTTAGTTATACTTGGTATTCTTGGAATTATAGAGTCTTTTATAAATTTAGAAGTTCATTTTGGGTGGAGCGGGTGGTTGTTCTGGGCGGTTATTCTCTATTTTTTCATAAGAATAAAACATCCGCCGGTAAATCATTTTGAAGAGTTAAGTACGGGGAGAAAAATTGTAGGATACTTAGCAATTTTGATCTTCATCTTATCGTTTTCGCCGACACCTTTTATATTTTCTTTCTGATGTGTTTATAAAATTGACTTGACTATGTAGGCAAACATCTTTTAATTTACCAGCAAGAAAATGGGAAAGATTATAGGAAATTTTGCTACTTTTTACTTTTAGTGCTTTTTACAACAAGATTGGCAATTTTCTATATGTCCATTTTTTCATTTCATATCAAATCTACTTTGAATAAACCGGGTAAACATTCCGTTATCATTACATCTGAAATGAAAAAAATCTTAAATAAAAATCTTATTCTTTTTGCGTTATTAGTATTTCCGCTTTTATCATGTGATAAAATTCCAGATGGTATTGTTGATTTAAGTAGAGCGGATTACAAAATTCTAGGAGTAACAGCCCCCATCGGTTTTACATATTCACAAAATGATTCTGCCGTTGTAACCTCTATTCAAATTTCGAATTACGAAACTGTTTCAAATGTGTGGTGCAAAGTAACCTCGGTTGACGGAAATCTTCTAATCAAGGATCAGATCCCGATGTATGATAACGGGAACGTTGCATTTAATGGAGATCAGACAAAAGGTGATGGAATATATACGGCTAAGTTTGTTATGGGTAAGTTGAATCCAAATGGTAACTATCAGATCGAATATTTTATAGAAGATAATATCCGTCCTGCGCCGGAGAATTTAGTTAAAGTCGGTGTCCATATTTTCACTTTTAACAATGGGCAGAATAATTTTCCGCCAGTGATCTCAAATCTATTACTTCCAAGTTCTGTTAACCGCGGTGATTCATTTATTTTTAGTATTAAGGTTGATGATGCAAACGGATCCTTTGATATTACTCAAGTCTATTTCAAACTGTACCGTCCAAATGGTACAATAGTTTTGAATGGTAACGATGATTTTTTCTTAATGGTTGATACTGGTGATGCAAATTTAGGCGACCAAACTGCGGGAGATGGGATTTATTCGTTTAAGAATTCTTTTGGTTCTACAGCTCCTAACGGACTGTGGAAATTTGAATTTCAGGCAAAAGACAGAAGTGGAAAACTTAGTAATATCATTTCTTCCAATATGATGGTTAATTAATGAAGAAATTATTTGTCATTTATTTTATCCTCTTTGTAACCAATGGATTGATTGCTCAACAAATCCCATCGGACTATAATATTAGCTCTAAGCGGTTATCAAAAACTTCAGATCAAACTCCCGCAAGCAACAGCATTGAAAGAATATTAATTGACGGTAACAATATTTGGCTTGGAACAGGAAATGGATTAAGCCGTTCAACCGATAACGGTGATTCCTGGAAAAATTATTATTCTGTTGATCCCTTTGGCGAAGAGAATGTTTATGCAATAAAAAGTAATAACGGCACGGTCTGGGCCAGCACTTGGCATATGATTACCGAATCAGGTCAAGATATTCCGGTGGGAACTGGATTAAGTTATTCTTCGGATAATGGTGTTACTTGGAATAAAATAGATCAGCCCATTGATCTCAAAAGTGATTCCGTAATAACATACGGTAACAACAAATTAAGAATTGATCCGATTGCCACTAACAAAGTAAATATGGTTCGCGATATAGGATTCACAAAGAATACAATTTGGATTGCCGCTTGGGGCGGAGGGTTGAGGAAATCAACCGAT
This sequence comes from Bacteroidota bacterium, assembly GCA_021824635.1. GTDB lineage: Bacteria > Bacteroidota > Ignavibacteria > Ignavibacteriales > Melioribacteraceae > Fen-1258. The sequence goes on along the minus strand of JAKAKD010000054.1, from coordinate 3,805 downwards.
AACGGTCAGACATGGAAAAGAGTCGTCCTTCCTCCTGATAATCTAAATTCTATTAAGCCAACTGATACTCTCAATTTTTTTATTAGTCCTTCGGTAAATAATAATTATTATGTGTTTGCTATCCTCACAGTTAAAGACACAATCTATGTTGGAACTGCAGGCGGAATTAATAAAAGCACAGACGGCGGTGTAAGTTGGGTAAAGTTCAATCATGCTAATCAAGCCCATCCGATCTCCGGAAATTTTATTTGGTCTATGAGTTTTAATGAAGCGGATAACTCTATCTGGGCGGCTACATGGCAAGCAGCATCTCAATCTGAATTTTGGGGCGTAAGTTCTTCAAAAGATGGCGGAAAATCATGGAGCAATTTTTTGAGCGGAGAAAAAGTCCATGATATTGCGTTTAAATATTTTGGATCGAACGGCAATTATACAAGCGCGGATATTTTTGCAGCGACAGAAAACGGAGCTTATAGAAGCAGCAATAACGGTGCAACTTGGATTTCCGCACCTGAAATAAAAGATGATAACTCATCTGCAGATATAAATACAAAATATTTCCTTTCGGTTAAAGTTAACCGTAGAACTGACAGCTCAACTGATATTTGGCTCGGTTCGAATAAAGGGTTAGCCAGATTGAATGAAACTACAGGATTTTGGGCAGGCAATTGGAAAGTATTTCTGGCATCGCAAAAACTGAACTCTGCAACGGAATCATACGCGTTCCCAAATCCGTTCTCACCAAATTCTGAACAAGTGAAGATAAAATATTCAACTTCAGGATCGGCAAATGTTACAATAAGAATTTTAGACTTCGGAATGAATTTAGTCAGAACAGTTATTCAAAATGCACCACGCATTCCGAATAGTGAGCAGCTTGATATTTGGGACGGAAGAGATGAGAGCGGCAGAATCGTTCCGAATGGAGTTTATTTCTACCGCATTGATTTAGGTTCCGGAACACCTTTGTTTGGAAAAATTATGGTGATCATGTAATGATGAAAAAAATACTCTTCCAAATAATTTTTCTCTCAGCAATTGTTTCGGCACAATCAACTGTTTCCGATATCAGTAGTATGCCGGGCGCATTCAGCAGAATGGGCTTCGGAGCTCGCGGAATGGGAATGGGCAACGCAATGTCTGCCGTGACAGAAGGAAATCTTGTCTCTTATTACAATCCAGCGCTCGCCTCGTTTCAACAAGGAAATTCTTTTCAAACTTCTTATTCAATTTTATCGTTGGACCGCTCTCTCAATTTCTTAAATTTTACACGAAGATTTGAACTCGGCAAGAAACAAGATGCTGAAGGTAATATCAAACCAAGATCCGTAGCTGGAATAAGCATTGGTCTGATAAATGCCGGAGTTTCTAACATAGACGCACGCGATAGCGAAGGAAGAAAAACCGGAGATATCTCAACTAGTGAAAATCAATTCTTTGTAGCAGTAGCTAATAGATTTTCCGAAAAACTTTCTATCGGTATTGCTTTCAAATTCTACTACTATAAATTGTATGAAAATTTAACTACATCGGGGTTAGGTTTTGATTTGGGTGCGCTCTATTCTTTGAGTGAGAAGATGACGGTATCCTTCATGCTTTCCGATATCAACAGCAAGTACGAATGGGACACCGGTAAAATTTATGGAACAAGCGGAAGCATCACAAAAAACAAATTCCCGCTACTGAAAAAAATCGGGTTCTCATATAAATTTGATGAGCCAAAAATTATTGCAGCAATTGAATTCGAAAGCAGCAACGGCGGCACAAATATCATACGCGCCGGCGGCGAGTATAATATTTCCGAAAATTTATTTTTACGCGCGGGTATTGATAAATTTAATCTAAGCAATTCTGATTTTCCTGCTCGACCAACTTTCGGGTTCTCGTATTTCCATCTGTTAAATTCTCTAAGAATTGGTATTGATTATGCTTTTGTCATTGAACCGTATTCATCGGGCGGCCAGCATATTGTTGGTATAAACGTTAATTTCTAAAAGAAAGAATAATGAAAAAGATTTTATTTCTATTTATGATTAGTGCAACATTGTCAGCGCAATCTGCAGGCAATTCAGGTTTATCGTTTCTAAAATTTGGATTTGGTGCGCGTAATGTGGCGATGAGCGACCTTGGTGTAGTTGGCGTAAATGATTTATCAGCTTTGAACTATAATCCTTCGCTTCTGGCTGTAACTGATAAAACTCAGTTATCATTTACTCACAACTCACTTTTACAAGATTTGAATTCCGAAATGTTCGCCGGAAGTTTTACTGCATTTGGTCTGCCCTTTGCAGTTGGAGTGAACACAACAAATATTGCTGATATTGAAATCCGTACAATGCCGGGTGATGCGCAATCAAAATTTAGCGCGCATTATTTTAACGGCAGTATCTCAACAGCTTTTCATCTAATTGAAAAAATTTATTTTGGCGTTACTTATAAATACATCTATGAAAATTTATTTTCTGATGATGCATCCGGATATGGTTTTGACTTCGGTGCAACTTATCAAAGTAATATAGCCGGACTTACTTTTGGCGCTGCTATCCGCAATTTAGGTTCAATGAATCAACTTCGTAGCGAACCGACAAAACTGCCAACGGATTTTCGTTTAGGTGCTGCTTATAATTTTTCATTACAAAATTCGAAATTAGATTTTACAGCTCTTGGCGGTTTTCAAAAATATACTCTGCAAAATGATTCACATATTCATTTCGGCGGAGAAGCTGTATATGATAAACTGTTATCAATCCGCATCGGTTATGCAATCGGATACGATACAAAAAATCTTTCTGCCGGATTCGGAGTTAATTGGAAGGGGATCAATCTTGATTATGCGTACGTTCCAATAAAATATGGACTTGGCGATTCACATATTATCTCGGTTCTGTATACTTTTTAAAATATTCCTATAAAACAACAAGTTGAATTCAGAAATTTCTAATACTAAAACCAGTTTTAATTTCTTAATTCCGCAGAAATATTTCCTTCCTCTAATTTTAGTCTCCGCCATTATTGTTAGGATAATATTTTTCAATGGTCTTGTATTCTCTGATGACTCTTATTACAACTGGCTTTCATTCCAGCTTTTAAACGGATCTTATAATTCCGGTTTTGCCGGCTATCCAATATTTTTAATTAGAAAGTTCTCAACGCTGTTCAATTCGCTATTCTTTGCATTGTTCGGGTATAACGAAATTGTTAGTGTGCTTTTCCCATTCATTCTTTCTATTCTCAGCGTAATTCTTGTATATAAAATTTCTGAAGAGCTTATAAATCAAAAAAAAATCTCGCTTATTGCTTCATTCCTGGCAGCATTCTTTCCTGTTGATATCATATTCGCATCAATAAATTTTTCTGATCTTGAGTGTGTTTTCTTTATCAATCTTGGAATTTATTTCTATTTAAAAGCTGCAAGACAAAACAACTATATCTATTATGTGATCGCCGGGATCTGCCTATCAGTTTCTATTTTATTTAAAGAGTATGCTTATTATTATATCATATTGCTGGCAGGATATTTTCTGTATAACTTATTCATCGGGAAGAAAAACAGATTTCAAGCCATTATTCCGCTTTTAATCATTTCAGCTTTTTTGTTTCTAGAGGGGATATATTATTTAATAACTGAGAATAATTTATACTATCGTTTCTCCATATTCAGGTCGAATTACATCTATTGCTATTATGATTTTTTCCCCTACACTCAACCAAACGAAAAAATCAATTTTGCTACATATTTAATTTCATTAATAAAACATATCGGTAATAATATAAAATATTTGTTCGTCCGGAGATATTACCTATT
>JAKAKD010000001.1 GCA_021824635.1 Bacteroidota bacterium | reverse complement strand
AACATTGCTAATAAAATCTTAAAAATCACTTGTGCTGTTATTAATTCTAAAACTAGTTTTATTAATAATTATCAATCGGTGAATCCTTTGCTTCTTAAAACCGCTTGACTTTGTCATAATATTCAGAGTGACAGAAATTTTACAATCCTTGAATTCTCTTATCTCTTGGATATTTTACCGAGTAAACAAGTTTCTTCACAACAGATTTCCCTCCGTCAACATCAATCGTCCATTTCAATTTGCCGGATTCGGAATCATAAACGGCACCTGATGAATCAACGAGATTAACGGTTATATCTTCGTGCTTTGAAACTGGAATTTGATCTTCTACTAGAATTTTTGCCAAGCTCTTTTTATTGTTCTTAACTTTGATCTCGAAAGCAAACGTTCTTTCAACATTACTGCTCAAGAATTTATCTTCCGAAAAATCTTTAAGTACATCCCGTGTAACAGAAATATTTTGATCGCGTCCGAGAGAAATTGTAAGAGTATCTTTTGTTGTTGCGGGATTGATGTGTGATTGTCCAACATAAGAATTTTCAAAATAGATATTTGCCTGACCAGGCAACAAATTATAATTACTCCAATCAGTTAAACGTGCTACAAGAAAAGCATTGTTGTCTAGTTTTGGTGCGGCATAATACTCGTACTTTGCCGGAACAGTAAATTCTTGAAGCGCAACTGAATGCGGCTTGCTGTCCGAAGGAATTGAGTATTTAATCTTTGGCGTGAACTCAACGGAAAGTTGTGTCTCAACAACATCAATATAATCTGCCATTGTTTCGGCTTGAGGTGCTGCCGCGGCTTCGGAGACAACTTGCATTGCGTTGTTTGCGGCAGATTTTTGAGCGCCCAATTTCATTTCTCTATAAACAACCGGACGTTCAAAATCAATAAACCATGGATTGAGCTCAGGTTTATTATTATTGGCTACGGGATTTCTTGTAGAAAGAATAATCTCCGCATCCTTCCAATCAAATCCGCTGTTCTGCCAAACGTTTGCTTTGTAACTTAACTGCGCATCTGAATTTATTTTATCAACACGTACATCGTAAGCCGGCTGCCATCCCGCATTATAAATCAAGTATGATAAATCAATTTCTAAAGTTCCGGCAGATTTTGCCGAAACCGTTACAACAATCTCATTTACCGGCTTATTCAATTGATTATTCAATTCGCTTAACTGATTTTGAATTCGCTCAATATCTTTTTGATTTTTCTTGATGCTCAAAGAAACTTCATACATTTTATTTTTTATTTCTGTCAGCCGTTTACGGAAATATTCTCCCATCTTTTGTAATTCTGAAATGGAAACTCCAATTTTTTCATTCCCGATATTTTTATTGGAAAGAATTAGATCAATTTCAGATTTGAGAACATCATTTTCGTTCTGATTAGTAGAGAGCAGTCTGTTCTGCACTTCGAGAGAATCCTCTAGTTTTTTTATTTGCGGCGTCTTTTCCGTCTGTAGCAAATAATCAAACCGCTGAACTACCGACATTATAACCGCGTCTCCTTTTGCCGAAACGTTCACACTGTTTCTATCAACGTCCGAAGCCAATCCGGTTAAGACAACATCATTCATTCCCGTCGTGATCTTAGCCTTTGCAGAATAATTCAACTGCGCGCCTCTCAAAAAGACTTTCACATTGGAGAGGGATGGTTTTACAACAACTTCCTCCGATGCGAATGAAATTGAAGAGAAGGAAGCTACTGCCCAAAAAGCAATAATAATTTTTTTCATATCTGTCTCTCTCTGTTTGTTCAAAGATAATGAAACTGTTTCTTATACATAAGGGGAAAATTGCCGGTTCCATTATATTGAAAGATTAACCGACTGATTTAATCACCTTTCATTCTAGACCCGCTTTCTTTATTTTTCGAAACACTTAATTAAGGATATATTTCATTCCATTTTAAATACCTTAATGAAAAAATTATTACTCGAACTTCTAAAAAAATATTTTGATACAATCACTGCGAGCTGGAAAGAAAAACTATTGCTTATTTGCGATGGCAAACTTTCCGCACAGCAACTTAACACCTTTGCCGAAAGCAGTATAAACACTTTTATTGAAGTGCTTGAAACCGGTGATTACAAATCCGCCGACCAATATCTTGTGGATACCTACACACTGTTTTCAGAAGCAAATTTAAATTTGCTCGAAGTAAGCCAGTTTTTCAGTCAAGGCAGGTTTGCCGTTTTTAATTTTGTTGAAAATGATTCAATGGGAAATACAGATCCGGTTATTCTTCTTGGATTCTTTGACGAATTAATTGAACAAATTTATGCCCGTTATTCTATTCTTTATCAAGATACAAAACTGAAAGAATTGGAATTGAACAGAGACCGTCTTGCTTCCAAACTCGAATTGAATCAGCAATATTTAAAAAATATTCTCCACTCTTCAGATCAAGCAATTATGATGGTTGATCAAAACGAAAAATTTATTACATGGAATAAAGGCGCCGAGAAAATTTTCGGTTATACAGAAGATGAAGTTCTTGGTAAACCTTCTTCTCTTCTCTTTCCTGACGGTGAAAAATATGTTAAAGAACTGGAAAGAATTAAAGAAGATGCTAAAAAAATCGGTTATACAAGCATCATTGAATCGGAGCGCAGAAGAAAGAACGGTGAAATAATAACGGTTCGGCTTAGTGTTTCTCAATTACACAGCAGCAACGGAGAATATAAAGGCAGGTCTATTATTTTTAAGGACTATACGGAGTTTAAGCGCTTACAGGCACAGATTGATCAGTCCGAAAAACTTGCTGTGATTGGTCAGCTAGCCGCAGGCGTGGCGCATGAAATCGGCAATCCGCTAACTTCAATTTCTTCACTTGTTCAAATTTTGCAGCGCAGAAGTCAAGACCAATTTATCAGCGAACAACTAGTTAATATCAAAGAGAACATTGACCGAATAACAAAAATTGTTCGTGAGCTTGTGGATTTCTCTCGTCCGCCAAGTTACGAGACCGCTGTTCAGGACGTTACCGATGTTTTGAAAACAGCGCTTGGAATTGTTAAGTATGATAAACGAATCCGCAAAGTAAATTTTGAAACAGATTTAAAGAACGCTTTACCGTCTGTCCGTGTTGCATCAGACCAGCTTCTTCAGGTATTCATTAACATACTCATCAACGCTCTTGATGCAATAGAAGGTAATGGAACAATTATTTTAAAATCGGATTATGACAATAAAAATGTTTACATAGAAATAAATGATGACGGCTGCGGAATGGATGAAGCAACCTTGGCACAGATTTTTGATCCGTTCTTCACCACAAAAGAAGTGGGAAAAGGAACCGGTCTCGGGTTATCAGTCAGTTATGGAATCATCAAAAGATTCAACGGCGAGATAAAAGTAAAAAGTAAATTGAAAGAAGGAAGCATGTTCACAATCACTCTTCCAATAGAAAATAATTGACGGAGTAATAATGTCAGCAAAAATTTTGATAGTTGATGACGAAAAATCAATTCGGGATTCTCTTAAAATGGTTTTGGCGGAAGAAGGATTTACAACCGACGCGGCAGGCGACGGCGAAGAAGCGCTTCAAAAAATCCGGGAAAGTGATTACGACGTAGTTATCTCCGATATAAAAATGCCAAAACTTGACGGTATGCAGCTTCTAGAATCTGCAACAAAAATTTCACCGGAAACATTTTTTATTATCATGACTGCTTACGCATCGGTAAAAACAGCAATTGATGCGCTTCGCAACGGCGCATTCGATTATTTGATTAAACCGGTTGAGTTCGAAGATGTAATTATTAGAGTAAAAAGATTGATCGAGTATAAGAAGCTTGCGGCAGAAAACAAATCACTGCGCCAAAGAATTTCCTCCGATTCAGGATATACTAATCTAATCGGCAAAAGCGCTCCAATGAAAAAAGTTTTCAACATCATTTCTCAAGTTGCGCCGACTAACAGCAATGTCTTGATCTTTGGAAAAAGCGGAACGGGTAAAGAACTTGTTGCAAAAGCTATTCACTACAACAGTCTGCGAAAAGACAAAATTTTTCTTCCGATTAACTGCGGCGCTATTTCAGAAAATTTAATAGAGAGCGAACTGTTCGGACACAAAAAAGGATCGTTCACCGGCGCGTCCGATGATAAAATCGGATTGTTTAAAGTAGCCGATGGCGGAACACTTTTTCTGGATGAAATCGGAGAGCTTCCGCTTAATCTTCAAGTAAAACTTTTAAGAGCAATTGAAGACCGGGAGTTTATTCCTGTTGGCGGCGTTAAAGCCGTTAGCACAGATGTAAGAATTATCGCCGCATCCAATCAGGACCTTTACGAAAAAACCAAGACTAATGAATTCCGTGAAGACCTTTATTACAGACTCAATGTAATTGAAATAAAACTTCCGACATTAAACGAGCGCTCTGAAGATATTCCGCTACTTATTAATTACTTCATAGATAAATTTTCTAAAGAGATGGGGAAAAAAATCATTGGCGTTGATAACGAAACGATGAAAATACTTTTATCGCACAATTGGCGCGGCGGCGTACGCGAGTTAGAAAATGTTATTGAGCGCGCAATGATCTTTGCTTCAAAAGATTATATAACGGTTGATAACCTTGCAGAACATTTTCGCGGTAAAGATATTCAAGAAAGTTTTCCCGATCAGTTGAAAGATGCAATTAAAGATTTTGAAAAAGAACATATACTAAAAACAATTAAAAAATATAATTACAACAAGGAAGAAGCCGCCAAAGCATTGGATATTGGTCTTTCCTCTCTTTACAGAAAAATGGAAGAGCTTGGCATACCTACAAGAATAACCAAGGAAGATGAGAATTAAAATTCCAGACTAACACCAATAGACGGCAATAGACCGATTGATGATTGATCATCAATTTTTCCTTTACGGTAATCCCATCGTATAGTATTTGTGTTCTTGTTGTTGTAGATATTTTGAATATCGAGATATGTTATCAATGCCCAGTTGTCAAAATCCCAGCGCCGGTCAACCCGCAAATCTAAAGAGTGAACAGGTTTGAATCTGGAACTATTATAGTTTGCCACGCTCTGAGTACCATCATTATTGAATGGCGTATAAGGATTACCCGTTGCAAATCTAAATTTGAAAGACGCTTCCCAATTTTTATTAAAAATATAACCGCCGGTTAAATTCACAATCCAATTCTGGCTATAACTGCCGGCACGTTTAACTCCGTCAAGTCCGGTAAAAGTAGATTCACTCCATGTAACGCTCAGTATTCCATAATTAGGTGTATCGGAAGATTTTTTTTGAAGAGAAAATTCGATTCCGTGAACATCTCCAATTCCGGCGCTCACCAGCGGTTCAAGACCAAAAGATGCAAAGTTTTCATCACCGCCTCCGTAACCCGCGCCGGTATTGGCTAATACAAGGTATGGACGTAAAACACTCGCCGGATAATTTTCATAATTTTTTAAAAAAACTTCCACTTTCATACGGAGATCCTCTCTCAATCTTCTTTCATATCCCAGCACAAACTGGTTAACACGCACAGCGTTTAAGTTTCTGTTCGATTCATCTGCTATCAGCCAGATGTATGAAGGACTCTGATGATAAATTCCCGCACTGAAATTTATGGAAGATATTTCATTTAGCATGAATGCAGTTGAGAATCTGGGACTGAAATAAAAAGTTACATTAATTCCGCTGAAGTAATCTCCTCTTGCGCCTAAACTTATTCTTAGCCGTTTAAACATTGTATTCGAATACTGAGTGTAGATTCCAAACTTCGTAAAGTTTTTTGCTGAATTGAGAGAAGTTATATTCAGTTTTTCCCCAAACGTTGTTATGAAACTTGGAAGTTTAATATCAGCTGAAAATTTAACAAGCTTGGCGGAAAGCCCGAGATTCAATTCGGAATTTGTCGAGAGTTTGTAAATGATATCTCCTTTCAATTCGTTCTCACCTTCCCGTGATTTATTAAGAAAGATCGGATTAAGAAGAGTATCACGCTGCGACGAATAGAAGTCAGTAAAATTTCTGCTTAGAGTAATGTTGAAAAATCCTTTTTCGAATAGGTGACGGTATGATAATCCCGTTATATATGAATTTTGATTTGATCCGAGAATCCTTGAATTCTCATACAAGTCTTCCGAATCTTTATTGTTAAATTTCACTTTATCAAACGCACCAATGAACAGATACGAGAAACGGTTTTTGGCGTCAAGGTCATAACTGAACTTAGTTAAAGCATCATAATACTCAGGCACAAAATTGAATCCGGCAGCGTTAAAAATAAAATCGAGATAACTTCGTCTCGCAGAAAAAATAAAATTTCCTTTTTGACCAATTGGTCCTTCCAGATTCAATCCAAACTGAGAAGCAGAGATAATTGCTTTGCCTCCGAGACGGTCTTTTCTTCCCTCTCTCAAATCAATTGTTAAAACCGATGAGAGTTTATCTCCATATTTAGAAGAAAATCCTCCGCTTGAAAAGCTGGTCTCACGCACAAAATCTAAATTTATAAAACTAAGAGGTCCTCCGGTGGCTCCCTGGCTTCCAAAGTGATTTATATTCGGCACAATAAATCCATCTACAAGATAAAGATTTTCCGATGGCGCTCCGCCGCGCACAACTAGATCGTTTCTTCCGGCACTCGCCTGAGCAACACCCGGCAAAACCGAGAGTGCGCGCACGACATCCTCAAATCCTCCCGGCGCCCTTCTTATCTCTTCGTAACTCAAGTTTGCTACACTCCCAATTTCACTTGGATCCATTTCAAAATAACCGGAACGGACAGTAACTCCTTCCAATTCAATCAATGTGCTTACCATTTTAAGCAGAAGACTCGTTGGTTTAGCGTTATTCACAATTACGTCTGATTTAATTATTGTACTATAACCGAGAGCAGAAACACGTACTTGATAAATTCCGGCATCCAAATTTGAAATTATAAATTCTCCATTGAGGTCAGCCGCCGCTCCTTTTTGAGAACCGACTATCACAATATTAACCCCGGGAATAGGTTCGTTTGTTACTTCATCTACAACTTTTCCGGTGATTGTTCCTTTCAGATTTTGCGCAGATAAATTTATTCCGAGTAACATCATAAAAATTAAGAGGTGTAGGTATTTCATATCTTCCATTTATTTTTTTCAATATCAGCGTAACACTGTAATGGTTAAATAAGTTTCTCGTTCACACTTAAATAGTCTCGTGTGCTGTATTAAAAATTATTTTATTATATTTGATTTAGTTTTCATCTAATATCGAATGGTATGGAGAAAGATAAAATTAATTTTGATGTCTTAAAAGAATTCAACAGCCGGTTTAGTAATATTTTCTTTTCGATGAAATATTATAACGGTTCTACAGAAAATTTTGTATCAGATTCCGTTGAAAAAATTACCGGTTATACCCCCGCCGAAATAAATAGTCTGCCGGAAAATCACTACTCAATTATTTTTGAAGAAGATTTAAGCGCAGTTAAAAATAGTCTCATAGAATTTGAAAACGAACCCAATAAAGATTCGCTTGAACTCACTTACAGAATTAATTCAAAATCAGGCAAACCGGTTTGGGTAAAGGAATTTTTGAGTGTGATCCGTGAGCAAAACGGCAGAGATATTATTCAGAGAAAAAGTACAGTCTTAGATATTTCAGAAATTAAGAAGAACGAAACCGAACTTCAGAAATCGTGCGACTCTCTTAAAGAACTGAATGTATCGAAAGATAAATTTATTTCTATTGTTTCACACGATCTGCGCGCACCTTTTACTACTCTTCTCGGCTTTTCAGAAATTCTTCTCAACGAACAAGACGTTTCGGAAGATGAGCGTAATGAATATATCCGATACATTTATGACGCATCAAAATCGCAGCTCAACCTGATTAATTGTCTTCTGGACTGGTCCCGATTACAAACCGGCAGAATAAAAGTTGAACCGGTGCGATTAAATGTTAGGACAGTTGTTTCAAACGCAGTTACTCCGCTTACCGGAGATGCTGTTAGAAAAAATATTGATGTTAAAATTGAAATCCCTTCCGATCTTCATATAAATGCAGACGAACGTTTGATAAGCCAAGCCATTGTTAATTTAGCTACAAATGCTATTAAATTTACTCCGGAAGGAAAAGAAGTTCATCTTTCCGCAAGCAGATTTAAAGAAGGAATGATTGAAATTGTTGTACGCGATGAAGGACTTGGAATTTCCGAAGAGAATCAGACAAAACTTTTCAAGATTGATCAAAAATTTTCTCTTGTTGGAACCAATGGCGAAAAAGGAAGCGGACTTGGACTAACATTAGTAAAAGAAATTATTGAAAAACACGGCGGGCAAGTTTGGTTCTATTCTCAGGTTGGCGAAGGTAGCGAGTTTCACTGTACTGTTCCCGAAGCTAAGAACGTTATTCTATTAGTTGAAGACGAAGAGAGTGTTAGAACACTCTACAAAAAAATTATTGAACAGGCTCTCCCTAATTTTGAAGTTAAATTTGCTGCTAACGGTTACGAAGCAATTGGAATGTACAGAGATTTACTTCCGACAATAATTATTACCGACCACGATATGCCGCTTATGAACGGCATTCAATTAGTTGAAGCTATCCAAAAAAAAGAAGCGAACAGGACAGTCCCTATAATCGTTGTCTCAGCAAAACTAAACGATGAAATTTCAAAAAAATATTTACGTCTTGGCGTTGACAAAATAATTTCTAAACCGGTAGAGCATGATTTACTGGTAAGCCAAATTAGAGAATGTCTTTTCTAAAATAATCACAATTATTCCATTCTGAAAAAACAGGTTAAAATGGCTGCTGCGGATAATATTGCGTTAAAACATTGGCTCGCGCTTTATACAAAACCACGTCAAGAATTCAAAGCGGCAATTCAGTTGGAAAGTGTTTCAATTGAGTATTACCTTCCTACTTTTACAGTAACAAAAAAATGGAGCGACCGGAAGAAAAAAATTACCGAACCTTTATTTCGCGGCTATATTTTTGTTCATGTTAATGAAAAAGACAGAATGCTGGCTGTTTCTCAAAAAGCAATTGTGAAAACCGTTTTTTTTGACGGCAAGCCGTCGGTCGTTCCCGATTGGCAAATTGATAATCTAAAAAAAATGCTGATTGATTCTCCGGAAGTATTTGTTTCCAATAAAATTGAAGTCGGCACAAAAGTAAAAATAGTTGATGGCCCATTCAAAGATATAATTGGCGTTGTAAAAAGTACACAAAAAGATAAATGGCTTTCAGTCTCGGTTGAACTACTGCGGTGTTCTGTTATGGTCCGGATTACTGAAGAAAGTGTACTCAAATTTCTTTAAAGTAGTTTTCTCCTTCCAGATATTTTTTAGTAAATTGAAATTGAACTAAGGACACACCTTTCATATGTTAGATCAAAAAGCACTTAATGAATATTCTACCGGTGACGAGCTCCTAATTTTTCTTATCGTCAGCAAATGCGAAGTTAAAACATCCAAAAACGGAAAACTTTTTCTCAATCTGGAATTGCGGGATAAATCAACTGCCCTTCCATCTAAAGTTTGGGATAACGCTGAAGAGTATGCGAAAAAATTAAAAGAAGGTACTGTTGTTAAAGTCGCAGGACAGATAGAAGATTTTAACGGCGCACCTCAAATTAAGATTGACAAAATCCGACCGGCACAGGAAAGTGACAATGTAATACCGGAAGATTTTTTACCAAGATCGCGTCGCCCAATCAATGAGATGATGGATGAACTGAATCAAGTCATTGATTCAGTTAAAAACCAACATCTGAATAAATTATTAAGAATAATTCTCTCCGGAGATAATCTTGATAAATATTCCCGCACTCCCGCCGGTAAAGGATGGCATCATGCTTATATTCATGGCTTGCTGGAACACACTCTTGAGATAGTTCGCATCTGCAAGCTGATGTGCTCAATCCACTCCGATCTAAATCATGATCTATTAATTTCCGGCACACTTTTACATGATTTTGGCAAAACAGAAGAACTTACATACGATTCTGTTTTTGATTATTCTGATAAAGGAAAGTTAATCGGACACATAATGATTGGCGCACTTACAGTTGAAAAAACCGCTTCATCAATACCAAACTTTCCTGAAGAATTAAAAACTCATTTGATTCATCTGGTTCTAAGTCATCAAGGCAAGTTAGAATTTGCATCTCCTGTTGAACCGAAAACTTTGGAGGCAATTGCACTTTATCAAGCAGATGAACTTAGCGCCAAGACTAATGCGTACAAGTACGCAATCGAGGCAGATAAGAATAAAGGAGGCAGGTGGACAAGATTTCTTCCTCTTGCAGAGACTTCTTTATTCATTCCGGAAAATAATTTAGACAAAGAAGAATAAAAGTAAATCAATCATCCAACTAATTAAGGAATGCATTATGGAAAGAACAAACAGATCTTTCATTTTAATTGTCATCTTTATTTTAACATCTTTTTGGAGAATAAATGCACAATCACTCAATGCTCTGATGGATGAAGGGGAGAAATATTATAAAGAATTTAATAACGAAAAAGCTCTTGATGCTTTTAAGAAAGCCGAGAAATTAGAACCGAATAATTATGATGTACTCTGGCATTTATCTCGCACCTATGTTGATATTGCAGACCGTATGCCAGCAAGCACAAGCGATCAGGAAGCTGCTCAACTTGCCGTCTTTCAAAAAGCGCTTGATTACGCCGATAGATCGGTTAAACTAAAACCCGATCAAGCAGCAGGACTTTTACGCCGTGCTATTGCTAATGGAAAGATAGCTTTGTTTAAAGGTATATTTTCCGTTGCAGGTGTTGTAAATAGTGTTAGAGCAGATGTGGAAAAAGCTATTCAACTTGGTAACGGCGGAAATTTTGTTCAAGGTGTTGCTCATTACGTTCTAGCAAGAACTCATGCAAAGACAAGTGAAAAATGGAAACCGGCACGTTCTGTTCTTGGATTAGGTTGGGCAGATAATGAAGTAGCCTTAAAGGAATACAAAAAAGCAATTGAGATTTATCCGGGCTATATGATGTTCTATGTTGATTACGCACTCTCTCTTATCCGTGAGGATGATTATAAAACCGCGCGTGAAATGTTGAACAGAGCTCTTACATGCCAGTTTCAACATCAAGATGATGAGAAAAGATTAGCCGAAGCAAAAAAACTTTTAAATGATATAAAGGACGAATAAATAATTTTTCAGTATCATTCTTGGTCCTCCGCCTTGTGCGGAGGGCGAAGAATCTAATTCCAAAATCTTCGCAACTATTCCTAAGATTCAAAACAAATAATACTCTTATGCAATTCAAACCAGAATTTATTGATAAGCTTCGTTCAGCAAAAAGAATTGTTTTCTTTACCGGCGCCGGAATCTCTGCGGAGAGTGGAATTCCAATCTTTCGAGGCAAAGATGGAATCTGGAATAAAATGAAGCCGGAAGAACTTACAAACTTTGCTGCTTTTATGCGTAACCCGGATTTAGTTTGGCAATGGTATCAGCACAGAAGAGATATTGTAAACAAAGCCCAGCCAAATACAGGGCATATTGCCATTGCCGAGTTTGAAAATTTTTTTGATGTATCTGTTGTTACGCAAAATATTGATAACCTCCACCGCCGCGCCGGCTCTAAAAATATTTTTGAACTTCATGGTAACATTGAAAGAAATTTCTGCATCAACTGTCACACATTTTACAATTCACTCGAAATTGAATTATCCAATTCGGCACCAAAATGTTCTAAATGCGGCGGACTGGTTCGTCCGGATGTAGTATGGTTTGGAGAAATGCTTCCGCAGGACGAATTCAGCGAAGGTGAAAAAGCCGCAGAATGGAGCGATATCTGTTTTGTAGTTGGAACATCCGCGGTTGTTTATCCCGCAGCTTATATACCAATAACAGCAAAGCAGGCAGGTTCCTACATTGTTGAAATTAATTTGGAGCCCACAGAGATGTCGCGCTTTGCTGATTATTCAATTTTGGGAAAGTCGGGAGATATTTTACCGACTATTTTGGAAGAAGTAAAAAATTTTAAGAGTTGATTTTGGACTTTTTTCTTTTTGGCGGATAAATACGAATTAACGCCCGAAGCGCATTGTTAACTTCTTCCGATGACGAAAATACTTTTGCTACGTCATCATCAATTTGAACAATAACTTGTTTTTCTGTTTTTGCAAACCGATTTGGTTTTGATTTGCTGTAATCTAAGTTATATTCTTGTTTTCTCTTCCGCATAACTATTCTCGGTTTCAAAAACACGCACTTTTATTGAATGAATATTCTCGGGAAGATTAGCCGATTTTATCTGTTCCAAAAGATAGAGACAAATATTTTCCGCTGTGGTTTCGAAATCAACAATAACCATTTGAGAGTTCAATTTTTGGAGAGCTTCAATTACTTCTTTGTCATTCTTAGAAACCATAAATGAATGATCAAGTTTTTCTATGATAGGTCCAATTACTTTTTTCACATCGAAATAATCCACAACCATTCCATTAGAATCCGGGTCTCCGCTTAATTCAACCATACATTTGTAAGAATGCCCGTGCAAGTTTTTACATTTGCCTAAATGAAAAGGAAGACGGTGCCCCATTTCCCAATGAAATTCTTTTGCAATTTTCATTAAACGCCTTTTGCTGTTGGTTCCCAAATATATTTATGTATCTGCAACTGATATCTAATTTTTCCCGGAGTAACGGATAACCATGTTTTATCTTGCAAGATCCATTCAACAAGTTTTACCGGTTCCAGCCTGCCAAAAACAACCGAGAATAAAATATTACATTTTTCCAGTAAGTTGAATTTACCAATAATTTCTTTACACCATTCATAATCATCACGGTTTCCGACGACAAATTTAATTTCATCGGTCGGTTTTATAAAATCTAAATTTTCGTAAAGATTTTTTTTCATCATATTGCTCGACGGGCATTTCAAATCCATTATTATCATTACGCGCTTATCAATCTCTTTGATTGGAAGACTTCCACTGGTTTCCAGCATAACTTCAAATCCGGCATCACATAAATGTTTCATCAAATCAAGGGCTTCATTTTGAAATAACGGCTCCCCGCCTGTAATTTCGACTAAATTGCAATTATATTTTTTCACTTCATCTACGATAGCATCAATAGTCATCTCTGTGCCGTCATTAAACGCGTATTCAGAATCGCAGTATGAGCATCTAAGATTGCAATAGGTCAGCCTTACAAAGACCGTGGGAAGGCCCGATTTGGAGCTTTCGCCTTGAATTGAGTAATATATCTCGTTAATCTTTATCATAAATTGGAATAAAGCCTTTCAAAAAGTGGCGCAAAGATAACAACAACCAATTTGAGAATAAAGTTAATATCACACTTCAGTTTGATTTGTAATCCCTCGTATGCTATATTTACGCACGTTTTTTAACAAAATAAGGTTTTATTAATGGCGCAGCACAAATCAGCAAAAAAGAGAGTACGGTCTACCAAAAAAAGAGCCGAAAGAAATAAAACAGCTCTATCTAAAGTTAAAACACTTACTAAAAAAGTAGTGGAAGAAAAAGATCCGGTTAAAGCTCAAGCATTGTTAACGGAAACAGTTGCATTCCTTGATAAGACGGTTTCAAAAGGAAGAATGCATAAAAATACTGTTGCCAGAAGAAAATCCGCTCTTACAAAGCACGTAAATAAATTAACTGCCGTTAAGTAATTTTAGTGATCAGAATTTGAGGGCAATTCAATTTAGCGGATTGCCTTTTTCTTTTTTATAAATCCTTCACTGCGTCAGTCCCTTCGGCTTCTGGTAAATAGAATTTTACCTGGTAAATATCCGCTTTTACTCCAGTTGGTTTAACTATTTCTTTTCTTATAAGAACCGAATGTTCAATATAGATATTATCATCAATTTTAGATCCGAAAATGTATGTGATTCCCTTAACCGTAACATGTGAACCGATTATACATGGATTGAGATCGCTTCCGGTTACACGAACTCCGCTCTCTATCTTTGTCTCTGCACCAATGTTAACATTCCCTTTGATAATACTGCCGTCAAAAATTTCAACATCATCGCCAATATTAATTTTCTGTCCATAAAAACATGAAATGTGTGCATTCTCTCCTACGGTTATCATTTTACCAAACTGAATGTCACCTTCAAGAAAAGTATTTTTTCCAATGGAAAGATTATAATTGAGTTTAACTCCCTTACCGATAAAAACGCCTTTGCCAAGATGGATTTCGAGCGGAAGACAAAGTTTATCCTTTTCTAAAATATCTTCTACAACATTTTCTTCTATGAAAAAATCATCCGGATCATCAATCATTACAATGTCTTTCACTTTTTCATATACAAGTTTACGGGCAATGGTATCCATCTCTTTCAGCACAGATTTATTATTGAATCCCATAAGCACATACTGATTTTGCTGACCTTGCCTACCGGCAGGCAGGCTAACGGCTTCTACCGAATAGCTGTTTTTGTTAAACAAAGAAATCAGATCGGTGAGATAAACTTCGTTCTGAACATTGTCGCTTCCGATTTTCTTAATTAGTTCTGCCAACGGCTTAAATTTGAAAGCGTAAACACCCGAATTGAACTCGCGGTTTTCCATTAAAGCGTTACGTGTGAACTTATAATTTTTATTGTGGTATTCAGCGCTGTATTTTTTATTCTCATCAATATTAAGTATCTCTTTGTACTCAAGAATTTCAATTACCTTTCCGGCATCTTTCTTATCAACTCCTTTTAAGTCCTTATCCGGTACACGCAAGATTCTTCCGTAATAATTATCTTCAACAGGTCCGTCATAAATTCCAGTCAGCACCATCATATCGGCATTAGATTTTTCGAATTCATTTTTGAAGAAATTAATTGTCTGGGCATCAATTAATCCCATATCTCCCGGAAATATGTAGATCGTGCCCTCATAATTTTTATTAGTAATATTTTCTAATGCGATTTGAACCGCATGTCCGGTACCATTCTGCGTTTCCTGATAAGCGTAAGAAACTAATTTTTTCTTGCCGACAGTTTTAACAACTTCCTCGGCCTTAATTCCCACAACAATTATAATATTAGCATCATCCAAACCTTTCTGGCAAGCCAAGCAAACGCGTTCTACGGTTGGAATTTCCCAAATTTTATGAAGCATTTTAGAAGTTTGAGACTTTATCCGCTTACCGTGTCCAGCGGCTAAGATTATTGCTGTTTCTTTATTGCCATCTACAAAAGAATGAGAATATTCTTGAATTAGATTATTAATGTTCGCGCTGTTGGAAATTTCCTTCATTTAATCCTCTTTTGGACTGATCTGGTAAATCAAATTTAATAATATTCGATAATAATATTGGAAGAAACTGCTTTTGAAAGACGGCAATTTTGACTTTAATTTTTAATCTGATTTGCGTATTTAGGCATACAAAATAATCTGAGGTATTCAGTGAGAATCGGTAAGTTCTTTCTTGCGGTTTTTTTAATTGTTTCAATAACATCAGTAAAACATTATTCTCAAGAAAGAAAATTTGGATTAGGGATTATGCTGGGGGAACCGACGGGTTTAAGCGGAAAATATTTACTTGGCAGCGGACACGCTATTGATTTTGGTTTGGCATACTCATTTGCTCATCCAAACAAAATATTTTCTTTACACGGAGATTTTCTTTTTAATCTTCCCGATAAAATAAAGTCTCCATATAATTTTCCGGTTTATTACGGATTCGGCGCACGAATTCATTTCGGAAATAAAGATGGAAACACTTTAGGCGCACGCGGAGTTATTGGAATAATGTGGATACCTGAATCATTACCGGTTGATACATTTATAGAACTAGCCCCGGTCTTTAATTTATTTCCGGAAACATCCTTGCATTTGGATTTCGCTATTGGCGGGAGATATTATTTTAAATAGTGATCTTAATTCCGAATTGTAATTTCTTCTGTTTTTTTTCGAATCGTTAAATCAGCTTTAATTTAGAAAAAGTTCCTTCATTTAAAGGAAGACAATATATTTTTCATTGATTTCGTTTTTCTTCCACATAATATTATTTTTGAATCAACCTATCTAGGAGAATTTATGCTAAGCAGTAATCGGCTATCTAAATTTTTAAAACTATTTACAATTACCTTTTCACTTACATTTCTTTTGGGAATGATTCCGGCTTCCCCTGAAGAAGGAATGTATCCATTGAGCGAAATTGATAAAGTTGATTTGCAAAAAGCAGGATTAAAAATTGACACGAAAGAAGTTTACAACCCGAACGGAGTAAGTCTCGTTGATGCATTAGTACAATTGAGCGGATGCACCGGATCATTCATTTCTGAAAATGGATTAATTATTACAAATCATCATTGTGCTTTCGGCGCAATTACACGCGCAAGCACAGTAGAAAAAAATTATCTTGAGAATGGCTTCTATGCAAAAACTCAAGCAGAAGAGATACCTTCGCAAGGTTATACATGTAAAATTACCGAATCATATCAAGATGTTTCCGATGTAATCCTTGATGCTATTAAAAACATTACCGATCCCGTTGAACGCACAAAAATGATCGCACAAAAGATTAAAGAACTATCCGATGCGGCTTCCAACGAAAAAGAATCTATCGTAGCCGATGTCTCCGAAATGTTTGCAGGTAAGACTTATGTTTTGTTTAAGTACCGTGTAATACGTGATGTAAGGCTCGTGTTTGCGCCACCTCAATCAATTGGCAACTTTGGTGGTGAAACGGATAACTGGATCTGGCCGCGCCACACGGGTGATTTTTCAATCATGCGCGCTTATGTTGCGCCGGATGGCAAGGCAGCGATCTATTCTAAAGAGAACGTTCCATTTAAGCCGAAAAAGTTTTTAAAAATCAATCCGAATGGAGTTGAGGCGGGAGATTTTGTTTTTCAACTCGGCTATCCCGGAAGAACTTTCCGTCACCGTCCATCTCAGTATATGAAGTATCAGCAGGATTATTTACTCCCATACATTTCCAATCTGTATCAGTATGCTATTGAGACAATGCAGGAAATCAGCGCCGGCAGTAAAGAACTTACACTTGCATTTGCCAGCAGGATAAAAGGATTAGCGAACACGATGAAAAATTATCAAGGAAAGATTAAAGGACTGAAAAAGATAAATCTCATTGCACAGAAACAAGAAGAAGAAAGACAACTTCAGCATTTTATCAATTCCAATCCGCAGTTAAAAACCAAATACGGAAATTTGATGGAAGAGATTCATTATGTGTTTGATAAGGTCAATCAAAATGCTCAAGCGGACTTGTGGTTAAGACAGATTAATTCTTTCTCAACAACTCTTTCATTAGCAAACTTTATTCTTGGCTATACTGAAGAGATGCAAAAACCGGACGCAGAGAGAAACCCGGCATATCAAGAAAAAAATATTAAGCAGACTCTAAGCAGAATGGAATCTGTAAAACAGAATTACAACCCCGACTTTGAAGAAACAATGTTAGTTAAAATGTTAATGGATGCAAACGGATTTAAGGAATCCTCGCGCATAGTAGCTGTTGATGAAATATTAGAAGGTAATGGAATTCATCCTGAAGAAACTTTTCAAGATTTTGTTGCGAATTACATTTCAAGTTCCAAAATCCGAGATAAAGATTTTTTTGATTCACTCTTAAAGAAATCGCCGAAAGAGATTGCTGCAATGCAAGACCCGCTCTTTATCTTTGCAAAAAAAATAAGAATGCAGACTCAAGCCAGTGATAAGGAGAGCCAGAAAAACGAAGGAAAGCTGAATAAACTTTATGGCGATCTTGTTGATGTTAAAATTGAATGGAAAAAAACTAACTTTATTCCCGATGCAAACAGTACCCTGCGGCTTACATACGGGTATATTAAGGGTTACAATCCGGCTGATGCAGTTTATATGGAGCCGTTTACTTCCATTGACGGCGTAATTGAAAAAGGCGCAACCGGTGATGAGGATTTTGTAATTCCGGATAAACTCCGCGCTGCCTATGCTAAAAAAGATTTCGGAAAATATGTGAGTAAGAAGACGGGTAAACTTCCGGTTGCAATGCTTTACAATATGGATACTACCGGCGGAAATTCCGGTAGTCCGGTTCTTGATGCTTATGGAAATTTGATAGGCGTTAACTTTGACCGTGCATTTGAAGCAACAATAAACGACTTTGCATGGAATGAATCATACAGCCGCTCAATTGGCGTTGATATCCGTTACGTTTTATGGGTAATGGATAAAATTGGCGGTGCGGATAAATTACTAAAAGAAGTTGGAGTAAACTAAGTTTTTGAACTCAACGAAGTGAAGAGTCATTAATAATTGATTTCTGATTCTTCACTTTGTTTTGAGGTATTTCGTATTTAATATTCCACAAAAAAAGCAAGCAAGCCAACAAGTATAAGCACAATTCCGCTTATCAGTTTATCATGATGTTCCAGAAAATGCCAGTTGAGTTTACGAACTCCCTTTGATGCAAAGTGAACCAGAAACATCATTCCGAGAACAGTAACAAAAAAATAAACGATCGAAACAATTCCAATTCCCAGCCAGCCCAATCGGCTTGCCGTGAAATAATATACTTCTATTTCCAAACATGGCGAGAAGAACATTGCTACACTCAGAGTAAATACAATTGATCTCTTACTCTTCCGTTTTTCTATTATTTCATCAACATGTATGTGGTGATGTTGATGCGCGGTTCTTATTAAACTGTGTCGGTATTCCAAGAATAAATAAATTAACCCAAGAAGAATTAAAATTATCGGTGCTACAATATGAGTAATATAATGATATGACTCGGATAGTTTATAGCCGACAAGCCCGACTATGATTCCTATAATTACAGTACTTATTGTGTGAGACGCTCCTGTAATTGCAGTTACAGTTACTGTTTCCTTGTCTGTCCACTTCTCCGCTTTTCCAATAGCAATTAAGGGCAACCAATGGCTTGGTATTGAAGCGTGAACCAAACTAAGCAGAAGGCTACTTAGAAATATTTGCAGAACCGAATTCATTCTTTTGTATATTTTTTTTCATGAAAAGTTAATGAAGCATAACTGGTTATGCAAATATTGCAGAGACGGAATATCTTCCGTCTCTGCTTAAGTGAAATCAACCAACTGCAATATCCGCATATTTTGTTTCGCCGGAGTAATTCTCAAGCTGATTTTCTAAAAACATTTCATAAGAACCTAAATCCAAAAATCCGTTGCCGGAAAGATTAAATAAAATTGTCTTTGCCTCTCCTGTTTCATTGCACCGTAGAGCCTGCACAATCGTCTCTTTGATTGCATGAGAACTTTCCGGCGCAGGAATAATTCCCTCGGTTTGAGCGAAGAACTGCGCGGCTTGGAATACATCTAATTGCTCGTAAGCGCTTGCGCTGATTGCACCGGTGTTATAAAGCAATGAAACTGACGGTGCAGCGCCATGATAGCGCAAACCGCCTGCGTGAATCTTTGGCGGTATGAAATCATGACCGAGTGTGTACATTTTCATTAAAGGAGTCATTCCCGCTTCATCTCCAAAATCATATTCATACTTCCCTTCTGTAAGAGTAGGACACGATGCCGGTTCAACAGCAATTACTTTTAAATCTTTCTTTACGCCGGTAAGTTTATCTCGTAAAAATGGGAATGCAATTCCCGCAAAATTACTTCCGCCGCCAAGACATCCAATTACAATATCAGGATAAGCGCCGGCCATTTCCATCTGAATACGTGCTTCCTCTCCAATGATTGTTTGATGAAGCAGTACATGATTGAGCACACTTCCTAAACTGTAATTTGTATCTTCACGCTGTACTGCAACTTCAATTGCCTCGCTGATTGCAATTCCAAGTGAACCTGGAGAATCGGGATCGTTGTTTAGAATATTTCTTCCCGCGTTGGTATATATTGATGGACTAGCATGGACTTCAGCGCCGAACAATTTCATAAAAGTCTTACGGTACGGTTTCTGATTGTAGCTCACCTTCACCATAAACACCTCACACTCCAGATCGAAATGCTTGCAAGCCATAGCAAGCGCACTGCCCCACTGTCCAGCTCCGGTTTCCGTTACAAGCTTTTTAATTCCGGCCTGCTTGTTGTAATATGCCTGCGCATACGATGTATTGGTTTTATGACTTCCGGTTGGATTTGCGCCTTCATACTTAAAATAAATTTTTGCCGGTGTGCCCAAAGCTTTTTCAAGATTGCTTGCGCGGATTAGCGGAGTTGGGCGACTCAATTTATAAAGATCTCGTACTTCATCCGGAATTTCTATGAATCTTTCTTGTGAGACTTCTTGTTTGATCAACTCCATTGGAAAAATTGCAGATAAGTCTTGCGGACCTATTGGCTGCTTTGTACCGGGATGTAACGGCGGATCCATCGGTTTGGGTAAATCCGCAAGAATATTATAGTAGTGAGTTGGCATTTGAGACTGATCGAGAAAAACTATTTTGTTGCTTGACATGTGAACCTCCTATTATGTATAAAATAAAAAAGCCGCTGAATGGAAGTTCACGGCTGGATACAAAAAAGCCGTGAACGGTTCTACCATCCACGGCTTGTTGTTAAAATCTATTTAAAGCATTAGGATAGCAGAGAAATATTTCTCCACCACCACCAATTTTTATTTGCTATCTTCTTTTCGTTTGTCATCTTGGTTGCAAATGTATAACAGAAATCCGGTTTTGTCAATGAGAGAATTATAATTTTTATGATTTTGTACCCCAAAAAGTAATTTTTACTAGAGTGCTTAGCTATTTTCACCCCAAAAAATTGAAAATGAATTTGTAAATTTGTCCATCAAAAAAAAATTATTTAACCAAGGCTGAGTAAAAAATGGGAAGAATTTTTGAGACAAGAAAGCATGTTATGTTTGCGCGTTACGCAAGAATGTCAAAAGCTTTCAACAGAGTTAGAAAAGAGATTGAAATTGCTGTAAAAGCAGGCGGACCAGATCAAAAATCAAATTCTAAACTTAGGATTGCAATCCAGAACGCCAAAAGCGTTAACATGCCAAAAGATAAAGTTGAAGCCGCAATTAAAAGAGCTTCTTCAAAAGACACATCCGGATATGTGGAAATTATTTATGAAGGATACGCTCCGCACGGAATTGGCGTCATAGTTGAATGCGCAACCGACAATCCGACAAGGACTGTCGCGAACGTCCGTCATATCTTTAAGAAACACGAAGGTTCGTTAGGCACTACCGGTTCTATTGCTTTCATGTTTGAAAGAAAAGGATTATTCAAAGCCGTAAAATCCGCCGGAACCGATTTGGATAATTTAGAGCTGGAATTAATTGACTCCGGACTAGATGATTTTTCCAATGATGATGAGTTCATTTATATCTATGCGCCGTTTCAGGAATATGGTTCGATGCAGAAAGCGCTTGAAGAAAGAAATATAGAGATCAAAGCAACCGAGCTTCAATATCTTCCGGTTAATTACAAAGAATTATCAGAAGAACAAAAAAAGGAAGTGCAAGAATTAATTGAAGCTCTTGAAGAAGATGATGATGTTCAATCGGTATATCATAATATGCAGTAAAGACCCTGTCTGTTTGATTTTCTTTAAAAATGAAAAACCCAATATTATTCATATTGGGTTTTTTGTGAGCACGGGTGGGCTCGAACCACCGACCTTCACCTTAAAAGGGTGTTGCTCTACCACTGAGCTACGCGCCCCCATCAATAAAATTTGCGGGCGTAAATATAATTCTATAACGCCTAATTTCCAAAGGCAGTTATAAATGATTTCAAAAATTATTTTTCTCGCTCTTTTTTTATATATTATTGGCACGTAAAATTAACCGTAAATGAAAGATTCTAGAATACTTATAGCAGATGACGATGAAACCCTCTGTTACCTCCTCAAAGAAGAACTGGTAAATGAAGGGTATTCTGTTGATGTTGTTTATGACGGCAAAGATGCCATCGAAAATTTGAAAAAAAGGTATTATGATGTTCTACTCCTCGATCTAGAAATGCGAGAAGTTCACGGCGAAAAGGTTTTAGCCCACGTAAAAGACAACTATCCATCTTTACAAGTAATTGTTCTTACCGCAAAGTCTGACATCCGCACGGCAATAGATTGTATCAAACAAGGCGCTTATGATTTTATTACAAAGCCATATGAATTTGGTCAACTTTGCGTTACAATAGAGCGTGCACTTGGCTACAAAGATCTTCTAATAAAAAATAAAATTCTGACCTCGAAAATCAGCCAGACTCCTCCAAATACAATTATCGGCGAGAGCGAAAAGATTAAAAGCATTTTGAAATTAGCGGAACGTGCCGCTAAATCGGAATCGAATATTTTGCTTGAAGGAGAAACCGGAACCGGTAAAGAATTATTCGCTGAATTTATTCATAAAAATTCTAACCGTGCAGATAAGCCTTTTGTTGCAATTAATTGTGCGTCGCTTCCAGATCAATTAATTGAAAGTGAGCTTTTTGGATATGAAAAAGGCGCTTTCACAGATGCGAAAAATTCAAAGCAAGGTCTGGTTGAAATTGCCAATGGAGGTTCTTTATTTCTTGATGAGATCGGCGAACTGAGTTTGGCTCTTCAACCGAAGCTGTTACGATTTCTTGAGAATGGAGAGTTCAGAAGAGTTGGCGGAGTTACAAATCTTACATCATCCGTTAGAGTCATTGGCGCTACAAATAAAAATCTGATGGAAGAAGCTGAGAGAAAAAATTTCCGCCGCGATCTACTGTTCCGATTGAATGTAATTACATTAACAATTCCCCCGCTGCGTGAACGCAATGGCGATGTGCTTTTGCTTTCAGAATATTTTTTACAGAAGAAATCTCCGGTTAGAGCCGTTAAAAAACTTTCTGCGGAAGCGAAAACTGAATTGCAGCGGTATAACTTTCCCGGCAATGTTAGAGAACTTGAACACATGATTGAACGCGCAATAATTTTTTCTGAAGCTGAAACCATTTTGCCGAAAGATTTAAATATCCCCTCAACCGATTTCGATTTTTCAAACTTCACCAAAGATGACGGCACAATCAAATCTATGGAAGAGGTTGAACGGATTCACATTAAATTAGCGCTCGATCAAAATGACTGGAACCGCGAAAACACCGCACGAGCTCTCGATATAAGCCAAAAGACTCTCTATTCTAAAATTCTAAAGTATAATTTAAAATAGAATGAGCACCGATTCATCCACAAAACATCTTGCACACGATTTAAATAATATTTTCACACGCATTCTAAATAGTATCGATCTTCTAAAAAGAAAAGTCTCAAGTTCATCAGATATTCTACCAATCCTCAACAGTATAGAAGCCGGAACTTACCTTGCGTCAGAAATGATAGGCGATAATTTTGGCGATAAATCCAAAAACAATAATCTTAGAAGAATAAATTTAAATTCAGTTACAAGCGATATTGTCCGTTCATTTTTGATTCAGCAAAAAGGAAAAATTGATTTTAAGCTGACTCTCGAACCGGATCTAAAACTTGTACTCGGAAAATATTCTGACTACTACCGGGTTATTCTCAATTTGCTGACAAATTCTATCGAATCAATTGATACAACGGGAGTTATTTCTTTTACCACATCAAATATAGATGACGGGACGAGAGTTGAACTTCGAATTAAAGACAGCGGGAAAGGAATTGATAAAGAGATTCTTCCGTTTGTTTTTGATGAAGATTTTTCCACAAAAGCTAAAAAGACCGCGTCCGGGATCGGTTTATCAATTGTAAAAAAGATTATTGAGAATTACGGCGGAACAATTGCTGTTGTAAGTGAACCTGAGAAAGGCACTGAGTTTATACTCACTCTAGAAGCTGCACACACGGCAACACAGCACTCTAACGACAGCGGGAAAACAATATTGATTGCTGAAGATGAAGATATACTGAGAGAACTTCTTGCGGAACTTCTCCAATCATATAATTACACTGTTCTTACTTCTTCTAACGGAATTGAAGTTTTGGAAACGTTAAAAGTTAGAATGCCCGACTTATTGATTATTGACAGAAAAATGCCAGAAATGGACGGACTTGAATGCATTCAAGAAATTTCATCTGCGAATTACAATATTCCAATTATTCTCGCTTCGGGTTCGCCTACAGATAGCGGCAAGATTGATAAAGTTAATGTGAATAAAATTATAAACAAGCCATACAACTTTGAAGAGTTACTTTCGCTGGTACGCGAATTAATTGGGTAACTTTCCTTCCACAGCTTTTAAATCTATTATGTTGAGATCATTTACGTAAGGAGTAATTACAGGTTTTTTAATCGAACCGAGTTTATCCAACACGTTGATAATATCTTTTGCGGCGTTTTCAATAAATTCAACTCGCTTCAATATAACTTCATTGGAGAAGTCCGGTTTGGATATTTCCCGGCGGATTGCCGCTGTAGATAAATTAATTAAAGTGAGCGGCTGTTTTATTTCGTGATTAGCGGTAACAACAGTTGCGGCGTAGGTCTTTATCTTTTCTACTTCAAGAAGTATCTTATTTGTTTCACTAAAACGCAGAGCGGAATTAATTCTTGCAATAAGTTCTGTTCTGTTAAAAGGTTTTTTAATATAATCGAATGCGCCTGCCGACAAACCCTGTTTAAGACTATCGGCTTCGGTCAACGCGGTAAGAAGAATTATCGGAATTAACTTTGTCTCTTGATTTGCTGTCAATATTTTGCAAACCTCAAAACCTGAAATATCGGGCATCATGATATCTAAAAGGATCAGATCAGGTTTTTCTTCAATCGCTTTTTGGATTCCAGTTTCACCGTGATATGCCTTTATCACTTCAAATCCTTCCTTTTCAAGTCTGTCTTGAAGAAGAAAAACATTATCCGGGTAATCATCTATTATTAATATTTTTTTCATTTTTTATTTATCAACTTTAGATAAAAGGAATTTACTCATCTTGGCGGCAAGGATTTTAGAATTAATCGGTTTTGTCACCAGATCATTAAAACCATTTTTTTCAATAATATTTTTATTATCAAGCATTGCATATGCAGTTAAAGCAATAACCGGAATTTTGGCGAATTTCTCATCACCGCGGATCCGCTTGATAGTTTCAAAACCGTCCATCTGCGGCATCATTATATCAAGAAATATTAGATCCGGCTGAACATGGTTAAGTGTTAACAAACACTCCATTCCATTGTGGGCAAAAATTGTATCGCAGTTTAATTCTTTTACAAATTCTCCGATGGTAAAAAGCGCATCATTATCATCATCAACAATAAGAATAGTCGGTTTGGTTTTCGCGTTGTATTCAATACTCTTGCTGTACTGCTCCGGATCATTCTTCTGGAACGGTTCTTCAATTAAATTAATTTTTTTGTTTGTTGTATCATCGTCAATTTTTAAGCGGTCACGCAATATTTTCAGAACATCCAAAGGGTGAGCTTTTATTTTCAATGTTATTTCTCTCAATTTTGAATTGAGCGCTTTACTTAGTTTGTCATCAAACTCACCAGGAAGTTTAAAAACGATTGGAATATTTTTAGTGAATCTTTGCCGGGACAAATCAAAACTTACCTGCAGAGCTTCTATATTGAACGATTCCATATCAATTAAAATCAGCTGCGGATTCTCTTCTTTAATCTTTTGTTTAACCGCGTCTACTGAATTCAACAATAGGAATTCATACTTCTCACCGAAAATATTTACAAGTTTTTTATAACCGGTATCATCTTTCTCTAGAATTACAATTTTCCGAATTTGATTATCAAAATGTAACTCAACTTCTTTAATCAGATTCTCAAAATCATCACGCTCAACTTGGGAAGAGATAAAATCAAAAATTTCCGGCTCCCAACCTACTTTCTCTTCCTCAATAATCATTGTAATAATGATCGGAATATTCCGCGTTGTTAAATTGTTTTTTAGTTCAAGAATGATATTCCAAACATTTTGATCGTGAATTAGAGGATCCAGAACAATTGCTGCCGGGAGTTTTTCTTTCGCTAAGCGGATTCCGTCTGTGCTGCTGGCTGTAGTTATAATTCTATAGTTATACGATGCGAGGTAATCGCCGATAAGTCTTAGAGAATCCGTATTGGCATTAATGATTAATATTAATTCTGCATCTTCGTCGTCATTAAGATCTTCCGAAAGGGTTAAAAATTTATGATCAGGATTATCAAAAACATCGAGCACAGAATCTGATAATGTGAAATAAAAACTCGACCCATTCCCGATTTCACTTTTTAGTTGTAGAACGCCACCTAATAATTCAATATACTTTTTACAAATAGCCAGTCCCAATCCCGCGCCGCCATATTTTCTTGCAGTGCTGCTGTCAACTTGACGGAACTCGCCAAATATTACTTCTTGTTGTTCTTCGGTAATTCCTATTCCGGTGTCTGTAACAATAAACTCAATATCTTTCCCGCTCAAAATATTTACTGATAATTTAATCGAACCATTTTCCGTAAACTTAACTGCATTGACAAGTAAATTGAGAAGTATTTGTTCCAATTTGCCCTTATCGGAATTTATTAATGCATTTGAGTTGTTTTCAATTTCCAAAATATATTTAAGGTTCTTCTCTGATGTTAGATGTTTGATATTTGGATTTAATTCTTTGAGAAGATCGCTTAGCAAGAAGCTTTCTTTTTTAATTTCAATCTTGCCCGATTCAAATTTTGAGAACTCGAGAATATTATTAATAAGCCCAAGAAGTTTTTCGCCGTTGCGGTGAACGATATTTAGGCGGTCCTTTGTTCTTGATGTAACGAGCGTATCTTTAATCAGCAATTCTGTTAAGCCAAGAATTGATATCAGCGGTGTGCGGAGTTCATGCGACATACTTGCAAGAAAATCCGACTTCACTCTAGTCAGTTCAACCGCCTTGGCTCTTTGTTTTTCTAATTCGCCCGCTTTCTCTTTCAATTCTCTGTGAAGTTCTTTTAACTGACTGTTCTGCTCAATTATATGCTGATTTTGTTTCTGATATTCTTCGTTTAGTTTTTTCAATTCGTTTACAAAATTTTCGAGCTGTTCAAACGATTTTGCATTAGTAATTCCAACGGCAAGCTGGTCATGAATAATAGATATGTAATTCAGAACTTCTTCACGAGGAGCCGATTCCGAAGCAAGTTCAAGCACTGCAATTGTTTCCTTATTATAAACAATCGGATAAATGGTTAAATATTTTATTTTGATTGTAGCTATGCCGGTTTTTATTTCGGGGAAGTTATCGTGAAAATGAAATTCAACTTTCTCTTTTTTATCAATGGCATTACTGTATAGATCGGCATTTTGTGTCATCTCAACAATATTTTGACTAACGCCAAAAGATGAAATTAACCTAAGCGCTTTATTTTCGACAATATACAACACACCAAAAGTTAAGCCCGTGGATTTGATAATTTTTGCTAGTGCCGCATCCGATATTTCTTTCATTGTCGGATTTTGATTGATGAGAGTAATAAATTCCGAATATTCTTTTTCATTCTTCTTATTCAGCACAAGTTCATCGAGCATTTTATTAAAAGTCTCGCCTAGTCTGCCGACTTCATCTTTCGTAATTATTTTTACCCTGTGGTCTAGATTTCCTTTTCCTGTTATCTCGGCAGCTTCACTAAGTAGTGAAATTTGTTTTCTCAATTTGATGGTGAATCCTAAAACTATAAGAAATGTAATTGCGCTTCCGGCAATTACAATAATAACCATTACAATCCGTAAAGTGTCGCGAAATTCTACGCCTTCCTTAAAAACATTGAAGACAATAAAATTTAATTTAGCGCCGGGCGTAAGAAAAGATTTTGGCAAAAAGAGCGCGGCATAAAAATCTGCGTTTTCATATTCGTTAGTGTAAAGATCGAAGCTGTTTTTAAATTTTAATTCGCGTACGGCATTTATAACCGCCAGAAGGTGAATCTGATTTTTATCTGGATTGGAAATTTCAACCGGGGAATCATTTATTACAAGCGCAACTTCCGCCCGAATTTTTTGCGAAATGCGGTTTAGAAAATCCGATGATATTTGATTGCCGTAATAAACTGTTCTACCGCTTGGGAATTGTGCATATCTTAGAACAACATTTGGATTATCCGAGAAGAACTGGCGGAACGATGATGATCGTATATTCAGATATGATTTGGTTTTAATCTTGAACTCGTGCGTATTAATAAGTGAGTCGTTTACGAGTGTAAAACAAAAATCTATTGCGGTAGAATCTAAATTTATCTGGTCGAATTTGTTTATACGCGGCGCAATTTTCTTAAAATCTTCTTCTACTTTGCTAAGTTCATTTTGAAAAACAAAAGCAAAGTCGTTTGCAGAGTTAAGAATATTCTTGGATTGCTGCTGCATTAATAGTCTGCCGGCTAGCGAATAGAATATGAAAGTTGAAATAACCGAGATGAATAGAACGATTAAAAGAGTTATCAATATTAAACGGTAATTAAGTTTCATATCCCGAGGGACCTCCAGAATTACAAATTAAGAAAGCGGAAGGAAAAGTAATTTTCAATGATACGTTGAGACCTTGGTATCAATCGAAGATGGAAAGCAATTTATTAGTCGGTCTGATGTTATTCGAATATTTTTCTGCCGCCTCTTTTATAAATTATTTTGGGTCTTCTTTTTTCTCAAACTGCTTTTTGTATTTCTCCATCTTATCAAAATTCTCCTGACGTATATCACGCAACGCGGAATCTTCTTTAATTTTTTCGATTCTGTCTTTAAGTGACGGCAGCAATTCCGCTTTGATTAGCATAATAACTTCTTTTCTGACTGTCTCTTGAGAATCGTAGCCGGTTAAATAGCGAATACCGAATACCCACCAAGGAAGATCTTTTAGAAATGGAATTCCTCTGCGGACTGAAATTTCTTGATTTTCAAACAAGCCGCCGATAGCAGTTTCTTCTCCGTCTAGAAGAAGAACGTCTGTGGTTACAACATTTTTGCTTACATTCGTACTAAGAGCGTCTCTTGCAACTACACTGCTTCGTTCAATATTTAATTTAAGAAGAACGTAAGTTATTCCCTGTTCATTGAAGATGTGCGGCGTGGCGGTAATGATAGTTCCGGTCGGATAAAATTTATCTATAAGGTTACCTGCAAAATCTCTTTCTTTTATTGAAAAGTCATTGCCAATTTGTGTTTTGCCTTCAACACCATCTCTTGCTGTGATTATAGGACGAGCAATAATTTCTCCTAAGTTATTTGTTTCTAAAAATCTGAATAACCCGGTAGCTGTTCCATCCCATTTACCCGTTGTAAAATTTGTACTGTTATTAATTTCATACGTTGGTGGTTTTTGAATTATTGTTGTACTTGTCGCCGAGGATGCTTGTTGCTGCTGTTGTTCTTGCAGTGTAATTATTTTAGTTCCGATTGAAAGACCAGATTGGGACAGCAGAAATTCCCAGTTAATTCCTCTTTCACGAAGATCATCAATATTCGCTTCGAAGAGCACAGCAGAAATTTTAACTTCTCGTTCATCTATGGGAGCGTAAGTTTCTTTTGCTAATTTAGTTTTGGATTCATCTTTTCTTTTAATAATTACAGTGGATTCGGTTTCATCAACTATTAGATTGTTATATTGGACAATAACGAAGAGTGCTTTTTTATATGGCCATTTGTCAATTTCTACTCCAATGGGAGTTGTAAGATTAACAGTGGAGATAATTTTTTTGCCGGTGATTTTTTCACTTACCTTACTCAGCACTTGAATAGCTTGATCAAATGTAATTGTTTCGGAAAGTGAAACCAGTTCATCCGGGTTTACGGCACCCTTTAATTTATCTTGTAAATCAATCTGCGCGTTAACAGTAAACGTTAACACGAATAGGATTAAAATTGTAATTAGCTTTTTCATTTTATTTACTCAGTTTTTTTTCTTTTACTAGTTTCAAAGTAACATTCTCAATGATGCCGCCTTTATTCAGAACAAAATTCACTTCGGTATTCTGGTAATTTATGTTAGTAAGATATCCCAGATAAACCTGATCACCTTCCCACAATAGATAAGTATTTCCGCTAGCATCAACCAGGAACGCTCCGTCTGGTATTAATGCTAACAACTGGGCGGATTGAACATCCAGCAATTTATCTTTGTTAGGCGGTATTTCATTTCGGATTAACGGATAGAAGAAATCGTATGCCGGATTAGGAATAATAGAATTCTCTTTCAAATCCTTTACAAAAAATCTATTATCCGAGGAGAAATAAATTTTGGCCTTAAATTTATAATTGACCAAATAATGAGGAGTGCCATCGGCATCAACTTGAACGTTGTTAGACAATTCAAGTGATTCGATTTTCTTTAACTGCTTACTCTCTTCAATAGCATAAATTAATTTTATCAGATCGTTGAATTCTGCAATGCCGTTTAATGTGTAGTGAAAAATATTAAAATTCGTTCCGGTCTCTGTTTCATTGAACTCAATATTGACATATGAATGTGACGAGAAACCATAGCTGACTTGATTTACAAAATCGAAGAAAGAAGCTTGAGACACGTTGAATGGAATGTTGTACTTTCTGTTTGCTAAAACAGAATCCAGTTCTGCAACACGTTTTGTTAATAAAGCAAGCTGCATATTCAATGATTCGGTATCAAGCTGATAAAGTTTTAGGTCTTTAATTTTTTTCTGCTTCTCGCTTATTTTCGCTTTTTGATAAACAAAGTTATACGCAACGCTACTGAGCCCGATCATAATAAAGATTACCAGAATGATGATTGTATTTTTAACTTTGCTGCTCATTTAGTCTTCGTAGTATCGTTTTGTAATCTTAAATTAAGTGTATATGAGAAAGCGCTCTTCTCTCTTAGCGGTTCAAAATTGATATTTTTTAGAAGCGATGCTTTATTAATGCCGGCAAATTCAGTCAGAACACTTCGGGATAATGAATATCCGGTAAGTTTAATTTCGTCTTTAGAAATCGGTTCGATTTTGCTAACCCAGAAATTTCTTCTCGTTTCAGCAAAATCAGAAATCTTGCCAAGAGACTTATTCCACAACCCCGCGCCTTCGCTGGCATCATCAATAATTTTCTGTGTTGCATCAAAACTATTTATTCGAGTTTCGAGCGGAGTAATTTGTTGAACAAGTGCTTGATTTTGTATTTGTCGCTGATTAAGCCGTTCAATTTCAAAATCCAATTCTTTTATATTTCTAAAATTGGAAAGTGTTTTGAAAGTAAAGAAGAATGCCGCGCCGAATAAGAATGGCATTAATGCGTAGCTATGCCATCCGAATTGTAAAAACTTTTGATTCTCTTGAATATATTTTGGAAGAAAATTTACACCAACATGTGTCTTATCTAATTCATCAAAATATTCGATACCGGCCGAAATTGGAACTGCGTATAGAGCAAGATTTTTCTGATCTTCTTCGTTAAGTCCTGTTGAATCGAAATTCTCAAATTTTAGTTCCGATACATTCGCTTCCGGAAATGTTCC
Organism: Bacteroidota bacterium; assembly: GCA_021824635.1. GTDB lineage: Bacteria > Bacteroidota > Ignavibacteria > Ignavibacteriales > Melioribacteraceae > Fen-1258. The sequence goes on along the minus strand of JAKAKD010000001.1, from coordinate 36,565 downwards.
ATAGAAGGAAAGAATTAAATTTTCTGATCGGTCTTCGCCGCAAAGAATAATATTATCGAGTTTCGGAATACCGCCGTTTTCCATTTCGAGTAGAATCTTAGAAAAATAAACATCGTATGTATGAAGATTCTTTGTACCGATGTCTAAAGGCGAACCGATATGTTTTAATTTTTGTCCTTCAAGAAAAATTAGTTTGCTGTATTCTTTTCCAATGTAAACAATAAGCGAGTTATCCTCGGGGAAAAATTTTGTTGATTTTGAGACATAATAAGCAAGAGAAAGTTCAGCGGTTTTTATTGTTGGAATTTTTAGGTAACGCCTTTTATTATAATTAGCAAGTTGACCTATCAAATCAACACTGGGCATATCTCCTTCAAGAAAAACTCCAAGCATTGATTTTTCATTCATTTCGGTAACATCAACCAAGTCCTCAGTTACTGAAATTCCTTTGGTTGCTTGAAGATCGTTAATTACCGACTGAATTAATTTTTTCTTATTTATACTGCGCGGTCCATCGTATGAATGGTAGTTTACTATCGGTTCGGTTACTACAGGAATGAAGAGCATATTACGCAATTTCAAATCATGTAAAGCTTCGTCAAGCAACTCAACATCTGCTCTTTCGCGCGATTGAGAATCTACAGTACTTACTGATTCCAGGTTATCGAAAGACAAATCGGTATCCATCACATTATTTTCTAGTTCAACCATTACTTCTTTTTTAGAAGAAGATATGATTGAACGCGATACCGTTAAAGACGATACACGGTGAACTTTGACGCCGTTATTATCTTTGGATAAAACAGCAACTTTTGCATCGGTTCCTTCATTATATAGACATACAACCTGTTTCAACTTACCCTTTCATCAATTGTAAAATTCTTGTTTTATTATTGGCATAAGAGACAGCATTTTCTTTAGAAATCTTCCTTTCCGCATATAAACGTAGCAAATCTTGTTCCATCGTAATCATGCCTTGCGGAGCACCTTGATTAATCATCATGTAAATTTCACTTGTATTGTTATTCTTAATTGCCGCTTTAACAGAAGGAGTAACAATTAGAACCTCTTTTGCAAGAACACGTTTGCCGTCTAAACTAGGTATAAGCTTCTGAGAAACTACCGAAATTAAGACATCTGCCAGCCTATTCCTAACACGTTCTTGTTCAGTTGGATGTATTTCTGCAACTATTCTATCAATGGACTCGGTGGCAGATGATGTGTGAAGTGTTGAAAAGACTTTGTGTCCGGTATCTGTAACTTCCAGCGCCGATAGAATAGTCTCCGGATCGCGCATTTCTCCAATTACTATTATGTCCGGATCCTGGCGTAATGATTGAATTACTCCATCTTTGAATGACGTTACGTCTCTTCCAACTTCTCTATGCTTGATAATTGACGCGCGTGATTTGTGGACAAACTCCACAGGCGAAGCAATAACTACAATATGACAAGGATCGGAATCGTTGTGATAATCAATAATTGCATCAAGTGTGGCGGATTTACCAGAACCGGTAATTCCAGTTATTAATGATAGCCCAAACTTTATGTAATTGTGGCTCATCATTTTAATTGCGAATGGGTGAAATTCGAGAGATTCAATTGGACGAATTCTGGCTTGTATATAACGCATATTTAAAGCCACACTATCAAGATCAAAATAAGCATCTGCACGAAAACGAACTACAGCTTGAACTTTATCATACTTGAAAGAATAACTAAAATCCAAATTCCTTTCCGATAAAAGCATCTCGCATTGGGTCTTGTTCAACAAAGAAATTATTAGTGTTGATGCTTCATCTTCGGAAAACTGAGGAAGATCTTTTACGCGTTCTTTTTTTCCAAATATTCTCATCCATACAAAATTTTGAGCGCCGAATCCTCCGATTTCAATGTCCGATGCCTGACGTTCAATCATCATCCCCAAAATATCATTCATTAAATTAAGCAGAAGCATTTTTTGTTCAACTTGAAGTTCGTTAATATGCTCGATAATATATCGAACTCTTTCCGGACCTAAGATAGTTGTAGGAATTTTTGTGGTAAATGCCGTGAGGACTTGTTTTGCATCTGCAATCATCAAGAGTAACCGTCTTAATTGGTGAAAAGCATAGTATAAAATACTTTATTTAAATATAATAAGCATTGTAAAATTAGTCTTCCATCGTTGCGCCAATAACTTCCTGGATTGAGGTTAATCCAAGTTTAACTTTTTCAAAGCCGGAATCTCTCAAACTCATAGTTCCATCCAGTCTTGCCTGTGTACGAATTGCTTCCTCATCAACATCTTCTCCAGATTGAACAATTGCTCTTCTGATTTCTTTTGTGAAATAGAGTGCTTCATGAATTGCCATTCTGCCTTTATATCCTGTGTGATTACATCTATCGCATCCAACAGCTTCATAAATTTCGGCGCCGGTCCATTCTTTAATGTCTAGACCGGAAGGAAGAATATGTTCTTCTAGGTTTGTAACTTTTTTCTTACAGTTCTCACAAAGTTTTCTTATGAGACGTTGAGCAACAATAATATTAATTGCATAAGCAATCAAAAATGGTTCTACACCCATTTTGAACAAACGCGCAACGGCACTTGGTGCATCGTTGGTGTGAAGTGTTGAGAAAGTTAAGTGACCTGTGTTTGCAAGCTTTATAGCTGTCTCTGCTGTTTCTTTATCACGCATTTCACCAACCAGAACAATGTCCGGATCGTGACGTAGAATTGATCTGATTGCTTGTTCAAAATTCATTTTGTAGCCAATCTTTAACTGCCGAGCGCCTTCAATAACATATTCTACTGGATCTTCTACTGTAAGAACATTTTTTTCCGGCGTGATAACTTGATATAAAGCGGCAACAAGAGTGGTTGATTTTCCGCTTCCGGTTGGACCTGTTAGAATAATCATTCCCTGCGGTTGATTAATTGCTTTAGCAAAAGCAGTATGCGCATAACCGGTAAGGCCAAGTTTGCCTAGATCGCGTATTACTTTTCTATCGTCTAGAATTCTTATTACAACGCTTTCAAATTTATTTTTTAATTCAGTTCCCACCATAGGTAAAACAGAAACTCTGTAACGAATTATGTGTCCATCTATTTCACGCTGAATAAAGCCGTCTTGAGCTTTTTCACGTTCAAAACGATCGAGCCCTTTTGATCTATCTTTTACAACTGCCATAACAGCTTCCGGTAAAGTTCCTTCTTGTGTATGCCAAAGCATTAATTTTCCATCAAGACGGAAATGAATTTCTGTTTTATTTCCGGACTTGGGAATTAAATGAATATCGCTGACACCTTTACGGGTTCCCTCGACCAACGCTGCTTCAATAAGGTTTACAAGTGCGCTCTTATTAATTTCTGCATCAAGTTCTTCTTCATTAACCGAAGCTTCATCTTGAACTACTTGAATCTCTTCACCAGCTTCTTGAATCATTTTTAGATATTCATTTTCAGTCGGTGCAAGAATTGCAACTAGTTTATCGTAATCTTTTTTTCGAAGATAATTTATTTCGTATTTTTTTACGTTTAAGGTATAAGCAACTTTAGCAAGATTTCTGTCTGTGGGATCAACTGCCGCAAGAATTAACTTATCTTTAATTTTATCGTCGTATCTGAATGGAATTACCCGGTGAGTAAGAAGCATTTTTTTTACATCGTCGCCTTGACGGGTCATCAAGTTTTTTATTTCTGCAATACGTTCATCGGAAAGTTCTTCCGGACGGACATTTAATTCTTTGAACGCGTAGAGTACTGCAACTTCTCTAAAAATAATATCGTGGTCAAATTTAAACTCATCAACTAAAATCTGTGCAAGATTTCTTTTCAACTTTGTCTGATCGGCATCTTTAATTTTAAGAGATTCTTCTAAAATTTTGTGATCAATTATTCCTTTCTTTAAGAGCAAGTAACCAATCTTATCGGTCATTTCAAGCTGAGCATCAATCATTGTTAATTCTTCCTTAATATTATTTATTTCATTGATGGTGATTTTGGATTAATGGTTGCTGTTTCAGCCGATATTAGAGTAAGTCCAATCATCACTATCATAATAACCATTGCTATTCCAACTTGAATAAGTTCAATAACGTTTTTTAATCTGAATACTGTTTCACTTTCATAATAATTTGCCAGCTGAAAAGCGGTATTTTTAATTGTTCCGGTTTCTTCGCCGGAGTGAAATCTTGATAATGCAGTTTCGGTAAATACTCCGCTAGCTTCAAATGATTCCGTTATTCCAACACCTTTTTTAATCATTAAAGGAATTGCAATGTTTTTTATCTGCTGTTCAAAATATACATTTCCGGTAGCTTCGGCTGCAATTCGAATGGGTTCTATGCTTTCGGCTGAACCGCTATATAAAGTATAAAATACGCGGCAAAAAACTTCAATACATGTTTTATGAATTAGGGAACCCATAACAGGTATCTTGAGCATATAGCGATCAAAAAATAATCTCCCTTTTTTTGTTTTACTAAATTGCCAAATCGCAATCGGCGGGGCTAAGCAAACAATCGTTACTAATAAACCATTCGCCATTAGAAAATTACTGATCTTCAAGGTAGCTGCCGTCATTGGCGGCAAAGGTATATCAAACTTTACAAACAGCTTTGCTGTTGCCGGAAAAATATATCCCACATAAAATAGTACCGCAAGAAAAAGCACAAACAGAGTTACCATTGGAGTAATAAGCGCGCTTCGCAAATTCTTTTTAAACTCTTGCTGTCTTTCTAAAAACTTTGCGGTTGCTTTGTAAATTTCCGACATATTACCGCTCTTCGATGCTAAACCAAGCATATATGCGGTGAACTTTCCAAACACAGATTGATAACGCAAAAAAGTGGTTTCACTATCAGCGCCTTTTTTCAGTTCATTGTTAATCTGCTTTAGAGCTTCTTTGAGAGATTTGTTCGAGGTATCATTGATAAGTAAAGTTAGAATTTCACTGTAAGGTAGTTTTTGCTCTAACAGTTCCGCGCTTATTTTTACAAACGAAACGATATCTTGCTGTGGTGGTTTGAAATTAAATTCTAAATATTTTCTATTGACCGAGATTACTTCGTAGCCAAGTTTACGAAGAGCATTTACAACCTCATCTTTATTGAAAGCTCTCTGTTCGCCTGTGATCGGTTTTTCTTTACCGCGTTTAATTTTATAAACGTAGCCGACTTTCTTCTCAATTTTTTGAATTTTGAGCTGATTTTTTTCGGCAAATTTTTGAATCTTTTTCTTAGCTTCACCAAATGAAGGTTCACTAAAACTTCCACTAATACTTTGACCGTTTGGCTTTTGCGCAGTAAATCTAGTTTCAATCATTGTGATATTTCTTTATTAAATGAAAAAGCCGATAGACTATGTTCTACCGGCTTTCAATTTAAGAAAATTCCAATTAAAAATTAATTATCTACTACTGTTGTCATAGCAGTAGGTGTTACCGTCATAGTAGCCTTAACCTTGGTAGAACCGTCATTGCCTGTTTCTGTGCCAACACCAACAAGAGTTACCGATTGTGCTGCAACAGTTGGTGTAACAGCTGCACTCATGTTTGATGTTTGTGCTAATTGTGCCGGTACTACCCAACCGGTAAATGTATTATTTCCGCCACCAAGCGCTGTTGGTTTTCTGTAATATCCTTGTGCCATGGAACCAATTGTTGTTAAATCAGCAATAACTGCATCACGGTTGGATGAAGCCGCACTTGCGGTAAAAACATTGATACCAACTACAACAGCGATACCGACAATGATAACGCCGAGAACGATAAGTAATAATTGTTGTTGACCCATTTTTGTAACTCCTTTTATTGTTGTTGATTAGTTAAAAGAAAATAGAACCCGTATTAATTATATAAATTTGTGTAAAGATATTTCCCTTTATTTTATAAATCATTAACTGTGCCATAAATTATTCTAAAATATTCTTAGTACACATTTGAAAGTGATATAATTAAAACAAATCTTAATTATTTACAGTTGTTGAAATAATCGCATTCGGTCCAACAACCATTGTTACTCCAACTACAGAAGAACCATTTTTGCCTATTTCCGTACCAAGACCAACTAAAGTTACCGATTGAGCGGCTATTGTGGCAGTTACCGCAGTACTCATATTTAATGTCTGTAACAAACCAGGTGGAATTATCCAACCGGTGAATGAATTAGAACCGCCAGTTAAAATTGCTGCTTTCCTATAATATTGTTGTGCCGTTAAAGCAATGTTTGTTAAGTCTGCAATTACTGCTTCCCGGTTAGATTCCATTGCGCTCGCATTAAATACGCCGATGGCAACAACAATTGCAATACCAATAACAATAACACCAAGTGCAAGTAATAATAACTGTTGCTGACCCACAAACATCTCCAAGAAAACTATAGCTGGTAATTTTTTCCGTTAAATTCTATTTTAGAATTACGATTACGCTCCAGTTGAGTCAATATTCAGACCAATTTTGGAGTACCAGAATTTTCATATTTTCTTCGAAAATAATATAAAAAACAAAAGGATTAATGCAAAGGAAAATTTTCCTTAACTTGGATAGGAATATCTCTTGGGTAGAACTTACCTGTAAATTCGGGAGGATATAATTCTCTAAAGTAATTCTATTTGATTCTAATATGTAGCTCTGTTAATTGTGAATCATCAACTGTAGAAGGTGATTCATCCATCAAAGATATACCGCTTGAAGTTTTGGGGAATGCAATCACATCTCTAATTGAAGCCCTTCCGGCAAAGAGCATAGCTAACCGGTCAAAACCGAATGCTATACCTCCATGAGGAGGAGCGCCATATTTGAATGCGCCCATCAAAAATCCAAACTTCTCCTGGGCTTCTTCATCACTAATTCCCAATGTTTTAAACATCTTTGACTGTAAAACAGAATCGTGAATTCGAATACTTCCACCCGCAATTTCATTTCCATTCATTACCAAATCATATGCACGCGCTTTAACATTTGACGGATCTGTTTCCATTAGAGGAATATCTTCTACCCTAGGCGAAGTAAAGGGATGGTGCATTGCATATAGCCGTTTTGTTTCTTCATCCCACTCGAATAATGGGAAATCCGTAACCCAAAGTAAAGATGGCTTTGCACCGGGCAATATCAAATTCATTCGCTTAGCCATTTCCAAACGTAATGAACCCATTAAAGAAAGGGTCTTAAGTTTAGGACCAGTTAGAATAAATAAAAGATCTCCTGGTTCAGCATTCATTTTCTTAATTAAATTTTCTTTTTCTTCACTAGATAAGAATTTTGCTATTGGCGCTTCAAGTTCATTTTCTTTCACACGCATCCAGATTAAGCCGCCCGCACCAAGTTTTTTTACAAAGTCGGTAAGAACATCCAATTGATTTCTAGTATAATCTCCACATCCTTTTGCAAGTAATGCTGTTATAATTCCGTTGTTTGCCACAGATTCTTTGAAAACTCTGAATTCAGATTTTGCAAAAACTTCATTTAGCGTAACCATTTCAAGCGCAAAGCGGAGGTCTGGTTTATCACTTCCATATTTTTCCATAGCTTCACTAAAACTTAAACGAGGAATTGGAGAAACAATTTCTAGGTTAAGAATTTCTTTGAAAAAGTTTTTCATCAATCCTTCAACTATTTCAAATATATCTTCAACATCAACAAAAGACATTTCTACGTCTATCTGTGTAAACTCGTATTGTCGGTCGGCACGTAAATCTTCATCACGGAAACATTTTACAATTTGAAAATATCTGTCAATACCGGCAACCATTAAAATTTGTTTGTAAGTCTGCGGTGATTGCGGTAGAGCATAAAATTTCCCTTTATGCATGCGGCTCGGGACTAAAAAATCGCGCGCGCCTTCGGGGGTACTTTTCATTAAAATCGGAGTTTCAACTTCAACAAAGCCATTCGCATCGAAGTATTTCCTTGTGATTTGATACATCTGGTGCCGAAGCAAAAGATTTTTTTGCATTTCATTTCGACGAAGATCCAGATAACGATATTTTAGACGCAGATCTTCATGTGCATCAATTCCGTCTTCTATTGGGAATGGCGGAGTTTCTGCTTGATTAAGAATAATCAGTTTATCTACCATAACGTCTATTTGTCCGGTAGGTAACGAAAGGTTCTCGGTTCCTTCAGGGCGTTTTCTAACTTTACCTTCTATAGAAATTACATACTCGCTTCGTAATTTTTTCCCTTGCTCATGCGATTCTAAATTATAGTTTGGTTCAAACACAACTTGAGTTATTCCATGACGGTCACGCATCTCAATAAAAATTACTCCGCCAAGATCACGGCGTATTGCAACCCAACCATTTAAAACAACATTTTGACCAATGTTTGTTTCTCTTAACTCTCCACAAGTGTGTGTTCTTTTATTAAACTTCATAAACTTAATTTCACTCCACATCTAAATTTAGTGGCAAAGATAAACATTTAGGAAGGGCTATTCAAATTAAGCTCAAAGAAGCATGTTTCAACAGTTAAACTGGCTGCTCTTTAGAAGTTATATATACAGATAAAATACCAATATGAATTAGGAACAATTTGATATAGAATATAATTTGCTTTTTGAAAAATTCCGCCTTATTTTTTCAGTCAAAATTTAGCTATTTCCTAATTAAATAAGTATATATATGCTGGACGACTTAGATATCACAATATTAAAAAAGCTACAGGAGAACGGAAGGACAAAACGAAATGAGCTTGCAGAAGCAGTAGGTTTATCAATTCCCTCTTTAAGCGAACGTCTAAGAAAATTAGAAGAACACGGCGTGATTGAAGGCTATTATACCAAATTAAACCGTCATGTGTTTGGCTATGATATTATGGCATTTGTTTCTGTAATTATGGACTCTTCAAAAAGTTATGAAAAATTTTCAGAGCATGTGAAAAAGACACCGGAAATTTTAGAATGTCATTCAATTCTTGGAGAAGGTTCTCATATTCTAAAAATAGTTGTAAAAGAAACAAAAGATTTAGAAACACTTTTAAGTAAAATTCAATCTTGGCAGGGAGTTACAAGAACAATAACAAGTTTTGTTTTATCGTCTCTAAAAGAAACAACGAGTTTACATTTACAATCTAAAAAGGAGTTATAATGGCAAAGGCATCTTCTTCAGAGCAAAATGTTCTTGCTTTTATTAAAGCAAATAAAATTCAGTTCATTGATTTCAAGTTCATGGATTTTCCCGGACAGTGGCAGCATTTCACTGTACCAGTAAGCCAATTTAGCCAAGATTCATTTGAAGACGGCTTTGGGTTCGATGGATCATCAATCCGCGGTTGGAAAGCAATAAATGAAAGCGATATGCTTATCATTCCGGATGCAAGTACAATGTTTTTAGATCCATTTATAAAAGCACCAACCATTTCACTTATCTGTGATGTGTTTGAACCGGCTACAAAAGAAAAATACTCTCGCTGTCCTAGAAACATTGCTCAAAAAGCAGACGCTTACTTAAAATCTACCGGATTTGCTGATACAGCTTACTTTGGACCTGAAGCTGAGTTTTTTGTATTTGATGATGTTCGTTTCGATTCGGGTCCAAACTTTTCGTTCTATTCCGTTGATTCAGTTGAAGGTAAATGGAATAGCGGCCGAGAAGAAAATCCAAACTTAGGATACAAACCAAGATTCAAAGAAGGGTACTTCCCCGTTCCTCCAACAGATCAGTTGATGGATCTTCGTAATGACATGGTTTTGAATTTGGAAAATTTGGGAATTGAAGTTGAAGCACAACATCACGAAGTAGCAAGCGGTGGTCAATGCGAAATAGATATGAAGTTCAAACCATTACTAACTGCCGCAGATCAATTACTTATGTTCAAATATGTAGTCAAGAATACCGCAAAACAAAATGGTAAAACTGTTACATATATGCCAAAACCAATCTTTGGAGATAACGGAAGCGGTATGCACGTTCATACAAGTTTATGGCTGAAAGGAAAACCTCTTTTTGCAGGAGGTGGGTATGCGGGATTAAGTGAGATGGCACTTTATTTTATTGGCGGACTTTTGCGCCATGCACCCGCTTTACTTGCAATTACAAATCCAACAACAAATTCTTACAAACGTCTAGTTCCAGGATATGAAGCGCCTGTTAACCTGGCATATTCTTCTAACAACAGAAGCGCTTCCATTCGTATTCCTTTTGGAAATTCCCCAAAGGCAAAACGCGTTGAATTCCGTTGTCCAGATCCAGCTGCAAATCCTTATCTTGCTTTCTCCGCTATATTAATGGCTGGCCTTGACGGAATCCAAAACAGAATTGATCCGGGTGAACCGTTGGATAAAGATATTTACGACATGTCTCCCGAAGAATTAAAAGATGTTCCTTCCACACCGGAATCACTTGGACATGCGCTTAAAGCATTGGCTGCAGATCATGAGTTCTTATTGAAAGGCGATGTATTTACTGAAGATGTAATTAACACTTGGATAAAATATAAAACTGAAAAAGAAATCAAACCGGCGGCATTGCGCCCTACGCCGTTTGAATTTGAGCAGTACTTTGATGTGTAATTAAATTGATTTTGGAGGGTGCCTCAAAAGTAATATTTTGTTATAGAATAGCCTGCAGATGACACAGAAAAAATTGACTTGCCTTCAGGTAGGCAAGTTTTCGCAGATTATTTTATTATATAATTACTTGTGAGACACCCTCTTTTAATGTGGCAAAATAATTTCTTGCGTTCTGAATGCTCTCGGAAACTGACTTTTCAATCCTTCTTTTGAAGCGACTGCTGTTCCGAGAAAATAATCGCCAAACTTTACAACCCGTTGCCCGCCAATTTCAAAATATTTTTTGATTATTCCGCCTTTGAAGTAAATATCAAGCTCTGCTACGCTTTCAAGCTCAGCAATATTTTTTGTAATTGCGAAACTCAATACTTGTGCGGCAAGCGGGTTGAGCTGTAAATTTTCTCGTTTATCAATTGTGCCAAGGCGGGTACCTATCCGGTTGAACGATTCAAGATATTCGCTATTCCAATTCGTATTCACAAAATGAATATCGTTATTCTTGATTAAAAATTTGTAAGAATCAAATATATCTCTCTGAATTCCATAATATTCCGAAAGCCCGTCAATATATTTTTTAATTTTCCCGCTAGAAGATTTTATCAGTTCAAATTTTCTTTCTTGACGACCAGACCGCTCTACCGGCTCCGCATTATCTGTCTTAATCAGCTTTGCGACAAAGAAACCTTCACTGTTTATTTCCCATGGCAAAATGCGGTGAGATTTTTTCAGATCGGCATTAAGAACTTCGGTTCCATAATTCGTAAATCCCTGCCGGCTGCTAACCGGAAGTTCTATTTCAGCTAACTCAACAGGATATTTATTCAAAACTTTATTGATGACGAATTCATTTTCTTCAAGTGTTAATGTGCAAGTTGAATAAACAATTTCTCCGCCAACTTTGCACATTTTTATAGCAGAAATAAGCAGACGTAATTGTTGATCTGACATAGCTTCAGCTTTGCGAACATCCCACCAATTGCTTACTTCACCTTTCTTTTGAGTAATTCCCAAAGCACTGCACGGCGCATCTACTAAAATTTTATCGAAACGATTTTCAAATTGCCTACTTAAAAGTTCCCCTTTGCCGTGAAGAATTCCAACATTCACCAGGCTCATTTTATCAACATTGAAGACTAAACTCTTTAAGCGCTCCGTAGAAATTTCATTGGCAATAAGAGTTCCTTTGTTATTCATAAGCTCTGCAAGCTGAGTTGTTTTTGAACCGGGAGCCGCGCATAAATCTAAAACGGCTTCATTCTCTTCTGGATTCAACACCAGTGCGGGTATCATTGATGATAAACTCTGTATATAATACTTGCCAAGAATAAACTCGAGTGTCTTGCTGACAACATCACTGCCGGAAATAATACGGTATGCGCTTGGAAGGTTTGCTATCGGTTCTAGGATAATACCATATCTATTCAATTGTACAATCAACTTCTCTTTATCGGCGAAAGGAGAAATTCTTAGATATGGTTTATAGTCACTGCTGTGGTATTCGATGTAGCGTTCAAGATAGCTTTCGCCAAAATGCTCTAGGATGTAATTACTAATGTTACTGCTGAGTTCAATCAAGTTATAAACGCGTAAGATTTAGTGAATTGAAAACTTGAAGCGAAATACGCTTGAATCCTTTTGAATTGGGAAATGTTTGCTTGAAATCTTTTTCCATATCCTTCAAAAATGCATCTAGATGTTTTTCATAGTCACGGACAGTCTCATAAATATGCAGATCTCTTAGCGGTAATTTCAAGTTGGCTGGTTTTGTTCTGTTGCCGTATAGAATGTACTTTGCCTTAAAATGATCGTCGGTTGAAATATAGGTTTCACCGGTTTCATCTGTAATTTGATAATTATTAAAAAATGGAGGAGGAAGAAATAAAAGTTTTCCTGGTAAAGAAATAACTTCACATTCAGTTTCTTTAAGAAAATCATCCGGAAATGATTTCAATTCCTTTTTGATAATGTCAACCCAGCTTTGTGCAAATTCTTTTTCGGTCATAGTCGTATTACCGCTAATGTCCAGATAATTTACTTGAGTGATTTAAAATTCAGATCTACTTCTCCAGGTTTTTCAATCCAATCAGCAATAAATATGTTTGTATCGTGTGTCGGTTTTCTATCAGATTGTCTATTTGAACAGAAAACTATTTTTTTACCATCGTAAGAAAACATTGGGAATGCATCAAATGTTTCTGAGTTTGTAATTTTCTCTAGTCCCGTTCCATCAATATTTATCATAAACACATCAAAAATTCTTCCGCCTTTATCAATTGAATGGTGATTTGAACAGAACAATATTCTTTTTCCGTCAGGATGAAAGAACGGAGCCCAATTCGCTCCCGGAAGTTTTGTTACCTGTTTAACATTTTTCCCATCTATATCTGCCATAAAAACATTTAATTCTTTCGGCTCAACATAACCTTCGGCAAGAAGTTTTTTGTAAACTTCTGCCTCTTCACCTTGCGGACGACTTGCACGCCAGACTATATGTTTCGAATCTCTAGAAAAGAAAGCGCCGCCATCGTAACCAAGCGTATTTGTAAGCTGTAAAAATTTTTTAGTCTCAATTTCATAACGCCACAATTCTAAATCGCCAGACCGTGTTGAGGTAAAAATAATATATTTTCCATCAGGGGATACAGTTGCCTCTGCATCATAACCATCACCACCAATTAATACTTTTGGATTAGAGCCGTCCTTATCCGCGACGTAAATATCATAAGTCTTGTAAATTGGCCAAACGTATCTTCCGCCAGCAAACATTTTTGATTCGGGACATTTATCATCTGCAGCATGAGTGGATGCATAGATAATTCTTCCATCTTTTAGAAAGTAGCTGCAAGTGGTTCTCCCTTTGCCCGTTGAAAGGAGCATATAACGTTTTCCATTTTCCAGCGGTGAGCCGTCAATATTCAATTTGAAAATTTGATCGCATGGCTGACTATTTATTCCTTTCCAATCGCTTTGAAACGATAATTGTTTGTCGTCGAAACTCCAGTATGCTTCTGCATTATTACCGCCGAAGGTTAATTGACGGATATTGCGGAGATGACTTTCACCTGAAAAGCGGAGTGTATCTGTGGATGAATCATAGTTATTTTTCTGTGTTGATGCTGTAAATAAAATAAAGGTAGGAAGCGTAAAAAAAAGAGCAATCCGTGTAAGGGATAATTTATAGTTCATATCAATCTTTCAACGAGTTATTGAATTCTAATTACTTTTTTTTCTTTTCGGAAGAGAAGATAAATTCCTAAAAGAACTAGGGGAATACTAAGCAGCTGGCCCATATTAAGAAACATTCCGGCTTCGAATGATGATTGGTTTTCTTTAAAAAACTCTACAAAAAATCTAAATGAAAAAACCAGAACAAGAAATAATCCAAAGATTAATCCCTGTTTAAATTTCCCTTCTTTCTTAAAATAAAACCAAAACAGGAAGAAAAAGATGAAAAGATATGCAATCGATTCATAAAGTTGAGCCGGATGACGAGGTATCATATCTACAGACGTAAATACAAAACCCCACGAAGAATTTGTTGGTTTACCGATAATTTCGGAATTAAAAAGGTTCCCCATACGGATAAAAAATCCCGCAAGCGCAACCGTAATAACTATGCGGTCAAATATCCATAAGTAAGTCATGTCTTTTCTTTTTCTAACATAAAAGTAAATTGCTATCATAATTCCAATAGCAGCACCATGACTTGCTAATCCGCCTTTCCAAATTTGAAGAATTTCTTCCGGGTGTCTAAGATAATATGAAGGATTGTAAAAGAGACAGTGACCAATACGTGCGCCAAGAACAGTTCCAAGAATCATTACCCAGACCAAATCATTTAAATCCTGCTCGCTTTTCTTTTCTTTATTGAAAATAACAAGCATTATTTGGTAACCAACCAAGAAAGACATGGCAAAAAATAGACCGTACCATCGTATAGTAATGGGGCCTATTGAAAAAATGTCGGGGTTTACATTCCAATAAATCACTAAAAACCTTAAAATGATTTTTCAACAAAGCAACTTAACTTGGAGTGCAAATATACATTATGGAACTTATTTGGTATATCCTGCTATCTGCTCTCGAAAGCAAATTTACATAATAGGAAACTAAGAAACCAACTAAACTATCGTTGAAATCTATTCGTTTAGAGAAATTTCCTTTAATTATAAGAATTACCGTATAATTTTAGTAAGAATAATTTATATTTGATGAGAAATTATTCGATTAAAGGAACATAGTTCGATTAATCGTTTTTTATAGGGAAATCTTCAACATTTCCTTTGCGGGTGGAATTTCTCTCAATTTTTATTATAGTTTTATATGAGTCTTGACGATCTAATCAAATCTTTATTTGACCCCGCGAACCCGATTTACCTTTCTATTTTCCTTGTAGTGGGGTTATTCAGTTTGATATATTTTATAAATAAAAATCTGATTAACCCGTCCATTTCTAAATACAAAAAAGAAAAAGAGAATATAGAACTCAAATCGTCAAAAGTAATGGCATTATTTGCGCAATTGGATCCTGATCCATTAATTAGAATTGATTCTACGGGGACAATTATAGAGAACAATAATGCGGCTCAACAAATTTTATCAACTCCTAATCTGAAGGGGAAAAAGATTAATGACGTTCTCCCGTTTATTAATTTCTCCCCCGTCAATGATTTAAAAGAAAATTATAGCAAACTTTTAACCCATAAAATTGATAATAGATTTTTCTCAGTCCTTTATAGAAGCGAGCCAAGTTTAGATATTGCACATATCTATTTTCACGATATCACAGAAATCAAAACGTATCAAGAAAAATTAATTGAGTCGCAAAATAAATTGCGCGATTTATCAGATCATCTTCAAGATTTAATAGAGCAAGAGAGACAAAGAGTTGCAAGAGGTTTACATGATGGGATTGGGCAGAGTTTATCCATGCTAAGGATCAAATTACTTAGGTTGAGCGATACCGAAACTAACCCCGCACAAAGAAAGAACTATCAAAGTCTTGTAGATACATTAGAAGACACTATTCATGAATTGAAGAACATCTCTTATGATTTAAAACCAAAAATGCTGGAAGAGATGGGACTTGGTTTTGCATTGAAATACTTAGTAGATAAAGTTGCTACTGAAACTGGCTTAACGGCAGAAGTAAATGTAATCGGTGGAGAAAATCGTTTAGAAAGTAAATTAGAGATTTACATATATAGAATAGTCCAAGAAGCTATTTCAAATATTTTGAAATACTCGGAAGCAACATATTTTAGTATACAATTGGTTATATCAATGCAACTTTTAAGATTGATTATCTCCGATAACGGCAAAGGATTTGATATTCTAAAAGTTAGCTCAAGAAATAAACCGACTTTAAATGGTCTGGGTTTAATTAACATGCGAGAACGGGTTGAATCCTACAAAGGACAACTAAAAATAGATTCTTCTGCAGAAACGGGAACAATGATTGTAGTTGAAATTCCCCTAGGGAAAAATTTGGTATGGCAGAATCAAAACCAATCCGCATAATAATTGCGGATGATCATAAACTCTTCCGCAGCGGAATTATTTCGCTTCTGGAAGATGTTGAAGAAATTTTAATTGTCTCTGAAGTTGAGAGCGGCGAAGATTTGATTGAAAAATATTCGGAGATCAATCCCGATCTGATTCTGGTTGATATTTCTATGCCCGGAATCAATGGAATTGAAGCTGTTAAAACAATTAAGAGAACCTATGAAGATGTCAAAGCACTCATGCTTTCAATGTACGATAGCGACGAATATGTTTTTTACGCTTTAAAAAGCGGCGCAAAGGGATTGCTGAGCAAAAACACAATGAAGGGAGAACTAATTCATGCGATTAAGAGTGTCTACTCCGGTAAACGTTATTTTGGTAAGACTCTTAACGAAGAGAAATTAATTGAGTTAGAAAAGAAATACCGCATGCTTGTCTCTACCGATCTGGAAAGTTTTAACCAACTCAACATGAAAGACAAAAATATTTTAGAATATATAAGCAAAGGAATGACAAGCCAGGAAATTGCTGATCAATATAAAGTCAGTAAAAAAGCAATTGACTACTACCGCTCACGCATAATGCAGCGGTTGGGAATTAAGTCTCTGCCCGAATTGATCTCGTATGCAGTTCGTTATTCTATGATTAATAAATTATTTGAAGAATAAGTAAACCATTTATGAAAACTCTTTTTGTAATTACAAGTATTTCAATGTTTTTCTGGATTTTCCCGGCAGTAAAACAATATAAAACAGAATTGTTTTGGTATTTTTTTATTTTTGCTTTCACAGACCCATTAACGCTTATTATAAGTACTCAGATTCACAATGTCTCTAATAGTCCAAGGGCTCAAACTTTTTTTAGTTTTTTACTCATGCTTTCTGTTTTATGGTCTCTAAAGAATAAAAAGTCTATTAAAATTTTGACTTCATCGGTTTTATCATTAGTGCTATTTTCATTTTTTACTAATAGAACTATCACATATAGTGTAATGATATTAATCCATGTAATTATTACATACTTCTTCATTAAAAAAACTTTTGCCTTCACGGCGAACAGCGGTAAAGTGAATATTTTTCATCTAATTCTATTGTTAGAAGAAATTTCAATTGTTTTAAAAACTTCTACGATGCTAATATCGTTTAATCCTGGTTACAGTTATTATATAGCAACCAATGCATTCGAGATTTTGATTGCTATATTCTTTACTTTATACAAAGAAGAGAATGAAAAACTGTTTATAGATTTACGCAGCGCCTGAGAATACCGATGATAATTTCATATACAATTGTATTTCTCTCCATGTTTTTCTGGATTTTTTCAGCTGTAAAACAATATAGAACAGAATTGTTTTGGTATTTTCTAGCCCTTGCTGCTTCAGATCCAATATCATTAATATTTTATTATGCAAAAATATTAGGACTTTACAAGGGATATAATATTTTTGCTTTTTTAACATTACTGTCATTATATGGATTTTTTCATAAGAAAACGTTTGTAAGAATAATTCTACTGGCGTCTTTCATACTCTTAATCTTATCACTTCTTTCTTCAGTCAGTACTCAACATATAACAATTGTTCTATTACATATAATGATTTTCCTTTTCTTTGTAGTGAAATCCACCAAGTTTATTGCAGATAGCGGTAAATTAAATATATTTCATATTTTTTTAATTCTATATGAAACTACTATCATTTTAAAGATGCTTGCTCAATCAACTGATTCAAATAACGGAGTAACATTCTTTTATGCTACTAGTGCCTTTGAGATATTGATCGCAATCTTCTTCAGTATGTTTAAAGAAAATGATAGCAGGTTGCTCGTTGGGTTAAAAGGTATCTAGATCAGCCATCGCTTTTTTCTTAAAGCGAATTATTCTTTCCAGATAAAATCGAATAAAAGATAAGAAGCCGTTCCCATTATAACATCGTAACAGATAAGCACAAAGATTTCGACCAATGACCCACCAATGGAATTTCCATCCATTGAGAATTTTGTCAATTCAAGCAATGTTAAAATGAGAGGCAAGAGAATTGGAAATGAAAGAACCGGGTAAAGTGTTCCTTTGGAACTTGCTTTGGAAATAATTGCGGCAATAATGGTTGATGAAATTGCAATGCCTATATTTCCGAACAGAAATGCTATTGCAAAGAGAGCTACATTTTTTACAATGAATGATGTGAAAAGAATTGAGAATAGAAATGTGATGACAAAATTCATCAGAAAGACCAATAAGAGATTAAAGATAAGCTTGCCTGAAAATATTGTTGACGGAGAGGCGAGCAGATGAAGTGTCATTGTTGTTCCGCGCTCTTCTTCGGAAACGAACGCGCGGGAAAGACCCGACATTGCTGAAAAAAATATTACCACCCACAACAAACCGCCTGTTAAATATTCGGTGATTTTTTCATTGCCAATGGAAAACATAATGACGCTGATGGTAACAAGAATAAACATAGCAAGCGCATTAATTGCATAACGTGTACGCAGTTCCGACTGCCAATCTTTTTTGTATAGTGCGAATGCTTTCATTTGTTCGACTGCTTCTTAAATTTTTCTAATTCGATAACTTTCGTACATAATTGAAGATCTGAATCTTCGTTTGATGCAATTACAATTAAATTCTTTTTAGACTCCTCTTTAATAATCTTATATACAATCTCTTTGCCGGAGTTGTCCAGGTTTGACGTGGGTTCATCTAAAATTATTAATTGCGGTTCATGTAAAAGTGCAAAAATAAATTTTAATCTCTGTTTCATTCCCGATGAATAGCCGCGCACTAAATCGTTTCTTCTGTCAAAAAGATTCAATTCT
The DNA here is from genome assembly GCA_021824635.1 of Bacteroidota bacterium. Taxonomy (GTDB): domain Bacteria; phylum Bacteroidota; class Ignavibacteria; order Ignavibacteriales; family Melioribacteraceae; genus Fen-1258. The sequence goes on along the minus strand of JAKAKD010000001.1, from coordinate 17,750 downwards.
CGAAGAAGGTGCTCTGAGCGTTCCTTATTAAATTTAATTCCGCGAATATTAGCAGAATGAATCAAGTTTTCTTCCGCCGTGAACTCATCATAAAGGAAAAGATACGGTGAAACAAAGCCAAGATAATTGTGAAGATCTTCCGGCTCAATTTTTTTTTCTCCGTATTTATGAATTACTTTTCCTCTGGTTGGCGAAATTAAATCTGCGATTATTTTAACAAGTGTTGATTTCCCGGAGCCGTTCGGTCCGGAAATTCCATATACATTCCGTGACGAAAAAGAAAAATTAATTCCGTCAAAGATTAATCGTCTTCCAAAAAATTTGATTAGATTATTTAGTTCTATGGTATAATCAATCATTATAAATTACAAATTTCCCTTTTTTAATTTTGTCGCCCGATTTAGTAACAAAAAGATAAACTCCGGTGGCAAGTTTATTCCCCTTGGCATCGTGCGCATCCCAACTAATTACAATTTTATCGGAGACAAGAATACGTTTAGTAATTGAATAAACCAAAGTCATATCAACAGAATAAATATAAAGCTCCGCATTTCCATCAGTGCTATTAGAAGTAGGAAAAAATAATTGCGTGTTCGCAGAATATTTAAACGGCTGAGGGAACGGGTAATCAATCTCTTCAGTCGAAATCTGTCCGTCATCAACAGGTATATCATTCAGAATATTCGATTGTGAAAAAAGAAAACCATTTACACTTTCAAGCTTGGAGTAATATCCGTTTGTAATTTTTTGCCCGCCACTAATTGGCAGAGAAGAAAGTGTATAAGCAAAAGATGTGCTTGTGATTGGCGAACTGAAACCACCGGATATATCACAATTGCTTATCAACGAAACCAACACATTATTTGCCGGATTTGATTTATCGTTGAACTGCAAAAAATTATTAGACACTGCTGCAGAGTTTACATTTACAGTAGAAGTCGTATTTGTAAAGTCGGTAACCATCAACGGTTTGATAAGGTAATGATAGTTTGCCGCCTCCTTAAAATATTTATTCGGTACGGCACGCGTATCAGTAAAATATGTCCATATACCAAAGTTGTTAAATTCCGCTTTGAATGTTGAACCGGCTTCTACAACCGCATCATCAAATGCTTTTAATGCTACTTCAACTTTCATTAACTCCCAAATTCTTTTTATGATATCTACACCGAAGCGATCGCGCAGAAATATATTCCATATTGCAAGATTATAACCGTCATTAGCCGAAAATGTACGCTGCGGGTTTCTGAAATATGAATCCATGTAATAGTAGTAATCATTAATATCGTTATAAACAAACTCCTCCATAGAAGTAGAAGTCAGCTCGTAGTAATAATTGTCACTTGTGCGGTAAACGTAATTTCCAATTTGTATTCCATGATGCATCTCATGCGCAACAGTAACGCGCGCCCCGTCTATACCATGAGTGTGGTAATTATCTCCCGAAAAATCATTGTCTATTACCATAAAACTTGTGTAAGTAGTGCTTGTAATTGGATTTTCAAATTCTGTATAGCCGTAATCACTAGAGAGATTTTGAATATAAATATCGTAAAGATCATCTCCTCCTTGGCCGGAATCTTTTGGCGGCGGCGGATAGTGAAGAATATTAACTTCATAATTGTAAGATGAATCAACAGCTTTTGCCAACTCGTTCAGATCATAACCTGGAGCGTCAATACCAGTCTTAGTATAATGGACACGAAACTTATTATTTGGTGTTACAAAACTTGTATCGGAGGCGGGTCTTTCAAGAAACTTACTGATTGTTTTTTTTTGCAACGCAGTAAATTTTTCGTAATTAAGTTTTGTCTGATTCACAATTCCGAAAGAACATTTAATTGGTTCTTCTTGCGTGGATATGTTCTGTTGATTGATATTTTGCGACACACCTTTAACTTGCAAAAACCTATTATATAAAGAATCCAAATTCTGCGCGGATGTAATGAGAATTGGGACAAAAAAGAAAAGGAGTGGAAGTTTCTTCATCAAAGTTTTTCGAAAGATAATGTGTTTTGTAAAATGTTTGAGTAAATCAAAAATGTCTTTCTTCCGTATAATTTAGCAACAAGATAATTATTGCTCTTATTGAATTCAATCAATTCCTTATCAACCGGAGCGCTGTTGGAATTTTGCAGAGTTACACTATGCAGCTTATTTTTTCTCGAATCATTATAATAAAATATTGGTTCATCGGTATTTTCATTGACTGAATATCTAAAAACTGTATTTGGTGACGCGAGATTTTTCAAAGTGTATTTAGTAACACGATCATTTACTATGTAGTAAAGTGTTGAATTATTGTTTACTGTAACCAACGCCGCTGCCGGTTTAAATCGAAACAGTGGCTCATCAAAGCAAACCAGATTATAACTCAGCTTATCTTTGGAAGTGATATCAAAACTTAGTAAAGTTTTTCTTTTAATAATTTTTTTGTCGAAAAAAGTTTTAATCAACTGAACTTTATTATTGTTAAGAGAGAAAGAGTAAATATCCCTATAAACGCCAAAAGACAGCCATGCTTTATCTATGTTTGAACCAATAGAATAAATTGCAGAAGATGCTTTACGGAAATCTCTTATTTCAAAACTTTGCAAGAAAAGATCTTTATCGTCTTTACAAAGAATAAAAAGTGTCTGCCAATCTTTCAGCCGATCGCTGATTAGTTTCAAATCCTCAATTGGTTTATCGGTATAAAGAGCAAGTTTAGAATAATTATAATTTTCAAAGTTCATTTTAATAATTTCAATAGTACGTCCGCCTTTAGAAAAACAGTAAAAGGTTTTTATTTTAGCATGGTAGTCGTCCACTAGAATATTCGAATGATTTACCGTTAAGGGAATTGAGAAGTAAGTTCTAAACAAATTTCTTCGTTCGCTCATAAACAATTTCAAAGATTGTTCACCTTCATCAATAAAACAGAACCCTTTATAACCATCATTCAGAAAATCGAAAGTATTTCCGCCGGCGGGATTGCTTCCGGCGGTTATTGAAAATGATGAATCATTAAGTCCAACTGTATTAATCAGGTAAACTTTTCCATCAGAACCGAGCACTGCTAATTTTTTGCCGGTACGGTCTATGTAAGCAGAAAGGTCAACCAATCCGTTTTTTTTAATATATAAAACCGGCGGATAAAATTTGTTTGTGCCTTGTGCGTACGAAATATAGAGAGAGCCGGTTTGGGTATTTATAAAAGCAATATCATTAAAACCATCGCCGTTAAAATCTAATATTGAGTATTTATCCGGTCTAACCGGCGTACTAATAAATATTTTTTTTTGAAATGACGAGACAGAATCGCCGAGTAGAACTTCAAATTGATTTCCCTTAACAAAAACAAAGTCGGTGAAGCCGTCAGAATTTAAGTCGGCGGTTTTAAATTCATTTACATCTCCGTCTAAACCTATTGAACGCGATTCTCTAAAATTCCCGAATTTATCATTATAATAAAGAATGATAGAGTTAGAGAGCTGGTCAATGGCGGCAATATCCGCAAATGAATCATAATCAAAATCAATAAAACTGGCAGAAGAAAAAATTTTTCCTTCAACAATTTTAGTCTCTTTCAGTGATTTATTTCTTTCACCCAAAAGATATAATCCATTGAGCGTACTTCCGCAAACTAGTCCTTCCGGTTTTCCATCGCCGTTAATATCGCTAACATCAATACTTGAAGGAAATCCTCGGAATTTAACTCTGTTTGAGAGGAACATTATACCATTTTTTGAAAATGTTGCTAATGCAACCTGCTTTGATTTGCGCGAAGCAATTAAAAATTTCTTTTCAGCTGTTCCGCTGCTAAATGTGTGAATATCTTCTATGATAGAAGAAGAAAATTTTTCTGAAGCGGGATTAAAATTTGATTTCGAATCTGAAATGAGAGTGGCATATTTATTACTTGTTGAATTATAAATCAGCAGATCTCTATAACCATCAAAGTTGTAATCAATAGGAAAAATTTTTGTGTAATTCGGTTTAACCGAAAATTCACTGTATCTGCAAAAGCCATTAATTGGAATTTGAGCCGAAATACTGGACAAATAAAGGAAGGAAATAAAAACTGAAACAAAAAAGATTCTTTCAGTTACCGATACGGTCTGTTCTTCTCTGGAGCGCTTCTTCAAATCTTCTTTTCTCATCATCTGTTTCCGGAACAATTTCATTTGTATCAACCGGTTTTCCGTTTTCACCTACGCTTACAAAAGTTAAATATGCCGTATTAGTTAGAATGCGCGTTCCCTCAATATGAGATTCGGCAAAGACTGTTACACCAACTTCCATCGAAGTTTTGAACGCACGGTTTACCGACGCAATCAAAGTTACAACATTGCCTAGTTTTATGGGATGATGGAAATCAATTCTATCAACCGAAGCAGTAACACAAACACGTTGAGAATGTTTTGCCGCTGCGAGCGCTGCACATATATCAATCCAATGCATCAGCTGTCCGCCCAGTAAGTTGCCAAGCTGATTTGTATAATGCGGCAGAACAAGTTCCGTCATCGTAACAATTGATTCACTGACTTTCTTTTTTCTTCGTTGATTGTTCATTTACTGCCCGATAGTTTTGATTCTATAGTTTGTATTTCTTTTGCAGTAGAATCATTCGGATAGCGGCTCAAGAATATATTGGCGTCCGCAAGCGCCTCGCTCTTCATCTCTTTATTCACTTCCAGCAAAATTTTATTGTAAAGAGCAAGCGGTGCAAATTTAGTATCATGGTATGTTTCGGCGACCATAGCATAAGATTTAATTGCCGCCCTTTCATATCCCATCTTTTGATAAATCAATCCACTCATATAATCTTTTTCTGCAAGCTTCTCTGTGAGTTCTTTTATTTTATTTTCTGCTTCTTCAACTTTTGGATTTGCCGGAAAGAAATCAATAAACGCTTGGAATTCTTCAATTGCTTTTTTTGTGTAGGCTTGATCCAGCTGATATGGCGGTGAAAGCTGAAAATACGATTCCGCCAGCATATATTGAGCTTCGGGCACAAAAGGGCTAGCAGGAATATTTTTTATTAGTTTACTGAATTCATACGCGGCAAGAAGGTACTGTTTCCTCTTGTTATAAGTCATTCCCAAGTAAAATTGAGCATCGTCATTATATGCGCTACCCGAATATTGAAGAAGGAAATTTTGAAAATTTGAGATTGCCTCTTCATAATCTTCTTCGGTATATAATTTATAAGCGTAATTGTAATAATCTTCTGCATTAAACTTGCTCGTATCAACAGAGCTGGAACATGCGTAAATGAATATTAGACTAACCAAAACAGAAAAAATTATTTTTCGATTGTGCAAAACAGTTTCCTCACTTTTTAAGACGTTGTAAAAATAAGCAAAATAGGGTAGCCGTAAAATAGCTAATTACAGTTATTTGCTTCTGACTGTAAAGAGCAAAATAACTGTACCGATTAGAGTTCCAACAACAATAATCGGTTCCCAAAAAGTTGAAAGCAACGGCTCAGAAGGAATTTGCCCCTGGGTGAATGGAATTGACTTATCTTCAATAGTTGAAATATCACCAAGTTTAACGGTATCAGTCACACTTTCCGTAAACTCAACCGGTTTGATAGTCTGGTCCGATTTCAAAATTGCGATGGATCCTTTCAAAGTAATTTTTCTTTCAAGTCCAACTCCGCCAAAGAATCCATCTGAGAAAGAATTATCATAATTAACTGTTGCGGACGTAATTACATAATTAACCGGATTAACAGATTCACTTTCCGGTATTTTAAGCAGATAACCACGGTCGCTGAATAACTGAAATACTTTTGGTTTTAGAATCTCTAGCGGCTGCGCTGTTGTAACTGATAAATTTATTGCTTGTTTTCCGCCAAGAAGTGAGTCGGCTTTTATTACCGAGCGTTCAATCAAATTATAAAGCGCATCAAGATTGCTTTCTGTCTGCGCATTCAGCAGTAAAATTGGGATGAAAAATAAAATGGTAATGATGGAAAATTTTGTTTTCAATTAATCACTTGAATTTTGTGAGTGCTGATTTCAAATTAGATATTAGTCAAAGTAATTTCAATTAGAAAATTGTTTACTTGGCATGAAATCTCATTACACACTAAATGAGTTTCAAATTATATAATGCCGGATCAAGTCCGGCATTATATAATCTAAATCAAATTTAATTTTATCTTCTCCCGGCATCAATTTCTTGAAGCCGTTTAATTCTATCTTCTATCGGCGGGTGAGTTGAAAAGAGTTTCATCAAAGATTTTCCGCTCAACGGATTAACGATAAACATGTGCGCAGATGAAGTGCCGGCGTTAGTCATGGGAATAAGTTCGTTACCACGCTCCAATTTATTTAGCGCAGAAGCAAGTGCCAATGGTTTGCCTGAAATTTGCGCACTTCCTTCATCAGCCATATATTCGCGAGATCTTGAGATTGCCATCTGGATTAGTAACGCGGCAATTGGCGCAATAATCATCAAAGCCAAATCTGAAAACACATTTCCTCTATCGCGTTCATCCCTACCGCCGCTAAACATTGCCGCCCATCCAGCCATGCGCGCAATAAATGTAATTGTTCCTACAAGTGTAGCCGCAATTGTGCCAACAAGAATATCTCTATTTTTCACGTGAGTTAGTTCGTGAGCGATCACACCTTCAAGTTCTTCTTTGTTAAGAAGATTCATAATACCGGTAGTAACTGCAACTGCGCTGTGTTCCGGATTGCGTCCGGTTGCAAAAGCATTCGGTGTTGGATTATCCATTATATAAATTTTGGGAACGGGCAGACCTGCCTGGGTTGCTAAATTTTCAACTGAATCGTAAAGCTGCGGATATTGTTCACGTGTAATTTCTTGAGCACGATACATTTTTAAAACAATTTTATCTGAAAACCAATACGAGCCGAAATTCATTGCTAATGAAATTACAAATGCCAGCATCATACCGGATTCGCCGCCGATAAGATTTCCAACAAGAATAAACAATACCATCATCACTGTCATTAAAATGACAGTCTTAAAACTGTTCATGTAAAACTCCTTAATATTTCTAAACAAATTTATGGTGAAAGAACCCTTCCGTCAAGGTCGGTTTGTTCGATATTTCTAACAATAACAAATTCATTAGTGTTCCCGAAAAGAATCATTATTCAGGATGTTTCGTATTACCTTGCCTTTATAGTCAATAATCTTTAAAATCGCTCGTCAAATTGAGAGAATTATGCATAAACATTTCATTCATGCAATACTTTTTGTTCTATTATTATCAACGGCTCTATCGGCACAGTCTTCATTTGATTTTCTCCGTTTAGATACAAGTCCCCGCGCAGCAGCGGTTGCGGGTAGTTATGTTGCAAACGGTGATGACCCGAATGTAATATTTTATAATCCCGCGGGAATAAATTTATTAACAGGTACGCCCGTTTCTTTCTCATTTTTAAAACATTTGATGGATATTAATTTTGCAAGCATTTCTTTCTCAAAAGAATTTGAAGGAATCGGCAGATTTGCAGCCGGTATTCAATATATCAATTACGGCTCTTTTACAAGGGCAGATGAAAATGGAATGAAACTCGGCAATTTTGGCGCCGGCGATATTGCATTATTGGTTGGATATGGAAATCAGCTTGACAAAAATTTTTATTACGGCGCAAATGTAAAAATCATTTACTCCTCTATTGAAAATTATTCTTCATCTGCAGCAGCTATAGATCTAGGTTTACATTATGCTATTCCGGAATTAAGATGGAACTTTGGTTTTTCAGTACTTAACCTTGGTTCTCAACTTTCACACTACTTCAACACAAAAGAAGATTTACCGCTTGATATTCGTCTCGGTTTTTCAAAAAGTCTGGAGAAGCTGCCGTTTACATTTTTCTGGTCGTTCAACCGGCTCAACGAAAGACAAGATAATTTCTTTGAACGATTCAAACAGATTACACTTGGCGGAGAATTACGTGTAGGACAAAATTTAAAATTACGTATAGGCTACGATAACGAAAAAAGAAAAGAGATGAAGCTCGGTTCTACAAGTGCCGGTCTGTCTGGATTTAGTGTCGGTTTAGGATTCGTTGTAAATAAATACAATGTTGATTATTCTTTTTCATCACTTGGTTCAATTGGATCACTTCACAGATTTGGAATTTCAACAAGCTTGTAGAAGCAATTGAAAATTGCGAATTGATAATTGAAAATTTAATTCAACATAAATAATTCGCAATTCTCAATTGGCCATTCTCAATTATTTTTTTTAAAGGGTGTTTTTAAATACTGCTCTGCTAATTTATGAGAGTCGTTACGGTCTTTTAACTGAAGTGTTTCTTTATAATAGGTAATTGCTTTGTCCCGCTTTCCCATCTGATCATATAACATTCCCAAATAAAAAACTGAATTGATTAGAAAACCGGATTCCTTTTCTTTATCCAACTCACGAGAAAGTTTTTCAGATTTCTCAAAATAAAAAGCTGATGAATCCACTTTATCTTTCAGCTTAAAATCCATACCGATATAGTATGTAGCTTCACGCTCAAAGTGTTTGTTATAACCGGGCATACCGCGTTTGGATTTATTGTAAATATCATGAAACGTTTTTGCGGCTTCATTATAATTATTGTCTTTAACGAAAGTGAGTCCGTAATATTTTTGAAAGAACGGATTGTTCGGAAAATCGTTGAGCAAAATTTTAGCCCACTTTCTTGCTTCATCCATTTTGTCTTCGAACTGAAAATTTAGTTTCATTAAAAAATTTCGAGCTTCAATTCTGGTGTATCTTCCATTCCATGCAACGTTCTCAAGCTCTTTCAACCCTTTTGCTCTATCTCCCTTAGGAAAAAATACCATAAAGGGTTTAACAGCAGGATAACGGGCGGGAATTACAGCGGCGTAATAATGATAAATTCCAAAACCAAGTTGCACATCAACATTTTTAGGATTTAACTCATATGATTTGAAAACCAAATTCAAACCGTCTTTCCCATCGAGAGCGGCTTTAAACCAACTTTCTCGTATTGCGCGCAATTGTCCGCGAAAACCAAGTGCACCACCCTTAAAAAACATTGCATCAACATTTTTATCATTCTTATCCAGGATGCCGTCACACATATCAATTAATTCATCAAGCTGATTAAAGAATTTCTCGTCCAAACTTTCATTTTCAATATCAAGCAGAATGCGCCACCACGTTATCATTGCCTTGAAAAATTTTCCTGACGGATGAGTTGAGTATTCTTTAGTAACTACATCAAAAGTTTTTTCGGCTTTGTCGAATTCAATGCCGTAAATCTGATTGATTCCGGCTTTAACTAGAGAATCATGCTTCACCCAATCATAATTTTGAGCTGCGAGGCGGACGGTAAGTAAGAAAAAAAATGCGAGTATGATTTTTATTTTCAAAATTTTACACCAAAATTTTTGTTTGTCATTTTCTTTTAGGACGGTACATGTCCGTTGCGTGCCCATAAAATACTTCCGCAGCAGCCATCATAGTTTCGGACAATGTAGGATGCGGATGAATAGTTAGCTCCAGATCTTTTACAACCGCGCCCATTTCAATTGCTAATGTTCCCTCGGCAATCATATCGCCGGCTCCAACTCCGACAATTCCAACACCAAGAATTCTTTCCGTTCCGGGTTCGATAATTAATTTTGTCATTCCATCGTTTCTATCTAGTGTTGTAGCGCGTCCGCTTGCACCCCACGGAAATTTGGCAACTTCAACTTTAATTCCTTTCTCGCGCGCTTCAATTTCCGTTATACCTGTCCATGCGAGTTCCGGGTCTGTAAACACAACAGCAGGAATTGCATTCGGTTCGAATGCAGTTTTATGCCCCAGAATAGATTCGACTGCAACTTTACCTTCAGCCGCAGCTTTGTGCGCAAGCATTGGATTACCAACAATATCACCGATTGCGTAAATGTTTGGGTCATCTGTTTTCAAAGTTTTATCAACAGTTACAAATCCGCGTTCGCCAATTTTAACTTTTGTATTCTCTAATCCAAAGCCCGTTGTAACAGGTCTACGTCCGACTGAAATTAAAACTTTATCGAATGTTTGAAGAGGTTCAGTAACTTTTTCACCTTCTAAACGGACAGTAATTCCCTCTGAAGTTTCTTTTAACTCAACAACTTTTGTATCAGTAAAAACATTTTCCATCATTAATTTTACACGTTTATCTAACACAGCTACTAAATCACGATCCGCACCCGGCAATAATCCCGACAACATTTCAACTACTGTAACTTTGCTGCCAAGAGCTGCATAAACGGTACTCAATTCCAGTCCGATATATCCGCCGCCAATTACTAGTAATCTCTTCGGTACATCATTGAGTTCAAGAGCCGAGGTGGAATCCATTACAAGCGGTGATTCAATTGAAAGTCCGGGTACTTTTGACGGGACTGAACCGGTTGCAAGAATTGCCTTTTCGTAATGAACTTCATCGGTTGTTCCATCAACTTTCTTAACCGACAATGAATTAGAGTTTATGAATGTAGCTTTGCCTTGAATAAAATTTACTTTACGTTGTTTGGAAAGCTGACCCAATCCTCCTGTGAGTTTATTAACAACACCATTTTTAAAATCCCGTAGTTTATCGAGATCAATTTTGGGTTCGCCGAATTCTACACCCCATTTTTTTGCTTCCTCGGCTTCTTTAATAAGTTTGGCAATGTGAAGAAGTGCTTTTGAAGGAATACAACCTCTGTAAAGACAAACACCGCCGGGATTTTTTTCAAGATCAATCAATGTAACCTGCATGCCAAGATCGGCAGCAAGAAAAGCGGCAGCATAACCACCTGGTCCGCCGCCAATGACTGCTAATTGCGTATTTATTGTCATAATTTTCTACCGGTATCTTTCTTTATTATAATATTTCTTAGCAAAAATAGTAAAAAGGGGCAAATAATCTTCTGTTGGAAAGAATATTAAAATATTTGTTCTTTTTACTAGAGTATTTCAAAATAATTTAAGACATTTAACTTCAAGATTAAAAGATCATGATAGAAAAATTCTTTCCATCATAAAAAGTGGTGTGGCGATTTGAAAAAATTTCATGTACTCAATTGGACTCTTTTCATTCTACATCTAATATTTGTTTATTCATTAGAAGCTCAAGAACAGTTAAGACCCTCTAAGGCAGATAAGCCGCCAATCATTGATGGTAAACTTGATGATTTAATCTGGCAAAATGCTTTATCTGTTTCGGAGTTTAAAACATTTGCGCCGGATTTTGGTAAAGATGGCACCGAACATACTATTGCATACGCAGCATATGATAGTGAAAACCTCTACTTTGCTTTTCGTTGTTACGATAGAGAACCCGCAAAAATTAAATCCAGTGTTTCGAGTAGAGATAATATTATATCTGATGATTGGGTTTGTATTAATCTTGATTCATTCAATGATCACCAGTCACTCTATGCTTTTTATATAAATCCGCTCGGGATTCAAGCCGACAGCCGATTTGCCGCCGGACAAGAAGATTTTAGCGCGGATTTTGTTTGGTACAGTGCCGGCAAATTAACTCCAGACGGCTATAACATTGAAATTAGCATTCCCCTAAAAAGCATTCGTTACGCTGGAGGAAATCCTGTAACGATGTCTGTTTTTTTTGAACGTTTCATAAGCAGATTTTCTGAACATGATTCTTTTCCGGAATTGGATCCGGCAAAAGGAATGGCATTTCTTACACAGATGAGTCCTTTAATTTATGACGACTTAAAAAAAACAACATTGTTCGAACTTCTTCCGGCTTTTACTTACAGCCGGAAATACAATCTAAACCAAAATCAGTTAGTAAAATATGAAGACAAAGGGGAAATCAGTCTAACCGCAAAATATGGAATTACTTCAGATCTTATTCTTGATGGTACATATAACCCGGACTTCAGCCAAATTGAAGCAGACGCAGGACAAGTTGATGTTAATCTTAGATATGCATTATACTATCCGGAGAAAAGACCTTTCTTTCTTGAAGGAAATGACATTTATAATCTGGCAGCAACACAATCTTCCGTAGTTGATCCGATAATTTCACTAGTTCACACAAGAACAATTGTCAACCCGTTAACTGGTATAAAACTTTCTGGTAAAATTGGCACTAAAAGTACAATAGCTGCTATGTACGCTATGGATGAACTTCCGCAAGATGAATCAGTTATTTATGGAGATTATGCGCATGTTCCAATACTTCGATTTAAACAGGCACTTTGGGGAGACAGTTATATCGGTGGAATTTTTACCGGAAGAGAAACGAAAAACAGTAACAACAATGTTTTGGGAATTGACGGAAACATCAGACTAACTGAAGCAAGTACAATCGAATGGAACGGTTTGTACTCAAGCTCAAAATTTGTCACCGGACCCGATAAGAAATACGGACACGCATTAGGACTAAATTACAATTATGATTCCAGAAATTTGTCTTATGATTTCAGCGCTAAAGATATCTCGGAAGATTTTAATGTTGAGACCGGATTTATAACACGTACCGGAATATTTGGATTGACTGGATTGATAAGACCAAAAATTTATCCCGCGTCATCAAAGATTCAGAGAATTGATTTAGAAGCATTCTCCGCACAGACAAAAGATAAACCAAGTTCGTTATGGGAGACATATAATTATTTTTCAGCAACGGGCTTTTTTCTTGGTTCATATAATGCAAGAGTAAAGTATTCATACTCAACAGAAATCTTTGGAGGCGAGAAATTTAGAACCGGCGGATTGCAATTTATTGTAGGCGGCTTAGTCTCTAACGTAATATCATTTTCAGTGGGATATAAAAGAACTAATGCTATTTATTACTCACAAGATCCATTTCAAGGTTATAGCAACCAAATTAATGCAATTATGATTTATCAAATTTCGGAGAACGTGGAATCTTATTCTAGTTTTATCTTTTCCGATTTTTATAGAGAATCGAATTCAGAATTAATTTACGAATATCCGATCTTTAGAGAAAGACTAACCTATCAGCATAATAAATATCTTTTCTTTCGCGGTGTTATTGAATACAACAAATACAAACAGCAATTGCTAACGGATTTTCTTGTGTCATTTACTTATGTGCCGGGGACTGTAATGCATATTGGTTATGGCTCTCTTTATTTAAAGAACGAGTGGAATCAATACGAGAATAGATACACTGAAAGCCAAAATTTTAATGAGGCAAACAGAGGATTCTTTTTCAAGATGTCTTACTTGTGGAGGAATTAAGAAATTATTTTTATGATTTGAGTAGAGTAAAAACAAAATTTACTCACCAAATAGAAAAACTTCTAAAAATATTAGTGCAAAATCAGCAATGTAGGATTTTCAAGTACATCTACAACCCATCTTAAAAATCTAATTCCATCAGCACCATCAATTATTCTATGATCGTAGGAAAGTGATAACGGCATCATTAATCGTGGTTCAAATTTACCATTTATATAAACCGGTTCGAAAGATGATTTAGAAACTCCAAGTATTGCAACTTCCGGAGAATTGATAATAGGCGAGAAGTATGTTCCGCCAATTCCGCCAAGATTACTTATTGTAAAACATCCGCCCTGCATTTCTTCCAGCGAAAGTTTTTTATCCCTCGCTTTTTTAGAAAGACTTGCAAGTTCGACGCTTAGTTCGATGACATTCTTTTTGTCTACATTACGAATTACAGGAACCAGCAATCCTCGATCTGTATCTACAGCTACGCCTATGTTCACAAATTTTTTATAAACAATTTCGTTCTTTTCAATATCAACGCTTGAATTGAACTGAGGAAAAGTTTTCATGGCAGATGAAATGACTTTAAGCAGAATTGCAGTAACAGTCAGTTTGCCGCCGGCTTCCGCAACTTTGTTAGAATTTTCCTTTCTGAATTTTTCTAATTCGGTAATATCCGCCTTGTCAAATTGAGTTACGTGTGGAATTGTATTCCATGCATATGAAAGATGCTCTGCCGTTTTACGGCGGATATTACTCATCGGCTGCCGTTCAATTTCGCCCCACTTCTGAAAATCAGGAAGCGGTTCTTTCGCAAATCCTGGCGCTACAGCAGTTAATCCACCCGACTGAATTTGCTCATTCAAAGATTTTGCATACGCTTTTACATCTTCAATAGAAATCCTGCCGTTAGCACCTGTTCCTTTAATAAGACGAACGTTTACACCTATCTCTCTGGCAAATTTTCTAACTGATGGCGCCGCCGGTACAACAACTTGAACAATATCACGGGGCAAAGTAACAACAGACGGTGCATGTGAATGTTCTACTTTTTGAAACGGCTCTTCTTTTTTGATAATTGGTTGTTGGCTATTAGTTACTTGAAGAACTTTCTCCTTTGGGCTAGTTGCTTTACTCTCCGATTCTTTCGATTGTGTAGTTTCAATTACGAAAGCAACGGAACCAACAGCAACATTATCGCCGTCTTTAACTTTAACTTCTTTTATTGTGCCGCCGACTTCCGAAGGTACTTCTACAGTTGCTTTATCTGTTTCAATTTCAAGAACAATTTGATCTTGCTCAATATGGTCGCCAACTTTTACAAGAGCTTTTGTGATATGCGCGGATGAAATATTTTCTCCAAGATTTGGAATCTTAAACTGAAAGTCATTGGTTATTGGTTGTTGGTTATCAGTTGTAAAATCTTCCGGCTTCTGGTTTTTAATTTGGGGTTTTGAATTTTCTTCTTCCTTCTCATTTACCCCTTCTAACTTCTCGCTTCTCGCCTTTTGCTTATCGCTGTCCTTCGCTAGCTGCTCGCTATTTGTTTCAACCGCTACCAAAGGTTCACCCACATTTGCTTTCGTTCCCTCTTTCACATAAACTTTTTTCACTACGCCCGCAACATCACTGGGTACCTCAACTGTAGCTTTATCTGTCTCGATCTCAACAACAATTTGATCGAGTTTGATCTCTTCGCCCTCTTTAACATTAACTTTAATTATATCTGCAGAATGAATGCCATCGCCAAGATGTGGTAATTTAAAATCTACTATCATTTTTTTCCCAATATTGTTAATAATAGAAATGGAACGCAGATCATTATAACTTCCTATGATTAATCATGATATCATTCTAAAAAATCATAACCATTATAAGAATCAGCGTTCTATTGTTTATGATTTAGCCGGGTTCATTTTATCCGGATTTATATTTAATTCTTTCTGAGCTTTTTTAACGACTTCCAGTTTTATCTTTCCGTCATTCATCAAAGAATATAGTGTTGCATAGACAATATGTTTTGCATCTACTTCAAAGAAGTCTCGTAAAGATGTTCGCCCTTCACTTCTTCCAAATCCAAATGTTCCAAGCGAATGAAGAGGACCGGGCAGCCATTTGGCAATTCCATCTTCCATCAGCTGGATATAATCCGAAGCGGCAACAAATATTCCTTTTTCTCCTTTTGTAATTTCAGAGATGTACGGAAGTTTTTTTCCTTTATCCGGGTTGAACATATTCCATCGTTCTGTTTCTTGGGCATCGAGATGCAGATTTTTATAACTCGTTACACTCCATATGTCGGTTGCAACTTTGTAATTCTTCTCTAAAATTTCGGCGGCTTTAACAACTTCATTTAAGATTGTTCCGCTGCCAAGCAAATGTGCTTTTGTTTTTTGATCTTTTTGCCCACTCGCTCTAAATTTATACATTCCTTTTAGAATTCCGTCTTTTACACCTTCAGGCATTTGCGGCTGGGAATAATTTTCATTCATTATTGTTATATAATAGAAAACATTTTCCTGTTTTTCATACATGCGGTAAATGCCATCACGGATGATAACTGCAAGTTCAAATGCAAACGCTGGATCGTATGCAACAAGGTTAGGAACGGGATAAGCGAGAAGATGAGAATTTCCATCTTGATGCTGAAGACCTTCACCTGCAAGAGTTGTTCTTCCTGCAGTAGCGCCGAATAAAAATCCTTTGCAGCTCATATCTGCTGCAGCCCAGACAAAATCTCCGACACGCTGCATTCCAAACATCGAGTAAAAAGTAAAAAATGGAATTGTATTTATTCCGTGTGTAGCATATGAAGTTCCCGCAGCAATAAACGAAGAGATAGAACCTGCTTCCGTTATTCCTTCTTCTAAAATTTGTCCGTTCTTTGCTTCTTTGTAATATAGTAAACTATCACGGTCAACCGGCTCATATAATTGTCCCGGATGTGAATAAATTCCAACCTGTCTAAATAAAGATTCCATACCAAATGTGCGGGCTTCATCCGGAACGATTGGAACAATTAAAGGACCAATTTCTTTGTCGCGTAAAAGCTTGGCAAGAATTTTTACATAAACCATTGTTGTGGAAACTTCGCGTCCCTCAGTTCCCAAATAAAATTCTTCAAACAATTCTTCAGAAGGAGTTTTAAAAGTAGGACCGCTTATTGCACGCTTAGGCACATAACCGCCGAGTGTTTTTCTTCTTTCCTGTAAATATCTGATCTCCGGAGAATCGTCGGAAGGACGGAAAAATGGAGCGCTCGCAATTTCGTCATCACTAATCGGAATTGAGAAACGCGATCTAAATTCTTTTAATTCATCTTCATTTAATTTTTTTTGTGAGTGCGTTATATTTTTTCCTTCACCAGCTTCTCCTAAACCGTAACCTTTTACAGTCTTTGCAAGAATAACAGTCGGGGCGCCTTTGTGTTCAACAGCTTCTTTGAATGCTGCATAAACTTTTTCCGGATCGTGACCGCCGCGTTTCATTTTTTCAAGTTGTTCATCGGAATATTTTTCAACCAGCTTAAGAAGCTCGGGATATTTGCCAAAGAATTGTTCGCGAATATATTTTCCGCCTCTTACAACATGATTTTGAGATTCACCATCAAGAGTTTCCTGCATACGTTTAACAAGCAGACCGGTTTTATCTGCTTTGAATAAAGGATCCCAATCGCTTCCCCAAATTACTTTTATAACATTCCATCCTGCACCGCGGAAATTTGCTTCGAGTTCTTGAACAATATTTCCGTTTCCGCGAACTGGCCCATCAAGTCGCTGCAAATTACAGTTGATAACAAAAATTAAATTATCGAGTTTCTCGCGTGCGGCTAGAGAGATAGCGCCGAGTGCTTCCGGCTCATCCGTTTCTCCATCACCAAGAAACGCCCAAACTTTTTGATCGCTTACTTTCTTCAATCCTCTATCTTCTAAATAACGGTTGAACCGTGCTTGATAAATCGCCTGAAGCGGTCCAAGTCCCATTGATACAGTCGGAAACTGCCAGAACTCCGGCATTAACCAAGGATGAGGATAAGATGAAAGTCCTCCGCCGGGTTTAAGTTCTCGTCTAAAGTTTTCTAATTGTTCTTTTGAAATTCTTCCTTCAAGATATGCCCGCGCATAAATTCCGGGTGAAGCGTGACCTTGAAAATAAATTATATCGGCTTCATGGTTTTCGTCTTTGCCTCTGAAAAAATGGTTGAAACCAATTTCATATAAAGTGGCGGCAGAAGCGTAAGTAGAAATATGTCCGCCTATTCCAGGTTCTTCTTTGTTTGCACGAACAACCATAGCCATAGCATTCCATCGGATCAAGCTTTTGATGCGGCGTTCAATTTCTCTTCCGCCCGGGAAAGGCGGCTGTTTCTCTTTTGGTATTGTGTTTATATATGGTGTATTAGCAGTGAATGGAAGGTCAACTCCAGATTGGTGAGCGTAAGTATCAAGATCGTGTAAGAGAGCTTTAACTTTTTCCGGTCCGCCGGATTGCAAAACGTATTCTAGCGACTCTAACCATTCACGAACCTCGATTTCATCAAGTTCAGCATAACCGTTATTCTTCTGTTCGTCCATTATAA
>JAKAKD010000103.1 GCA_021824635.1 Bacteroidota bacterium | reverse complement strand
ATACCAACTTCCCAATCCTTGATAACAAAGAATTTTACAGATTAGATTTTATTGAATACTATATTGAGAAACCAAGATTCTCTATGGCTGAATGCGAAGAGAGAGGACTTACTTATTCCGCTCCGCTGAAAGCAAAACTCCGTCTTTCTACAAAAGACGATGAGACCGGAGAATATGTAAACTCCGTCGAACAGGAAGTCTATCTTGGCAACCTTCCATTCATGACAGGACGCGGTACATTCATAATTAATGGCGCAGAAAGAGTAATTGTAAGTCAATTACATCGTTCACCTGGTGTTGCATTTGCACAAACATTACATCCAAATGGAACGCCTATTTATTCTGCTAGAATTATTCCTTTCAGAGGCTCATGGGTAGAATTTGCAACCGACATTAATAACATTCTCTATGTTTATATAGATAGAAGAAAGAAATTCCCGTCAACAACTTTGTTAAGAGCTCTTGGATACGAAACTGATGAACAGATTTTAAATTTATTTGATTTGATTGAAGAGATCACCGCTAAACAATTGAGCGTTGATAAACATACCGGAAGAGTTGCTGCAAGCGATATTATTGATACTTCAACCGGCGAAATTTATGCAACTAAAGATACCGAACTTACAGAAGAAATTATTCTTAACATTAAAAAATCTGCTTTAACAAAAGTTCAGCTTCTCAGTATAGATACTTCTTTCGAACAGGATCTTATTGTTAATACTTTGAAGAAAGATACATCAACAAATAAAGAAGAAGCTCTATACGCAATTTATCGTCAGCTGCGTTCTGGCGAAGCACCGGATGTTGAGACAGCTGTTAGCTTGATTGATAAATTATTCTTCAACGAAAAACGTTATGATCTTGGCGATGTCGGTCGTTTTAGAATGAATGACCGGTTAAATCTAAATGTACCCGATAATGTAAAGGTGCTTACAGTTGAAGATATAGTTGCTATTATGAAAAATATCGTCAAACTAAAAAACGGAAATGTTGCCGTTGATGATATTGATCATCTTGGCAACAGAAGAGTTCGAACAGTTGGCGAACAATTACAACAGCAATATAATGTTGGTTTGGCAAGAATGTCGCGTACTATAAAAGAAAGAATGAACATGCGCGATAACGAAAACATGCAGCCTCAAGATTTAGTTAATGCAAGAACCATTAGTAGTGTAATCAACGCATTTTTCGGAACCAACCAGCTTTCTCAATTTATGGATCAAACAAATCCGCTTTCTGAACTTACGCATAAGAGAAGAATTTCTGCGTTGGGACCGGGCGGTTTAACACGCGAACGCGCGGGATTTGAAGTTCGCGACGTGCATCATTCACATTACGGCAGGTTATGTCCAATTGAAACCCCGGAAGGTCCAAACATCGGACTAATCTCTTCACTTACAATTTATGCACGTGTTAATAACTATGGATTTTTAGAAACACCATATAGAAAAGTTAAAGATGGAAGAGTTACAAACAGTGTGGATTTTTTAAGTGCAGATCAAGAAGATGAATTTATCATTGCCCAGGCAAACGCTCCTATTGATGAACAAGGAAAATTCTTAACAGAAAGAATTAAAAGTCGTGAACGCGGTGAATTTCCAATTGTTCCGGCAAGCGCACTTCATTATATGGATGTTGCACCGGCACAAATTGTATCTGCTGCTGCAGCGTTAATTCCATTCCTTGAACACGATGATGCTAACAGAGCTTTGATGGGTTCAAACATGCAACGCCAAGCCGTACCTCTTTTAGTTCCGCAAAATCCTATTGTTGGAACCGGCATGGAAGCAAAGATTGCCCGCGATTCCCGCTCTGTAATTATTGCTGAAGATAACGGAATTGTGGAATACGCTGATTCTAAAAAAATAATTGTTAAATATGATGTTGATGAAAGCGCTCCGGAAACATTAGTGAGCTTCGATGATGAAAGAAGAGTTGAACATATTCTTACCAAATTCTCAGGAACAAATCAAGAAACATGCTTCAATCAAAAACCGATAGTTGTTACTGGACAGAAACTTAAGAAAGGCGATATACTTGCTGACGGTCCTGGAATTGAAAAGGGTGAGCTTGCACTTGGACGTAACGTTTCGGTTGCATTCATGCCTTGGCGCGGTTATAATTTTGAAGATGCTATTGTTCTTAGCGAACGACTTGTAGCCGATGATGTGTTCACTTCAATCCATATAGAAGAATTTGAGTTACAAGTTCGTGAAACAAAACGAGGTGAAGAAGAACTTACGCGCGATATTCCGAATGTTAGTGAAGAAGCAACTAAAGATCTTGATGAACATGGAATTGTTCGTGAAGGTGCCGAAGTTAAAGAAGGAGATATTCTAATTGGAAAGATTACACCTAAAGGTGAGACCGATCCTACACCGGAAGAAAAATTATTGAAAGCAATCTTTGGAGACAAAGCCGGTGATGTGAAAGATGCGTCACTAAAAGCGCCTCCTGGTCTTAAAGGTATTGTAATTAAAACAAGATTGTTCAGCCGCAAAAAGAAAGATGTTGAATCGAAAAAACTTGAAAAGAAATTGCTTGATAATCTTGAAGTAGAATACAAGAAACGGAAAGAGAATCATTACAATAAACTTATTACTAAGCTAACCCGAATAACCGAAGGTAAAACAACATCCGGAATTCGTGATTTAGATGGAAGCGTTGTCTTAAGAAGCGGTACAACTATTAAAGAAGATACGTTCTCAAATCTTGAAGATGTTACAAAGTTAGATTACACAAAAGAGTGGTTTGAAAGAAAAGCTCCAAACGAACTTATCAAACAACTTTTTACAAATTATTTTCCTCTTCTTGCAGAAATAGAAGAAGATTATAAACGAGATAAATTAAAAATTCAGAGCGGTGATGAATTACCGCCGGGAATCACTCAACTTGCCAAAGTTTATGTTGCCAAGAAGAGAAAAGTTTCTGTCGGTGATAAAATGGCAGGTCGTCATGGTAACAAAGGTGTTGTCGCAAAAGTTGTTCCGGTTGAAGACATGCCGCATCATGAAGACGGAACTCCTGTTGATATTGTTCTTAATCCTCTTGGCGTACCGTCACGTATGAATTTAGGCCAGTTGTATGAAACTGCCCTTGGATGGGTTGGAAAAAAACTCGGTGTTAAATTCGAAACACCAATTTTTGATAGTGCCCAAGTTTCCGAAGTTGAAGGTTGGCTGACACAAGCCGGACTCGATGAAGGAAGTAAAACTTGGTTATACGATGGAAGAAGCGGTGAAAGATTTCATCAGAAAGTTACTTGTGGCTACATCTATATGATGAAACTGGGTCACATGGTTGACGATAAGATTCATGCCCGTTCAATTGGACCATACTCGCTTATCACACAGCAACCTCTCGGCGGTAAAGCTCAATTTGGCGGACAGAGATTTGGAGAAATGGAAGTTTGGGCTTTGGAAGGTTATGGCGCTGCACATATTCTTCAAGAAGTATTAACAGTGAAGAGTGATGATGTTCAAGGCAGAGCTAAAGCTTACGAAGCAATTGTAAAAGGTGAGAATATACCAACACCAAATATTCCGGAGGCTTTTAATGTTCTTATTAAAGAACTTCAAGGTCTCGCTCTCGATATAAAAATTAAATAATCAACCAAGAGTTTGATTAAAGGAGTATGACAATGCGATTTAAACCGCAAGAAAATAAAATCAAATTGATTGAAAGTCTTACAATTGGCTTGGCTAGTCCCGATGATATTTTATCCCGCTCTCACGGCGAGGTAACCAAACCAGAAACAATCAACTACCGTTCATTCCGTCCGGAAAAAGATGGATTGTTCTGTGAGAAAATTTTTGGTCCTGTTAAAGATTGGGAATGCGCATGCGGTAAATACAAAGGCATTCGCTATAAAGGAATTGTGTGCGACAGATGCGGTGTGGAAGTTACATTAAAGAGCGTTCGCCGCGAAAGAATGGGACACATTCAACTTGCTGTTCCGGTTGTTCATATTTGGTTTTTCAAAGCATTACCGTCTAAAATTGGTAACATTATTGGAATGACCACTAAAGAACTTGAAAAAGTTATTTACTATGAATCTTATGTTGTTATCAATCCGGGTCCAACAGGATTAAATAAAAAAGATTTGATTTCGGAAGATCAGTATTATGAAATCATGGGTTCTCTTCCACACGAAAACGATTCGCTTGAAGATGAAGATCCGAAAAAATTTGTTGCAAGAATCGGCGGCGATGCAATAAAACATTTATTGAAGAAGATTGATATCGAATTTACATTCCTTGATCTGAAATCTCAGCTTGGTCCGGATATTTCTCAACAGAAACGCGCTGAACTTCTTAAGAGATTAAGAGTTTACGAAGCATTTCGTGAGTATGAAGGAAAAGTTCCTAACAAACCGGAATGGATGGTTCTCAATGTTGTGCCGGTTATTCCACCTGAACTTCGTCCTCTAGTTCCGCTTGAAGGTGGAAGATTTGCAACATCGGATTTAAATGATCTATATAGAAGAGTAATAATTCGTAATAATCGTTTAAAAAGATTAATTGATATAAAAGCTCCTGAAGTAATTCTTCGAAATGAAAAAAGAATGCTTCAAGAAGCTGTTGATGCTTTATTTGATAATTCGCGCCGCGCAAGCGCAGTTCGCAGTGATGGCAACAGACCATTGAAATCTCTCAGCGATATGTTAAAAGGTAAACAAGGTCGTTTCCGTCAGAACTTGCTTGGAAAACGTGTTGATTATTCCGGCCGCTCGGTAATTGTTGTTGGACCTGAATTGAAATTACATCAATGTGGCTTGCCGAAAGATATGGCAGTCGAATTATTCAAACCGTTCATCATTCGTAAACTGATTGAACGGGGACATTTTAAAACTGTTAAGAGCGCACGAAAAGCTGTTGATAGAAAAGATGCGATGATTTGGGATATTCTGGAAAAATTGATTGATGGGCATCCGGTTATGTTAAACCGTGCGCCAACATTGCATCGTCTTGGTATCCAAGCTTTTCAGCCGATCTTAATTGATGGAAAAGCAATTCAATTACATCCGTTAGTTTGTACAGCATTCAATGCGGATTTTGACGGCGATCAGATGGCAGTTCACGTTCCGCTATCATACGAAGCTCAGCTCGAAGCTTCTGTATTAATGTTAAGCAGCCATAACATTCTTTCTCCTCAGAATGGTTTGCCAATCGTTCTTCCGTCACAGGATATCGTTCTTGGTCTGTACTATCTTACAAAATTGAGACCTGGTGCAAAAGGTGAAGGAAAGCTATTTAGCAATGTCGCTGAAGTTTTAATCGCTTACAATTCTAAAGCCGTAGATCTTCATGCGAAGATTAAAGTTAGAATTGATGCTCAGATGATTGAGACAACGGTAGGCCGTGTTATTTTCAATGAAATCGTTCCTAAAGAGATGGGATATATAAACGAACTTCTCGTTAAGAAAAGTTTCTCCGGGTTTATTTACAAAATGTTTATTAAGATCGGAAATGAAAAAACCGCAATCTTTCTGGATGATTTAAAAGAATTAGGTTATAGATACGCAACTGCTGCCGGTATTTCGATCAGCTTCAGCGATATGATTGTCCCGGATGAAAAAGTAAAATTGATTAATGATTCGAATAAAAAAGTTTCGGGAATTCTGAATGAACACGAACAAGGTTTGATTACTGATGCCGAACGTTATAATAAAATTGTTGACGTCTGGACTCATACAACAAACAACGTTGCCAAGTCATTGATGGATAGAATTAAAACCGATCAAGGTGGATTCAACTCTCTTCACATGATGGTTGACTCCGGTGCAAGAGGTTCGCAGGATCAAGTTCGCCAGCTTGCCGGTATGCGTGGCTTGATGATGAAACCACAAAAGAGCTTAACCGGTCAATCTGGTGAAATTATTGAAAACCCAATCGTGGCAAATTTCAAAGAAGGATTATCGGTATTAGAATATTTCATATCAACACACGGTGCTCGTAAAGGTCTTGCAGATACAGCTTTGAAAACTGCCGATGCCGGTTATTTAACCCGCCGTTTATGCGATGTTGCTCAGGACGTAATTATAACTGAACTTGATTGTGGAACAATTCGTGGTGTTTACATTTCTGCTCTGAAAGATGTAGAGCTCGAAAGAGAACCTTTAGCTGAAAGAATCACCGGTCGTGTTGCACAAGAAGATGTTTACGATCCTCGCACAGACGATTTGTTGATTGAAGCCGGCGACGTTATTACAGAAGAAATCGCAGAAAAAATTGACGAAGCCAATATTGATCAAGTTTACATCCGAACAGTTCTAACTTGTGAAGCTAAACGCGGTGTTTGTGCAAAATGTTATGGACGTAATTTAACAACGGGCCAGTTAGTCGAAAATGGAGAAGCAGTTGGAATTATTGCTGCTCAATCTATTGGTGAACCTGGTACACAGTTAACATTGCGTACATTCCACTTGGGCGGTACTTCTTCGCGTATTGCAAGTCAATCGCAAGTTGAAGCTAACGTCAACGGAACAATTAAATTAGATCGTTTAACATTTGTAGAAAAAACAGATTTCTTTGGTAAAGTTAAAGTTGTAATTGGTCGCCGAGGTTCAATAGGAATTTATGATGATGACAATAGACAAATAAAGAAATTTGATGTCCCTTATGGCGCAGAATTGATGGTAAGTGAAGGTCAAGAAATTAAGAAAGGTCAACCGCTTTATAATCACGATCCTTATAACTCTGTAATTGTTGCAGATGTAAATGGTAAAGTTTCTTTTGTGGATTTGATTGACAACGTAACGATACAGCAAGTTGCGGACGAGCAAACGGGGCACGTTCAAAAAGTAGTAATAGAATCAAAAGACAAAACTTTAACTCCTAGTATTTCGATAAAAGATAATAAAGGAAACGAAAAAGTATTTAACATTCCTACTCGCGCTTATTTATCTGTTGAAGAAGGAGAAGAAATTCAAGCCGGAACTATTCTAGCAAAAATTTCAAAATCTTCAACTAAGTCGCGCGACATTACCGGCGGTTTACCGAGGGTAACAGAACTTTTCGAAGCCCGCCGCCCGCATGATCCTGCAGTAGTTTCGGAGATTGAAGGTAAAGTTAAATTTGGTGCGCGTAAAAAAGGTTCGCGCGAAATCATTGTCGAATCACTTGACGGATCAATTCAAAAAGTATACAATATTGCTTATGGAAAACATACTCTCGTTCAAGAAGGCGATGAAATTCCAGCAGGTGAAAAAATAACTGATGGTCCAACTGACCCGCATGATATTCTAAAAATCAAAGGAACAAATGCGGTTCAAGAATATTTAGTAAATGAGATTCAGGATGTTTACCGTTTACAAGGTGTTAAGATTAATGATAAGCATATTGAAGTTATAGTACGCCAGATGTTGCAAAAACTTCAGGTTATCTCTGCCGGTGATACTATTTTTATTGAAGAGGATTTAGTTGATAGAAATAAATTTATTGATGAAAACGAAAAAATCAAACAAATGGTTTTCATCTCAGATCCAGGACAATCGAAATTTAAAATGGGTCAACTAATTCCCAGGGCAAAATATAGAGAAATTAATGCAGACCTTACAAGAAAGAGCAAAAAGCCTATGAAAGTTCGAGATGCCGAGCCTGCTACTTTCGATAACATTTTGCTTGGGATTACTCATGCTGCCTTATCTACCGAAAGTTTTATATCTGCAGCTTCTTTCCAAGAGACAACTAAAGTATTAACTAATGCCGCTACCGAGGCTCGTGTTGATACTTTGATCGGTCTTAAAGAAAATGTGGTTATGGGACATTTAATTCCGGCTGGTACTGGGCTTAAAAAGTATAAAAACATCATACTAACCAGCGATGAAGTAGAAAGAGTTGTACCTGAGGAAGTATTAGAAACAGAAAAACAATCACTTTAGTAAAAAGTTGAAAAATAAGAACAGACTTTCTTGACAATTGAAACGAATAATAATAAATTTCAAGTCTGAATTTTAATATAAAATATTAGTTGTGGAGGTATTTGCGTGCCAACGATAAACCAGTTGGTTAGAAAAGGTAGAGTAGTTGTTTCGTCGAAGAATAAAGCTCCGGCGTTAGATGCTTGCCCTCAAAAAAGAGGTGTTTGCACAAGAGTATATACAACAACTCCCAAGAAACCAAATTCAGCTTTAAGAAAGGTTGCGAGAGTTCGTTTAACAAATGGAATTGAGGTTACGGCTTACATTCCTGGTGAAGGACATAATTTGCAAGAGCACTCTATTGTTTTAATTAGAGGCGGTAGAGTAAAAGATTTACCTGGCGTTCGTTATCATATAATTCGTGGCACACTTGATACAAGTGGAGTGGAAGATAGAAAGAAAAGTCGTTCCAAATACGGCACTAAAAAACCAAAAGCAAAATAAGCGACTATGAGAAAGAAAAAAGCAGAAAAGCGATATTTAAAACCAGATCCAAAGTTTAATGATATTCTCGTTTCAAAATTCATTAACTATTTGATGTGGGCTGGCAAAAAATCTACAGCAAGAAGTATAGTTTATGATAGCTTCGACCTGATTGAACAAAAAACCAAAAAACCTGCTATCGAAGTTTTTAAAAAAGCAGTTCAAAATGTTCAGCCGTTAGTTGAGGTTAGAAGCAGAAGAGTAGGCGGCGCTACTTATCAGGTACCTATGGAAGTTAGACCGGAAAGAAGAACCGCATTAGCTTTTCGATGGATTAAAACTTATGCTCGAGATAGAAAAGATAAATCTATGGCTCTTAAAGTTGCAGCAGAATTAATGGCTGCGGCTAATGGAGAAGGTTCTGCGGTTAAGAAAAAAGATGATACTCATCGTATGGCGGAAGCAAATAAGGCATTTGCTCATTTTAAGTGGTAAGGTAGAAAAGGAATTATAATTTAGATGTCCAAGCGTGTTGAAATAAATAAAGTAAGAAACATTGGTATTATGGCTCATATAGATGCGGGTAAGACCACAACTACAGAGCGTATTCTATATTATACTGGAAAACTTCATAGAATGGGCGAAGTACATGATGGTGCCGCAACTATGGACTGGATGGAACAGGAAAAAGAACGCGGTATAACAATTACAAGTGCTGCAACTACAACTTTCTGGAGAGAGCATCAGATTAATATTATTGATACTCCTGGCCATGTGGATTTCACTGTTGAAGTAGAAAGATCTTTACGTGTTTTAGATGGTGCAATAGCTCTTTTCTGTGCGGTTGGCGGTGTTGAACCTCAATCGGAAACAGTCTGGAGACAAGCTGATAAATATAATGTTCCGAGAATTTCATTTGTAAATAAAATGGATAGAATCGGAGCCGATTTTTATAATGCTGTCCAGATGATGAAAGATAAGCTTGGTGCCCCGGCTGTTCCAATAAATCTTCCTGTAGGAGAAGGTGATTTATTTAGAGGAATTATAGACTTAATGAACATGCGGGCTATAATGTTTATTGAAGAATCATTAGGGGCTGATTTTGAAGAGGTGGATATTCCTGTTGATCTTCTACCCTTGGCTCAAAAATATAGAACTTGGATGCTCGAAGCGGTATCTGATGTTGATGATACTTTATTAGAAAAGTATCTTGAAGGAAAAGAAATCACTGAAAGTGAAATCAAGAAAGTCTTAAGAGAAGCCACTATTCAAGGAAAAATTATTCCGGTACTGTGCGGTTCTTCATTTAAGAATAAAGGCGTCCAACAATTACTAGATTCAGTTGTTGATTTTTTACCGTCTCCACTTGATTCCGGAAGTTTGGTTGCTCATCATATTTTTAAGAATGATCAGGTTGAAAGAAAAATCGATCCGAATGAAAAATTTGCTGCCCTTGCTTTCAAAATTATGACAGATCCTTATGTTGGAAAATTAACTTTTATAAGAGTGTATACGGGCTCATTAAAAGCTGGATCATATATTCTAAATTCAGTTTCTGATAAAAAAGAGAGAGTTGGAAGAGTTCTTCAAATGCATGCAAATACGCGTGAGGATCTGGAATCGATCAGATGCGGTGATATTGCCGCGATTGTTGGATTAAAACATACAAGAACAGGAGATACTCTTTGTTCTGAAGAAGATGCTATTGTTCTTGAAAAGATGGTATTTCCAGAGCCGGTTATTCAAATTGCTATTGAACCGAAAACTAAGGCTGATCAGGATAAATTATCAGATGCTCTTGGTAAATTATCAGATGAAGATCCGACATTCAAAGTTAAGGTTGATGACGAAACAGGCCAAACACTTATAAGCGGTATGGGTGAACTTCATCTTGAAATTCTTGTTGATAGAATGAAACGTGAGTTTAAGGTTGAAGCTAATGTTGGTAAACCTCAAGTAGCTTATAGAGAAACTATTACCAAGACTGTACAGGCCGAAGGTAAGTTTGTTAAACAATCTGGCGGTCGCGGTAAATATGGACACGTTTGGATTGAACTTTCACCAAACGAACCTGGAAAAGGATTTGAGTTTGAAAATGCAATTGTTGGCGGCGTAGTTCCAAAAGAATATATTAATCCGGTTATGCATGGTTTACAGGATTCTTTAAGAAATGGTGTGTTAGCTGGTTTTCCAGTTGTTGACATTAAAGCAAAACTATATGATGGATCGTATCATGATGTTGATTCTGATGAAATTTCATTTAAGGTTGCTGCATCAATGGCGTTCAAGCAGGGCGCATTAAAAGCAAGTCCGGTTCTTCTTGAGCCGATGATGAGCGTTGAAGTTATTTCGCCGGAAGAATATCTTGGCGATGTAATGGGCGACCTTAATTCCAGAAGAGGAAAAATTGAAGGATTTACATCAAGAAAAGATGCTCAAGTAATTAAGGCAATGGTTCCTCTTGCTCAAATGTTTGGTTATGCAACAACCTTGAGATCTATGACTCAAGGACGTGCGATTTACTCGATGCAATTTTCGCATTATTCAGAAGTTCCTAAATCTGTTGCCGAAGAGATTCAAGAAAAATCTCAGGCAAAGAAACATGCTGAATCACATTAGACAATAATTAAAATAAATAATTAAAGAAATAAAAAATCATTAAGGAGAGTATTTAAGATGGCAAAAGAAAAATTTGACCGTAGTAAACCTCACGTTAATATAGGTACTATCGGACACGTAGACCATGGTAAAACTACTCTTACTGCTGCCATCACCATGGCCCTTGCTAAGAAAGGATTATCGCAAGTTAGAACATTCGACAGTATTGATAATGCCCCTGAAGAAAGAGAAAGAGGTATTACAATCGCAACTGCTCACGTAGAATATTCAACTGCAAACAGACACTATGCTCACGTTGATTGTCCTGGTCACGCAGATTATGTTAAGAACATGATCACTGGTGCTGCTCAAATGGATGGTGCAATATTAGTAGTTGCTGCAACCGATGGTCCTATGCCTCAGACACGCGAACACATTCTGCTCGCTCGTCAGGTAGGTGTTCCAAAAATTGTTGTTTTCATGAACAAAGTTGATGCTGTTGATGATCAAGAGCTAATTGACTTGGTTGAAATGGAATTAAGAGAGCTTTTAACAAAATATGAATTTCCAGGCGATGAAATACCGATTATTAAAGGATCAGCTTTGCATGCATTAGAAGCAGGTGCTTCAGGTGCAGATCCATCCGATCCAAGATATACTTGCATTTGGGAGCTTATGGATGCAGTTGATAGCTATATCCCTGTTCCTGAACGAAGTGTTGACAAACCATTCTTGATGCCTGTGGAAGACGTTTTCTCTATTACCGGTCGTGGTACAGTTGCTACCGGTAGAGTTGAAAGAGGTCAAGTTAAGATTCAAGAAGAAGTTGAATTAATTGGTTTAGGTGCTCATAAGAAAACAGTTGTTACCGGAATTGAAATGTTCCGTAAAGAACTTGATTCAGCAATGGCTGGTGATAATGCCGGTATCTTATTAAGAGGCGTTGATAAAACAGAAATCGAAAGAGGAATGGTTCTTGCAAAAACAGGTTCAATTACTCCTCACAAGAAATATGAAGGTAAAGTTTACATTCTTTCAAAAGATGAAGGTGGACGTCATACACCATTTTTCAATGGTTACAGACCGCAGTTCTATTTCAGAACAACAGACGTAACCGGTATTGCTACTTTACCGGAAGGAACCGAAATGGTTATGCCTGGCGATAGCGTTACTCTTAAAATTGATTTGATCTCAGAGATCGCAATGGAAGAAGGTTTGAAGTTCGCTATTCGTGAAGGCGGTAGAACAGTTGGTGCTGGTTTCGTAACAAAGATTATCGAGTAAAATAAATTATTTGAGCCCCGCTTAATTGCGGGGCACTATGTTGAACAAGGAGATTATAAAAAGTGCCCGGTCAGAAAATTAGAATCAAGCTTAAGTCATACGATCATATATTGATTGACAAATCAACCGAAAAGATTATTAAAACGGTTAAGAGCACTGGTGCTGTTGTATCCGGACCAATTCCGTTACCAACACGCAGAACAGTTTTCACAGTTTTAAGATCGCCTCACGTTGATAAAAAATCAAGAGAACAATTTGAAATTAGGGCACATAAAAGAATTATAGATATACATAATTCAAATAATAAAACAGTTGACGCACTCAGCAAATTAGATATTCCCGCTGGC
This sequence comes from Bacteroidota bacterium, assembly GCA_021824635.1. Taxonomy (GTDB): domain Bacteria; phylum Bacteroidota; class Ignavibacteria; order Ignavibacteriales; family Melioribacteraceae; genus Fen-1258. The sequence goes on along the minus strand of JAKAKD010000103.1, from coordinate 56,009 downwards.
GTTGACATTGAGATTAAGTTATAGGAATCATTGAAATGCCTGGCTTGTTAGCAAAAAAATTAGGAATGACAAATATATTTTCGGAAGACGGTAAAATTGTACCAGTTACAGTTTTAGAAGTTGGTCCGTGTAATGTATACGCAATCAAATCGAAAGAAAGAGATGGCTACGGAGCTGTTCAGCTTGGATTTGGCGAAAAGAAAGAGAAGAGAACAAGCAAACCTCAACTCGATTATTACAAAAAACACGGATTGAAAATTCCTCACACCGTTAAAGAATTCAGAAATTTTGATGCATCACAATATAAAATTGGTGATGAATTGAACACTGATCTTTTCGCTGTCGGTGATAAGGTGAAAGTTTCCGGAAAGAGTAAAGGAAAAGGTTTTCAGGGTGTTATGAGAAGACACAATTTTGGTGGTGTCGGCGGAACAACACACGGTCAAAGCGATAGATTAAGAGCTCCCGGTTCAATCGGTTCAAGTTCTTATCCGTCAAGAGTATTCAAAGGTCAGCGTATGGCCGGAAGAATGGGCTTTGACAACGTTACAGCTCCAAATTTGAAAGTTGTAAAAATTATTGCGGAAAAAAATATTATTATGGTTAAAGGAGCTGTTCCAGGCTCTATTAATTCAATTGTTGCTATCAACAAAAAATAAGTTTGATAAAAATGAAATTAGAAGTTTATAAACAAGACGGCACAAAATCTGGCGAGACAGTAGAACTCTCAAAAGAAATTTTTGAAATCGAACCGAATGATCACGTTCTTTATTTGGCTGTAAAAGCTTTCTTGGCTAATCAACGCCAGGGAACTCACAAATCAAAAGAAAGAAGTGAAGTTAGTGGCGGCGGTAAAAAACCCTGGAAGCAGAAAGGTCGTGGCGGAGCCCGTGCCGGTACCTCTCGTTCTCCAATATGGGTTGGCGGCGGAAGAATATTCGGACCTAAACCGCATACGTACAAACAAAAATTGAACAAGAAAGTTTTGAGTCTTGCAAGAAAATCTGCTCTTTCTTACAAAGCAAAAGCAAATCAAATTATGGTTGTTGAAGATTTTAACTTCGATGGACCAAAGACTAAAGATTTTGCTTCTTTGTTGAATGCGTTGAAAGTAAAAGGCAAGAGAACATTGCTTCTGACAAATGGTACACAAGAAAACGTTTACAAATCCGGACGAAATATTACCAAAGTAAATGTATTAGAAGCCAACAAAGCATCTGCGTACGATTTGTTGAACAATCAAGTTTTATTAGTACAGAAAAGCGCAGTTAATCTTTTAGAAAACACAATAAATTAAATCGGTTTAAAAATGAAAAGTGTTCTAGTACGACCTTTAATAACAGAAAAAATGAGCGGTATTAGCGAAAAACATGCTGGCAAGTACGGTTTTATGGTTGCAGTTGATGCAAACAAAATCGAAATAGCTAAAGCTCTTAAAGCAAAATTTAATGTAGATGTAACTTCCGTGAATACGATTAGATACAAAGGAAAAGCAAAAACTCAACTTACAAAGAAGGGAAGATTTACAGGAAGAACACCAAAGTTTAAAAAAGCAATAGTTACCTTAAAAGAAGGTCAAACATTAGATATTTTTGGTCAAGCATAGTATTACCGAAACTCGGAGCTGAATTAAATGGCAATTAGAAAATTAAAACCAAATACACCCGGAACGAGATTTATGAGTATCTCGTCTTTCGATGAGATAACTAAAACTGCGCCCGAAAAAGCGTTGACTGCTGTAATTAAAAAATCCGGTGGTAGAAATAATCAAGGTAGAATTACATCGCGTCATCGCGGCGGCGGACATAAAAGACGTTATAGAATTGTAGATTTCAAACGCGATAAAAACGGAATTCCGGCAAAAGTATTTTCGATTGAATACGATCCGAATAGAACTTCCAGAATTGCTCTACTTAATTATGCAGATGGAGAAAAGAGATACATCATTGCACCGGATGGTTTGAAAGTAGGTGCTTCGGTTGTATCGGGTGCTGGTTCTGAAATTAAAGTTGGTAATGCATTACCATTAAGAGAAATTCCACCCGGAAGTTTTGTGCACAACGTTGAATTAAGACCTGGTAAAGGCGGTCAGCTTGGAAGATCCGCTGGTTCATCACTTCAGTTGATGGCGCGCGAAGGTAAAATGGCTCAACTTAAAATGCCTTCCGGTGAAGTTAGAATGGTTTCTGTTGATTGTATGGCTACCTATGGTGTTGTTGGAAATATTGATCATGAAAATATTAGTCTTGGTAAAGCAGGCAGAAGCAGATGGTTAGGCATTCGTCCTGCAAGTCGTGGTGTTGCAAAAAATCCAGTTGATCACCCGATGGGCGGTGGTGAAGGTAAAACATCTGGCGGCGGTCATCCGGTTTCACCTTGGGGTCAGAAAGCAAAAGGATTAAAAACAAGAAAGAGAAAAAATCTTTCTAATAAATACATTGTAAAGCGTAGAAAATAAGACAGAGCAAATATGCCAAGATCAGTCAAAAAAGGTCCATTCATAGACCTAAAATTAATGCAGAAAGTTCAAAAGTTGAACGACACTAATCAGAAGAAAATAATTAAGACTTGGTCACGTACAAGTACAATTACTCCGGATTTTGTCGGACACACAATTGCTGTTCATAACGGCAACAAAATGATACCCGTTTATGTTTCTGAAAATATGGTTGGTCATAAACTCGGCGAGTTTGCACCAACAAGAATTTTTAGAGGTCATCCGGGAACTAAAGCTGAAAAAGCATCTAAAGTAAAGTGATTCTAGGGAAATAATGATGGAAGCTAAATCAACTCACAAATACATTGGAACATCACCGCGAAAGATGAGATTAGTTATTGATCTTATCAGAGGTAAATCGGTAGAACAAGCTATCGAGATACTTCACTTTTCGCCAAAGCATTCTTCTAAAGATGCCGTTAAAGTTTTACGTTCCGCTGTATCGAATTTAATGAACAAGGACGAAAACACAAAGCACGAAGTCTCTGACTTCTTTGTAAAAGAAGCTTTTGTGAATCAGGGTCCAACCTTGAAAAGAATTTCGGCTGCACCAATGGGCCGTGCGTACAAAATAAGAAAAAGATCTAATCACGTAACTATTGTTGTAGCTACAAAAAAGTAATCTCAGGAGGAAGTTTTGGGTCAGAAGGTTAATCCAATCGGTTTTAGAGTTGGCGTCATCAAAGGCTGGGAATCGAACTGGTACGAAAACAAAAGTTATTCTGTAAAGCTTGTTGAAGATAAGAAACTTAGAACCTATGTAAGAAAAAGATTACAAAATGCTGGAATCTCTTCCATCGTTATTGATAGAACTTCTAAAAATATTGTTCTAACAATTCATACATCCAGACCCGGCGTTGTTATTGGTAAAAGCGGAAAAGAGATTGCTCAGCTTGAAGAAGAATTAAAAAAATTGACCGATAAAGAAGTTAAGATTCAGATTACGGAAATTAAGAGACCTGAACTTGACGCAAATTTAGTAGCAGAAAATATTGCAAGGCAGCTTGAAGGAAGAGTATCTTTTAGAAGAGCTATGAAACAATCAATTACTACAGCAATGAGAATGGGTGCTGAAGGAATTAGAATTATGTGTGCCGGCAGATTAGGCGGCGCTGAAATGGCTCGAACTGAACAATACAAAGAAGGCAGAATTCCCTTGCATACAATACGTGCCGATATAGATTACGGTACTGCAACCGCACAGACAATTTACGGTTCACTTGGAGTAAAAGTTTGGATCTGCCGCGGAGAAATTTTAGGTAAACGTTCAACCGAATAATAAGTTTGAGGAATTTTTTTCATGTTAATGCCCAAAAGAGTAAAGTTTCGTAAAGCACATAGAGGTAGAAGAGCCGGTAAAGCTACACGCGGTCATCTTGTTAACTTTGGTGATTACGGTTTAAAAGCGTTGGAACCAGCTTGGATAACAAGCAGACAAATTGAAGCTTGCCGTGTTGCACTTTCACGCCATATGAAAAGAGACGGAAAAATGTGGATTAGAATTTTTCCAGATAAACCGGTTACTAAAAAACCTCTTGAAACAAGAATGGGTAAAGGTAAAGGCGCTCCAGAATTTTGGGTTGCCGTTGTTAAACCTGGTAGAATCATGTTCGAGATTGGCGGTATTGATAAGAAAACTGCTCACGAGGCAATGGCTATTGCTTCTCACAAACTGCCAATTAAAACTAAAATTTGTCAACGTCCGGACTTAGAAGCATAAAAGGATTTATAGAAAATGAAGATTTTTGAAATTAGAGAAATGGCCACAGAAGAGATCAAGAAAAGAATTCTTGAAGATCAAAAAAGTCTTGTGGATTTAAATTTTCAGCAGGAATTAAAAAACTTAACAAACACTGCTAAACTGCATTCAGTTAAAAAAGATATCGCCAAAATGAAAACAATTCTGAAAGAGCGAGAGATGCAGGAAGCTAAAAACTCAAAGGCAAAAAAATAAGGAGTATTCGAGTTCCTATGGAGAAGAGAAGTTTAAGAAAAACCAGGATCGGTACTGTTGTAAGTAACAAAATGCAGAAAAGTATAGTCGTTGCGATTGAGAGACAGGTTGCGCATCCGATTTATAAAAAATATTTTAAGAAAACCACTAAACTAATGGCTCACGACGAAAAACAGGAATGTAAGATTGGTGATGTCGTAAAGATTATGGAAACACGTCCTTTGAGTAAAAGAAAAAATTGGCGCTTGGTTCAAGTTGTTGAAAAAGCCAAGTAATAAAAGTTTGAGGAGCAGATAAATGGTACAAGAAGAAACTAATTTAATTGTAGCGGATAATTCCGGCGCTAAAAAAGTACAGTGCATTCGCGTACTTGGAGGCAGCGACCGCCGTTATGCAAGTGTTGGCGATGTTATTGTTGTCGCTGTAAAATCTGCAATTCCTGGCGGCGGTGTTAAGAAGGGCGAAGTTAGCCGTGCAGTAGTTGTTAGAACAAAAAAAGAAGTTAGAAGAAACGACGGCTCTTACATTCGCTTCGACGAAAACGCTGCGGTTCTTTTAAATGCCCAAGGCGAACCTAAAGGTACCCGTATTTTCGGTCCCGTTGCAAGAGAACTCAGAGATAAGAAGTTCATGAAAATTATCTCGCTAGCTCCAGAAGTATTATAAGGATAGGAAAATGAAGATCAGAAAAAATGATTCAGTAGTAGTTATAGCCGGAAATAGTAAAGGCAAAACTGGTAAAGTATTAAAAGTTTTTCCAGTAAAGAATCGTGTTATTGTTGAAGGTATTAACCTTCGTAAAAGACACACTAAACCGAGTCAGAAATCACCTCAAGGTGGAATTACTGAAAAAGAAGCTCCAATAAATGTTTCCAATGTTATGATTTTGGATCCTAAGACAAATGAAAAAACAAGAATTGGCGCAAAACTTATTATAGATGAAAAAACAGGCAAGAAGAGAAGCGCTAGAATTAGCAGAGCTAGCGGCGAAATGATTGCTTAACAAATTCGCGTGGCGAATAAATTTTAAGGATAAGTAATTACGATGGCAAAAGAACAAAAAGAACCAAAAGAAAAGAAAGAGCAGAAAGAAGCTAAAGAGAAAAAGGTTAAGGTTGCTGAAGAAAAAGCACCGGCAGCCAAAGTAGCTCAGCCTAAAATTCCGGCTCGCTTAAAAGAAAAATATTTGAACGAGATTGTTCCAAAGTTACGCGAACAATTTGCCTATAAGAGCATTATGGAAGTTCCAAAACTCGAAAAAATTGTTATTAACATGGGTGTTGGTCAAGCTGCTTCCGATGCAAAAATTTTAGATGAAGCCATTCGCGATCTGGAAACTATTTCCGGGCAAAAACCTTCTGTTAGAATTGCTAAAAAAGCTATTTCTAATTTCAAGCTTCGCGAAGGTATGAAGATTGGCGCTAAGGTTACTTTAAGAAAAGAAATGATGTATGAATTTTTAGACCGGTTTATTTCTCTTGCTTTGCCTCGTATGAGAGATTTCCGCGGCATTCCCGACAAATCTTTTGACGGACGCGGAAATTATACTATGGGTCTTAAAGAACAGATTATCTTTCCGGAAATCAATGTTGATAAAGTAACAAAGATTTTAGGAATGGATATAACATTTGTTACAACGGCAAAGACAGATAAAGAAGCTTTTGAATTATTAACAGCTTTCGGTATGCCGTTTAGAAAAAAAGAAATTAATTAAAGGGAAGTCATGGCAAGAAAAAGTTTGCTCGCACGCGAAGATAAAAGAAAAGCCCTTGTAGATAAATTTGCGGCGCGTAGAAAAGAAATGAAAGAGAAGGGTGATTATGAGGGTTTACAACTTCTTCCAAGAAATTCTGCCCCCACCCGTTTACATAACAGATGTAAAATGACCGGAAGACCGAGAGCTTATTACAGAAAATTTGGTGTCTCTCGTTTAGTTCTACGCGAAATGGCTTTACGCGGTTTAATTCCTGGTCTTAAAAAAGCAAGTTGGTAACCGAAGGAGAAATGTAAATGCATACTACCGATCCGATTGCGGATTTTTTAACGCGAATTAGAAATGCTGTTAAAGCAAAAAAGAAATTTGTTGATATCCCTTCTTCAAAAATGAAGATCAGCTTAGCAGAAATTTTAAAGAATAATAATTTCATTAAAGACTATAATGTTGTTGAAGACGATAAACAAAATGTTCTTAGAGTTCATCTTCAATACGTTAATGGAGCTCCTTCAATTACCGGTATCAGAAGAATTTCTACACCGGGTTTGAAAAGATATGTAAGCAAAGAAAAACTTCCGCGCGTGTTGAACGGACTTGGAATTGCAGTTCTCTCTACACCGAAAGGTTTGTTATCTGATAAACAAGCAAAACGAGAGGCAGTCGGCGGTGAAGTTATCTGCCACGTTTGGTAAAAAAATTTTAAGAGGAAAAGAAATTGTCACGTATAGGTAAAAAACCAATTCCCATTAAAGATGTAACTATAACCAAAACCGGTGATGCTATTAAAGTTAAAGGCAAACTCGGCGAACTGGAAATGAAGATACATCCAAACATCAAAGTTGATGTTACTAAAGAAGAAATTGTTGTTACAAGACCAAACGACCTCAAAGAGAACAGAGCGCTTCATGGATTAACCCGCGCTTTGATTAATAATATGGTCAAAGGTGTTACAGAGGGTTATACAAAATCTCTTGATATCGTTGGCGTTGGTTACAAAGCCGAATCTAAGGGCGAAGCTGTTTTATTTACTATCGGTTATTCTCACCCAATTTTATTTATGCCTCCGGTAGGAATAAAAATAGATGTTCCGGCTCCAACACAAGTAAAAATTTCGGGATTTGATAAAGAACTGGTTGGCTTAATTGCAGCAAAGATCAGATCATTCAGAAAACCAGAACCTTATAAAGGCAAGGGTATTAAATACTCTAATGAAGTTATTGTTCGTAAAGCAGGCAAGACAGCCGGTAAGTAATAGGAGAAATTGAAAAATGTTTTTGAAAGACACTACACATAGAGCTACAAAAAAAGCAAGAATTCGTAGAAAGATTTCCGGCACTGCTGAACGTCCGCGTCTATCAATTTTTAGAAGCAACGACAATATGTATGCTCAGTTAATTGATGATGTGAAAGGAACTACTTTGCTTGAAGCTTCTTCATTGGCAAAGGAACTTGTTGCAGAATTGAAAGACTCTAAAGGGAAAATTTCTAAAAGCAAAGCAGTTGGCAAATTGCTTGCTAAGAAAGCTATTGATAAGGGAATTACAACAGCTGTCTTTGATAGAAGCGGTTACCGCTATCATGGAAGAGTTCAAGCTGTTGCAGAAGGTGCCCGCGAAGGCGGCATGAAGTTGTAAGGATTGCCGGGTCGTCTAATGGCAGGACAACGCCCTTTGGAGGCGTCTGTAGAGGTTCGACTCCTCTCCCGGCAGCCAGAAAATTAGATGATCAATAAAAAAGATTAAATAAGTTAGTTAACAAGGGAGTTAAAATTGAATTTCAAGTACAAAAAAGTATCGGGTCTTGAGAATCTTAAAGAAAAGATTGTTCACATCAACAGAGTTGCTAAAGTTGTTAAAGGCGGTAGAAGATTCAGCTTTAACGCAATTGTTGTTGTGGGAGATTCAAATGGTCACGTTGGTGTTGGTCTTGGTAAAGCAAACGAAGTTACCGATGCAATTTCGAAAGGCATAGACGACGCTAAGAAAAACGTTTATAGAGTTTCAATCATCAAAGGAACTATTCCTCACGCAATCACAGGAAAATTTGGCGCCGGATCGGTTTTATTAAAACCGGCAACACCTGGTACCGGTTTGATTGCTGGCGGCGGAGTTCGCGCTGTCCTTGAAGCTGCAGGAGTTCAAGATATTCTGACCAAATCACTCGGTTCAAGCAATCCGCATAATCAAGTTAAAGCAACTTTAGATGCGTTGTTAAATCTTGTTGATGCAAGAACTATGGCGCGTAAACGCGGATTAAAAGTAACTGAGTTATTCAATCTGTAATTTTGAGGTTATGATGGCAAAGAAAATAAAAATTATTCAAACAGGAAGTGTTATAGATCGCCCGGTTCCACAAAAAAGAACCATTGAAGCGTTAGGTCTTGCCAGACCAAATCATTTTGTAATTAAAAATGATACGCCTCAAATTAGAGGAATGATTAAAAAAGTACACCATCTTGTAAAAGTCGAAGAAATTGAAGCGTAAGGTGATAAATGAATATTCTAAGTAATCTGAAACCTGCAAAAGGTTCGAACAAAAAAGTAAAAAGAATTGGTCGTGGCGAAGGTTCCGGTCATGGTGGAACAGCAACACGCGGTGAAAACGGTCAACGTTCTCGCGCCGGTGCAAAATTTCCTACATGGTTTGAAGGCGGTCAAATGCCTCTTCAAAGAAGAATTCCTAAAAGAGGTTTTCACAGCCCATTTAAAATTGTTAATCAAGTAATCAATCTTACAACTCTGCAAAGATTAGTTGATGAGAAGAAAATTCAGGATGGAGAAGTAAACGCTGTTTCTTTATACAAGAGCGGTGCAATTTCTAAAGCTGCGGCTCCGGTTAAAATTCTTGCTCAAGGTGAATTAAAAGCAAAATTAAATGTTGAAGCAAATTATTTTAGCGCAACCGCTAAAGAAAAAATTGAATCAGTCGGTGGAACCATCAAAGAGATTAAATTCTAATGGCTAAATTTCAAGAAACATTCCGGAATATTTTCAAGATTCATGAATTACGTCAGAGAATACTTTACACTCTTGCTCTGTTAGTAATTGTTAGAATTGGAACTCACATCACCTTGCCGGGTATTGATACGTCACTACTTCATGAGGCAACTAAAAATCAATCTACCGATAATTTATTCGGTCTGTATGATTTATTTGTCGGCGGTGCATTTTCTAATGCGGCAATTCTCGCTCTTGGAATTATGCCTTACATTTCGGCATCTATTATTTTGCAGATTGCCGGTGCGGTAATTCCATATTTTCAAAAACTTCAGCGGGAAGGTGAAGAAGGTAGAAAAAAATTAACGCAGCTCACACGCTATGGAACTGTTATAATTTCTGCTTTTCAAGCGTGGGGTGTTACAATTCATCTTCTAAGTATTCATTCTAATAACGCGCCAATAGTTCCAGAAGCTGTACGCGGTGTTCTCTGGACTTTATCAGCGATTGTAATTCTAGTTGCCGGAACTATGTTTATTATGTGGATGGGCGAGCAGATTACAGAAAAGGGAATTGGAAACGGTATTTCACTTATAATTTTTATCGGAATCATTAATCGTTTTCCCTTTGCATTACTTGATGAATACAGATTAATTGCAAGCGGTCAGCGTAATATTGTTATTGAAGTTGTTATTCTTGCTTTCATGGTTTTAATTATTGCGGGAGTTGTTCTTGTTACGCAAGGAACCAGGAGAATTCCGGTTCAATATGCTAAAAGAGTTGTAGGCAGAAAAGTTTACGGCGGAGTTACTCAATACATTCCTTTAAAAGTTAATACTGCCGGCGTTATGCCTATTATCTTTGCACAATCAATTATGTTTATACCGGCAACATTGTTTTCATTTTTTCCTAATAATGAATTCATTGCATCTGTTGCTCAATATTTTACACCAAGAAGTTTAACGTATTCGTTTTTCTATGCTTTGATGATTATCTTCTTTACATATTTCTACACAGCAATTGCATTCAATCCGCAAGATGTTGCAGAAAATATGAAGAAACAAGGCGGCTTTATTCCAGGTATTCGTCCCGGAAAACAAACCGCAGATTTTGTTGATAATATTTTAACTAAGATTACATTACCAGGCTCAGTTTTTTTAGCCATCATTGCAATACTGCCGACATTTATTATGAAGTTCGGAGTTTCACAAAGCTTTGGTTCTTTCTTTGGCGGTACAAGTCTGTTGATTATCGTTGGCGTTGCCTTAGATACTTTACAGCAAATTGAATCTCATCTATTGATGAGACATTACGACGGATTCATGAAATCCGGCAAACTTAAAGGCAGAAGATTCTAGATTAGATAGTGATATTAATAAAAAGCAAACGCGAAATAGATTACATTCGTGAAAGCTGCAAAATAGTAGCAGAGACATTACAATTAGTGAAGCGTAACGTCAGAATTGGCGTAACGACGCAAGAGCTGGATAAAATTGCCGAAGATTATATTTTAAGCAATAACGCTCGTCCCGCATTTAAAGGTTATTCGCAAGCGGGGTCGTTCGATTTTCCAGGCTCAATTTGTTCTTCAATTGATGATGAGGTTGTTCACGGGATTCCCGGCAACAGAGTTTTGAAAGAGGGTGAAATTATATCCATTGATGTTGGTGCTGAAAAAAATGGATACTATGGAGATGCGGCTCTTTCGGTAGCAGTTGGAAAAATTTCCGACGAGAAACAGAGACTAATGGATGTAACAGAAAAATCATTATATCTCGGTATCAGTCAGGCAATCGAAAAGAACCGTCTTGGAGATATTTCAAATACCATTCAAACCTATGTTGAGGAAAACGGATTTTCGATTGTGCGCGATTTATGCGGACACGGTGTTGGAAAACGTCTTCATGAAGATCCGCAAATTCCTAATTACGGAAAAAAAGGAAGCGGGGCTGTTCTTAAAAACGGAATGACGTTAGCTTTAGAGCCGATGGTTAACATGGGTTCGTATAAAGTTGTAGTTGCTGAAGATGGATGGACAGTATTGACCGAAGACGGAAAACCTTCGGCACATTTTGAACATACAATTGCAATTATTGATGGTAAACCAGAAATTTTAACGAAGTGTGAATAGAGATAGATGGCAAAACAGGGACCGATAAAAGTTGACGGAGTTGTAACAGACACATTGCCGAATGCACATTTTAAAGTCCGTCTTGATAACGGTCATGAAATCCTTGCTCATATTTCCGGTAAAATGAGAATGCACTTCATAAAAATTTTGGTTGGCGATAAAGTGGCAATAGAACTTTCGCCGTACGATTTGAATAAAGGTAGAATTACATACAGATATAAATAACGGAGAAGAAATAAAATGAAGGTCCGCTCATCTGTTCGCAAGATTTGTGAGAACTGTAAGATCATTAAAAGAAAAGGGGTTGTAAGAGTGATCTGCAAAAACCCTAAACACAAACAAAGACAAGGTTAAACTTAGGAGGTTATAGATTTGGCTCGTTTAGCTGGTGTTGATTTACCAAAAAATAAAAAAGCTTACATCGGGTTGACCTACATTTTTGGCATAGGTGATAGATCTTCTATGGAGATTCTTACCAAAGCCGGTGTAAATCCCGATAAAAAAGTTTCTGATCTGACCGAAGAAGAAATTGCAAAGATTCGTTCTGTAATGACTTCTGAGTATAGGGTTGAAGGGGCGCTTAGAAGCGAAGTCCAACAAAACATTAAGAGATTAATGGATATTGGTTCGTATCGCGGTATTCGTCACAGAAGAGGTTTGCCTGTTCGGGGTCAGCGTACTAGAACAAATTCTAGAACTCGTAAAGGTAAACGTAGAACTGTTGCCGGCAAGAAAAAAACTCCGGCTAAGAAGTAATTAATAATTTTTTTTGAGGAGTAAAATTGGCAAAGGTTGTAAAAAAGACTAAAAAGAAAGTTCACGTTGATGCTGTTGGCGTGGCTCATATTAAAGCCTCATTCAATAACGTGTTGGTTACGCTAACTGATATTTACGGAAATACAATTTCTTGGTCCTCTGCCGGAAAAAACGGTTTCAAAGGTTCAAGAAAAAATACTCCGTTTGCTGCTCAGGTTACAGCAGAAGCTGCTGCTAAAGAAGCGCACGATTTAGGATTGAGAAAAGTTGATGTGTTCGTAAAAGGACCCGGCTCCGGACGAGAAGCAGCAATTAGAGCATTAAGTACTGCAGGATTGGATATTCTTTCAATCAAAGATCAAACTCCAATACCGCATAACGGATGCCGACCACCAAAACGAAGAAGAGTTTAATAGGAGAAACTTTAGATGGCAAGATACACCGGTCCCAGCTGCAAATTATGCAGAAGGGAAAAACAAAAGTTATTTTTAAAAGGAACTAAGTGTTTATCGGAAAAATGTCCGCTTGAACAAAAAAATTACGCTCCGGGTCAACATGGTTTAACCCGCAGAGCTAAATTTTCTGAGTACGGCGTACAGCTTAGAGAAAAACAAAAAGTTAAGAGAATCTACGGATTAATGGAAACTCAATTCCATAATATTTTTGAAACAGCTAACCGCCAAAAAGGTATTACAGGCGGTAACTTGATTAAGCTACTTGAAAGAAGATTGGACAATGTTGTATTTCGTCTTGGATTTGCGCCCTCTAGAAAATCAGCTCGTCAATTAGTTCTTCATGGACATTTCTGGGTAAACGGAAAGACTGTTGACATTCCATCTTATACACTCGCACCGGGAGATGTAATTTCTGTGCGCGATAAGAGTAAAAAGCTGGATGCGATTCATAATTCCTTAAGAAGAACAAAAGACAACGTTTACAATTGGTTGTCTGTAGATAAAGCAACTTTATCCGGCACTTTCTTAAATGTTCCGGAAAGAGAAGACATTCCATTGAATGCTAACGAACAATTAATTGTTGAGTTGTATTCTAAGTAATTAATAAAAATTAAAGAGGATACTAAATGAGCTATCCATTTATAAAGATGCCAGATGGCGTTGTTCTCGATGAAGCTTCATCCAAAGAGAATTTTGGAAGATTTATAGTTCAACCTCTCGAAAGAGGTTTTGGTGTTACACTGGGCAATGCCCTTAGAAGAGTATTATTGTCATCCTTAACCGGTGCTGCAATTAATGCTGTTAAAATTGAAGGCGTCCTTCACGAATTTTCTACTATTCCAGGCGTTGTTGAAGACGTTACAGAACTTATTCTTAACTTGAAACAAGTTAGAATGAGAATTGCGAACAAGAAAACTACCGGATGCGAAATTTCTCTCAGCGGTTCAAAAGAATTTAAAGCCGGCGATATCCAAAAATATTGCCCAGATATAGAAATCTTAAATCCTGATCTTCACATTGCAAGATTGAATTCCGATGCAAAGCTAAATATGGAATTACGTTTTGGAATTGGCAAAGGATATGTTCCTTCATTAGAACAAAAAATTCTTGAAATGACAATTGGAACCATTCCGATTGATTCTATCTACACACCGATTGTTAATTGCCGCTACGATGTAGAAAATGTTCGTATAGGTGAAAAGAACGACTTTGAAAAACTTTCGCTCGAAATTCAAACTGATGGTTCTATTACACCCGAAGAAGCTCTTTCAAGTTCCGCAAAAATTTTGAAAGATCACATTCAGATGTTCATCAACTTTGATGCTGAACCGGAAGAAGAAAAAGTTGAAAATGAAAAAGATGCCGAAGCAGAGAGAATCAAAAAGATATTATTGACAAGTGTTGACGATCTCGAATTGAGCGTACGTTCTCATAACTGTTTGAAAGCCGCTAACATCAAAAATTTATCCGATCTTGTTAGAAAAGATGAAAGCGAAATGCTGAAGTTCAGAAACTTCGGAAGAAAATCTTTAGCCGAATTAATTGAGATCGTTGACAATCACGGACTCGAGTTCGGTATGGACGTTGATAAATACATAAAAGATAAACCAGAAAACAATTAGTATTCCATAAGGTTGAAGAATGAGACATGGCGTAAAAGGAAGAAAATTAGGTAGAACTGCAAGTCACAGATTAGCTACATTAAAAGTGTTGGCAACATCTTTACTTCAGCATAAAAAAATTAAAACAACCGCAGCAAAAGCCAAAGAATTGCGTACGTTTGTTGAACCTATCATTACAAGAGCAAAAACAGATTCTGTTCATGCCAGAAGAGTAGTTGCAGAAAAAATTAATGATAGAGCGGTTCTTTCTGAACTGTTTGGTGATATTGTAACAAAAGTTGGCAATAGACCAGGCGGTTATACACGCGTTGTTCAATTAGGACAGAGAAAAGGCGATGGCGCTCATATGGCGATAATTGAATTGGTTGATTACAGCGGTGTAATTAAACCTAAAGCTCCTAAGAAAACAAAGGGCGAAGAAAAACCAACTGAAACCGCTGAAGAAGTTAAAGCAGAAGAGAAAAAAGAGAAAAAGGAAAAGGCGGCTAAAAAAGCGGCTGTTCCAAAAACTAAAAAAGAAAAATCTCCAAAAGAAAAAATCAAAAAAGAAAAGATCACAAAGACTACAAAGACTCCGCAGAAAAAAGGCAGCTAATTTTAGTATTATAGATTAATTTAAGAAGAGTAATCGGTTTCGGTTACTCTTTTTTATTTTTATGAAAAAAATTGAATTCATCAAAGCCGTTTATAATCTCAACGAATTACCGAAGGAAAATCTACCTACTGTTGTTCTATGCGGTCGTTCAAATGTAGGCAAGTCATCATTCATCAATTCTGTATTCAATACTAAGATGGCAAAGACATCGTCTTTGCCCGGTAAAACCCGTTCAATTAATTATTATCTCGTCGAAAAAAAATTCTTTCTTGTTGATCTTCCCGGTTTCGGTTACGCAAAAGTATCGAAGAGCGAGCGCGATGCATGGCAACTTCTTCTGGAAAAATATTTTTCGATGAACGACAATATTAAACTCGCGATTCATATTATCGACAGCCGACACGATCCTATGCAGCTTGATATTGAACTTAATAACTTTCTTAGAACAAAAGAGATTCCTTATTTCTTGCTGATGAACAAATCCGATAAGTTGAAACAAGCAGAGTTGGCTTCTGCCAAAAAACGCGTAGTTCAATTTTTCCCCGAGATTATACCGGGCGAGAACATGCTTTTCTACTCTGCTATAAAAGGAACCGGTAAAAAAGAGATCGTAAAACACCTCTCCGCACTCTTCCTTATGTGAAAATATCTTAAATCTTTCTTATTATTGAATTGGGAGTTGATACTTTTACAGCTTCTAACCAAATATTTCTACATAATTTCTAAGATGAGCGATGGGAATCAAAGAAAAAATTAAAAAAAGAATCTTTATTTTCTTATTTATTCCCATACTTATTGCCATTCCATTTTTTACAGAAGATCCTTACGTGCGGATTATTTCCGGCATAGTGCTTTTAATATACGCCGGATTTATAATTTTTCTGCGTGATTCAATGCGGGGTGAAATTGTAGATCAAACTTACGAGCCGGATCTTTTTGAGGATGACGGTAAAATTGAGAAAGACTCTTACGAAACAGATGCCGGTGAAGATTTTAAAATAATTTCACCGACAAAAAATATCGAAATAATTACTGCGGAAAATTTTGGAAGCACAATCAGCCGCGGTAAGCAAGATTTTTTCAAGCCGCCGGATTTTAAAACAAATTATGAAAAAATTGTTCTTGAAGAATTACCGGAAGATGTGAATCACGATGAACAATTTGGCTTTGTCCTTGAAAAAATTCTAAGTGTTGTTAAAGATTCATATATGGCGCATACTGCGGCTTTCTTCTGGTATAATAAGAACAGAAAACGTTTAACGCTTGAACGCTATGTAACAAGTTCAGCGCAAATCAAACAACACAAGTTCGATCTTGAAGATGACATTCTTGGCAAGATTGTTCAAAAAGAAGAACCGGAACTTCTGACCGATATCTCTTCAAACGCGGAGATAGATGTAATCCGCTATTATGGTGCCGCTCAAGGAATCAAAAGTTTTATCGGCGTTCCTTTGTTTTATGGAAAACATTTGACCGGAATTCTTGCTTTAGATTCAAAAGTGAACGATGCTTTTGGTATTGAACAAGTTTATTCTCTCGGAAGGATTGTCCGTGTTATCTCCATTATCATTTCATTGTTCGAAGAAAAATTTGCCGAGTCGCAAGCGGATCAGCGTTTAAAAACGCTTCTAAATATTTTAGGTGCGGATAAGAAATTTGAATCGGAAGCAGACGTACATCAGATCATCGAATCATCAATGCAAGGTTTGCTTGATTGGGATTCTTTTACGTTGGTTTCATATTCACCTGCGGAACAAAAATTTAAAACTACGAAGATCATAAACAAGACTTCTCTAAAGTATGTAGGTGAAAATTTGGAGATAGACTTAAACGGAACATTAGTTGGAAGAGCTATATTGAGCGCAACTCCGGTAAAGATTGACGATACATCAACATCGGATATACCCCGTTTTGCCAAAACTGAAGATGTTAGTTTCGACGGTTCTTTCCTTGCAATTCCTCTTGTATATGATGAGCATAATTACGGTGTTCTTTGCTTTGAAAGTCTAAAGAAAAATGTTTATTCAAACAACGAAGTTTCATACATTAAAAACGCTACCAAAATATTTGCTTTCATTCTTCATTCCTACTCAACAATAAATATTCTAAAAGGATTGCTCTCTGTTGATATCGAGACAAAAACGCTAAACTATGATTCATTTATCGAGCGTTTTACAATTGACCTTGTACGAAGTAAAGAGATAGGAATTCAAGGTGCAATAGCAGTAATTCAAATTGATGAATTCCTGGAACAAGAATCTCTTTTCGAAGGAGACCCGTTTCCAAAAGTTTTGCGGACAGTGGGGCAAATGATAAAAGATGAAATGACTCCGCTGAATTTACTTGGACGAATAAGTGAAAAAGTTTTTGCGGTTTATTTTTTCAACATGTCTCCAAAAGATGTTTTTCTATGGGCGGAAAAATTAAGAATTAAAATTGCACGCAAAGCAATTGCAGTTGCATCTAAACAGACGACTTTTACTGTTTCAATAGGTGTAGCTACAACCACAAATAAAACCGATGTTCAGGAAATCTTAACTAATGCAGAGCTCGCACTAAAAAAAGCAATTGAGAAGGGCGGTAACTCTGTTAAAAGTATCAGTTAACAAACGGATAAACCTTTGAACAATTTTCATATAGTAGTACTCGATGGTGTCGGGATTGGTGAACTGCCCGATGCAAAAAATTATTCCGATGAGGGAAGCGACACTCTTGGAAATATGGCAGAACGTTTAGGCGGATTAAATTTGCCGAACTTAGAAAAATTTGGACTTGGTAATATCAAACCGATTAAAGGAATTGCACCGCAAACTTCACCGCTTGCTTCTTTTGGTAAACTTGCAGAGATATCTTCCGGTAAAGATTCTACAACCGGTCACTGGGAACTTGGCGGATTAAAAGTTGAAATTGAATTTCCTTTTTATCCGGATGGATTTCCCAAAGAACTGGTGGAAAAATTCATGAAAGAAACCGGAGTCAAAGGAATTCTTGGGAATTATGCCGCATCCGGAACCGAAATTATTAAAGACCTTGGTGCCGAACACGTAAGAACCGGATTTCCAATTATTTATACTTCAGCAGATTCTGTATTCCAAATTGCAGCGCATGAAGGTGTTATTCCTTTAGAACGTTTATACGAGATATGTTCAATTACGCGCGAAAAAGTTTTAGTTGGTAAAGATTCTTGCGGAAGAGTTATTGCGCGTCCGTTCATAGGCTCAGAAGGAAATTTCAAACGTACGACAAATAGAAAGGATTATTCTTTAGATCCTCCGGAGCCTACAATTCTTGATTACTGTTTGAACAACGGAATTGAAACATATGCAATTGGAAAAGTGAACGATCTCTTCAATTACAAAGGCATTAAACATCAGCTAAAAACAAAATCCAATCAAGAAGGTATTAACAAAATTATCGAAGTCGCAAAAAGTGTTAAGGGTTCATTGATCTTTACTAATCTGGTTGATTTTGATGTTTATTTCGGGCATAGAAATGATCCGGAAGGATTACATAAAGCACTTCAAGAATTTGATGAAAAACTGCCCGAGATAATGAATTCATTGGATGAAACTGACCGGCTGATTCTGACAGCAGATCATGGTAATGATGCTACAGATATCAGTACAGATCATACAAGAGAATATGTCCCGCTTTTATTTTACAAAAAAAATGTCCCGGGTAAAGATCTTGGAATCCGTAAAACTTTTGCCGATGTAGCTCAAACTGCCGCACATTTCTTCAAAATCAATAATGATTTGCATGGAACAAGTTTTTTAAATGAATGAAGAAAATGATAGAGATGCGCTTCAGTTTGACCATTACAGATTTTTTTAATAAAGTTGCGACCGCGTATGTGGCAAAATGGTCTTTTGAATAGTATTAGTATATAGAATACAGTTACTTAACTGAAGAGAAAGATCGAAGCAAAAAAATATTTCATATAAAGAACGGCGAGGATGAATTGGTACTAGGAAAAGTTATCGGTACAGTTTGGTCAACAAGAAAAGACGAAAACCTTGTAGGCGCAAAATTTTTAATTGTTCGTCAGCTGGATCTAGAATACAAACCTAAAGAAGCAACGGTTATAGCTGTTGATTCTGTTGGAGCCGGTGTTGGTGAAGTTGTTCTGGTTGCACAGGGAAGCTCGGCGCGCCAAACTACGTTTACAAAAAATAAACCGGTTGACGCAGTTATTATGGCTATTGTTGATAAACTCGATATCTCCGTGAAAGAAAAAAATAAAGAAGCGGTTGAAGTATAATGTACTTAGGAAGAGTTATAGGGACAATATGGGCGACAAGAAAATATGAGACGCTCGCCGGCTACAAAATGCTTTTTGTACAGCCGATTAATGCTGAGTACAAAAATCTCGGCGGACCGATTGTAGCACTTGATACCGTAGGCGCCGGACCGGGAGAAATTGTTTTTTATGTTACAGCAAGCGAAGCTGTAATTCCGCTTGATGTTGATATGGCACCTACTGACGCTTCAATTGTTGGGATTGTTGATTCTATTAATGTTCAATCCATGTAGGAGAAGTAGTTTTGAAGATCACAAAGCAGTTTACCAACCGGGAAAGTCAATCTTTAGATAAATACCTTCAAGAGATCGGAAAAGTTGATCTTCTTACACCCGATGAAGAAATTGAACTTGCTATTAGAATCAGAAAAAATGATCAGCTTGCATTGGAAAAATTGGTTAAAGCAAATTTACGGTTTGTTGTCTCCGTAGCTAAACAGTATCAGAATCAAGGATTGACTCTTGGTGATCTAATTAATGAAGGAAACCTTGGATTGATTAAAGCCGCAAGAAGATTTGACGAAACACGCGGTTTTAAATTTATTTCTTATGCAGTATGGTGGATTCGTCAGTCAATTCTTCAAGCTCTAGCAGAACAATCAAGAATTGTACGTCTTCCTTTGAATAGAGTTGGCGCTCTAAATAAAATAGGTAAAGCATACAGTAATCTTGAGCAGGAATATGAACGTGAACCAAATGCTCATGAACTTGCCCAAGAACTTGATATGGATATTAGCGAAGTTTCGGATACTCTTAAAATTTCCGGTCGCGCTGTTTCTATGGATGCACCATTTGCGCAAGGTGAAGAAAACCGCCTGCTTGATATTCTTGAAAATGATGAACAACCTTCACCCGATCATACTCTTATGTCTGAATCGCTCAGAAGAGAAATTGAAAGGGCATTATCAACTTTATCCGAGAGAGAAGGAGAAGTTATTAAACTCTATTTCGGATTGAATAAAGAACATTCACTCACACTCGAAGAGATTGGAGAGAGATTTAATCTTACACGTGAACGCGTACGTCAAATAAAAGAGAAAGCTATAAAAAGATTACGCCACGCTTCCCGTAGTAAAAATTTAAGATCATACTTAGGCTGACCGCCATACAAATGAGGCTAATATATTTGACTAGAACTTTTCTTCTGGGACTTCTTGTTCTTGCAATTTTTGTAAGTTGTTCCGCATCGTCCAACGCTCAGCGTTATAAAAAAAATAACAGTAAAAAAGAAAAACCGGCAGCAGTCAAAATTTTTTCTAAAGACAGCGTAAAAAAATCTAACGCAAAAAATGAAAGAATAATATTTAACGATCCGGCAGATTCATCATCAGCTGATGATGAGTTTGATGAACAGCCGCCTGCAGAAGCTCCGGTTGATAAATCAAAATTTGCTCTGAATGTTGAAAAGCTGAAAGAATTTAACGTTGCTCTTACTACCCGCGAAAAAATTTTATTAGAAGTGATAAAATTTTTAGATACTCCTTACAAATATGGCGGAAGTACACAAAAGGGAATTGACTGTTCCGCATTTACATTACAAGTATTTCAAAACTCGCTTTCAATTGATCTTCCACGCTCTGCCAGAGAACAATATGCTGTCGGAGAAAAAATTTCAAAAGATGATCTGCAATTCGGCGATCTTGTATTTTTTAATACTCGCCGGGCATCTAATCCGGGGCATGTTGGGATTTATCTCGGTGAGAATCAATTTGTTCATGCAAGCCGCTCTCTGGGCGTTACAGTCTCATCTCTTGATGCGGCTTATTATAAAAAACGTTATGTCGGCGCAAGAAGAGTAGAACCAATCGAACAATAATCTAATTTGTCTCGCTTACAAATCAATATCCTTTCTAATCCAAATTGAAATTAAGATCAGTTTGCCTTAATTTTAATCAACAACAAAAAACATTTCGGAGTGAATTATGGAATTTAGAATTGAAACTGACACAATGGGTGAAATGAAAGTGCCGGTAGATAAGTATTATGGTGCACAAACAGCAAGATCATTAATGAATTTTAAGATTGGCGGAGAAAGATTTCCAGCCGAGTTGATACGTGCACTTGGAATTGTAAAAAAAGCAGCAGCTTTAACAAACCATGAATTAGGAAGTTTACCAAAAGAGAAATTGGATTTGATTATTAGAGCTGCCGATGAAGTAATTGAAGGGAAATTAAATGATCATTTTCCGCTTGTGGTTTGGCAGACTGGAAGTGGAACCCAAACTAACATGAATACAAATGAAGTTATTTCTAACCGCGCCATTGAAATGGCCGGCGGTGTTATGGGAAGCAAAAAACCGATCCATCCAAACGACGACGTTAATAAAGCTCAATCTACAAACGACGCTTTCCCAACCTCAATTCATGTTGCTGCTGTGGAAGAAATTCACCGCCGTTTAATCCCGATGGTTACTAAATTAAGAAATTCATTAGATGCAAAAGCAACAGAGTTCAAAGACATTATAAAAATCGGTCGTACACATTTGATGGATGCAACTCCTCTTACTCTTGGTGATGAATTCAGCGGATATGCAATGCAGCTGACAAACGGTTTAGCACGTATTAGCGATGCATTGAAACGGTTGTATGAAATTCCTCTTGGCGGAACTGCAGTTGGAACAGGTCTAAACGCTCATCCGGAATATGCAGTAAAAGTAGCCGATACAATTTCAAAATTGACCGGGAAACCATTTAAAACCGCTCCAAATAAATATGAAGCAATGGCAGCAAAAGATGCTTTGGTAGAAATGAGCGGAGTTCTAAAAACTCTTGGCACCTCGTTGTTAAAAATATCGAATGATATACGCTGGCTTGGTTCAGGTCCACGTTGCGGAATTGGTGAAATCTCTTTGCCAGAGAATGAACCTGGAAGTTCTATAATGCCGGGTAAAGTTAATCCAACGCAATCTGAGGCAATGACAATGGTATGTGCTCAAGTTTTTGGGAACGATGTTACAATTAATATTGCAGGCTCCAGCGGAAATTTTGAATTAAATGTTTTTATGCCTGTTATAGCTTTCAATATTCTTCAATCAATAAAATTGTTGGCAGATGCTTGCGAAAGTTTCAGCGAACATTGTGTTGAGGGAATTACTGCTAACGGAGCGAACATCAAAAAACATCTTGAAAATTCTTTGATGCTTGTTACTTCTCTTAATCCTGTTATTGGATATGATAATGCCGCAAAGGTTGCTAAGAAAGCACACAAAGAGAATAAAACTCTTAAAGAAGCCGCAATGGAACTTGGACTTCTTACATCGGAAAAATTTGATGAAGTCGTTCGTCCCGAAAAAATGATTGGTCTAAGAAAGTAATTTTCTCGTTGTCATTCCTTACCACCCCGATCTGCCTGTCGGCAGGCAGGTTTATCGGAGTGAGATACGAAATCTATTAAAGATTTTTTAATGAAAGATTTAGCCCGGATAGATGAAAAACATAATTAAAAATCTTATTGTATTTCTATTTCTTACAGCAGTGATAATTTCCTGTTCATCAGTTGAATCCGAATATTCGGAAATAAGATATGCAACCGGAAGCGTAAAGTACCTTTCCTTTGAAGGCGGGTTTTACGGGATCATCACTGACGACAACAAAAACTTAGATCCGCTAAATCTGCCGAAAGAATTTCAAGTTGAAGGGAAGAGGATTCAATTCAAGTATATTGAGAAAAATGATATGGCAAGCATTCATATGTGGGGAACAATAATTGAAATCATTGAAATTCATGAACTTAAATAGCTGTACTCGTAGAACTCTTTATTGCTACGACTTTAAGTCGTGAGAAAAGAGATAAAAAACATTTTTGGCTTCAGCCGCATTATTTTCGGTTGTAAATTCTGTGGCAATCATAAAATTTAAAAGTGATAATTATGAAGATAGCATTAGTTCAACAAAAATCGTCAAGCAGTAAAGAACAAAATATTCAAAATGGTATTGAAGTGGTTAGAAAAGCTGCTTCTTCCGGAGCAAAAATAATTTCATTCTCCGAGTTGGCGTTCATTCCATTCTTCCCACAGAAACCGTCATCAACAAAACCATTAGAAATTGCTGAATCAATTCCCGGTTCAACGACAGATATTTTTTCTCAACTTGCTAAAGAGTTAAATGTTGTCATCATTCTAAATCTTTATGAAAAAGATAAAGACGGTACATACGATTCATCTCCAGTTATTGATGCAGACGGAAATATTCTTGGTACGACAAGAATGATTCACATAACGGATTACGCGTGCTTTCACGAAAAAGATTTTTACACTCCCGGTAATAACGGCGCTCCGGTTTATGAAACTAAATTTGGAAAAATTGGTGTGGCAATCTGTTACGACAGACATTATCCCGAATATATGCGAGCATTAGCGATTAACGGCGCAGAGATTGTTTTTATTCCGCAAGCAGGCGCTGTTGGAGAATGGCCGGAAGGATTGTATGAAGCCGAAATGAGAGTTGCCGCTTTTCAGAACGGATATTTTACTGCTTTATGCAACCGGGTAGGTGAAGAGGAATGTTTGACTTTTTCCGGCGAATCTTTTGTTTGTAATCCTGAAGGCGAAGTTATTACTCGTAGCGGATTAGGAACTGAAGAAATCTTGTATTGCGATGTTGACCTTGAAAAATGTAAAACCTCTCACGCAAAGAGATTATTTTTTAGAGACAGAAGACCGGAACTCTATACCGATTGGTTTAAGCATCACAAATGAAATATTCTCATTAACTGTGTTGGTAAGAGATGAATAAATTAGATGGAATAGTGTCGCTTCTGATTGCATGTATTGAAATTATTTATATTATCAATCTTCTAATCTTTGCTGAAAAGAATTCTGTCAATAAACTCGTAATTGGAATAATTACTCTTCTGTTCGGCTATCAATTTATTGAGTTTTTAATTTGCAATGTTGGTTTACAAAGACAAATCTTTATCTATCTCGCATTTCTAGATATAACTCTTTTACCGCCTCTCTCTTTATACACTGTTCTAAGGTTTTCAGCAAGAGAATCGCAGTTCGGCAAACTTGTTTTTATTCCGGCTCTTTTTTTCATCGTTTATTATCCGTTTGTGCTTGATCAATTTGCGGTTACAAAGTGTACGGTTTTATATGCTTCTTATCATTATCCTCTCGGCGAGTTGTATGGAATATTTTACTACCTGCCGATTATCTTTTCAATTATAATACTGAATAAAAAATGGGGAGCGGAAACCGGTGCGCTTCAAAAATCTCTTACAAGAACATTTCTGTTTGGATTTCTTTTCACATTTATTCCCTCAATGATTCTTGCCATAGCTATTCCTACATTTTTAACGGCTGTCGAAAGCTTGTTATGCAAACTTGCGTTCGTATTCGCATCATTTCTGTTTTATTTTGCGATAAAGAACAAACACAAATTAGAAAGGAAATAAATTGCCAGAGACAATTTTAAATATATATCTGATAATTGATAAAGATATAGTTACCGCTTATAAATGCAAAGCGTATCAACATGATGGCAGCGACGAAGAAAAAATTAACTTTCTTAAAGAACACGCCAAGGAAGATCTTTCTAATTCATATCATTTTAATGCGCCTCAAAATAAACGGGGCGAATTTATGTCGTATAAAAAATTCTCCAAGATTGAATCGCAAGGGCTTCAGTATAAATTGTTTGAAGAGATATTCGAAAAATTTAATGTCCCCGAAAAACCGCTGGTCTGCGTTACTCCGGTTGTTGACGGCGAAATTTGGGCTAAGTAAATCAGTTTTTCCATCAATCTACTATTTGCATCTTTTAAACAACCGCCTTATCTTGAATTAAAACTTATAGGGAAATTGTATGGCTATCTATAAAGATTTCAAGACCATTCCACAACTTTTTCAAATTATAACAAAGGATTTTGCTAAGGGAAAAGACCGTGCTGTTCTAAAATATAAGTCCGGCGATCAATGGAAAGAGATCAAGTACGATGAGCTTTACAGAAACACGGAAAACTTTGCGTTGGGACTTGCTGCAATGGGAGTTAAACGAAACGATAAAGTTGCCATCATTGCGGAAAACCGTCCGGAATGGGTTTACTCAGATATGGCAATACTAGGTTTGGGCGGAGCGGATGTTCCTCTCTATCCGATCTCAACTTCGGAGACAATTGAGTTTTGTCTCAACAATTCGGAATCTGTCGGAATCATTGTCTCAAATAAGTTTCAACTCAATAAAGTTCTGAAGATCAAAAATAGCTGTAAGAGCCTCCGATTTATAATCGTAATGAATGAAACGGAAAAGGGAACTGACAGAGATGTATTCACTTTTTCAGAAATTCAATCCAAAGGATTAGAATTCGGAAAAGATCATTCCGGTTATTTTTCTGAAAATTCTAAACTTACCGGAGAAAATGAACTCTGCACAATCATTTATACTTCCGGCACAACCGGCGAACCGAAAGGCGTAATGCTTACTCATAAAAATATTTGTTCCAACATTAAAGCCGCACACGAAATTTTTGATATCGGCGAGACAGATCTCTTTCTTTCTTTTCTTCCGTTATGCCATATATTTGAAAGAATGGCAGGCTATTATACAGCGTTCTCTTGCGGTGGTATGATTGCTTATGCCGAAAGTATTGAAAAAATTGCAAGTAATATGGAAGAGATTCATCCGACAATTTTAACTGCAGTGCCGCGATTATTCGAGCGGATGTACAGCAAGATCAAACGAAATATTGAATCGCAGCCGGAAAAGAAACAGAAAATTTTTAATTGGGCAATTGAAATTGGGAAAGAATTTCAAGTCGCTAAAAAATCCGGTAACCCTATCCCTATCTTTTTATCACTCAAGCATAAACTCGCAGATAAACTTGTCTTTCACAAATTGAGAGAGAAAACCGGCGGCAAATTAAGATTCTTTATCTCCGGCGGAGCCGCACTAGCAAGAGAATTAGGATTGTTCTTTGAGGCTGCGGGAATATTAATTATTGAGGGATACGGTCTAACGGAATCATCACCGGTAATTGCTGCCAATAGATTGAACGACTACAAATTCGGAACTGTAGGTAAAACAATGCCGGGAGTTGAAATCAAAATTGCAAAGGACGGTGAGATTCTTGCCTACGGTCCTAACATTATGCAAGGTTATTATAAGAATAAAAAAGAAACCGAAGAAACAATTAAAGACGGCTGGCTTTATACCGGAGACATCGGCGTTTTTGATGCCGAAGGTTTCTTAATTATCACTGATAGAAAGAAACACCTCTTCAAAACATCGGGCGGGAAATATATAGCTCCTACTCCAATTGAAAATATGTTTCTTGCAAGTAAATATATAGATCAGTTTGTGCTAATTGGAGACCGCAGAATGTTTGTGAGCGCTCTGATTGTGCCGGATTATGAAGCTCTTAAAGAATATGCAGATGCTAACAGAATCCAATACAAATCTATTGATGAACTTGTTGAGATGAAACAGATATATGAACTTCTGGATAAAGAACTTGATCAGTTCCAAAAGAAACTTTCTAATTTTGAACGCGTACGCAAGTTTGCAATTCTAGATAAACCATTTACAATCGAAACCGGCGAGCTTACACCTTCGCTCAAAATTAAACGGAAAGTTGTGGAAGAACGGTACAAGGATTTGATTGAAGATATGTATAAAGGTCTCGAAGGCTAATATTTCACAAATGTATTTAGTCATATTGCTCTTGATCGTGATCTTGCTTTTTACTTAGAGATCAAGATTACGATTATGAGCATGAACAAGACTTGGGTCTAAAACGGCACTATCAATAACTTAATCCTTTCTGCGAATTTTCTTATATTTGCACTCAATAAAATCAAATTGCGAGTTTTATTTTGGCTAACGAGAAAATCCTTGTTACTTCAGCGTTACCTTATGCGAATGGTAATATTCATTTAGGACATTTAAGCGGCGCGTATCTTCCGGCTGATATTTATGTTCGATATAAACGCTTGAAGGGCGATGACATCCTTTATATTTGCGGCTCAGATGAACACGGTGTACCTATTACAATCACTGCCGACAAAGAGAAAGTAACGCCAAAGGAAATTATTGACCGTTACCACAATGCTAATAAAAATGCTTTTGAAAAATTTGGAATGAGTTTCGATATTTACTCGCGCACAAGTCTGCCAATTCACCACGAAACTGCACAGCAATTCTTCAAGTCGTTTCATGATCAAGGAATATTAGTTGAGAAAAAATCGATGCAGTTCTTTGATGAAAAAGTAAACATGTTTTTGCCTGACCGTTATGTTGAAGGTACATGCCCGCGTTGCGGAAATGAAGAAGCGCGCAGTGACGAATGTGAAAAATGCGGTTCTCTTTATGATCCTGCCGAATTGAAAAATCCGAAAAGTAAAATTAGCGGAGAGACTCCCATTTTAAAAGAAACTTCCCATTGGTTTTTCCCGTTGGGTAAATACCAGGAAAGATTAGTTAAATATGTTGATGAGATGAATGAGAAGTTCGGCTGGAAGGATAACGTTCTTCAATATTGTAAAAGCTGGTTCAATGACGGACTAAAAGACCGTGCAGTTACGCGCGATCTCGATTGGGGTGTCAAAGTTCCTCTTGACGGTGTTAATAATAAAGTCTTATATGTTTGGTTTGAAGCAGTTCTCGGGTATATATCTGCCGCAAAAGAACTCTCTCATAAACGCAACGAACCTGATTTGTGGAAATCTTATTGGCAAGACCTTGATACAAAATACATCGCATTCATTGGAAAGGACAATGTAGTATTCCACACAATTATTTTTCCGGCTATGCTAATGGCCTGGAACGATGCGAATGCGGAGAAATATGTTTTACCTCAGAACGTACCAGCAAATGAATTTTTGAATTTTGAAGGGAAGAAATTTTCCAAATCCCGCGGATGGGGAATAGATGTAGATGAATTTCTAAATTTATTTCCTGCCGATCTGCTTCGTTATACTCTTGCGGCAAATCTGCCTGAAAATAAAGACACCGACTTTTTCTGGAAAGAGTTTCAAGGACGTACTAACGGCGAGCTTGCAGACATCTTAGGAAATTTTGTAAACCGTACTCTCACATTTGCACATAAACATTTTGAAGGCAAAGTTCCGTCTCTTGGAAAACTTGAGAAGATTGATTCCGATATGCTCGAATACTTGAAAGCACAGCCGATGAAAATTGCTGATCTTCTTGAGCGGTATAAAATTAAAGATGCTGTTTTTGAAATGATGAATCTTGCGCGCGCCGGAAATAAATATTTTAACGATTCCGAACCGTGGATTAGTTCAAAAAAGAACAAAGAACAATGCGCAACCACAATCAATATCTGCTTGAATACAATCTACACTCTTGCAGAAGTATTTGAACCGGTGATCCCATTTTCCAGCGTTAAAATTTTCAAAATGTTAAATGTAAGACCTACTACATGGGAAAAATGCGGTAATCAAAATATGCTGGAAGGGCACAAACTTAACGAACCGGAAATTCTTTTCACAAAGATTGAAGACAAAATGATAGAAGAACAAGTAAACAAGCTTCCTCAAAGTGATGAAACTCCAAAAGAAGTAATTGAAGAGATTACAATTGATGATTTCAAGCGGGTTAAATTACGTGTTGCAAAAATTCTTGCTGCCGAAAATGTTAAGAAAAGCGATAAACTTTTAAAGTTGCAAATTGATTTAGGAACCGAGAAACGCCAGCTTGTTGCCGGAATAGCAAAAAGTTATTCTCCCGAAGAATTGATCGGGAAAAAAGTTTTGATTGTTGCCAATTTAAAAGCAGCTAAGCTTTTTGGAGTTGAATCTCAAGGAATGATCTTGGCTGTTGATACTCCCGAAGAGGGAAAAGTAAAGATTATTGAGATTGACGAATCAATAAATCTCGGTACAACCGCTAAATGATTTTTTTAGGAATAGCACGCTGATATTTACGATGATTATTAAGATCATAAAATCACCTGTTGTGTGGATTAAAAAATGTTTTCTGATAAACTGTTAAAACAGTTGAAAAAATCAGTATTTTTTTTATTAACCCCGCGATTAATCGCGGGGTTAGAAAAACCATGTGCAACTATAAAACCGTTTTACTTGTCCGCCGTTTTTGTGGCGGAACGGTTTACATTCTAATTCACACTACGAGTTAAATTATAATGATCTGCGTTCCATTCAACAGTGTATCTAAATTGAATAAACCAAAATCACCAAGAAATAAAACACTCGGACTTTCTAAAAAAGAAATTGGGGAATATTCCAAGCGGACTCTTAAACTCAATAAGAAGATTTCAAGCAAAGAAATATTAAATAAAACAATCAACCAGGATTTATTTTCTGCGCTTGAGTTTCTGCCGGATAAATTTGTTGATCTTCTTATTATTGATCCGCCTTATAATCTTTCAAAAAAATTTAATACTGTTTCCTTTAAAGAAAAATCAATACACGACTATGCCGAGTGGATTGAGAGTTTTATAATCAAACTGAAACGGACACTGAAACCAAACGCATCAATTTATTTCTGCGGAGATTGGCATACCTCAATTTCTATTCCTTTAATTCTTGAAAAGCATTTTATCATAAGAAATAGAATTACATGGGAACGTGAAAAAGGGCGCGGTGCTAAAAAAAATTGGAAGAACAGTTCAGAGGATATCTGGTTCTGCACGGTTTCGGGTAAATTTACGTTTAATACAGAAGAAGTTAAGTTAAAGAGAAAAGTTTTAGCGCCTTACAGAGATTCAGACGGTAAACCAAAAGATTGGCGTTCTAACATGAATGGTGATTACCGTTTGACTCATCCATCTAATATTTGGAATGATATTTCGGTTCCGTTCTGGTCTATGCCGGAGAACACGGAACATCCAACGCAGAAGCCGGAAAAACTGATTGCCAAACTTATTCTTGCTAGTTCAAATAAGGGGGATATTGTTTTAGATCCATTTCTCGGCAGCGGGACTTCATCTGTGGTAGCAAAAAAACTTGAAAGGAAATATTTGGGAATTGAAATTGACAAATATTATGCATGTTTAGCGGAAAAGCGCCTTGAATCTGCAGGAAAAATCAAATCAATTCAAGGCTATAAATATGGAGTTTTCTGGGAACGCAACACAGCTCCAGTTAGTATAAAACCGGAAAAAAAGAAACGGTAATAACGTTATTAACCGCTTCATTCCTTGATTTTCAGACCCTCAATGGGTAAAATAGCACACCAAAAAATCACTCTAGTGGAGGTTTACGAATGCGCAGTGCGAAATTTATGGTTCTTCTTTTACCATTAGTTATTCTTATCTCCTGTACATCTCAAAATTCCAGAATTGTTGTAGCAGAATTCGGAGACAATAAGATTTACCTGGATGAGTTCGAAAAAGAATACGCAAAAAATTCCGGCGGATTTGAGAAAGCGAAGAACGATTCTATCTCATCACTTAAACAATTTCTTGATCTATACGTTAACTATAAAATGAAATTACGTGATGCCGCTGTTCGTGGGTTAAAGTCTGATGAAGATATGAAAAAAGAGTATCTTGATTATAAAACCAATATCGGAAAAACTCTTTTTCTAGAAAATAAATTGTATGAACCGAATTTGCATCAACTCTACGAAAGACGCAAAACAGAATACAGGGTCAGCCACATTTTTCTTCTTCCCGATTCAACACACACTCAGCAGCAAATTATTGAACTCGGCAATCAACTCATTAAAAGAATCCAGAACGGCGAAGATTTTGCGGCACTTGCAAAACAATATTCAAACGATCCCTATACAAGCAAACTTGGCGGCGATGTTTACTTTGTTACTGCGGGGCAAATAAATATTCCGGCGATTGAAGATGCAATTTACAGCACCGAGCCGGGTAATATTTATCCGCAACTTGTTTCTTCCGGCTATGGCTATCACATTCTCAAAGTTACAGCCAGACAACCGCGCAAACCTTCAATTGAAGCTGCTCATATTTTAATTCCTTTTGCAGATTCAACGGGAGTTGTTGATACAGCAAAAGCGTTGAATAAAATACTTGATATTGAAAAACAGATTAAAGCAGGTAAAGACTTTGGAAAAATGGCGGCTTTGTACTCGGCAGACAAAGGCAGTGCTGTCAGAAATGGCGATCTCGGTTATTTCCAAAGAGGTCAAATGGTCAAGGAATTTGATGAAGCAGCATTTAATCTAAAAGTCGGTGAACTATCTCCGGTAGTAAAAACCAAATTCGGATTTCATCTAATTCTTGTTTCTGCAATTTCTCCGACTAAAACCTACGAAGAAGAGAAGAACGATTTAAAAGAAATGTACAGCCGTACCAGGTATAAATCTGATTTTGATAAACTGATCCAAAATTTAAAAACAGAATTTGGCTATGTTCAAAACACGGCTACTTATAAAAAAATTCTTGCTAATAGCGATACACTTAAAATCGGTCCAATGTATTTGAAGAGCAACTTGAAAAATCAAGCCGGCAATGATGAGATATTTAAAATTAACAACAAATCTTATTCGTGCGATAGTCTCTTTAACCACACTATAAAAGCCGGTTCATATCTTAACATGACCGTCAACGGAAAAATTCTTCAAGACGCGATAGATCAATATGCGGGAGATGTATTGCTTAGAGAAAAAGCTTTGGTCTATGATAAAGAAGATCCGGAATTTGCAAAATTGCTTCAAGACTATGAAAACGGTATGTATCTATTCAAAATTCTGGAAGATGAAGTCTGGTCAAAGATATCAATTGATAGCGCAAAGACATATTCATTCTGGGAAGGAACAAAAGAAAATTACAGATGGAAAGACCGGGTTGAGTTCAGAGAAGTACACAATCAAAAAGATTCTTTGATGAACAATTGTTATTCTTTAGCAATATCCGGAACTCCATTTGACAGTTTGGTAGCAAAATTTAATCAACGCACCGGATATGAAAATAAAGTGGGATATAGTGGTTTAACTGCCGTTGATTTTAATGAATTGGCAAAGCAAGCAAATTTGCTAAAGAACATCGGCGATATATCCAAACCGTTCGCCTTCGAAAACGGATGGTCAATTGTAAAATTAGTGAAGCGTGAACCGGCTCGTGAAAAAACATTTGAAGAAGCAAGAGCCGAAGCTTCCAGTATTCTGCAAGAAAAAGAAAGTAAACGTCTTGAAGATGAATACATGAATAAATTAAAAAATATTTATCACCCAAAGATATACTATGATGAATTGCGTCAAGCGTTTAAGCAGCCCAATTAATTTTGCTGTTATTATTTGTATCGGCACTTTCAGTTTTGCCGGATGCTCAAAGAAAGAAGCGCCCGATAAATATGTTGTCAAAGTTAACGATGCCGTTCTTACGGAAGAGCAAATTAAATCGGCTCTTTCTCAAGAACGGAATAGAGGCAAGTACAGGTCCGAATTCATTCATAACTGGATTGAAAATGAAATTCTTTATCAAGAAGCGGCAAAGAATGGAATATTAGATGAAAAGGAATTCAACTCAATCGTTGAGCAAAGTAAAAAAGAAATTGCGGCTGCTTTTTTTATTAATAAGTTATTAGCTGAAAATAAAATTGAACCGACTGAAGACGAAATGAGAAAATATTATGAGGCTAATAAAGAAGAATTCAAATTGACCGATGATCTTCTCCGTTTGAATATTGTTTATTTCAGCGACTTCAATAAGGCTGTAGAGTTTCGTAATATGGTTATGGAAACAAATTGGAATAGTTCTCTCAACAAGTACAGAACCGAGCCGTCAATTCTTTCTAACGAATCGGGGCAATTATTATATAGATACCAGCTTCAGCCCCTCTCTCTTTTACGGAGTTTGAACGGTCTTCAAAAAGATGAAGTGAGCTTAGTGATCGAAACGGAACCGTCAAAGTTTGCTGTTGTTCAACTCATTGAAATACTAAATAAAGATATGATTCTTTCTTTTGATGATGCTAAAGATGAAGTTAAAGATCGCTTAACGATGATCAAGAGAAAAGATTTTTTAAGATTGTACATAGATAAATTAATTGCAGATCACAATTTGGAGATAAAGAGGTATTCCGAATGAAAAAATTTTTGTTTGTATTATTTGTTTTTGCTGGGTTGTTAAATGCTCAACAAGTATTAGATAAAGTTGTTGCTGTTGTAGACAACGAAATTATTCTTCAGTCAGAGTTTGATTTTAGAGCAAACATGGAAGCGCAGCAGAGAAATATTAATCCTGCCGATTCAACATTTAGAAGACAGGTTCTCAATGCGATGATTGAAGAAAAACTATTATATGCACAGGCAGAACTTGATTCAATAACTGTAACTGACGAGCAGGTAAAGCAACAACTCGAATATCAGATCAATTACTTTATCCAGCAATATGGTTCGCGCGAACGTTTAGAGCAGGTTTACGGAATGCCGATTGAAAAATTAAAAAGATCTTTGCAAGACGATACTAAAAAGAATTTGATGGCTGAAATGCTCAAACAAAAAAAGTTTGGACAGATGGACGCTTCCAGAAAAGAGATTGAGGATTTCTACGATATGTATAAAGACTCACTTGGTGTTGTTGCGGAAAAATTTACGATTGCTCATATATTTCAGAATCCTAAAACCGGCGAGAGGGTAAAAAAGAAAGTGAGAGAATTTGCAGAATCGTTATTAGATTCACTGAAGCACGGCGCAGACTTTGCTAAACTGGCGAAAAAATATTCAGATGATCCGGGAAGCGCGGCTCAAGGCGGCGATCTTGGTTCGGTTAAACGCGGTGTTTTCTTTCCCGAATTCGAAGCAGCTGCTTTTGCATTGGCTCCAAATCAAATTTCCGGAGTCGTAGAATCTCCGGTTGGATTCCACATAATTCAATTGTTGGAAAGACGTGGTGAGTCAATTCATACAAGGCACATACTTATAAAAGTAAAAAGTGATGACGAATCAGATCTAAAAGCAATCGAATTTTTAACAGATATTCGCGATAGTATTGTGAAAGGTAAGAACACATTTGAATACTATGCCAAACTTTATAGTGATGATAAGGAAACTGCAAAGTTCGGAGGAACTCTTGGAACTTTTGAAGCCAGTCAGCTTGATAAACAGCTTCTGGATATTATCTATAAATTAAAAGAAGGCGAAATCAGTTTTCCAAAACGTCTTGATTTGGATAAGAATGTTTATGGATATCATATTGTAAAATTGGAAAAGAGAATTCCTCAGCACAAAGCTAATATGGATCTTGATTTCGCAGAACTTAAGAGAATGACTGAGTATTACAAAAAGCAGAAACTCTTTGCGAAATGGATGGATGATATTAAAAGTAGAATTTATTGGCAAGTTAGGTTGTAACATCTTATAGCAAGTTGAATAATAAAGATAATATGAATCAGGACAAATTTGATTTGTGATTGTCCATTCAAGCTTTTTGCTCTATTCTTTTATTAAAGGAAACAACTTTGGCTGAAAAAAATCCTACAAATGATGTTCAAGCGGTAGAACAACTCGCTGAATCGGTTAAACGGATAAAAAAAGAAATTGCGAAAGTTATAATTGGTCAAGACCAAATTATAAACCAACTTTTAGTTAGTCTTTTTGCACGAGGACATTGTTTGCTGGTTGGCGTACCTGGACTTGCAAAAACATTGCTTATTAAAACTGTTGCAGAAGTTCTAGATCTTAAATTCAACCGGATACAATTTACTCCGGATTTGATGCCGAGCGACATTACCGGTACCGAGATAATTGATGAAGATTCTGTTACAAAGAAAAGAATGTTCCGGTTTATTCAAGGTCCTGTATTTGCGAATATAATTTTAGCGGATGAAATTAACCGAACACCGCCAAAGACCCAAAGCGCTCTTCTGGAAGCAATGCAGGAACATAAGGTTACTGCCGCAGGCGTTACACGCACACTTGATGAACCGTTCTTCGTGCTCGCGACACAAAATCCAATTGAACAGGAAGGAACATATCCTTTGCCGGAAGCTCAGCTTGACCGCTTCATGTTTAATCTATGGCTCGAATATCCAAATCTAAAAGAAGAAATTGAAATTATTAAGTCCACAACTAGTGATTATAAACCGGAACTTAAAAAAGTATTAGCCGCAGATGAATTGATCGGATTCCAAAATTTAATTAAGAGAGTTCCGGTTGCAGAGAACGTTATCGAGTTTGCCGTTAAGTTTGTTGATTCAACCCGCCCGACTAATAATGCAAATGAATTTATTAAAGAACGCGTAGCTTGGGGCGCTGGTCCCCGTGCTTCTCAATATCTGATTCTTGCCGCAAAAACAAAAGCTGTTATGGAAGGAAGATTTACTCCTTCTATTGATGACGTGAAAGCATTTCTTATTCCCGTTTTACGTCATAGAATTATTCCAAATTTTTCTGCTGAAGCTGAAGGAATTAATTCTGTAGAAATAATTAATAAGTTAATGCAGTAAGCAAAGATTTTTTAACCGGAAGAAAACCAAAAATTTAAGTGAGTGTGAATGGCGCTAAATAAATACCTCAGAAAACTCTTTCTCACCGGGATGAGTCTAACAGTTTTAATCTTCGCAATCACTAACTGCACAGAAAAAACGCAAACTAAAGTTCAAGAAGAAAAACCGAAACCGAATCAATTTGGATTAGCCGTTAACGATCTTATAGAAGTCCGCGATACAATTGAATCCAACCAAACACTTTCCGATATATTAATTCCGCACGGAGTGTCCCAGCAAAAAATTAATGAGATTGAAAAAAAGGCGCTTAACATATTTCCTCTAAGAAGTTTTAGAACGAATGATGAATTGTATATTTATGCAAAA
Organism: Bacteroidota bacterium; assembly: GCA_021824635.1. Classification (GTDB taxonomy): domain Bacteria; phylum Bacteroidota; class Ignavibacteria; order Ignavibacteriales; family Melioribacteraceae; genus Fen-1258. The sequence goes on along the minus strand of JAKAKD010000103.1, from coordinate 20,344 downwards.
TGGGATTCCGTTGAAACTGTGAAATATCTTGTATATAAGAAAGACCCGGTGAACTATGTTGTTTTTGATTTAAGTGATGCGATAAACATTTATAAAAAACAAAAACCATTCACCATAAAACAAGTAACAGTCAGCGGTAATATCAAGGATAACCTGATTCAATCTCTATTAGATAAAGGTGTCAAAAAAGAAGTTGGATTTACTGTAGCGGATATATATGAAAGCCAGATTGATTTTGGAACTTTACGGGAGAATGACACCTTTACAATTATTTATGAAGAAATAAATGTAAATGATGAACCCGTCCAGGTTGGAAAAATTCTTGCAGCAAAATTTAATTACCGGAAAAAAGATTATTATGCTTTCAGATTCGATAGAGAAAAAGAGGGCAGTTATTATGATGAACACGGAAATGGCTTGCAAGGAATGTTTCTAACTGCACCAATTAAATTCAGATACAGAATTACCTCCCGGTATTCTTCTAATAGATATCACCCAATATTACATAGGAATAAAGCTCATCTAGGAACAGATTACGCCGCCGCTACAGGAACACCGATAATGACAGTTGCAACCGGAGTAGTTATAGAAGCCGGTTATACAAGCGGCAACGGAAACTATGTTAAAGTGCAACATAACGGAACCTATACAACACAATATTTACATATGTCTCGTTTCGCAAAAGGAATTCGGCGCGGTGCTCATGTGACCCAAGGACAGACTATTGGTTATGTAGGAATGACGGGTTTGGCAACCGGACCGCATGTTTGTTTCAGATTTTGGAAAAATGGAAAGCAAGTAAATCCATTAAAAGAAAAAAATCAGTCTTCCGGACCGGTCAGTAAAAAGAATAAGAAAGAGTTTGATGAAGTTGAAAAAAGCTTTCTGGAAAAGATAACATCTGTTAACGATCAGCCTTCGATTGCCGAATCGAAAAATGCAGATCCCAAGAACTAAAAGCACTTCTGCATCTTCATCCATTATTATGAATAATTATTCATAACGATTTTTATGCAAAAAATCACTTACTCGGCAAAAATTAATTTTTCTTAATCTATCACTAAAGTTATTGCGTTGGAAAAAATTGTTTCCTACTTTTGCATCACTTTTATAATTAAGGAAGAAAAAAATGAAAACCGAATGCCCTGTCTGCGGTGCAGAGATAGGATTAGCAAAAGACGCTGTCCAAGGAGAATTAATTGAGTGTGCGGATTGCGGAACTGAATTGGAAGTCGTTTCTGTAAATCCTCCAAAAGTTCAAGAAGCTCCTCAAGAAGAAGAAGATTGGGGTGAGTGATTTGGTCTGGGTATTAGACTCTACACTTCGCGAAGGCGAACAAACACCCGGCGTTTATTTTGATAAACATATCAAACTTGCAATCGCCAGTCTGTTAGATGAAATAGGCGTTGATATTATTGAATCGGGACATCCGATGGTAACGCCTGAAATTCATGCTGCTGTTAAAGCCATTGCTCAAAAAGGATTAAAATCAATTGTAGGCGCACATTCACGTTCGCTTCAAAGCGATGTTGATCTTGCGCTTGAGTGCGGTGTGAAATTTCTTGGAATATTTTATTGCGTTTCGGATGAAAGACTTGAAACTGTTTTCAAGAAGGATCTTGATTCCGCAATTAAATTAATTACCGATGTTATAAAATATGCCAAGAACCAAAATCCTAATTTGTTGATACGTTACACACCGGAAGATACAGTCCGCTCGCAATTTGAAAATGTTGTTAAAGCTGCAACTGCCGCAGTGGAAGCCGGAGCTGATATTATCAGCGTTGCAGATACAACCGGATATATGGTTCCGGGTACATCAAGAAGTATGTACGACTATATTTCACGCTTGATTGAAGAATTAGACAAGCAAAATTTACATCCTAAAATAGCTGTGCATTGTCATAACGACCGCGGACTTGCTCTTGCAAATGCGCTCGATGCTTACCGCGCAGGCGCAAATATTATTGATGCTGCTGCATTAGGACTTGGCGAAAGAGCCGGCATAGTAGATCTCGCTCAGCTTCTAACTGTTTTAACCGTTGATTACAATCAGAATAAATGGAATCTTGGAAAACTTGTTGAACTTTATGATTTGGTAAGTAAACATTCCGGAATTCCAATTCCAGCTAATTATCCAATCACAGGGAAGAATGCTTTTACACACTGCGCTGGAGTTCATACCCACGCTGCGTCTGTCAACCCTATGCATTATGAAAGCTTGAGCCCGGATATTCTTGGAAGAACAAGAACATTCTCGCTTGATCATATGTCTGGTATTGCATCGCTTCGTTATGCATTAAAACTAATCGGTGAAGAATCGCTAGACGATGCTCATCAGATAGATGTTCTCAAGGAAGTCAAATCTGTCGGTCAACGTGGTCGCACTGTTGATCTTGCCGAACTGAAACATATCGTTGACGCTGTAAAACATCATAAGATTTATAATAGCTGAGATGTAGATCTCAGCTCTACTTTTTAAATTTCATTATAGGTAGGAGAAGAAAAAATGAAAATAGGTCTGATTCATTCGTTGATTAGAAAAGATGAAAAATTTTTGATTGATGAATTCAAAGCCATTAAGGGTGTTGAATTGAAAATGATTGACGACCGCGAGATCACTTTCAATCTTGGTAAAGATAAATTTGATCTGGACATTGTTGTTGAAAGATGCATCAATCACTCCCGTGCTCTTCACGGATTAAAATTATTCGAATCAGCCGGAGTGAAATGTGTTAACACTTATAATGTTGCAACAATTTGCGGTGATAAACTTCTTACATCATGCGCACTTGCAGAAAATAATGTTCCGCAGCCGGAAGTCAGAGTTGCATTCACCGAAGAATCTGCACTCCAAGCTATTGAAGAGATGGGTTACCCTGTTGTTTTGAAGCCTGCAGTCGGTTCATGGGGAAGACTTCTTTCAAAAGTAAATGACCGTGACGCCGCCGAGGCAATTCTTGAACATAAAACTGTTCTTGGTTCTTATCATCATTCAATCTTCTACATCCAAAAATATGTTGAAAAGAAGGGGAAAGATATTCGCAGTTTTGTTATCGGAGATAAGTGTATTGCTGCTATCTATAGAACTTCACCGCATTGGATTACAAATACTGCCCGAGGCGGAGTGGCTACAAAATGCGAAGTTACTGAAGAGCTTAATGATATCTCTGTCCGTGCCGCAAAAGCAGTAGGAGGCGGAATTGTTGCAATAGATGTTTTTGAGTCCGCGCAGGGCTTGATGATTAACGAAGTAAACTATACGATGGAATACAAAAACAGTATCACAACTACCGGAGTTAACATTCCCAAGAAAATGGTTGAATATGTATTACAAGTTGCCGAAGGAAGAAAATAATGAAAGTAAATGTTTCGATTGTCGGTGCTTCCGGTTACACTGGAGGAGAATTACTTCGACTATTATTATTTCATCCGAACGTAGAAGTGAAACAAGTTACATCGGAAAGTTACACGGGAAAATTTGTTCACAAGATTCATCCCAATTTGCGTAAATCAACGACATTAAAATTTGTATCTGCCAGTGAACTGGAAACATGCGATCTTTTATTCTTGTGTCTTCCTCACAATAGTTCTCAAAATAAAATTGATGACTACAAAAAATTAGCGCCAAAGATCATTGATCTAAGCGCAGACTTTCGCCTAAAAGATTTGAATGAATATGAAAAATGGTATGGTCATAAACATGCCCGCCCGGAATTATTAAACGAGTTTGTTTATGGAATTCCCGAACTTCACCGCGAAGAGATGAAGAAAGCTAATTTCATTTCGAGCGCTGGTTGTAACGCTACCGCGAGTATTCTGGGTTTATATCCGCTTTACAAAAATGGATTGGTAGAATTAGATAGAACCGTAATTGAAGTTAAAGTTGGTTCCAGTGAAGGCGGAAATAAAGTAAATGAAGGTTCGCATCATCCCGAACGTGCCGGAGTTGTGCGTTCATATCAGCCGACTCAACATAGACACACTGCAGAGATGCTTCAGGAAATGTCTTTTGGCAAACAGATGCAAATTCATTTCTCTGCGACTGCTATTGATATGGTCCGCGGTTTGCTCGCAACATGTCATGTTTTTTTGAAAGAAGATTTACAAGAAAAGGATATCTGGAAAATTTACCGCGATGCCTATGCGAATGAACCGTTCATAAGAATAGTAAAAGAGAGTGACGGGATTTACCGATTTCCCGAACCGAAATTATTAAGCGGAACAAACTTCTGCGATATTGGATTCAAGAAAGATGAATTCTCTAATAGACTTGTTGTTATTAGTGCTATTGACAATTTGATGAAAGGCGCTGCAGGTCAAGCTCTGCAGGCGTTTAATATAATGTATGGTTTTGATGAAAGCACAGGGCTGAATTTCCCGGGGCTTCATCCTATATAATATCATGCTCTTGCTCATGATCTTAATCTTGATTTTTATGAGCACGGGCATTAACAAGATTAAGAGCAAAATTAAAATATGTGCAGACTACTTTACGCTAACTCGAAAAAAGAATTTTCTGTTTCTGAATACTTATCAAAGTTTTCTGAAATATCTAAAAAAAGTAAAGAATACCAAGGCCACGGATGGGGATGCGCTTATCTGCAAAACGGTGTTTGGAACTACTACAAAAATGTTAACCCAATCTGGGAAGATGATCTTTCCCGGTTTGGCTCTTCAACCCGGCTGATCGCTCACGCAAGAAGCGCATTCAAAGATGAAGGGATTGTAGTTGAAAACAACATGCCGTTTTATGATGATAAATATATTTTCGTTTTTAACGGACAGTTGAGCGGAGTGAAAATAAAAGAAGAAGGAAGAATAGGCGCCGAGAAAATATTTAACTATATAAAACGGTTTGATAAAGGAAATATCAAAGACGCATTGGAAAAAGGAACTGAGATTATAAAAAAGAAATCAAGCTTCATCCGTGCAATGAATATAATTATGACCGATTCAAAAGCAGCTTATGTTTATTCTCATTTTAATGATGCTGTAGATTACTTTACAATGCATTCTAAATTGTCGGAAGATTCTTTTGTTGTCTGTTCCGAATCTTTTGTAGGTGAGAACGATTGGCTGCCGGTTCAAAATAATACTTTAACGGAGTACAAATGCTTTTAATCAAAATTGGCGGCGGAAAGGAGATAAATCTTAACGGAATAATTTCCGATCTCGCTACTCTTCAAGAAAAATTTATTATCGTTCATGGAGCTAATTCTCTGCGTGATGATCTTGCAAATAAACTTGGATATCAAAAGAAAGTTGTTACTTCGCTTTCAGGTTATGATTCTGTGCTAAGCAATGAAGAGACTATTGACTTAGCTATGATGGCTTACGCCGGATTGAAAAATAAGCGCATTGTAGAACTTTGCCAACAGAACGGAATAAATGCAGTCGGACTTTCCGGAATTGATGGAAAAGTTATTCAAGGTAAACGTAATAGCGGTATAAAAGTGCGTGAGGGTGGTAAAACTCTTTTGTTGAGAGATTTTTCGGGTAAGCCAAAAGCTATTAACAAACAACTTCTTGATCTGCTTTTGGATAACGGCTACACACCGGTTTTAAGTGTGCCGTTAATTGACGAGAACAATTTCGCAATTAATTCAGAGAACGATGATATCATCGCGTTGCTTCAATCTGAATTCAAAGCAGAAAAAATTATTTCACTAATAGAAGCCCCCGGCTTTCTTCTAGATAAAAACGATTCATCTTCGCTTTTGCCCAAAATGTCCAAAGCGGAACTTGAAGCAATGGAAGAGAAAGTTGACGGCAGGATGAAAAGAAAAATCCTTGCTCTTAGAAAATTATTTTCCGCCGGAGATACGACAGTAATTCTTTCGGACGGCAGAACAGAAAACCCAATTAAAGATGCATTAAATGGTAAAGGAACTACAATACAATGACAAACTACAAAGAGTTAATTCAAAAATATGAAGTGGACGTTTACCCAAGACGCGAAGTTGTTCTGGTTAAAGGTAAAGGTGCTCGTCTGTGGGACGATCAAGGCAATGAATATATTGATATGGCGGCAGGTATAAGTGTCGCCAACATTGGGCACGGAAACGAGAAGGTCGCTCAAGCAATCTCCGAACAAGCGGCTACGCTTATTACTTGTCCAAATACTTTTTACAATGATAAAAAAGCACTCTTCTTAGAAAAACTTTTTGAGATTGCGCCTAAAAATTTAACACGTGCGTTTCTTACAAATAGCGGAACGGAAGCAGTAGAAGCGGCGATCAAATTTGCCAGGTTGAACTCCGGTAAAACAAAATTCATTGCCGCAATGAAGGGATTTCACGGAAGAACAATGGGCGCGTTAAGCGCAACTTATAAGAAAGAATACAGAGAAGGATTTGAACCGTTAGTTCCAGGATTTACTTTTGTGCCATACAATAATTTTGAGAAGCTTGCTGAAGTTGTTGATAATGATACTGCCGCAATTATTTTAGAACCTGTTCAAGGCGAGGGTGGAATTAATATCGGTAATAAAGAATATTTTCAAAAAGTTAGACAGTTATGTGACGAGAAAAATATTTTTCTAATTATTGATGAAATACAAAGTGGATTTTGCCGTACTGGAAAAATGTTTGCAATTGAACATCTTGGAATTGAAGTTGATATGATGACTGTTGCTAAATCAATTGCCGGCGGTTTTCCAATGGGCGCACTTTTATGCTCGGATAAAATCAAAGTCGAAAAAAGTAAGCACGGTTCAACGTTCGGCGGGAATCCTCTTGCTTGTTCAGCCGGAATCGCTTCAATCGGTTTTATGACTGAGAATAAACTTTGGGAAGAAGCTGAAGCAAAAGGAAAATATTTCAAAGAAAAATTGGAAAAACTTCAACTCTCAAAAATTCGTGAAATAAGAATCATTGGCTTAATGATTGGCATTGAGTTAAAGGATAAAGTTCAACCGGTAATAATTGAATTGTTAAGCAAGGGAATTATTTCACTGCCCGCTGGAACGACTGTTTTACGTATGCTTCCGCCTTTGGTGATAAGTTATGAAGATCTAGATACTGTTGTTGAGAAACTGGCTGAAGTGCTTAAATAATATTTGCACAAAATTTGGAGTAGAATTAGCTTAAAACCCTAATTCTACTCTATTTTATAATCTCTCCTTTGCTTTCTAATCACAATTGATTTATTTTTCGCCAGCCAAAATCTTATAATAAAATATGATAATTGATTATATACCAATCTTTCTTGTGATAATTGTTGCCGCACTATTTGGTGCAATTGTAGTGTTTTCATCCACACTTTTTGGTCCACAGCGTCCAAATAAAATTAAACAGATGACATACGAAAGCGGCAAAGACCCGGTAGGAACTACTCACGAGAGAATCTCAATTAAATATTATCTTGTCGCAATGCTTTTTATCATTTTTGATATTGAAGTCATTTACGTTTATCCATGGGCAGTTGAATTCAAGACTCACTTTGCTCAACACGGAATTTTTGCCTTTTTACCAATGTTAATCTTTTTGATTGTGCTGGAACTTGGATTTTTATATGTCTATATGAAAGGAGGACTTAAGTGGGATTAGAAGCTAAACTCACTCAAGACGGTTTTATTACTACAACAATAGATTCTGTTATTGCATGGGCTCGCAAAAGTTCTGTCTGGCCAATGCCAATGGGAATTTCCTGCTGTGCTATTGAAATGATTGCCGCAGCCGATCCCAAATATGATATAGCACGTTTCGGTTCCGAAGTTATGCGTTTTACACCACGGCAGTGTGACCTAATGATTGTTGCCGGAACAGTTACTTATAAAATGGCACAAGTAGTAAGAAGAATTTACGATCAGATGCCAGATCCCAAATGGGTGATTGCTATGGGAGCTTGTACTTCCTCAGGCGGAATGTATCGTTCATATAATGTTGTTCAAGGCATAGATCAATTTCTTCCGGTTGATGTTTACACCGCCGGTTGTCCTCCTCGTCCGGAAAATTTATTAAACGCGTTAATGACTATTCAAGAAAAAATTGGAAAAACAAAAGCGCGCGATTATCAGAACAGATCTCTTAAAGAACTCGAACTTTCACAAATCTAATCCTATGAATCTCAAAGAACTTATTACAGATAAAGTAAAAGAGAAATTTGGCGCAGCGCTGGAAGAGGTTTCTGATTTTAGAGACGACCTCTGCCTCACTATCAAGAATAATCAGATTGTTCAACTTGCTAAATTTTTGAAAGAAGACACTGAACTTGAATTTGTGATGCTGAAAGATGTTACGGCAATTGATTGGGCGACACGCAAAAAAAGATTTACAGCAGTATATCATGTTTACTCTTTCAAATTGAATTATACGCTTCGTATCAAAGCTAATATTGATGATGATCCGCCGGCAATAGAAAGTGTTACACCGGTTTGGCGCAGTGCCGAATGGTATGAGCGCGAAACCTGGGATATGTATGGAATTAAATTTATTAATCATCCTGACTTAAGAAGAATGTATATGCCGGAAGGATTCGAACATCATCCATTAAGAAAAGATTTTCCTGTGCTCGGCATTCCGGGTTCTTTACCACTTCCATATAAAGCTGAATAGAATGGATAGAATAGCTCAAATTTATAACGAAGAAAAAATTTACAAGAAACTTCTCGAAGATAAGAACATCACCATTGATGATGCGCTCGAAAATGAAATGGTGATTAACATGGGTCCTCAGCATCCGGCAACACATGGCGTTCTGCGTCTTGTGTTAAGGCTTGATGGCGAAACTGTGACCGGCATTGTACCAGAACTTGGTTATCTGCACCGCGGATATGAAAAGATGGCCGAGAACATGAGCTATATCGAATATATTCCTCATACAGACCGGCTTGATTACACCGGGACAATGTGCAATAACGTTGCTTATGTTCTTGCTGTTGAAAAACTTATTGGTATTGAAGCGCCGAAACGTGCACAATATATTCGAATGATTGTTGCGGAACTTTCCAGAATTGCAGCGCACATGGTTGCAATAGGAACATTTGCGATGGATGTTGGCGCTGTTACAATGGTTATGTGGACATTCCGCGAACGTGAAAAATTGCAAAATATTTTCGACCGGCTTGCCGGCGCAAGATTCACAACAAGTTATACGCGTATTGGCGGTGTTGCATCGGATATGGATGATGAAGCTATCGCAATGACTAGGAAATTTTTAGAAGAGTTGGAGCCATCTCTTGTTGAGATGGATAAACTTCTTCTCGGTAATAGAATCTTTATTGAACGCCTCGAAGGAATTGGAATATTGCCGAAAGAAGATGCCATTGCTCTTGGTGTTACCGGTCCTAACCTTCGTGCTAGCGGCGTGGATTACGATGTACGCCGCGCAAAACCATATTTGTTCTACAATGAAATTGATTTCAAAATTCCAACCTATCAGCAAGGCGACGCACTTTCCCGTTATTACTTAAGAGGCGATGAGGTTCGCGAGAGCGTTAAAATTTTATTCCAATGTTTGGATAAAATTCCTCAAGGCGAAGTTAATGCAAACGAACCAAAGAAAGTTCTTCCTCATAAAACAGAAATTTATTCCAAGATGGAAGAACTTATACATGATTTTATGTTAATTAATCAAGGAATTAATCCTCCTGTTGGCGATACATATTTTTCCGTTGAGAATCCTAAAGGTGAATTAGGATTTTATATTGTAAGTAACGGAACTGGCCAGCCGTGGAAATTGAAAATACACTCGCCTTCATTCTGCAATTTGCAGGCAATATCTCAGCTTTGCAATGGCGCTATGGTTTCGGATGTTATTGCAATTATTGGAAGTCTTGATCCTGTAATGGGTGAAGCTGATAAATAGTTAAGATTAAGAGCAAGAAAAAATAGAAGAGAAAATGGAATTTAAGTTTACAGAAGAGAATCTTACTAGAATTGAAAATGCACGCAAGAAATATCCAACGGCATTAGCTGCTGTAATGGAAACGGTTTATATTGCGCAAGAACAGAATGGTTATATTAGTAACGAAGTGATGGAAGAAATTGCAAACGTTCTTAGTATAGACAAAGTTAATGTACTTAGTGTTGTAACATTTTACACAATGTATCACACAAAGCCGATGGGTAAGTACCACATTCAGGTCTGCACAAATGTTTCTTGCATGCTGCGCGGTGCTTATGAAATTTTTGACGGTGTAAAAGAAAAACTTGGTCTTGATCACATGCAGGTTTCCGCCGATTCAAAATTTTCTCTCGAAGAAGTTGAATGTATGGGTGCATGCGGTTATGCGCCTATGATTGCCGTTAACGAAGAATACTTCGAAAATCTAAATAAAGAAAAAGTTTTTGAAATTTTAGACTCGCTGAAATAAGCCAGGGGCTTACAAGTAAATGGAAAAAATTGTCCTTCCCGGAATACCGGATTTTAATCAGATCGAAATTTATCTTGCTAACGGCGGTTTTGAATCTGCTAGAAAAGCATTTGCTAAAACTCCGGATGAAATTATTGACGAAGTAAAGAAGTCCGGATTGCGCGGAAGAGGCGGCGCCGCATTTTCCGCTGGTCTAAAATGGAGTTTCATGCCAAAGACGACCGATAAGCCCAAGTACCTCTGTATCAATGGAGATGAAAGCGAACCCGGTTCATTTAAGGACAGACAAATTTTTGAAGATAATCCATTCCAGCTAATTGAAGGCGCAATCATAACTTGCTATGCCATTGGCGCTAAGGTTGCATATCTCTATATACGCGGCGAATATAATAAATGGGTTAAGCTAATGCAGAAAGCGGTTGAGGAAGCTTATGCGCGTGGATTTATCGGCGAGAAGATGAAAGAAACATATGGTATTGATTTCAGCTGTGACTTATTCATTCATAAAGGTGCAGGCGCCTATATTTGCGGTGAAGAATCTTCTCTAATGAATTCTATTGAAGGACTCCGCGGTTATCCGCGCGTTAAACCGCCGTTTCCGGCACAGCGTGGTTTGTGGGGCTGCCCAACTACAATTAATAACGTTGAAACCATTACAAACATTCCTGCAATTATTAAAAACGGTTGGGAATGGTTTTCTAAAATTGGCGCACCGAAACATCCCGGAACAATTTTGTTTGGAATTAGCGGACATGTTAATAAACCTGGAGTTTATGAACTTCCATCCGGAACTCTATTAACTGATTTGATTTACAATGTTGCAGGCGGTGTTCCTGGCAACAAAAAAATAAAATGTGTTATTCCGGGTGGTTCTTCAATGCCTCCGTTGCGCGGAGAGCAGCTTGAAGGTGTTAGAATGGATGCTGAATCTTTAAAGGAAGTCGGTTCTGCTATCGGTACCGGCGGTGTGATGGTTATGGATGAAGATACAAATCTTCTTAAAGTATTATTACGTATTTCTCATTTTTATCATCACGAAAGCTGCGGGCAATGTACACCGTGCCGTGAAGGTACCGGGTGGATGGAAAAGATTTTACACAGAATTGACGAAGGACATGGGACATCCGAAGACCTTGATCTACTTATAAGAGTAGCTAACAATATTGAAGGAAATACAATTTGTGCATTAGGCGATGCAGCGGCTTGGCCAGTTAAATTTATGATTACTCGGTTCAGAGATGAATTTGAAAAATATGTTAAAAAAGATATTTCGATTCCTGTGCCAAATAAAGTTCACTCTATGAGAGAAACGGCCAGACCGTTGGCGGATTTGCATAAATAGTCTTTTTATTTAGCTTGATAAATTTAGTACCAGCCACTTTTTTATCTGAAAAGCTTACTTAACCAAAGTCCTTCAGAAAGCATGATTATGTTAAAAAAAGTTAATCTGCTTTAAAAATATTTTTTATATTATAAATTTTGTGCGGTTTTTCTCGATAATACGTATATGAACATAATTGCTTATAAATCGTCTAATTTTTTGGTTTTTAGCCGATTATAGTTTAAAAAAGATTTTTTTGAGAAAATTAATGAGTGCTAAAGTTTTATTCGTAACTAGTTCACAAGAGACAATTCAAGAAATAAAAAAAATAGAATTAACCGATCAAGAATTTGAATTTTTCTTCGTACGGAATAATGTAGAAGCTATAAATTTTATTTCAAAAAATGATATTGCAATAGTTATTACCGATTTCAGCACTCCAAAATTAAATAGTTCGGAATTCTTAAGTTTACTTCAGACAAACTTTCCAAGAATTTTCAGAGTCTGTTTGTCAAACTTAAAAGAGAAAGAGAGAACAATTCTCTTAACCAAAAGCATCCATAGATTTATAAAATTACCATTAGATCAGAAAGAACTCATAAAAACTATTACCGATTTAGCAAAACTTTTGAGCTTTAATTTAGATGCTAAATTAGTTACGAAGATTAACGGATTAGGCGCTATTCCTGTTTTGCCCGATATTTATCAAAAGCTTGAAAGAGAGATTAGCAGACCAACATTTTCCATGAACAGAGTAGCTGAAATAATTCAGAGAGATCCGTTAGTTGCTGCAAGAGTTCTTCATATTGCTCATTCATCATTCTTTAATATTCCATCCAGCGTGACCGATCTTCTGCAAGCGATTAATTTCTTAGGCGTGAACATAATTAAAACTCTTGTACTCTATGTAAAGATTTTTTCTTTGAGTAATGTTTCGGAAGAAACTCAACAGAAGCTTAAAGATATCAAAGCTCATTCCACTAATGTTGCCAAACTTGCAAAAGCAATTATGGAAAATGAGTCAGGTGCTAAAAAACAGATTGAACTTGCTTATATAACGGGGCTTATACACGATATAGGCAAGGTGATATTACTGCAATTAAATGATAAGCAGAAAAACGCTAATTACTTCCGAAGTATTCATGATTTTAATTCTCCTGAAATAGAAATGAATTTATTTGGTATTTCTCACGTTGATGCCGGTGTTTACATATTAAAATTATGGGGTTTTCAAGATGAAATTATTAATGCCGTTGCCTCACACCACGATTCATCTATCATAAAAAGTGGTGCTATTTCTTTGAAAGAAGCTGTTTTTATTGCCAACTCTTTCAGTAATAAATTTGAAGAGATGTCATTGAACATATCAAACTCCTTTGGCCTTGAAAAATTCAATGAATGGAGCCAGCTTATAAAAACAGATGAAAGGGGTTCACTTCATTTAGAGCCGTAATAATTATTAAAATTGAAATTCTTGATCTGAGGCGAATCTTTGATTTGCCTTTTGTATTTTTAAAAGGAAATATATTCCAGATTAAATGAATAGATTAAAAAATATTATTCTGCTACTAATTGCACTTGCATTCGTCTTCAATTCATTTGGATTTATAATCTATTTCTTAATTGAAATAGAAAACACTAAAGAAGAAGCATTTGAAAAAATTGCCGAATCAAGAGCCGGTAAAACAATTGAAGTTATATCCCTTCCTGTTTCTCAACTTGAAAATGGAATTGAGATACAGAGGATCAATGCTAAAGAGATAAGATACCACGGAAAGATGTATGATCTGGTGAAGGAAGAAAGACAGCTGGATATGATTACTTACTACTGCATTTATGATGAAAAAGAAGACGAACTAGAGAAAGACTTTTCAAATAATCTTCAAAAGAATTTTAATCACAAGTCTGTAGCTAATACTCAATTACAATTCAATCATCTAATACAAATTGCTGACGAAGGGGAAAAGCTTACATTTATATCGCCATTTCACAAAAAATCTTATCCAGTCTTTTTCACAAGCAATTATCTTTTCGATATTACAAAAATATTAACACCGCCTCCAAAGTCTAATCTTTCTTAGCCTGAGATTTAATAATTGCAATTCCGTTCATTTTTTGAATGGATAATGATATTCCCCCAAAACTGGAAAAGGATTAGATAATGAAAAAAATATTATTGTTATTCATTGTTGCTGCTTCATTTATCCAAGCGCAGCAAAATAAATCGAACTCTCAAGCAGATACTTTAACATACGAGTTGAAACAGATCTCTGTTTCAGCAACACGTTATGCTGAACAAATTTTAGAATTGCCGTACGCAGTTACAATACTTCAATCAAAGCAGTTGAAAAACTTACGCGGGTATGGTTTGGATGAAGCTCTCTCAACAATACCTGGTGTGTTGGCGCAATCTCGTTCGGGAAATCAAGATGTGAGGCTTGTAATCCGAGGGTTTGGCGCACGCGGCGCTGGTGACAGATCGAACTCCGGAACATCGCGTGGAATACGTGTAATGATTGACGGCATACCCGAAACTGAACCGGATGGAAGAACCTCTTTCGATCAGATTGATTTGAGTATTGCTGATAACATCGAAGTTATTCGTTCTAATGCTTCTGCAATTTGGGGTAATGCCGCAGGCGGTGTTGTAAATCTTTCTACAGTCCCTTCTGGAGGCGAGAACAGACTATCACTGCGAGCTCTTGCCGGAAGTTTTGGTTTCAATCAAATACAATTAAGCGGTAATACAAATTTCCGCAATGGAAAAATATTTTCATCGCTTTCTAACAGTAATCTGGAAGGGTGGAGAAAACATTCGAGCAGTTATAGAACGCTTTTAAATTTTGGGGTTGTTTCTTTCTTAGACGATATGACAAAACTCGGTTTATTTGTCTCCGGAACATCCAACATGTTCCATATTCCCGGACCGTTAACACAAAAGCAATTTGATGCCGATCCAGCTCAATCGAATTCTACTTATGAACAGCGCGATGAAAGACGCTTCAACCGTCTTGGTAAAGTAGGAATAACATTAGATCATGAATTGGACAGTTCAAACGGAATTTCAGGAATGATCTTCGTGAATCCGAAATATTTACAACGGTCGGAAAGAGGAACCTTCCGTGATTTTACCCGTTATCATCTCGGCGGAAATTTTATTTATAACAACCATTCTTCGCTTTCATTATCAATACAAAATAAGTTCATTGTCGGAATAGATGAGGCATATCAAGACGGTGCAATTTTATTTTATAGTTTATCATCAACAAACTCACGCGGGAACGATCTAAAGGATAACAAGAGGGAAGGAGCCAATACATTTGGCGCTTTTGTTCAAGATGAAATTGTGTTCAACGAAAAACTTAGTCTAATTGTCGGCGCACGTTACGATAACATTTCATATTACAGTGAAAGTTTTATAACAGCAGGATACGGTTTGCAGATAAAAACATTTGAAAAGATTACTCCTAAAGCCGGCATTACTTACAGTTTGTCAGAAACTCAAAGTGTATATGCAAATCTCGGCGGTGGTATTGAGGTGCCGGCGGGGAATGAAACCGATCCGGCAGGAACATACGGACAGGATAAAGTATTTTTGATAAATCCGCTTTTGGAACCGATTGTTTCTACAACATATGAACTTGGTACTAAACATTTGGTCTCATTAGAAAAAAATAATTTTGTAAAATCATTTTATTACGATCTTGCTCTTTATTTAATTGATGTCAAAAATGATATTATTCCATACCGAGGCGGAAGATTTTATTTTACCGCCGGGAAAACCCAACGTACCGGAATTGAACTTGGCACTTCTATTCAATTCAATAACGGTTTTTCATTCAATGGCGCGTTCACATTTTCCAATAATAAATATCAAGAATATCGTGTGGATTCTGTTCATTACGATTTGAATAAAACCGGAAAATTTGCAGACTATTCGGGCAATAAAGCAGCCGGAATACCGGAGTTGTTTTACAACTTCGGTTTAACATATTCGCCATCGGAACTGCACGACGTGTTCATTTCAATTGGTCTAAACGGAATTGGGAAATATTATGTTGATGATGCTAATACGTTGTCGGTTCCATCGTTAAATGTGTTAAACGCAACAATTGGTTTGAATAAACCGATAGAAGTCGCCGGTAGTTTTTCCGTAAGAGGATTTTTAACAGTAAACAATCTTTTCGATCTTAAATATGCGTCATCTGCATTCATAAATCCGGACATAGTAAATAACGAAGCAGTATTTCTTGAACCCGGAATGCCGAGAAATTTTGTATTATCAATTTCATTTAGCTATCAGCAGAACTGAATTTAATAAGGCGGATCATCTTGATTCGCCTTATTAGCTGTAACAATATCATCATTATAATCGTCTATTATATCAACGGTGAAGGCAATTTATGTTACGAATGTTTTTTTTAACTCTGCTAGTCAACTCTTTACTTTTTTCACAAAATCTAAAGATAACTGGAATTGTTTTCAACGAAGAATCTCACGAACCAATTCCATTTACAAGCATAAGAATAGCAGGAACAACTCAAGGCACTTCTACAAACATTGAGGGGAAGTTTCTTCTGAATCTTCCGAAGGTAAAATCAAAACTGATTTTTACAGTTGTAGGTTTTAAGAAAAAAGAATTGAATGTAGACGCTACGAATTACGAAGATCTAAAAGTTTCATTGAAGCCGGAACCGATTCAATTTGTGGAAATAGTGGTCGGCACAGATGAAGATCCGGCATATAGAATTGTAAGAGAAGCGATTAAAAGGAAAGATAAGAATAGAGCCGGATTGAATAGTATCGAGTATGATTTCTTTTCGAAAGATATATTTCTTTCCGCTGGAAATGTTGCAATGGTCTCCGAGAGATTCTCTACCGGTTACTTTCGACCGGATAAAAAAGAGAAAGTAATTACACATTCGGTTTATATTTCGGAAAATGAAAAGAAAAACGCGCTGAACTTCGACCAAAATATTCTTGATAAAATGTATGTTGATTTTGCGGACGATACATTGTCAATCATCGGAAACAAAGTTTTTCTTCCTCTTGCCAGGAATGCTTTTGATTGGTACGATTACAAACTTTTAGAGGTGAAACAATCCGGTTCCGTTCATGAGTGTTATATCGAAGTCATTCCGAAATCTAAAATTCAACCTCTTCTAAAAGGTAAAATTGTAATTGAAGATTCAACTTACTCGTTAAAAAGTGTTGAGCTTAGAAACAATGACGGATTAAGATTTCCTTACGTTCAAGATTTGAAAATTGAATTCGTTCAGAACAGAGACCGTTTTAATAATTATTGGCTTCCAACATATTTCAAAGTTGAATCCGGTTTAAAATTAAGTTTTGCCGGTTTGATTGGAACAAATGCTATTTCGATGAACCAGGTTAGTATGTTTACAAATTATAAAATCAATCCAGCTATTCCGGACTCGATTTATAATATTTATTCAAGTATAAAAAATGATTCCAGCAAGAACGAAAAAGTAAAACATGTCAAAGCAAATCTGTTAAGTAGAACGCAAATTGATTCTCTCCGCCCTATTCCGCTTACCACTGATGAATTGAAAGCGTATAAAGAATTGGATATTACAAAAAAAGTTGTTACTCAAATTAAATTTACCGGTGTTTTCGGCGGACTTGCGCGCGACGCCGTTAATAAGGATCAGAGCAATAGTTCACAGAGTGATTTTATGAAGTATGTGGGAAAGATATTTTCTGTTATCAACTTCAGAGACAACAGAGTAGATGGAATACTGTTAGGCGTTCATCACAGCGATAATTTGTTAGATAGCTCAATTAGATATAAAGCTAAATTGGGTTATGCATTTGGAAGAAAGAATATTGAATGGAACGCAAATGTTTCATACAGCCCAAAGAATTTTTTTATTGATAATATTGAATTAGAATTACTTGATGAAGCTGTGCAATGGCAGTTGCTCAATCCTTATCCCGATTGGCTTAATGGTGCCAATGTATTGCTCGGTTTTAATGATCAATTCAATTATTACAGATCAAAAAGTGTTAGCGTTGGATTTGGAAAATATTTTGGCTCAAAAATTTTCTCGAATGTAAAATTCATTTTCGATAAACAGGAATTTTTGCCGGAGCTTAAGTACAATAGCATTTTCAACGTAAATAGAATTGTAAGATCTAATCCAATCATTACCGGCGGAAATGATAATAGAATATCATTAAATGTTCTTATTGGAAAGAGTCCGAATGATTATCAGCCAATGGCGAGCGATGGTTTGAAAGTTCAATTCGATTTATCAAATCCTTTTGTGGGAAGCGATTTTAATTACAAGCGTCTTAGATTCATTTCGCAAATCACTACAAAAACTCTTTATGGAGAATTGTTTTCTTCTCCATATTTTTTGTTGGGAATAGAAGGCGGATTTGTTCTCGGCAATTACGGACCGCAGCATATTCTTACGCCAAACACAGCTCTAAATGTTTATTCCCCATTCTTATCATTTAAAGGTTTGTCTCCATACGAATATAACGGAGATAAGATGATTGCAGTTCATGCAGAACACAACTGGCGGTCGGTTCCGTATCAAGCTCTCGGTCTAAATTTTCTTACCGACCTTAATATTGATCTCATTACAGGAATTAATCTTCTTAAGATGTGGAATAAAAGCAGTTACTTTAGCAACAACAATATTAATTCGGTTTATTGGGAAGCATATCTAAGCTTTGGTAAAATACTTGGTGTTCTTCGGCTTGATTTGTCGTACGGTGCTAACGATAAATTTGTTGTTAGAGTTGCTTTATCGAATGTTTTGTAATTTTGAGAAGAACAAATGAAAGAGACGAAACTTTCGCTTCGCCGCTCGGATAAAAAAATTACGATGAGAATAATTAACGCAACAAAATTAAATTACCCGGGAACGTGAACCAAGAAATAATCTCTGGCAGTTTTACCAATCTCTGTTGCTTGAAGGATTGTCATATGCAGGTCGGTTGTGTTTTCGTCCTCAGCGCCGGCTTCTATAATAGCTAAATCGGAATTCTTTGCGTACTTGACCAACGATTCACAATATGCTGTATCGCCGCCGTAGCAGATAGATTTACTATCATAAATAAATTTAAAACCAAGAGAGGGTACAAGTGAAGAATTTTTTCCATCATCAGAAAGTTCACGGTGATTTACCTTGAACGGTTTGACGGATACAGAATTGCGGTTAAAACTTTTTGAATTTTCAATCGGCTTGAGATTTATTTGGTAGGATAGTTCTTTGCCGTAAACTTTTATGAATGCGCGATAAATGCTTTCAATCTCTTTACATCCTTTCGGATAAAAAATGTTTAGAGCGCTCTTCTTTCTCATAACGGAAAGATATGTAAGCAAAGACCACACACCGCCGACATGATCGTGATGACCGTGACTGATAAAAATATCCGATACTTTTAATATTGTAACAGCACCTACATCTTTATTTAGGTCGCGTAAAATTCCATCGCCGGGATCAACAATAAATGTTGCTTTGTCTGTAGTGATAAGAATTCCGGTTGCAATGTTCGGAATGGATGCGTAGATCTTTATAAAGAAATCATCTTTGCGCCAGATGAGCGGATATTTTAAGTAATCATTTTTTTCCATCTTAGATCACAAATTGAGCAACAATTCCGCCAATGAGAAAAGCAGTAATCCAGGTTCCAAACCAAATTATCATTCCTTCTTTCCAGCCGCGTTCTTTAAGCATAACAACAAACGCTGCAATACACGGCACAAAAAGAGTAATAGTTATTATTGCTACGGTTTTTTGCATTACCGTTAAACTCATATGAAAAAGTCCTGCCGCACCAAAATCTCTTCTTACCATTCCCATCACAAAAGCATTAGCCGCTTCTTTAGGAAGTTTTAACCAGGTTGTTGTGAAAGGAGCCAATAGATTTTGCCAGACTTGAAGTATTCCAGAAATATCCATCAGACCAACTGCAAGAGCCCCGATGAAAAACCAGAAACTCGCTTCTTTCATAAATCCGAAACTTCTAAAAAAAGTTTTTTTCAAAACGTTACCCATTCTTGGAAAGCCAATCATAGGAAGATCAATTAGGAGGGGAGAGCTTTCACCAGGCAGCATTTTATTCAAAATTGTTGAAAGAGTAATAAGGACAGTGAAGATCACGGAAACATAGAGTATCATCGGTCCAAAGCCCGCACCGCTTAGCAAAGCGGCTATAACCGCAAGCTGTGCAGAACATGGAATTACAAATTGAAGAATTGCTGTTACAATTGATTTCTCTCTTTCTGAGCCGAGCAGACGTGTTGTAATGTTTGCCATGGTTATGCAGCCAAATCCGAGCATAATAGGAATAACTGCGCGCCCATTTAAACCGATTTTATTAAATGAACGGTCCAACATTGTTGCAAGCCGCGGCAGGTAACCGCTGTCTTCCAGCATTGCCATAACAAAATAAAATCCAATTACGAGCGGGAGAAGTAAGAACAGCAAATAAGTAACCGTCATAGTAACAACGCCAAACTCACCAAAGAATAGTTTTACGATTGGATTACTAAAATGAAAATCCGATTGGGCTCCGGTTTGTTTTGATAATAATTCAAACTCATTTTTTAATTGTATGTTGCCATTAATGCCGGATGGAAAGCTGAATGATTTTTGATTAAGTAGTTTTCCATTATTGTCTTGGACTACAACGTCTATATCAACTGGCGTAAAATTACCAACAAAAG
>JAKAKD010000098.1 GCA_021824635.1 Bacteroidota bacterium | reverse complement strand
GCCGGGAATACTAAATGGTACAGTAAAAGAGTTTTGTTATGACTTTTGATGATATGTTCACTCATACTTTCAATTTATTCATCTCTTTGCCCCGACGCAAGCATCGGGGAAATCTTTCGATTATAATGAAATGTCACTATCGCCCTTTGAGTCGCACAGCTTCCAGAACCATTGGCTTGTGTTGGAAAACCATACAAGATTAAATCCATATCTAAATCCCAACCTCCGTTTGCATAAAGCATAATTTTTTGATATGCATTAGGAATATCAGTTCCTCCCCAATCTATATTAGTTAAAGCATTATCGCCATAATCAGCTTGCCAAAAATGAGTAACTGAGGACCAAGCAATTCGTGTTGGATAAGTAAGTGCATCAGACCCATACTTATAAACAACATCTTCTTCATCTTCTCTAAATGCTCCAGCGACAACCTTTCCATCACTCCATGGTACTCCATTATCTGGCCAGACATTTATATACTGACCAGTTTGAATTGTACCGATCTTATCTTTTAAGTAATTGACATCTCTATCACCTAAATATTTTTTTAACAATTGATATGCTTCTCTTACTATATATTGGTGAGTCCTTTGTTTATGACAGGAAGATTCTGTATAGAAAAGAAAGCATAAAAGAAAAATGTAGATAAATATTTTTTTTATTGATATTGATTGCATAAGTAATTCTCCTTATTAAAATTTAATTAAGATACCTGTAATTAAAATGAATGGTAATTTTTTCACGCTGGAGATATTGAGATAACTATTAAAATTATTTTTAATAAAAATATTGTAATAATCAGTTTTGTACTCTATTCCCAAATCAAGAGCAACCGATAGAAACATTGCTGGGTTATTACTTAAATAATTAATATTGATTTGTGGAGCAAACCAAAATTTCCGATAAAATTGAAGACAATATTTATAATATATTGTCGAAAAGTAGACATCCTCATATTTTTCTTGATTAGAAATTCCATTCTTATAATGTTTAATCTCAAGTCCTATTGAATTGGCTTGGTCTTTTGAGAGAAAAATTCCAAATCCAATCATTAATGATAAAGAGCTCATCTCATTTTTATACCTCTGATCGGTACTCGCTATTAAATATTTAATCCCAACACCAAAAGTTCCATAGGCTTTTCGGTTTGTTAAACTATCTTTAGCTATTTCAGAATTTATTGCATTACTTCCTTGAGCTAAAATGTCGTTTGATACAAAATAGATTAGCCATGCTATTAATAATAAATGACATATTTTTTTCATAAAATTCCTTTTTTTGTTTAGACTTAATTTAATAAATCATTGTACTACGTGAATCCAATAGAATATAGGTCCACAAGCAATTCATTGTGTTGAATTGGAAAGTATAAAATGCAATTAAAAGAAGATATTACTAAGGATGGAAGAAAATGTATCACTTTACCTCCCGTTATGCTACAATTTCAATTACAATCTATTCCAAAAATTTGAATTAGTCAAATTAAAATTTCTTCTATTTTTTCACACTTGTTATAAATAGAAAATTTCAATTAGTAACTGAGAGATTTGAAACGATGTATTGATGGTAAGGTGCATTTTGTAATAATAAAGGCCGCAATGGTTTTCATTTCTATGTTTACCACAACAAGGCGAAAACCAATTGCGACCTTTAATGTTTACTAACTATTCGCCGTCGGATTTTAAATATTTTAAAACCCTTACAGCTTTGGTTGCAAAGAGCGCAATGAAAAGTAACATTGCGCCTAATAATATTAGCGCGTTCATAATTCTCCTTTACATTTTACAATAAAGGAAATTTCTTAATCCATAATTTTTCTCAAGAACGAAGAGCTGTCTTCCTCGTCTCTGTTCTTATTTGTGAAGTAATCGCTATCGCTATAATCGTTATGCTCATTTTTGAAACCGGCTTCAATTGAACTCTGATCGAACAGATCCAAATTCTTTTTTACTCTTAGAATAGTCGGCACATTCAAGTCATCGCTGTTCTCTAATTCCATCTGACCGCGTTTAGGAGAGAAACCGCCGTAATTAACAACTTTCTTTTCCTGTTGTTTACGTTCCGCCTTCTCGGTTTTAAGGTTACTAATTGTATGCGAGCTTGCCTTTGTTTCAAAACCGGTTGCTATTACAGTGTAAGAAACATATTCATTCATCTGATCTTTGATAACGGTTCCGAAAATTACATTTGCTTCTTCGCCTGCGGCATCAAAGATTACATTGTTTCCGGCTTCAACTTCCTGCATTGTCATATTTGTTGGACCGGTAACATTCAGAAGAATATTTTTTGCGCCTTTAATTGAAACACCTTCAAGAAGCGGAGATGAAATTGCTTTCTGAGCAGCTTCAACAGAACGGTTCTCGCCGCTTGCAATTCCGCAACCCATCAAAGCTTGTCCGCTGTCTCTCATTACAGTTCTAACATCGGCAAAATCAACATTGATAATTCCTTTTACTGTAATTATATCGGCAATACCTCTTGTTGCTTCGTACAAAATTTCATTCGGTTTATTGAAAGCCGCTTTTGCCGCTGTTGCCGTATCAATAATGCTTAGAATTCTTCCGTTTGGAATCACGATCAAACTGTCAGTGTATTGTTTAAGATCGGCAATACCTTCATCCGCATTTTTCATTCTCTGTTTACCTTCCCAACCGAAAGGTTTTGTAACAATACCAATCACCAACGCGCCCATACTCTTTGCAATTGATGCAACTATTGGCGCAGCACCGGTACCTGTTCCGCCACCCATTCCCGATGTAACGAAAACCATATCCGCGCCTTCAAGATGACGGGTAATTTTTTCTCTGTCTTCTTCTGCCGACTTTCTTCCTACATTAGGATCCGCACCGGCACCGAGTCCGCGTGTTACATTTGTGCCAATCTGAATTTTTTGAGTGGCTAAGCTTTCTTCCAGAACTTGTGCATCTGTGTTAACTGCAATGAATTCAACCCCGCTCAATCCGCGCTCGATCATACTGTCAATCGCGTTACAGCCGCCACCGCCAATTCCTACAACTTTAATTTGTGCCGACATTGGTCTTTGAGTTTCCAAAGTGATAAAGCGTGGACGTTTTTCTGAATTAGACATGATTCCTCCTTGTTGTGGTATTTGATTTATAGTTTATCAAAAAATTCTTGTATCTTTTTGAAAGTCTTGCCAAGATTTAATTTACTTTCTTTGCCTGT
>JAKAKD010000083.1 GCA_021824635.1 Bacteroidota bacterium | reverse complement strand
AAATATTTACGCCGGAACATGGGGCGGCAAGATTTACAAATCAACAGATGCCGGAAAGAATTGGTCCAGAGTTAACAACGGAATGAACGTATCATTTATCTGGTCGCTGATTAAATTCAACGGAAGCGTATATGCCGCAACAGAAAAAGGTGTATTCAAATTTGACGGAACAACAGCCGTTGGTTTGGATGGAAAAGATATTCACGCTCTTGCAACAGACGGAACAACATTATATGCCGGCACATGGGGATTCGGAGTATTCAAATCCACCAACGGAACAACTTGGACTGAATTAAACAACAATACATTCGGCGGATTCTTAGCAATTCAATCACTAACAATAAAAGGCAATGAGTTATTTGCGGGAACGGCTGGCGGTGGTATCTTCAAATCAACAGACGGAATGAACTTCTCTAAATTAACTTGCGGATACAGTGTAATCTGGTCTCTTGCTTCAACTTCAACCACATTGTTCTCGGGTACATACGGAAATGGTCTTTACAGATCTGACGATAACGGAATAAGCTTTACAAAAGTTACATCACTCGATATAACATTTGTTTACTCAATCTCTGTTGATTTAAGCGGAAAGATTTATGTAAGCTCTTTAACAAACGGTGTGTTTGTCTCTTCGGATAACGGTGCAACATGGACTTCACTCGGTATGAGCGGAAACGGTGTCAGCTCGATGATGGTTAATCCAAACTCAAGCGATGTTTATGTTGGTACCAAAGAGGGAAAAGTCTTCGCTATTACAAGCAGCAACAGCATTACAGCAGTTGAAGATAATGCAGTAGTTCCTACAGAGTTCAAACTTGCTCAGAACTACCCGAATCCTTTTAATCCAACAACAACAATAGAATTCGCGGTTCCTAAAGCCGGAGTTTATTCTTTGAAAGTTTACAACGTTCTTGGCGAAGAAGTAGCTAACCTGGTTGATAATCAATTATCGGTTGGACAACACAAAGTTAACTTTGACGCAAGTAGGCTCGCTTCAGGAATGTACATTTACAGATTAAGCGGCAGCAATGTCAACATCAGCAAGAAAATGATTTTGATGAAGTAAGGGTGCGGTTAAATAAGTAAGGAAGATCCCGCTTATGCGGGATTTTTCTTTTTAAAGAGAATATTCCTTCCATCAAATGATAACCCATATCATTTAAATTTTACTTGACACAAATTGAAATTATCCTTACCATAGCTCAGCAGAAATAATTTAATCGGGGGCGCCCATGGTTTCCCTTCTTCTCCTTTCAAAAAAAATTCCTTTTCTCCTTCTTCTAATTCCTCTCTCTTTATTTTTTTCTATTGGTTCTATCTATTCTCAGGTAAAGATTAAAGAAAAGATTGCGATAAACCCAATCTTGCCTCATTTGTCAATCACAACTAATTATTCACCAATTGAATTTTTATTTAATGGTGCAAGACCATACTCGGCAACGGTTTCAGGTCAGGGGACGATTTCTATTTCCGGGAGTTGTGCGGGATATAGTACTCCGCTTCTTCTTTTGACGACACCCGCCATAAACGGAACATACCAGGTAAGCATAAGTAGCGGTGAAGACTATGTTTCTACTGTGGGATTCAGTGTAACATGGGTAGCTCCAGATGGCAATACTAGATTTTTAGCCGGGTATGAAATGGCGTTTTATTTTGGAGGGACAAGAACTGCCACATTTACATTTAATGAAATTCCACCGCCACCACCGCCATTCGATTTTCAAATTTCATTCTACAATCCTTTGGCTTATGCAAATGATAGAAGTTTATTTATAATACAGTACAATCACGATTCTGAGCCACAAGATAAAAGTGTTGCGTTAAGTTTTGCCACTACTGACCCAGACGTTGTATTCTTCGATGAAATGTTACAAGAGGAATTAGGCAACTTTATCACAGCCTCTCTTGATGATTACGACAGGTATTCGGTAACCTGCAAATCATTCAATAGTTCATTTCCAAAGAAAGTAAAAGTGCTTGGAGTTTCTAATGGACTTCAACGAAGCGATACACTTACAATTCTCCAGTCCGAATATGTAAGAGCATATTTTGAAAAGGAAAGTCTATCTCCGGGAGACACGGTAAATATTATTGTGAAAAAGGTTAATAATAAATATGGCTGGGAATCTAATTATCCCGATACAACTCATTTTGAAATCGGAATAAAAGAGGGATGCGGACTTGGAATGATAATGGATGCAGGGGGAACAAAGAGAGATTATTTTAGCAGCATTCAACAGCCGATAAGATTTGTGGTTGCTGACTCTATTAGTGTTGATGCGGATTCCGTGGTTTTGAGAGTAGGGGCACCCATAGTAGAAGAAGGTGAAATTGTTGCGAGTTCGGTAATACCTACAGGAAACAACCCACAAAAAAATAAAAATGCTGTGAATCAGAATATGAATATTAGTGCAGCGCTGGATTTGAACAGAAAATTTATCGCAAAAGCAGTCGATAATGGTTACTGTGCTGCCGGTAATTATACTTATACGAATGTAGACTTTCCGATTGGAAAGATTGGTGGTGATTGTGAGAAAACCGCAAAATGCAAAACAACAACTCCACCTGTAGTTCCTACTTTTGATCTTATACCTGAGCCTTTGAAATTTACTCACAATGAATGTGATAATGATAAATTACGAGGTGGATTTGGACCACCGCTAATAGCTGAAAATTATGCAAGACCGCCTGCAGCAAGGGATATTAAAGTTTGCTATAATACAGACGAGAAACATTGGCAAATAAATATTGAGCCCGCAAATAAAATACTTATTAACTATACTTTAGATTTTTGCTATGACAATATTAAAAGGATGCATAAAAGTGCGCTATTCCATATAACAGATGTCGATACAATTTCCATATTAAACATTGTGAAAGCATATGATGATATAGAAAGCCAAAGAAAATATGGAGGTGGTCAAGATTACTATGTCTTTGAGGCTACGGTCGCTCATGAAAATGTACACAAAAGAGATTTCATTAGAATAATGAATGACTTATTTAATGATGATAATGTACATTTTAAAGCCGACTATTTAAGATTTAAGCCCGCGTGTACCGAGATAAAAAACGAAACAGAAGTATTGAAGAGTGCACAAGGTCATGTTAATGACTGGATAAAGGCATTTTCTGTACAATTACAATTTAGGTGGGGATTGGAAAGCGAAAGCGAGGGATATCAGCAAAACGTGCAGGGTGATGATTCTGTACAAAATGTATTAAATAATTATATACAAAGATTATTAATTTAATGAGCGGTGATAAAATGAAAACGATAAATAAAATATTATTATTAGGCTTATTATTAGTATCATTTTTTAGTACTTATACTGCCCAGGTAATTACACCAGAAATAAAACAATCATTAATTGCAAATCTCGCTAATGTAGATTCAACAGGTACTGTTAGTTCTCCGGAGAATGCTGTAAGAATTATCTCACAATATAAAATTGTAGAGGCAATTCCAGGTCTGATCCAAAACCTTTGGAAACAAAGCCCCGAAGTTCAATTTGAATTTTTAAGAACGCTTCAGGTTCTTGGCTCAGATCAAGCCCATCCTTTAACGCTTGCTTTTATAGATTCTGTAAATCACTATAGCTTTTCAAATTCTGTTTATTGGTCTCTGTATTACAAGGTTGCAGCAAACTATATATTATTTCGACTTGGTGATTATACCAACCGTAATTATTTGTATGAGATATTAGATAAATATCATTCTTCCATTGAATGGCTAGCAACTGCATTACTGCCAATGATTATTAAGAATGTTCCGGAAGATGAACAGAAAGCGAAATCGGAATTATTAAAAATTGCTAATGAATCAAACGAGCTTGATAACAGCTACTCTGCCACGTATGAATTGTACAAAATATACGGAGAGCCAATGCTGCCGTTAGTTAAGCAAAGATTTTTGCAAGAGACGAGATCATCATCCAGAGTTGTATATTTGCAAGAGTTCTTAAGTAAACATAAAACTAACGAAATGCGTTCTTTTTTAGCCAATCAAGCGCTAATAGATTCTAGCAATTATGTTAAAGCGCAGATACTCAAAAGTTTACTCACTGAGTATGGTTCACCTTATGATTATAATTTCGTTTTGCAAAATCAATCTGGTCTTTCCCCTCGATATGCCGATTGGTGCAAATTGCCCTTAAAATTATTTAAGCCGATTCTTCCAGATAGTAGTTCTACCGTAAGCATAATGGTTGACTCCTTGCTTTCATATCACACTCAATGTGTTCCATTAAATTGGCTTGGAGATGCGGCCTTCTCCTTACAACTTCAAAATTTAATCAACGATGCAAAAACAAAACTTAACAGCAGTGACAGCCTTGGCGCAGCATTTAAAATAAATCAGTATCAAACAGCAATTATTCATGCTTACCAGGATCCTGTAACAAATACAAATCAATTTGTAACATCAGATGGTTATAAGTTTTTATACTATTACCCGAAATACATATTAGAACGTTTGCCAAAGCTGCCAATTATAAAAACAATCATACCCGCAATTACGGTAACTAAAACCAAAGAGTTCATTCTTTCAGTCGAAGGAAATTATTTTAGACCGGCCTCAGTAATAAGCTGGAACGGCAAGCCGTGCAAAACCACGTTTATGTCAAATACGTTGCTGCAGACAAAAATTGATCTAAATGATTCTGAAAGTAGAGAAGATGAAAAGAGGAAGGACAACGATGAGAAAAAAGTGAAGGATGGGGAAATATCTATTCCCGTTTGGGTCACTACAAATAAGTGGATAAATACCGATACACTGACTTTTCGACTTTATAAAAAATTACCATACTCTGTTCTGCCTCTTCTTAATTGTATAGTAGAAACCTCTCCAACTAAATATGAAGCCTGGTTTGGCTACGATAATAAAAACGAGGGCTCCGTGTTGTTAGATCATGAAAGTGAAAATAAGTTTGATCCGGCACCTCAAGAGAGAGGACAACCAACCGTATTCTTGCATGGAAAACATGATAAAGTATTTTCAGTAAAGTTTGAGGGGAACAAGAAGTTGATGTGGAAGTTAGATAAAGAAAAAGCAGAAGCATCTAAAGATTCACCAAGATGTAAGTAAGGAGATAAATTATTATGAAAAGAATATCTTTAATAATATTATTTATAACCACCTCGCTGCTTGCTCAAAACAGTTACGAAGTTATTCCCGGTACAAAAAGCAACGAGATTGCTCTGAGTATCCTAAACGAATCCCAAACAACAGATATAGAGAAACTAACGGTTACTCTTTCAAACAATCCGATAGGAATTGAATTGTGTAATAACCTCGTTTCAATAAGCAAATTGAGACCAAATGAAGAAAGAAAAACTCTCTTTTCGTTCGATGCAAAGCGCATTCCCGGAACACAGAAAGACACACTCAAGTTTTTAATTACAGACAACAAAGGTGGAAGCTGGTCGAAAGAAATAATAATAGAGTATTCACTTCCAAAAGAATTTAAGCTGGAACAAAATTATCCCAATCCTTTTAATCCTTCGACAACAATAGAATTTACAATTCCTCAGAACGGCAGATACAATTTATCGGTTTATAACATTCTCGGTCAGTTAGTAAATCTGCTTAGTGACGACGAATATTTATCAGGATATTACAAAGTAAACTTTGATGCCGGTAAACTGGCAAGCGGAATGTACATTTACAGATTAAGCGGCAGCAATGTCAACATCAGCAAGAAAATGATTTTGATGAAGTAAGGGTGCGGTTAAATAAGTAAGAAGAATCCCGCTTATGCGGGATTTTTCTTTTTAAATAAACACAGTCTAGTCAATTCCCACCCTATCATTTCGTTCTCATTAGTTTAAGAAGAAAAAATACAATTAGCGGGAATAGCTTTTCTAAAAAAGCCATGTTCTTCAAAAAATGGAAATATGATCTGAAGACAGTTAAATTTAATTAGTAAAAAATAACAGACTGTCACAGTATGAACACACAAAACGATTATCTTAAACCGGAAGAGATCCGCGCGCTTGCTAATTCATTTCAGCAGAGCAGAATACTTTTATCCGCAATTGAACTTGGTCTTTTTACAACACTCGATAAACAGATGCTGCCTTCAAAAGAAGTCGCGAAGAAAATTAATGCCGACGAGAGGGCAACCGACAGATTGATGAACGCGCTTGTCGCCCTTGGTTTTTTAAGGAAAGTTCACGGAAAATTTTTTAATTCCGAAAACGCGTCTCAATACTTAGTTAAAAACAAGCCGGAATTTATGGGAGGACTTTTCCATTCGTTGGGTTTGTGGAACACGTGGAGTTCGTTAACAGAATCTGTTAAGGCGGGAACTTCTGCCGCAGAGCGTAAGCCTTCTCCCGGAGGAGTTGATTGGCTGGAATCGTTTATTGGTGCAATGCATTACCGCGGTGTTAAAGAGGCAAAGATAACGGCGTTGATGCTCGATCTTTCCGCTTCAAAAAAAATGCTTGATGTCGGTGGCGGTTCAGGCGCATTTGCGATGGAGTTTATCAAAAAAAATCCCAGTATGTCTGCTGTTGTTTTTGATCTTCCAAATGTTATTCCAATAACAAGCCGATACGTTGAACAAGAAAAAATGGATGATAAAATTTCGTATTTGAGTGGCGATTACCTTGTGGATGATTTTGGCGGCGGGTACGATTTAATTTTTCTTTCCGCAATTGTGCATATAAACAGCTTCGATGAAAATAATCTGCTAATAAAAAAATGTTATAACTCACTCAACACAGACGGGCAGATAGTTATTAAAGATTGGGTGATGAATGAAGATAGAACCGAACCGGCGGGTGGTGCTTTCTTTGCGCTTAATATGCTTGTTGGAACAGAGCGGGGCGATACATACACGGGAACTGAAATGAAGAATTGGTTTACAAATGCCGGTATCAAAAAAATAGAAAGAAAAAATACCAGCTTCGGTTCATCGCTTATGATTGGATATAAGGAATAATCAAGAACAAATAACGATGAAAAACGATCCGTCATCTCAATGCACGGAGTTTATCGCGCGAAATAAGTGACTAGAAAATCGTTAGTGAATGACAAAAATTCCTTCCACGGCATTGGCAATAAATAACCGGTTTGAAACTTCTCCTTGATTATTCTCCCCGCTTCGCTTATCATCACTTAGTAAATTAAATAGAGATGCCAATGGACATAGAAAAATTTAGAGCCCGCAAAGACGATAAAATAAATCTTTCTAAAATAGAAACAGATTTTACCGGCAAACTGGATTCAAAAGAAGAGAGCAAAGAACTGCTGGAAAAGAACATCGAAAAAATGTCAGAACTTCAAGAGAAACTTTACGCGCAGGATAAATATTCGCTTCTCATTATTTTTCAGGCAATGGATGCGGCTGGCAAAGATAGCGCAATTAAACATGTAATGAGCGGATTGAATCCGCAGGGAACACAAGTCTTCAGTTTCAAACAGCCCTCGGCCGAAGAACTTAATCACGATTATATGTGGCGGACAAGCAAATCGTTGCCGGAACGGGGACGGATTGGAATTTTTAACCGGTCATATTATGAAGAGGTTTTAATTGTTCGTGTTCACAATTTGATTAACTCGGAAAAAATCCCGGCAGAGTTTATAAATAAAAATATTTGGGAAGAACGGTTTAATCAGATTCGAAATTTTGAAAAATATCTATATGAAAACGGAACGTACATCTTAAAATTCTATCTGAACGTTTCAATAGAGGAACAAGCAAAAAGATTTCTCGAAAGAATTGATGATCCGGCTAAGAACTGGAAATTCTCTGCGAGCGATTTAACGGAAAGGGAATATTGGAATGATTATATGAGATGTTATGAAGAAGCAATTAGCGCAACAAGCACAAAGTTTGCACCGTGGTATATAATTCCGGCGGATAAAAAATGGTTTACGCGGCTTGCTATTTCTGATGTAATAATTGAAACTATGAAAAGCATGGATCTAAAATATCCGGAAGTAAGCGGTGAGCAAAAGAAAAATCTGGAGATCTGTAAAGAGAAACTGCTGAAAAACGATTCCTGAAACAAGATGCCCGATTCGAAAAAATATAAATTCCGTTACCGGGCATTTCGATTCACCAAATTACTTTTTCAACTCTTCTTCAATTAAGGTTATCATTTTTTCAAATTCATTTAGAACAAAGCCAGTGCTTGCCCATTTTATTTTTCCATCTTTGCCAATAACAAAATTTCTCGGAATATATTTCGAGGCAAACAGATTGTATGTCTTCGCGTCTTTATCAAGATAGACGGGGAATGTGTATTTATATTGTTCTATGAATTTTTTGACAACTTCTTCTTTCTCTCCGCGGGAGATGCAAAGAACAGTAAAGTTAGCGTCTTTAATTTTATCGTAAATATTTTTTTGCAGAAGAGGCAGTTCTGCTTTACATGGAGGACACCAGGTAGCCCAAAAATTTATTAAAACCACTTTATTCTTTAGCGCTTCTGACGAAAAGGGAGTTCCGTTTAGAGATGTTGTCGTAAATTCAGGAAAGTTATCTCCAACTTTTTTAATTGTGGTCGAATTAATATCGTCTTGCGCGTAAGCGAGCGAGCTGAAAAATATTAGTAAAACAATTGCAGTAAACTTTGATTTCATCTTCTCTCCTCGATTTTTAATAATTATAAATGGTACCTCATAATAGGTCGTGATTTGCTTCTTCTTTCTACCTCTTCAAAACCGGCTTTTTCAAACGATGTTGGAATACCCGTCCAGGCAAAAGCAGCGGGAATATTTTTGTTGTATGGAACAGTCGGATATCCTTCAAGTATTTTTACTTTTTTCTTTTTGCAGAAACTGATAACAGCGTTAAGTAATTCTGTTGAGATTCCTTTTCTTCTGAATTCTTTAATTATGAAAAAACATGTTATTGACCAAACCGGTTCGTTGTCAACTCTTTTCAATACGCGTGAATTATCTAACCGCACAAATTTTTCTCTTGGCGCAACGGCACACCATCCGATAGGTTGCTTTCCCATAAATGCGATTATTCCAATCTGTTCATTGTTCTTGACCAGAAGCCGCATTGCTTTTTTATTGCCAAGTCCCTTCTGTCTTTCGAATTCCGAGGATTTTAACCGCCAGCTCATACACCAGCACCCGCCGCAAGCGCCGCGCTCACCAAAAAGATTTTCGAAATCGCGCCAAGTTTTTTCCGTTAACGGTTTAAATGTGAGCTTCATAAAGGTCAGCTTTGATTTGGAAACGTAACGCGGAATGTTGTTCCTTTCCCTTTAACGCTTGTAGCTTTTATTTCGGCGCCGTTAAGGTCGCAATATTTTTTTGCCAATGCTAAGCCCAAACCGTTCCCCTCAAAATTTCGTGTGTAGCCCTGCTCTTCTCTGGTAAAAGGAGAAAATAACTTTGGTAAAAATTCACTTGCTATTCCAATGCCCGTATCTATAACATCAACATATAAATTGTTGCGGGGATCGCGCCCGATTATTACATCAACTTTTCCCGCGGAAGTGTATTTAATGGCATTCTCAATCAAATGGTGAAAGACCTGATTAACGGAATACTCGTCCGCCTCTATCGTTGTGTCTTCGCTGTTGTTGTAAAGACCGAAAAGAATATTTTTCTTTTCAGCAATTTTTTGAAAACTTTTGTGACTCTTCTGAAGTACATCTTTGAAGAGATCGAATTTTTTAGAACGGAAAGAATAGGATCCGGTTTGTAGTTCGGACATATTAAGTATAAGTTCAACCGTTCTCATTATTCGTTTGCCTTCATCTTCAATTACATCAAAGGCATTTTTTAATTCGTCATCAACTTGTTCCTGAAGTTCCTCTTTCATCATTCCGGTAAAACTTAAAATCACATTTAACGGAGTGCGGATTTCGTGCGACATTTGAGCGAGGAACTCCGATTTAAGTCTATCCGATTGTTCGGCATGTTCTTTCGCTTCAACGAGAGCTTCTTCTATTCTTTTTTTGTCATTTATATCTTCTAATGTGCCTTCGTAATACAAGATGTTTCCTTCGTCATCTTTTACTGAGCGCGCGCTTTCTCTAACAAAAATTATTGATCCGTCTTTTTTTCTCCATTTGGTTTCGAACCCAAAGATCTTTCCATACTGCTCAAGTTCAGTCTTAAAAAAGTCGCGGGTTTTAGGGTCTACATAAGTTTCCATTGCGGCTAGGTTAGCAATTTCCTCAAATGAATTGTAGCCGAGAATTTTTAGAAGAGTAGGATTAGCCATAACGATTTTACCTTCCGGAGTAGTGCGGTAAATTCCAATGGTTGCATTTTCGTATAATCCTCTAAATCTAAGTTCGCTCTCTCTTAATGCTTCTTCCGCTTTCTTTCTTTCGGTTACGTCCTGCTTAATCTCTACATAATAAATAATTTCATTCGATAAATTTTTAACCGGTGTAATTGTGAATTCCTCGGTATATAAAGTACCGTCTTTGCGTTTGTTGATTATTTCTCCCCTAAAAATCTCACCCGTTTTTATAGTTTGTTCGATATAATCGTAATAGCTTTGCGGATGAACGCCGGATTTTAAGATGCTAAGAGATTTACCAAATATTTCGCTGCTTGTGTAGCCGGTCAATTTTGTAAATGCGGAATTAACCCAAATAACTTTTCCTTCTACATCCGTAATAACAATACTGTTCGCAGCCGCTTCAAGCGCGTTGCTTTGAAGTGAGATTTGATCTTCGCCCGTTTTCTGCTCTGTGATATCTGTAATAAATCCTTCGAGTGCAACTAATTCATCCTCTTCGTCAGAAAAAATTCCCACACCCTGTTCCCAAACCCATTTCTCGTAGCCGCCGGTTGTTTTTATTCTATATACTAATTGATATGGTTTTCTCTCTTCAACAGCGTTTTTAACCTGCTCTAAAGTTTTCTTCTTGTCGTCCTGATGGATTAGATCGTAGTAGGGAACGGATTTGCCAGACATAAAATCAGCGGCTTTGTATCCGGTTATTGTCAGGCATTTATCGCTAACAAATTCAAAATCCCATGGGCTATCAAGTCTGCATCTGTAAACCATACCCGGTAAATTTTGAATTAATGTATCTAACTGTCTCTGGCTTTTTTGAAGAGCTTCTTCAACGCGGGTAGTCTTTCTTAATCCTTTTTCTAAATTAAGATTTGCGTTTTCAATTTTGCGTATGAACGCCACTTTTATTTTTTCCGATCGGTAAAGTACAAATGCTGTGCTGAAGGAAAGAATTAGACTTATGCCGATTAGTACAAATTGAGTGATTCTAAAATTATCAACCTGTACTTTTACTATTGCATGAATTTGTTTCTCTATCATGGTTGATTTGTTTTCTATTTGCTTGAAAAGTTTTTCCCATTCAACCCTTAACTCAGCATCGGTAACGCTGTTTTCTTTGGAAGAAATTTTTAAAGAAAGCGCTCTGTAATCGAAAAGAAGAACCTGAAGTTTTTGAACACTAACTTTTAAATCGTGATTATCAATTGGAATGGGAATAATGTTTGTCGCATCCTTTTGTTCAAGCACCAGCGTAGCATTATATTCTACAAACTCGAGGTATTCTAAAGCGCTTCTGACTGTTTCCTGAGAGGGCTGTTCAATGTTTTTAATAAATTCCGTTCTCGCCTTCAGCAAATTAGATTTTATTTCGAAAGCAGAGTTAAGAAGTGTTGAATAGAAGAAGTTTGTTCTAAGCCCCATAAACAAACTGAAGAGAACGGTAAGCGCCATCACTAATCCTGCGCTGAGAATTAGGATGTAAACGATTTTATTAGAGGAAGATATTTTTTCTTTATGACCCATAGTTTAGAGAGTTTATGGGACAATGTGTTTTTAGCATTTTATCATCAACCACTTCCCCCTAAATCTTAATTAATATCTGGTAGCTCCATGGCTCAAGAATTATTTTGTACGGCGAACTTAACTGTGTTGCAATGCCGGTAAAAAGATTTTTATACGTTCCTTCAAGCTTTGAGTCGGAAACCGAGATCTCCTTTTTCAATGCTGAAAAATTAAAGAATGCTACAACCTTATCGCCATCTTTTTCTCTAACATACGCAAAAATATTTTTATCATCGGCACTTATTTTTTGAAATTCTCCGCCGGACGCGCCATTCCACAAAGCTTTGTTTTCCTTCTTGAGGCGGAAAAGCGTTGTGTAAATCCCGCGCATTTTATCTTCTTTCCAATCAATTAAATCTTTTTCGAAAAAAAGTAATCGTTTGTCTAAACCGGCTTCTTCGCCGTTATATACAAGCGGCATTCCCGGTAGAAGTGCAGAAGCAACAGCAAACGCTTCAGCCGCATTGCCGTATCTTTCTTTGTCGGTTCCGTTCCAACTGTTTTCATCGTGATTCGATGTAAAATCCATTCTATAAGCGTCAACGGGATATTCTGTTTTTTCTTTGTCGTAATATTTGTAAAAATCCTCTGCGTTTTTGTATCCTTTAGCACAATCTACAAATAGATCTTTCAACTGCCAGTTGTATGTCATATCAAATGCTTGATGAAGTTCCGGCTCGTTTGCTTCTGCCAGCATAAAAATTGGTTTAACTTCCTCAAGCTGAGGGCGTACCCATTTCCAGAATTCAAGCGGAACCATTGCTGCAACATCGCATCGGAATCCGTCAATATCGCACTGCTCAATCCAAAATTTCATCGCATCGCGCATCGAGTTCCACAATTCTTTGTTGCTGTAATCTAAAGAGATAACATCAGTCCAATCAAAAGGAGAAACATGATTTCCATTTTTATCTTTCTTGTAATATTCGGGGTGAGTTTTAGTCCAAACATTATCCCATGATGTGTGGTTAGCAACCCAATCAATTATTACGTGCATACCAATTGCGTGCGCTTGTTTGACTACTGCTTTAAAATCGTCTATCGTTCCAAATTCCGGATTGATTGCAGTATAATCTTTAACGGAATAATAACTTCCAAGAGGACCTTTTCTGTTTAATTCGCCAATTGGATTAATGGGCATGAACCAAAGAATGCCAATTCCCATTTCGTTCAACTTGGGCATAGATGGAGCGAAAGCTTTGAATGTTCCTTCCGGCGTGTATTGACGAACATTTACCTCATAAATTGTTGCGTTAACGCTCCACGCGGGATGAGTAACAAGGGGATTCCTATTATCTCCGTTTGAATCATTGCCGACGCGGTTTGACAGAATCGGGAAAGTGATAAATAAATAGAGGACAATGATAAGGTTACTTTTTATTTTGAATGAAAGCCGCTTCATAAATCTCCTCCTCGTTGGAAATATAAACTCTGCATAAATTTAACTAAAAATTCACGTTATATAAATCCATTTTTAGTAAATTATTGAGAGAAAAAATAGAAATTAAGACTATGAAGAAATCATTTAGCGACCCCGTCGTAAAGTTTTTCGTTTCCTTTATCGGCTTATTTTTTATCTGCTTTGTCTTGAAAGAACTTCAGCACATATTCATTCCACTTGTAATTGCTTACTTGCTCTTTTTCTTTTTTGAACCGCTCAACGAATTTTTGAAATCAAAAAAGATACCGCTGCCAATAGTAATTTTTATAGATCTATTTTTAACAGCATCTCTTCTTTATGGAATTTCGAAAATAATCATTGATAGATTTATTGCGTTCAGCACACAATTCCCAATGTATGAAACTAAACTAAATCACATTATTAGCTCGTCGGCAGTTTCTATCGGATTAAAGAACAGATTACTTACGCATTTTAATATCTCTAAAATTCTTCAGTCTGTTGATGTAGGCGATTTAGCAAGCGGAGTTTTTTCTTCAACGTTAACGGTAGTTGTGGCGGTATTACTTGTGTTTTTCTTTTTTATCTTTATCAACAGCGGTCACGATAAAATTTTTGAAGCGATCAGAACGCGTTATGTTGAAAAAGGAGTTCGGTCATCATTAAAAAAATTTATGAAGGGAGGTAAACCTAACATTACAGATTCAACTGAAACAGACCTTGAGACTATGACAATTCAGCGGGAAATAAAACTTCAGAAGACTATAAAAGATATTACTGAGCAAGTCCAAAGATATGTTATAACAAAGTTGTTAATTAGTCTATCGGTTGGAGTGATTGTTGGTTTTATCTTGTGGCTTTTTAAGATTGAGTTTTTTATAATCTGGGCGTTTCTGGCAGTTCTTTTAAATTTCATTCCTAACGTTGGCTCTGTGATTGCAGTAATTCTTCCCGCTTTGATGGCGCTTGTACAATATGAATCTTTTGGGTATGCGGCTTTGCTTGCCGCAGTAATAATAGTTGTGCAAAATATAATCGGCAACATAATAGAGCCCAAAATATTCGGCGACCGCCTGGGGTTGAATCCGCTTGTAATCCTCCTTTCTCTATTAATCTGGGGTTATATCTGGGGAATAGTTGGTATGTTTCTGGCGGTTCCACTAACCGCAATAGGAAAGATAATTATGTCCAACGCAACCTCAAAAAACATGCGCTTTATAACTCACCTTATGGGCAATTGATTTTTTCCGCAGATTAAATCAACTTGTCATAGGTTAGTTTTCGGCATAAATAAAGAACGGTCTTCTTTTCAAAAATTATACTCCAAAATTGCTTTAATTATCTGAAGATCAGAATTAAGTTCCAGTCAAATTTTTGCTGATGCGCAGGCACCCTTTTTTTGTTATATTTACCTCAGTTGAAAATAATTGTTAAATAATAAATAAGTAGAAGAACAGCAGATGGTTCATGTTGGGCAGTTGCTATTTAAGGAGTATCTTCTTGAATAGAGGAAAGTCCGAACTCCGCAGAACAAAGTGCCGGGTAACGCCCGGGGTTCTCATGTTTTGGGAATACGGAAAGTGCCACAGAAAAAATACCGCTCCGAGCTTGTCTTGGAGTAAGGGTGAAATGGCAGGGTAAGAGCCTACCGCGTCGGTGGTAACATCGGCGGTCCCGCGATGAACGGGATCCCGCTTATGCGGGACATGGTAAACCCCACTTGGTGCAAGGTCGAGCAGAAGATTTTCTGTAGGGTTTTCCCTCAGACAAAGTTGTTCGCTTTGAATATCTTCGGGTAGACCGCTAGATCCCGGAAGTAATTTCGGGGCAAGACAAATAACTGCTACCCCGATTTATCGGGGAACAAAATTCGGCTTACAGACATGAATCATCTGGTACTCTTCTTTAGAAGGTACCATGCAAAACAAACGCTGGAACTTAAAAGAAGCGCCGGACGAAAAAGCTACTCTTGCGCTGGCTGATAGCCTTAATGTCTCAAATATTCTTGCCAATCTTTTAATACAACGAGGCATTACAAATTTCTACGAAGCAAAAAATTATTTCCGTCCCTCTCTCGAGACGCTTTATGATCCGTTCTTAATGAATGGAATGCACGAGGCAACACAAAGAGTTATACACGCGCTTACACACAATGAAAAAATATGTGTTTACGGCGATTATGATGTTGACGGCACATGTTCCGCAGCGTTGATGTATCTATTCTTGAAAGAACTTGGTGCTAATGTTGAAACATATATTCCTAATCGTCTAACGGAAGGTTACGGCGTTTCTATAACGAGCATTGATATTCTTAAAGAACACGGTGTAAATCTCATTATCACGGTAGATTGTGGAATTACAGCCGTTGAAGAGATTGATTATGCAAATTCTCTCGGAATCGAAACCATTGTTTGTGATCATCACCAATCGAAAGAAAAGATTCCAAACGCATATGCGGTTTTGGATCCTATTAAGCCGGGCTGTAATTATCCATTTAAACATCTTTCCGGTGCAGGCGTTGGTTTTAAACTCGCAAGTGCTGTGGGCGAACGAATTGGGAAAAAAGAATTAGCGCTTAAGTATCTAGATCTTGTCGCGCTTGCGGGCGCTGCAGATATTGTCCCATTGGTTGATGAAAACAGAGTTCTTGTAAAAGAAGGACTTGATCTTATCAACACTAATCCTCGTCCGGGCATAGTTGCATTACTAAAAAGCGCACGAATGGAACCGGGAAATCTTAATGCCGGACAAATTGTTTTTACAATTGCACCTCGCATTAATGCAGTTGGAAGACTCGGTGATGCTAACCGTGCAGTGGAACTTTTCACAACAGACGACCCCAAAAGAGCATTGGAACTTGCCCAGGTTCTTGAAGATGAAAATACAGAAAGAAGAAAAATTGACGAGATGACTTTCTCTCATGCGATGCAGCTCGTTGATTCTGAAATTAACATGGATTCCGATCTTGGAATAGTTCTGCATTATGACGATTGGCATCCCGGTGTTATTGGAATTGTGGCTTCCCGCTTAGTAGAAAAATTTCACCGGCCGGCGGTGATGTTAACTACGATTGACGGAGTTGCAAAGGGTTCAGCGCGCAGTATTCATGGATTTAATATTTATGAAGCGCTTCAAAGCTGCGAAGATTTATTGTTGCAATTTGGAGGACATGAAGCAGCGGCAGGTCTTGCAATTGAAATTGAAAAACTAGATGAGTTCAAAGAAAGATTTAATTTTATTCTGCGCCAAAACATGACCGCGGAAAATAAACTGCATGAACTTCACGTTGATACAAAAATTTCGTTCTCAGAAATTTCTCCTAAATTTATTCGAGTGCTAGATCAGTTCGCACCTTTCGGTCCGGGAAATATGCGCCCGGTATTTATGAGCGAGAATGTTACAGTGGTAAATTCTCCAAGAATAGTCGGAGTTAACCATATTGTTACAAGCTTACGTCAGAATGGAAATGATAAGATCTTTGATGCAATAGGATTTAACCTTGGCGCCTTTGCTTCAATTATTGATAAAGAAAAAAATTTGATTGATATTGTATACACGATCGAATCAGTTCAAAAGGAAGGTAAAACCTATCCGCAAATTCGCATTAAAGATATTCATATAAAAGAAAACCAAGCTGGTTTGCAAAGTTCAAACGGAAATTCATAAGGGAGAATTTTTATGTCGGGTCACTCCAAATGGGCTACTATAAAAAGAAAAAAAGGAGCTCTTGACGCTAAACGCGGAAAAATTTTTACCAGATTAATTAGAGAAATTACAATTGCCGCACGACAGGCGGGCGGAGATCCGGACGGCAATCCAAGATTACGCCTTGCAATTGACAATGCCAAATCCGCAAACATGCCTGCAGATAATATTGACCGCGCAATTAAAAAAGCGACAGGTGAACTTGAAGGTTCTCAAATTTCCGAATTGACTTATGAAGGATATGGTCCCGGCGGTGTTGCTCTTCTTATCGAAGTAGCAACGGATAATAAAAATAGAACCGTTGCCGAAATACGACATATCTTCAGTCGGGGATTGGGAAATATGGGTGAAACAGGTTCCGTTGCGTGGATGTTTGAGCGTAAAGGTATTATTACTCTTAAACGCGATGGAAAAAGTGAAGATGATTTGATGGAAATTGTTCTTGATGCCGGCGCCGATGATCTTACCACAGAAGAAGATTTTTTTGAAGTAACAACTACGTTGGAAAATTTTGAGACTGTTAGAAAAAAAATACTCGATAATAAATTGATTGTTGAAAACGCATCTTTGCAGTGGATAGCAAAAAACAGTGTTCCCATTAAAGGTGACGAAGCCGAAAAACTGATGAAATTGATTGAGGCATTGGAAGAAAGCGATGATGTTCAAAATGTATTTTCGAATGCTGATTTTATTGAATGATTGATCCCTTATCATGTCATTCCGGACAAGTCACGATGAAATCGAGGCACGATCCGGAATCCATGGATTCCAGCTTTCGCTGGAATGACAAACTTAAATAATAACTATTAGGTTTTGATGAGAATACTTGGTGTTGATCCCGGAACAATTTTTACCGGCTACGGGATAATTGATTTTGATAACAATGAACTGCAATATGTCTCTGCGGGAGTTATAAAAATTTCCGTTACAAAAGAGATGCCTCCGCGCCTTCAGACAATTTATAATGATCTCGATAAATTAATAAAGCAATTCAAGCCGGATGAGTTTGCTCTTGAAACAGCTTTCTACGGAAAGAATGTTCAATCGGCTTTAAAGATCGGTTATGCGCGCGGGGTTTCTATGCTTGTGGCAATCCACAATGATCTGCCGATAAAAGAATATTCACCGCGTGAGATTAAAAAATCAGTAGTCGGCAACGGCGCATCATCAAAAGATCAGGTTCAGTATATGATCAAAAAGCTTCTCGCTATTCGAAGAACTAAAATAAAATTTGATGAAAGCGATGCGCTCGCGGTTGCTGTTTGTCATGCTTTCAAGATGAATTCCTTTTCAAAAAAAAGTAAGAACTGGAAAGAATTTATTGCAGAAAATCCGGATAGAGTTATTGTCTAACAAATCGTATCTTCTAACAGCTAAATACTAACTACTAAATACTTGTTACTATATGATCGGTTACCTGCACGGAAAAATAATTTCGAAAAAGCCAACAAAACTTTTGATAGATGTAAACGGTGTTGGTTACCTGGTAAACATTTCAATCAGTACATTTGAAAAAATTGCCGATAAAGAAGAAGCTTCTCTCTTTACATACTTAAGTGTACGCGAGTCTGCAATGGATCTCTTCGGCTTCTATACAATGGCAGAAAAAGAGATGTTTGAATTGCTCATCAGCGTCAGCGGCATAGGACCGAAATCCGCACAAAGTATTTTATCCGGAATTCAAATTGAAGATTTGAAAGATGCACTCAAAAGCGGAAATGTATCACGACTCATCTCAATACCCGGTATCGGCAGAAAGACCGCAGAGCGGATGGTGATTGAATTGCGCGATAAGGTTGAATCGGTGGTTGAAATAATTGACGGCGTATCTTTCAGCAAATCAAGTGTTTCTTCCGATGCAATAGCGGCGCTTGTAAATCTTGGCTATAATCAAAAAGTTGCAGAACGAATGGTACGTGCAATTTCAGA
Organism: Bacteroidota bacterium; assembly: GCA_021824635.1. Lineage (GTDB taxonomy): Bacteria > Bacteroidota > Ignavibacteria > Ignavibacteriales > Melioribacteraceae > Fen-1258. The sequence continues at coordinate 51,284 of JAKAKD010000083.1, read as the reverse complement.
TAAGTCGCCGGATGTTTCAATAGAAGAGTTGATAAAGGAAGCTTTGGTAAATCTTAATAAGTAACCTAATCCAGTTCTCCTTTCTGGGCAAGAAAAGAGAACTGAACTGAGTGTTCTGAATTAATCATTAATTCTGACCTTCTTGTCCCCGGTTAACTCTTTTCCAAAATTTTTCTTATAGATTTCTAAATATTTTTTGTGGAGTTCCGGCGAAACTTTTTTCCCGCCTACAATCATTTCGTCTTTTGAAAGAGTAAAATCTTCAAGATCGTCTCCTTCCTTAATCAAATTGTCTTTAACGAGTTCTGCCTTTGTCTCATGAATAAAGTCTTTTAAATTTTTCATCTCTATTTTTAACTTGTCCATATTCACTTTTAAATCTTCCATGCTTTTCTTGAAAGCTTCGCTATTCGGTCCGCTTTTTTTCATCTCTTCTTTGAACTTTTCCATGTTAACCTTGAAATCTTTCATATCAACTTTCCAATTAGCCGAATCTTTTCTAAAATTCTCTTTCCACTGTTTCATGGATTTTCTGAACTCGTCATTGTTGAATTCGATATGCGGAATGTGTATCGGGTGGCGGGAAAGATTATCATAAACATTTTTTTGAATTTCTTTTGCCATCTTTCGCCATTCGGTTGTGTCAATATCGGGAATGTTAACAGAGATATCTGGAATTGGCGGAATATCAAAGTCGAAATCATAGTCGTCATTAAAACTATGATTGCCTTTGAATTTTTTCATCTTTTCTTTAAAGGCTTTCATTTTCTCTTTGTAGTCGTTCATGTTCTCGCGGAATTCTTTCATCGAGGAATCAAATTCATTCAAACGATCGTTTATCATAGCATCATATTTCGGTAATTCTTTCCCATCAACTTTCTCGCCGTCAATATAGAGTTCCTCGAGTTTACCGTTATCCAATTTTGCTTTGTATTTTTTGTCGTCATCGGAAAATTTAAAAGTTCTCTTTCCCTTCTTGATAGAAGTTGTGTCATGGTCAAGCGTTGTGTTGCATGATGGCGGAGTAAGCATATTATTTCCACCGATTGAATTAAACGGATTAACAAAAGAAGCCGCGATTACGCCGCGATTGTTCTCTTTTGCCGATGAAGTTGAGTATACAGATGCTGCCGCAATAACAATTAGCAGAACAGCGAATGCCGCAAACCTAACTCCGTACGATGTGATCTTATTATTCGAGTTCATTCTATTTATCCTCCTAAATAATTGATTTTTCTTTCCTATTGCAGCAAGTGCAATTTTGTTTTCATCAGAACAAATTTGCTGCAGATTGTAAAGTGCTTTGAAATAAATTAACGAGCCGCCGCATAATTTTAACGTGAGATCATCACAGCAATTTTCTCTTTCATTTTTAATGGTTGATGAAATCCACCAAACAGCTGGATGATAAAAGAAAATTGTCTCGATGAAAGTTTGGAAAAGGTTAATTAGAAAATCATAACGTTTTATGTGTGCTAACTCGTGAATAATTATCGCTTCAACTTGTTCTTGCGGTAATCCGCTTATCATTCCAATCGGAAGAAGAATCAACGGTTTCAAATATCCTATAGTAATAGGCGCTTTCACTTTCGTGGATTCAGATAAGCTGACAAGTTTCTTCAAACCGAATTTGCCCGAAAGCTCTTTCAATTTGTAAAACCATGAATCATCTACCGGATTTATTCCGTTATGTCTCAATCGCTGCACGTATAAAACTCCGCCCACGAATCGGAAAGAGAAAACGAGAAATCCGAAAAACCAGATCGTAACAATCAGAGGCAAATGCTGTGCGAAATAAGACTTTAACAAACCGGTAAAGTTGTTTTCGCTATTAAAGGTGGCTGTGTCAATCTGTTCGGAAACATTTGAATTAATTGTTGAGACAGATGCGGTTTCAACTGTTTCTGAATTGCGCGTTGTATTAGAGCTGTAAACCTGTGCAAACGTAATAACTGAAATTCCGAACATAAAAAAGAGTGCGGTAACAGTAAGGTTATAACGAAGCTGTGCGCTTTTTTTGCCGGTCATCAATAAAACTCCCGCAAGTAAAATTGAAATTACGGCGCCCTGCCAGAGTGAATGGAAAATTGTCCAGCCGATTGCTTTAATAAACTCTTCCGGGATTAAATCGTAAATGAAATTCATTTCCGGTCCCTTTCTATTTGATTTAACAGCTCTTTTATTTTTTTCAATTCTTCTTTCGAGGGCTGTGAATTACCAAGCGCCTGCATAACAAGATTTGCGGCAGAACCGCTGAAAGCGGTTGTTAAAAGCTTATCAAGCAAAACTTTTTGGATTTCGTCTTGCTTGATTGCCGCTTTATAAACATGGCTTCTTTCATTTTCATCTCGCACAACCAGATTTTTTTCATACATTATTTGCAGCATTTTTAATGTCGTTGTATAGCCGCTCTCTTTTTTCTCGTTCAACTTTTCGTTAACTGCTTTAACTGTAGAGGCGCCATTCTCCCAAAGTATTCTAAGTATTTCCAGTTCTGAATCGGTTGGTCTTGGTGTCAGTTTCTTAGCCATTTCAAATCCTTTTGTTTTCTTGAATCTTGAGACGGCACACTCTTACGAAAAGTTTCGTAGTTAATGGAAAAATTTTAGCGGTTTGTAAATCACGAAAAAGTGATATTTCTTTACAAATAACGAATATGGGCTTATTTTGAAACCATCATCTAAAAAGGAATCTGTTTATGAGCTATTTCTCTCATCTGGAATGCGGTTATTGCGGAAAAATTTACGATAAAAATAAGATCTGGAATTTATGTCCGGACTGCGGAAAACCATTATTAGCAAGATATGATTTAGAATTAGCAAGAAGAGAATTCTCGAAAGAAAAATTGACGAATAGAGAATCAACTCTTTGGCGCTACAAAGAAATGCTACCTGTTGTTAATCAACAATTCCGGTTATCGTTAGGTGAAGGATTTACACCGTTGATTAATGCATCGCGGCTGGGAAAAGAAGTGGGAATGAAAAATGTTTTTATAAAAGACGAAGGACTTAATCCAACGACTTCATTTAAAGCGCGGGGACTTTGTCTGGCAATCTCAAAAGCCCTTGAATTTGGAATTAAAGAAGTCTCTATTCCATCTGCGGGAAATGCCGCCGGTGCGATGAGCGCTTATGCCGCATTAGCCGGGATGAAATCATTTGTGTTTATGCCGAAAGATGTTCCCCAGCCATTCATAAATGAATGCAAAGCGTTAGGTGCAGAGGTTACTTTAGTTGATGGGTTAATAACAGACTGCGGCAAATTAGCGGCAGAAGGAGTTAAAAAATTTGGGAGATTTGATGTGTCAACTTTGAAAGAACCATACCGGATAGAAGGAAAAAAGACTATGGGTTATGAGATTGCTGAACAGTTGAACTGGAATTTGCCCGATGTAATTATTTATCCTACCGGTGGTGGAACGGGATTGATTGGAATGTGGAAAGCATTTGATGAGATGGAAAAGTTGGGATGGATTAATTCAAAGCGACCGAGAATGGTTACCGTTCAATCAACCGGATGCGCGCCTATGGTGAAAGCTTTTGATGACGGGAAAGAATTTGCCGAGATGTGGAACGGGGCAAAAACAATTGCAGATGGTTTGCGTGTTCCGGCGGCGGTGGGAGATTTTTTAATCCTTCGCGCGATAAGAGAGAGCAAAGGAACCGCTATTGCCGTGAGCGATGAAGAAATTTTTGAATCAACTAATTTAATAGGAAGAACAGAAGGAATTTTTGCCGCACCCGAAGGCGGCGCAACACTTGCCGCATTGAGAAATCTGCTGAAAAACGGTTGGATAAAAAATGATGAGTCAGTTGTTCTGTTCAATACAGGAAGCGGACACAAGTATATGCATCTGTGGAAATAAGAATTCTTTATTCCCTCAATCCCAGACAATCCATTAACCGATTGTGTGCGTCTTCAGAGATGGTAACATTATATTTTTTATAAAACTCGATTGTTGTTTCCACAGAGTTGAAATAATGTTTACAGTTTTCACAATTCTCGAGATGAGCTTTTATCGAAACACACTTTGACGAGTTAAGTTCTTCGCCAAGATTATCGCAGATGTGAGCCATCACATCTTTACATATAGTTTTATTCTCGCTCATATTTAAATCTCTCGTTTAATTCATCTCTTAAAAATGCCCGCGCTCTATGCAAACGCGATTTTACAGCCGGAATTGTTAACTCTACCATTTTTGCCGTCTCTTCGGTAGATAATCCTTCAACATCCCGAAGCATAAAAACAATTCTGTAATCGGCAGGAAGTTTTTCAATTGCCTTATCTAAAAAATCTTTCAGTTCATTGTTCTCTGTAATTTTATCCGGAGTTACTTTCCAATCGGCAATACTTTTTTCGTCAATTACGGCATCTTCGTCTTCAAATGAAGCAAATTCATATTTACCGGCGGAACGTGCAAGCATGAGACAATGATTCGAAACAACACGGTAGAGCCAAGTAGAAAGTTTCGATTCTCCGCTGAACTGTTTTATATTTTTCACCATGCTCAAAAATGTTTCCTGCATGGTATGTTCTGCTTTTTCTTTATTTCTACAAATCTTAAAAGAGAAATTAAATACAGTCTGTTCGTAGAGTTTTACAAGCTCGGTCAAAGCTTTTTTATCACCGAGTTGAGCTTGTTCAATAAGTTTTAGTTCGTCCATGTAATTTGATGCTTTTATTTTAGTTGAGATTCACCATTTGTATCTAAACTGCGCCATAAATAAAGACTTGCAACCGAACAATACGGATGCCAATTGTACTTCTTTGCTATCGAATGGATTTTTTTCTCATCCGGCATTTTTTTCAAGCCGTAATTTACCATTATAGATTTACGAATACCAAGATCGCCGACGGGAAGAACGTTAAATCTTGCCAGAGTAAAGATTAAAAACATGTGAGATGTCCAGATTCCTATTCCTTTTACCTTTGTGAGTTCTGTAATTATTTCGTCATCCGACATTTTTGAAAACCCTTTTAGCTTAAGTTCACCGGAAATAATTTTTTGCGAGAGATCTTTAACATACTTCACTTTAGCGTTTGATAACCCAACAGAGCGTAAGACTGCATCATCAGTCTGTAAAATTATTTCTGGCCGTGGCTTATTCTTAAATAGATTTAAAAACCTTTTTTCTATTGAAGCCGCAGCGTATATTGATAACTGCTGACCGATTATAGAACCGAGTAATAAATCATAATATTTCTTATGACTCGCCAAATTGATAATGCCAAAGTTTTTTATTATTGTTGAGAGCACTTTATCGTTCTTGGAAAGGTGTTTAACAGCAAGAGCAATTTCGCTTTTGGGCATTATTTACCTCAATAAATATCCGTTAAATGGAAAATCAAATACTAATAACATTAAGTCGTAACAAATTACTTAAAAACGCCGATATATCGAAAATTAACCTAAGCGGCGTGCGCGGCCGGTTAATAACTATTGGCGAAGGGGAAATTCTTTACCGCGAAGGTGATATTGCGGACATAATTTACCTTATAGCCAGCGGCGAAATAAATATTTTAAAAAAACGCCTTCTTGGTAAAACGAAATCATATATCTTCAGCGAAAACGATTTTTTCGGGCATGAAGAATTTTTTGAAGAAACCTCCCGCACATCAACTGCTGTTGCGCTAAGAGATTCTTACCTAATTGCATTAACGCGGGAAGAAATTGAAACTTTGATTCAACGGGACGACGAAATTCTAATTAATCTTCGCGAACCTATTGCCGAGATTGATGAAGAAATGATTTCTGCCAATGATTCTGCACGCGCTACTGTTAATAAAACAACAAAAGATGAGACAACTTCCTCGGAAACTTTGCGTTGGACCTCTGCCAATGAAGCTAAAGTAGATAATGTTGAAGAACAGAAAAAAGATGTAGCGCCGGAAACGCAGGAATTTTTTAAATCAATTTCTGATACCTCAAGAGCAGCGGAAGAGAATAATCTTATTCGCCCTCTTGATAATCCGGCTTCTGTTGCCGGATCAACTCCAACCCCGACGAGAGAATTTACTTTTGATGAAAACGCATTTTTAAACGAAGATGGAATTCCGAAAGCGGAAGTTGAATTGCCGGATGAGCCGCAAGCCGAATCACTAAAGACAGACGATGGTTTAAGCGATGCGTTGTTCAATATTCTGAGCGGTAATACTACAGAAACTTTTGAAACCCACAAAAAAATAGAAGTTCCGGCTGAAAAAGAAAACGATGAAGCATTCTTCCAAAGTTTTGGTTTAACAGATGAACCAATAGTTTCCGGGAAGCCGCTAACTAATGAAATTCCGGCACAGAAAGAAGAGCAGGCATTTACCACAGAAAAATTAACTCAAGAACAGCAACAAGAAATTGTGACACAACATTTAGATTCACAAGCGACAGGAGATTTTAGGGCAGAGGATGATTTTGGTAGCGAAGAAAAAAAGATTGATGAGATTGAACTGCTGGAAATCCCAGAAGAAAAATTAAATCTGCAAACCGCTCCGGTAGAAACTTCCAACTTTGATTCGCAAATGGAGGAAGAGATGAACGCAGACGAACTTCAAATGATTATTAAAGCCGCAGAGCTTGTAAATTCCAACATTCGTGTTGATGAAGTCTTAAAAAATATTATTGATGTTGCAAAAAATTTAACTCACTCGGATCGCGGCACTCTTTATCTTGTTGATAATGAAAAAGGCGAACTTTGGTCGCTAATTACACTTGGTGACGAGATGCGAGAAATCCGTCTGAAAATCGGAGAAGGTCTTGCTGGGTTTGTCGCCGAAAGCGGTGAGACGATTAATATAAAAGATGTTCATAAAGACTCACGGTTCAAAGCGGATTTTGACAAAGCAAGCGGTTATACTACAAAAAATATGATCTGCTTCCCGATCAAGAATAACAAGGGTAATATCGTTGGTGTTCTTCAGCTTCTTAATAGCGCGAACGGAGAATTCACAAAACGGGACGAAGAATTTTTGGCAGCGCTGTCAATTCATTCCGCCATTGCTCTTAACAATGCTGAATTAGTTGAAAAACTTTTGCAGGGAGAAAGAGTTCAATCGCTTGGCAAAATGGCAAACTTTTTAATTCAGGATATTAAAAAGCCGATCCTTGTTAGTAAAAGATACGCCGAACATCTGCGGACTAAATCGTTGCCGCCGGATGCGGTTCAAGTTCTTGATATGCTGCTCGAACAATTGAATCAAGTTGCGGATTTGGTTCAGACAACATCAAGTTATTCCGAAGGAAAAACAGTTCTTAGAATGTTAAACGTGAGTCTGAATAGTACGTTTACAGATTACGCTTCGCGCATTGAGCAATTTGTTTCGAGCCGTAACTGCCAAATACAAAATGAATTTGATAAAGACGTTACGGTTAAACTTGACGTGAAAGAATTCTTTCAGACTTATCAGCACATAATTAAAAATGCTTGCGATGCGATGCCGGAAGGAGGTAAGATCAAAATCTCCACAAAACGAGCGGACAAAAAAGTAGAAATTTATTTTAAAGACAACGGACTTGGTATTTCGGATGGAGTCAAAGATAAAATTTTTGAACCATTCATGACTCTTGGAAAAAAAGAAGGTACCGGACTTGGGCTTACGATTACGAAAAAAATAGTTGAAGCACATGAAGGCACAATAAACGTCCAAAGCGCACTGGGCGAAGGCGCTACATTTATAATTACACTCCCGATCGCTTCGGTATTTTAGCCATTTTCATGCTTGTGAAATATGTTGATTGCGGGCAAACCGGTTTCGATTCTTATTTATGCAAAATAATTTAATCACCATTCTTGGTCCTACGGCTGTAGGCAAAACATTTCTCGGCGCTTCGCTTGCAAATTATTTCGGAGGAGAAATAATCTCCGCAGACTCACGTCAGGTATATAGAGGAATGGATATTGGTACTGGAAAAGATTTAGACGATTACATTATTGACGGAAAAACCGTTCCCTATCATTTAATAGATGTAATTGAACCTGATGACGAGTTTAATCTATTTCTCTTCAATAAACAGTTCTACCAAGCTTACAATGAAATTACTTCGCGCAAAAAAATTCCTTTCCTTGTCGGCGGAACCGGTTTATATCTGCATTCCATTCTGAAAGGTTATAATCTAAATAAGGTTGAGTTTGATGATAAACGTTTTTCTGAATTGAACAATCTCACGATCGAGCAACTGACTTCAATTTTAAAAAAGCTGAATCCACCTCTTCATAATACAACAGACATGCTTATAAAAGACCGGATAATACGCGCTATTATAATAGCGGAATCCGGAAACAATAATGAGGTGGAGAAAAAGAAGATCTCTTCTTTAATAATTGGCGTTAAACTTGAAAGGGAAGAGATAAAAAAAAGAATAACCGCTCGGTTAAAACACCGTTTAGAAAATGGAATGATTGAAGAAGTTAAACGGCTCATTGATGAAGGAATATCTTTTGAACGGCTTGATCTCTTCGGGCTTGAGTATAAGTTTTTGGGTAAATATTTAAAGGGGGAGTTGAACTACAACGATATGTTTCAAAAACTCAACAGCGCAATTCATAGTTTTGCAAAAAGACAAATGACATGGTTTAGAAAAATTGAGCGTGAGGGAATTAAAATTAATTGGATTGACGGACCGGATTTTGAAGCCGCCAAACAAATCATTTCTCAGAATTACTTTTCTTGAATTTACCGGCGATGAATAAAGAACAACCAGCAGAAGTAAAAAAATATTTAAGCAAGTATAACGCAGGTTTGTGGAAACTTGAGTTTTCCGGAACGAAGTACTTTAACAACATTGTTGTTGTTCCTGCTATTCATGAGTATAAAAATATTATTAACCTCTTAAAATCATTTGCTCAAAACGACAATAAATATTTTAACCAAACGCTTGTAATCTTTGTGGTGAATAACTTAAAAAGTTCACATGAAGATGTAATGAGTGACAATCGAAAAAGTTTAGAACTTCTCCGCGACATAATTTTCAATAAGTCAGACGGAGATCTGACCGATAGAATCGGTTCCGCCGGATTAAATGTCGGATTGATTGATGCATCCAGTAAAGGTTTGGAATTGCCGGAAAAAGACGGCGGAGTTGGTCTTGCAAGAAAAATAGGAATGGATTTAGCTTTAACTCATTTCGATTATTCAAATAGTGAAAAGAAAATTTTAATCTGTCTTGATGCCGACTGCACAGTTGAAAATAATTATCTATCAGCCATCGCCCAGTCATTCAATCAGTCAAACATTCATGCTGCTTATGTGGATTACGAACATATTTTACCTCCAAGCGAAAAAGAACAGCATGCTATTATCTGCTACGAAATATTTCTCCGCTATTATGTGCTTGGCTTAATCTTTGCGGACTCGCCGTTTGCGTTTCCAACAATCGGTTCAACTATGATCTGCGATTATGAAAGTTACATTAGAATCGGCGGCATGAATAAAAAGAAAGCCGCCGAGGATTTTTATTTTATGGAGAAACTTGCAAAGATCACGAACATAAAAAAAATCGGTTCAACAAAAGTTTATCCGGCAAGCAGGGGTTCGTGGCGCGTGCCGTTCGGAACGGGACAAAGAGTTAACAGATATTTTGCCGGGACTCACAATGAATATCTTTTGTATAATCCAAAATCTTTTGACGTGCTGAAAAAATGGCTTCACTGTTTTAACGCTCTTGAAATTCTCGGCGCGGATGAATACTTAAAAAAAGCAAAAGAAATAGATCCAGCTTTGCATTCATTTCTTATTGAAAATTCTTTTCAAGATAGCTGGGGAAAGATCATTCTCAACTCAAAAACTAATGAGCAAATCCAAAAACAGAAAATGATCTGGTTTGACGGTTTTCGCACATTGAAACTTATTCATTACCTAAGGGATAATGGATTTGCTTTGGTAAACATGTTTGATGCGCTGGATGAAATGTTTGTTCATTTCGATAAGAAAATAATTCGAATGAATAACGAAGAGCTTCCCGCATCTGAAATTCAGCAAATGTATCTGACGGAATTGAGAGGAATGACCTAATCTCTTTTGCGCTAATCTAAACGCGTCTCTGCTACCCCTCTTAGAAATTCATCTCTAACTTGAGTATATTTGCCCGCTATTTTTACTGGCTATACCGGATTAACAAGAGGATCCATGGAAATCTACGACAAGTTAAAATTAATAAAAGAAAAATACGATAAGATTAACGAGCAATTGTCGGATCCCGCAAATCTTTCTGACCAATCGAAACTCATTTCATTAAGTAAAGAAAGAAGCGGACTTATTGATATTGTGGAAGCATTTAATGAGTACGACAGTCTGCTTAATAATATAAAAGGTAACCAGGAAATTATAGAGAGCGGCGAAGATAAAGAACTTTCTGAAATCGCAGAAGGCGAGTTAAATGAATTAAAAGCCAGGCGTGATTTGATGGAAGAGAGAATTAAATTTCTTTTAGTTCCGAAAGATCCCGATGATGATAAAAACGTTATTATGGAAATCCGCGCAGGAACCGGAGGCGATGAAGCGGGATTATTTGCCGCAAATCTTTACAGAATGTATTCCCGCTATGCGGAAATTCGTGGCTGGAAACAAGAAGTAATTGATTTGAACGATACAGGTATTGGCGGAATTAAAGAAGTTGTTTTTAGTCTGGTCGGAACAAGCGTTTTCGCCGATTTGAAATTTGAGAGCGGTGTTCACCGCGTTCAACGCGTGCCTGCAACAGAAGCAAACGGGCGGGTGCATACATCGGCTGCATCGGTTGTTGTTCTTGCTGAAGTTGAAGATGTTGAAGTAAATATTGATCCCGGTGATTTGCGGATTGATGTTTACAGAAGCGGCGGCGCCGGCGGTCAGAACGTAAATAAAGTTGAAACTGCAATTCGCATAACTCACTTACCAACCGGACTTGTAGTTCAATGTCAGGATGAGCGCTCGCAATTGAAGAACCGGAATAAAGCTATGAAAGTTTTAAAAGCGCGCTTATATGATATGAAAGTAAATGAGCAGAACAGCGAAATCGCCGCAACGCGCAAAATTATGGTTAAAAGCGGCGACCGCAGTGATAAAATTAGAACGTACAACTTTCCGCAAAACAGAGTTACAGATCACCGCATAGGTCTTACGCTCTACAACCTTTCGGAAATAATCGAAGGTGATCTAAACGAGCTCGTTGAAAAATTAAAACTCGCCGATAGAGCAGAAAAACTTAATGCGAATTAGAAGTTACTTAACTAAAAATTCACTCTTCATCACTTTGCTTTCTTTTTCCGTTGTTAGGGCGTAAGTGAAACCATCGTAAAGCGAAAACGCACCGTATTCACCCTTCTTGTTTATTGCAACATAACCAATTTGAATATCCCTATTGTTCTTTGCTGTTTTGTAAATTCTTTTGATTGCGTATTCGCATGCTTCTTGCGGTGAAAGACCATCACGCATTTTTTCTACAACCAGAAAACTTCCCACTGTCCGCATAACAAATTCTCCGTTTCCGGTTGCAACGGCGCCGCCAAATTCATTATCAACAAACATACCCGCGCCGATAATAGGGGAATCTCCAACTCGTCCGTGAAGTTTCCATGCCATTCCGCTTGTTGATACGCCGCCGCTAAGATTGTTGGAATTATCAATTGCAAGCAATCCAATTGTATCATGATTTTTCTCGTCAACACGGTAAACTCCGTGCGGATTTTTCTTTCTCCATTCTTCCCATGTTTTTCGAGAACTTTCAGTTAGAAGATTTTCTTCTTTGAATCCGTTTTCCAGAGCGAATTTTTTTGCGCCGCCGCCAACAAGCATTACATGTTTTGTTCTATGCATAACAAGTTTTGCAACTGAAATTGGATTTTTAATTCCTTCAATACATCCAACCGAACCGGCATTACCATTCCAATCCATAATAGACGCATCGAGTGTTACAATACCGTCTTCATCCGGTAATCCTCCGTAACCAACAGAAGTATTTGTCGGATCATCTTCCGCAACACGTATTCCCGCTTCTAAAGCATCAAGTGAGTTTTTCCCGGCTTTCAAATATTCAAAAGCTTTTTCTGTTGATTTGATTGTTCCGCCCCAGGTTGCAACAGCAATCAATTTTCCGTCAACCGGCTGCCGTCCAAATATATTTGAAGGAGAAAGTTGATTTGCCATTAATCCGCCGCTAACTAGAGCGCCGGTTTTAACAAAATCACGACGTGTGATTTTCATTTTACTCTCCAATTTTTTTTTGTTGAATGTTTTGATTAATCTCAATAAGAGCCGGGTGCTCTTCAAAAAGTTTTAATATCTCTTCTAAGAGGAACAATTTATTTTTTTCATAAAGCGATTTGTAAATCTTATCAACAAGATCAAAATCTTCTTGTGTGTCAACAGTCCAACGGTGAAACGAATAATCCTTTTCGTTAGAGAAATTTTTAAGAGTAAATATGTCCGGATGATTATAAATGTAGGGAGTTACATGTTCTCGTTCGTAGATTTGTTTTGCTTCATTGTATGTTTTTTCTATAGCAGCAAACGTGAATATCTCAGTATCAAGTCCGCGCGGAAAAGAGCGGGTTAAGACATTACTGAGGTAATCTAATTTTCTCACCCGAGTTTCTGAGATAAATTCTTCCAACATCTTATCTATGATAGAAAAATCAATCACCGGGCAATCTGAAGTTATTCTAATAATAATTTTTGCGTTAAATGATTTAGCGGCATTGTAATAACGCGAGAGAACATCTTCGGAGCTTCCGCGGTAAAACAAAAAATTATTTGCTTCGCAGAATTTTTGGACTTGATCGTCCTCGGCGAGATCTGTCGTGGCAACAATAATTTTATCAATTAATCGGGAGTGAGAAAGGCGGTTAACTACATGCCAGAGCATCGGTTTGTGGTAAATCTCTTTTAAAATTTTTCCCGGAAGGCGGGTAGAACCAAAGCGAGCTTGAACTATCGCCGTTATTCCGAGATTTTGTTTCTCACTTTTCAATTAAATTCCAATCTAATGGTGTTCCTCTTTCGATATTCTTTGAAGCTTTTTTGCCGAGAATTTCTTTTAAGAATTTTGGCGGCAATCCGTGCGATGGTCTAATAGAGCAGACATTCTCTTCCGAGAATTTTTCTCCGGCGCGGATATCTTTGACAACAAATAATGAACGTGCAAACACTCGGCTCCTTTTTGTCTTATCGCTTAACTCAAACTTTACTTCACCAAGAATTTTTTCAACTTGACGAATTTCATCAATCATTCTTTTGAATTCAGACGGCTCAAGCGAAAATGAGGAATCAGGCCCGCCGAGTTTTTTATCAAGTATAAAATGTTTTTCAATAATTGCCGCACCAAGCGCTGCTGCTGTAACCGGGACAATTGTACCCAATGTGTGATCGGATAAACCGGCAACGGTATTATATTTTTCCGCAAGAGCCGGAATCATTTTTAAATTAGCATCTTCAATTGACGCGGGATATTCAGAAGTGCATTTTAAAAGGGCAATTTGATTATTGCCCATCCGTCTGCATGCTTCAACCGCATCTTTAATCTCTTCTTCCGTTGCAATGCCTGTTGAAATTATAATCGGTTTCCCTTTTGAAGCTGTGTATTCAATTAAAGGAATGTCAACAATTTCGAAAGACGCAATTTTATATGCGGGCACATTCATCGTCTCGAGAAAATCAACTGCGCTTCTATCGAACGGCGACGAGAAGCAGATCAAACCAAGTTCTTCTGCGTATTGTTTTAATTTTGGCTGCCACTCCCACGGCGTAAAAGCTTCTTGATAAAGCTCGTACAAAGTTTTACCGTCCCAAATAGTCCCTTGCTGAATTTTGAAATTATCTTTATTGCTGTTTATTGTTAGAGTATCGGCAGTGTAAGTCTGAAGTTTTACCGCATCCGCTCCGCAATCTTTAATAGCTTTAATAGATTCAACCGCCACATCATACTTTTGATTATGGTTGGCCGATATTTCGGCGATAATAAAAATTTTGTTCGAGCCGCCGATAGTTCTATTGCCGATCTTTATGGTCATACGTTCCGCACCAATTTATAAACCAAGAATTTTTCTTCATTTATAATTTCTTCGTGTGAAAAAAGATATGCCGCACTAGCAAAGGCTTTAATTGACGGAGTATTTGCCGGTCTAATGTAGGCGAGAATAGATTTTACTTTCGGCTTCTCTTTTAAGCACTGGAAACTGCTTTTTATTAACAGAGGAGAGGAGAGACCTTTTCCTCTAAATTTTTTATCTAGACTAATGCTTATCACCGCATAGTTGAGTTTAATATCAAATCTTACCTGACCGACAAACTCATCGTTCCCGTTGAATGCTAACAGGAAAAAACAATTATTATCGTTAATCCTTTCCTTGTACCATTGCAAATGATCTTGCCATTTAATTTGGGTTTGATTGACCGAATTTAAGCGCACAGACCTTTCATTGGATAAATTGAAAACCGTCATTGTATCAACATCAAGTGCCTTACGTAAATAACAACCGCCGTTTCTATTTATTATGTGATCTAAAATTGATTGAATAATTCTCCTAGCGCCAAGACCATCAACTTTTTTTCTGCCGATTGCGCTAAGCTTCAAGCGGACATCTCTTTCCCCGTAACTATTAAAAACCACAAGAAGACGATTTTCGAGGTTGACCGTTTCGTAATTGAAATAAGTTGTTAAAAATTCTTCTTTGATCCATCCTGTGAGATTATTTTCTTGATTCTGCGCTACGGTAATTGCAATTGTGGGAACACCAATTCTAGCAAGTTCGTAAATAGTTTGACCTGCGGCAGAAATGGCAATATCGCTTTCGAGCATTATCCTCATCATTTCGGCGGCAGATGGAGAATAAAAAATTTCGGTTTGATCGTCTTTGGCTTCGTTTATCAAATCTACATTTCTAAAACCGCTGCCCACAACAATGTTTTTTTTCAATTCGGGTTGATTTCTTACCAGCATACGAAGTAAACGCGGTGTTAAGTTCTCTAAATCTTGTCCGCCGAAAGTTATAAGAACCGATTGAATATCACCCTTAATAATTTTTTCTCTTCCCGTCCAAAAATCTTTTCGTAAAGGTGTGTATTTGGACCCCAGCAAATATGCTGTGCCCACTTTATTTGTATAACCCAACTGCTCGGCGTTAATAGAACCGTTTACAACAATACCTTCGGGATAATCCAATCGCATGTAATCGTCAATATATACAGCTAATGTTGCAACAGAGGCAATCCTTTGATATAAATCCAGAGGTGCCAGATATGAATCAACAATAACAATATCACTGTCGAAAATTTTTTTAATTAACTCATCTTGATTATTGAGCCAATCAAATATTTCATGCCTGGTTTCCGGAATGAACGGTTTGCACTCGTCGTCTCCGTTAATAAATAAAGTCGGAAAAAGATTCCGTTCCTCAAAAGCTTGGTAAAGGGATAGACACCTTGTTATGTGTCCATATCCTCTATTATATAATCCTTCTGTTACAATCGCTACTTTCATTTCATTTTATCCAGAGTTTCAATAATTGATCTCGTAATGTAATCCAGATCCTCATTTAAAAGCGTTGGATACATAGGGATTGATAATTCTCTTTCATAAAATATTTCCGCAATCGGAAAGTCGCCATGCTTAAATCCAAAATTATTTCTGTAGAACGGCTGAAGATGAACCGGCACATAATGAACCTGCAATAAAATATTTTTTTCTTTCATCTTCGAAAAAAATACTTTCTTTGAAATATTTAACTCGTCAAATTTAATCTGAAGAGGATAAAGATGATAAGCGTGTTTATAATCTTCCGAAACGTAGGGTATAATAAATCTATCATCTTTTCCGAAAAAATCATCGTAGTATTTTGCTATCGCTCTTCGTTTTTCGATGAACGGATCAATTTTTTTTAGTTGACTAATTCCCAGCGCGCACTGGAAATCAGTTATCCGATAATTAAATCCAACTTGATGCATTTCGTAATACCATGGTCCGTCGTTCTTTTCAAGTATAGATTCATCTTTTGTCATTCCGTGTGAGCGCAATGTTTTGATTCTATGATCGAGCGATTCATCGTTAGATAATACTGCGCCGCCTTCGCCCGTTGTAAAATGTTTAACCGGGTGAAAACTCATATTTACAGCATCGGCATATTTTGCCGCGTATTTAAAGTCATCTTTATATTCGGCGCCGGGCGCATGGCAAAAATCATTAACAAGTTGAAAACCGTACTTGTCTTGTAACGATCTAAGCGCATCCCAATCGCAAGGATGACCGGCATAATCAACGGCTACCACAGCTTTTACTTTTCTGTTTCGAATAGAATATTGTTTCAGTTTCCACTCAAGCTCATTCGGATCAATAGTGTAAGTTGATTCATTTATGTCCGCAAAGTCGGGCGTAGCGCCTGTATAAACCGCACAATTTGCACTTGCTAGAAATGTTATGGGCGATGTTATCACTATATCATCTTTCTTCCATCCTAAACCCATTGCAATAAGATGAAGCCCGGCAGTTCCTGTGGCAACCGCAGATGCATATTTGCCGCCGAACTTTTCGTTCAACGCTTGTTCGAATTTTTGTATAGTTGGACCTTGCGTAAGCCAGTCGCTTTTAAGTGTTTCAACAACTGATTGAATATCGGCATCGTCAATTGTTTGTTTGCCGTAAGAATATATCTTGGTTGTTGGTGATTGGTTATTAGATGTTGGTTGTTTTTTATTCATGTTGGACTACACTGGTTTACTTTTTAAAGAATTAATTAATGAATTAATCATTTTGCCCAGAGAATCATATTTTAATGTTAATTCAGTAAATATGACTTTGGATATATAACCTAAATCCTTGGTGAGTAAAATTAAGTATTTGCATTCTTCAACGGAGCCGCGGGCAATAGTAAGAAAATTTACAAATTCTTTTCTTGTGTATCTACCCATTCCCTCGGCAATGTTTGAAGGAATAGAATATGATGCTCTTATTAACTGAGAAGTAATTCGAAAATTTTCTTCCTTAGGAAACATTTTCGAGATTTTATAAACTTCTAAAACAAGCTGATGGGATAATTTCCATATCTCCAGATCATGAAAAGATTTAATGCTAGTCATGATTAATCACCAATAACTAATCACCAATCACATTCTTCTTTATTAGTTCTCTCAATTCCTCAACAGAAAGAAACCACTCATTTGTTCCGCTGTTATATCTGAAGTTGTCGTTACAAAACTTTCCGGGTTTGGAATTGCTTGTGGTTCTAAATTTTTCTGTGTTCCATAATTTTAATTGTTCCGAATCACCCAGCTGAACAGAGGGAAGAATGACAAAATATTTTTCAAATTGAATTGTGCTTACCGCATCTGCCTCGGTTATCATCTCTTCGTGAATTTTTTCACCGGGACGAATTCCTACTTCTTCGATTTTAATCCCCGGTGCGATTGCTTCGGCTAGATCCAAAATCTTGAACGAAGGAATTTTGGGAACAAATAACTCACCGCCCCACATTCTATCAAAAGAATCAAGAACAAAATCAACACCTTCTTGAAGAGTAATATTAAAGCGGGTCATTCGTTTGTCTGTAACCGGAAGAACGCCGGTTTTTTTCTTTTCAATAAAAAATGGAATAACAGAACCGCGGCTTCCCATAACATTTCCGTAACGAACGACAGAAAATTTTATATCGTGGGTTCCTCTAAAATTATTTGCGGCAATGAAAAGCTTGTCGGAAGTTAATTTAGTTGCGCCATAAAGATTAATAGGTGCGGCGGCTTTATCAGTACTAAGCGCAATTACCTTTTTCACTCCGCTGTCAATGCATGCATTAATTACATTTTGTCCGCCGATGATATTTGTCTTAACTGCTTCAAAAGGATTGTACTCTGCGGCAGGCACTTGTTTAAGAGCGGCGGCGTGAACAACAATGTCAATTCCTTCCATTGCCCGTGTTAATCTTTTTTCATCGCGCACATCTCCAATAAAATAGCGCATCAAAACGCCTTCTTTTCTAAAGCGTACGTCTTGCTGCATTTCATATTGCTTCAGTTCGTCTCGGCTGTAAACGATAATTTTTTTCGGATTGAAACGTTTTAGAACTGTTTCAATAAATTTTTTTCCGAAAGAGCCCGTTCCGCCGGTTATAAGAATGGTTTTGCCTTCCATGATTCCTCTTTATTAACTGAGAGCAAATTTATGAAAATTATTTTACTGATGGGCATTCTATTAAAATTGTCTGTCTGACTTAAATTCTATGTAAATCGGGCGAACCTGTTTTATAAAAGATTCTTGAAAAGTGAATTTTCTTTATATCGCTCTTCAATATTCCTGGCTTTATAAAATTCTTCAAAAAATGGAACATATCTTTTATACAGTTCATGCAATTTAGTCATTCTGTAATTTTCAAATACCCAGAGATGTTTGTTGAATTTATAAAGGCGTGAATAAAGCGCGCGGTTGTAAAACGGTCCGGCGATTCTAATTAAATAGTAAACTAAAAAATGCCAAAGATGAAAATTGTACAGTGATTTGTGATTTGTGATTGGTGATCGGTTATCAGTCACTTGTTGTCGGTTGCTGGCTCTAAAATAATTGTCAATTGTTTTTTGGAGATAGTATCCAGCGCGGATATGATTGAGTCCATCGCCAAAGCCGATTACGTTTTTAATCAATTCATTTCTTATTGCCGATTTTTCTTTTTCAAAGAATTGTTCAATTCTACCGCCCGAGTAAAATTCGTCAATCAATTTCTGGAACTCGTCATAATTTTGAATTAACGCAGAACCTTTGTAAAGTTGATCGCGATTGAAATCTTTTTCCGGATTAATGAAAATTGTTTGCTTGTCCATTAACCAGCATTCAAGCGCGGAAGTAGATTCGAAGCAAGTCCATAAATCCGAAACGCTGATCAGATCATGAATTGATTCTTCGCCGCATAAGTAGAGAACGTTTTTATAATGTGCGAGTTCACTCATTTCATTCTTTACGGGCTCCGTTCTTTCCGGTGAATTCTCTTGCGGATGCTGTTTTAGAATAAATAAAGTTGACGGATTATTTTCAATTGCCTGCTTTAAAATATCTCTAACTTTTTTGCGCTGTTCTTCTATCCAGATTAGTTTGTTCTTGTCGCCTCTTGCCCAGACAAGCAATTCGTTTTTTCCGCGTTTGTGATCGAGTTTGCCGAATGCCCATCCAGCATAACCGATAATTTTTGAAAAATGCGTCATGCTGTACTTGCGAAGAAAATTTTCTTTGCTTAAATATTTATAAATGATGTAACGGTCAAATCCAACGCCGCCTGTTACAACAATTTTGTCTTTTGCTTCCGGAACTTCCTTCCTTAAATATTCCGCTGTGCGTTCGCTCCAACAACATACATATTCTTGATAGAATTTCTTATCGCGGTTGAAACCCCAATAATCAAAGCTCCCGTCTGTTCTAAAATTTCCTTCTGAGATAAGAGCGAATATTGGAATGTTCTGCTCATGCGCAATTTTTGAAATTTCAAAATACAAATTGGAACCAATAGTATTCGCTTGAAGAATTATATCCGGACGCTGACGGTATATCTCATGGATATCAATATTGAGTGCGTGATAGAATTCGCAATTTAGAAACCGTTCTGCAAAATAGCGGATAGGAAGCATCATCTCTACATCACGTCCCGCAACATCGTCGGTAAAGCAGAGTACTTTAATTTTTTTATTCATTCGTTCTTGTTTTTGCATTGCTTGTTTAGCCCGTTAACAGCTAGAACTATTAGAGATTATCTCATCCAAAAAACCCGCCAACTTTTTTGTCAAATTTCTATTTGAATATTGTGAAATGTCGGTTTGGTTTGAAGTCAAAGAACCGTCCTTAAATTTTTTGTATAGCTCTCTCAGAGTTGCAAGCGTTTTGTCTAAATCATTGAAATCGCAAGTGAAACCGGCATTAACACCATGAACAATCTTAGATGCATCACTTTCTTCGGGACCAATTACAAGAGTAGGTCTTCGAGAAGCCAGATACTCAAAAAGTTTTCCGGGTAGTCTTCCGTTTACATTCGGCATGTCGTTGAGAATCAAAAGCAATACTTGTGCTTGATACATCCGCACAAGAGTTTCCTGTCTAGAGATGTGAGCGGATAATTTTAAATTTTTTGACATGCCGAGTGAATTGATTTCATCTACAATTGCGTGACCGATAAATCCAACGAGCTCAATTTCAAGATCATCTGCAAATTGTTTGTCCTCATTAGAGATGATTGAAAGCGCCTTCCATAAAATTTTTGCATTTCTGTCCGGACCCAAACTTCCGAAATGGCTAAGTGTAAATTTTTTAGAAAGCAAAACAGAAATATTTTTAAAATCATCTTCATCATAACCCCAGACAATAACACCAACATCTCGGGCGCCGATTGATTCAAGGTCACTTTTCCATGTATTGCTACAGATGGTAATCTTATCGGCATTACGAAAGACGCGTCGTTCCATTGCCTCGTGAATTCGTTTTGAGATTGGGTTGAGCATCAACTGCGAAAAATAATCAACTTGAGTCCACGGATCTTGAAAATCCGCATGCCAAGGAATTCCTAAATTTTTTTTAACGCCGTATGCTATCATGTGAGTTGATTGCGGCGGTCCATTGGTGAACAAAACATCAACATGATTTTCTTTTAAGTATTTCGACAAGAATTTTACAGAAGGGCGAATCCAAAATTTGCGCGCGTCGGGAATAAAAATATTTCCTCTAATCCAAATTCCAAATTTATGGGCAAAGCTCGGTTTGTCCTCTTCCAAAAAAACATTATGTATTCGCTCTTCTTTTTTCTTTCCGGAAATTAATTTGAAAAGATTGTACGGTTCCCAAATTTTTGTTTTAATAATTTTAATGCCGGCAGGAACATCTTTTAAATTTCCCTCATCAAGAACCGGATACTCGGCATTTTCTGCAGTGCAGATCACCGGTTCCCACCCGAATTCGCGTAGGTATTTTGCAAACTTTAAACAGCGATGAACACCAATACCGCCCGCCGGAGGCCAATAATATGTTATGATTAACACTTTTTTCATGGCATTAAAGTACCGGAATCGGTTGAATTTTTATCGGCGCCTTTTACAATTCCTTTCACAAAATCTAAAATTTTTGCGGGATTCAAAATTATTTCAAGTTCAGCTTTCTCAAAAAAACGAAAGAGATAAAGCACAAATGGGAATAAACCCACCAAAAGAAGTTTTATGCAAATTTCTAAAACACTATTCATTGCCGGAAGAAAATATATCGTTCCGGCGATAATTGAACCGGAAATAAGCATGAGATAAATTTTATAATTCTCAAAAGGGATCTTATAATATTTGTCGGAAAAATTTTGTGTGATGATATAGAATATTATAAACGAAACTAAAGTGTTAACAGCGGCGGCGATAATTCCAAATACCGGAATAAAAATAAAATTAAGAACAATGTTCAAACCCGCAGCGCCAAGAGTAATCCACGCAATATGCTTTGTGTTTTTCGTCAGCAGCATTCCTAGAGAAGCAGTGAGCCGTATTCCGCTGAAAACATATGAGAGAAGAATTACCGGTACAATTATATAAGAACTGTAATACTCCGGCTTCTCGGCAAATAAATGAACTATCTCTTTGCTGAATAATGAGAGAAAAATAAATCCCCATATAAAAAAGAAAGCAGAATAAGTCATCAGTTTTGAAAAGAAACGTTTATCGTCGGAACTTCCAAAATATTTATAAGCTACCGGCATTAATCCTAAAGTAAAAGGGAGTATAAAAAACATATTGAGCACACCGGCTACTTTATACGCCAGGCTATAAGGCGCAAGAGCGGCAGAACCAAGCAAAAACTTAATAATATAGCGGTCGCTCAAGTTTAGCAATAGAAAACCTATCGAGGCAAAAAGAAGCGGAATTCCAAATTTTAGAGCAGTCTTAAGAATTTGTGATTCGAATTTTACCTTCATTTGAGGAATTACTTTTGCAAATAAAATTATAAGCGTAAAAAATTCTGAAACTGCTGCCGCAAATAAAATTCCCCAGACCCCTTTATTAAGCCATACTAAATAATAAATTGTAAGTCCGGTCATCAGCAAAACTCTGGTTACACTCACGATAGAATAAAAAACAGATTGCTCATCAGCGCGCAATTTGGCAAAAAACAGATTGTTTAATACGCTTAAAAGAACGGTATAAGAAATTATTCGAAGATAGGATGAGTGAATCTGAGAGTTAATAAAAATATCCGGAAACAATGAAATGACTGCTTCTGCAAATAAAACGAACAGAGCGCAGATCATCAAAATAAAAGTTGTTATTGTAAAAAGTGTGGACTTCTTTTTGTCTTTGTAGTCTGCTGAATTGTTGAAAAGAATAATCGAGGTTGCCTGTCCAAGTATTAAAATCTCAACAAGTATCGTGACGGTTACGGTAAGCAAATCCAAATTGCCGAATTCAACAAGTGTCAGCTTTGCTGTGTAAAGCGGAAGAAGCACAACACCAACAATTTTAGGCGCAATGTTGCTTAAACTGTAAACTAAAGTATCGCGAACCGTACTTTTAAGCCGTGCAAGCATTTATAATTTTTCCGCTGCGTTCTTTTTTCTAGAATTGAAATACGCAAAAGCCAATCCGCCAAATAAAAACAAGTTGAGAATAAACGATAAATATTTTCCGGTAACAAAAGATGCAGGTTGGTAGATAAACTCAACTTTATGTTTTCCCTTTGGAACAACAATTCCTTGAAAGCCGTGATTGGTTTTATGAATTTCCGTTGATGTTCCGTCAACAAGAGCTTTCCATCCGGGCAGAAATGTTGTGCCGAAGAAGAGAAAATTATTCCCTGCGGCATTTACTTCCGCGCTAACATGTTCGTCTTTGTATAAAGTAATTGCGGATGTATTGGTAGAATCGCCTTTATCAAATTTGAAATCGAGTTTGTTAACGAAAGCAAGTTTTTTCGGATCGAATGAATTGTTCTTAACGGCATTTAAAATATCTACCGAAGATTTTTCTTCAACATTATCTACAAAATAGATGCGGGGAAGAGCTTTTTCGTTTCGATTAACAAATGTGGTGGAATCCGGTGACATCGAAACTTGCGAGAAATATTCAAACGGGAATGGTTTATCCGTAACGACATATTTTACATCAAGCATACGCCATAATGTAAAGTTTGCCGGTCCAACTATATCCATAAAATCTTGATAGCTTCTTGGTTTAACGGCGGAGTAACCGGAAAAATCTTCTTCCAAAAAATAAACATTAAAATTAGCATTGTAGTAAATACTTCCCATTCCGCTTCTTCTCATATTCAATAATCTAAACGGATCTTTATCATGTTGCTGCTTTATGACAGAAATATATTCCGGTTCGGCAAATTGCAGGTTCACTTCTTCTGCGTTGGTATAAGTTGCGCCGCGGTTTCCGATTCTGAAAAGATCAAACAAAACCAGGACAGCCAAACCGACTATCAAAAATTCTTTACTTATTTTTGAAGTGATATAAGTGTAACTCAAACCAAAGAGTAAAGCTAAAAGAGCCAGCGCAATCATTAAGTCTCCGGTAAACATGCCGGACAAATAATCTGAAAGCGCATTGAACATTTGACCTTGCTGCTGTGATTGTTGATCTTGTCCCAGAGTTGAAACGAAATCGCTGATGCGTCCTTTAAACCAGTTCGCCAAACTGCTGTGTACGATTAGAGAAATTATAAAGAATGAAGCAAAGCTGATAGCCGCGTATCGCAAAATCCTTTCAAGAGTAACATTTTTTTCTTCACGCAAAGAAATAATCTTCATTACTCCAAATCCTGCAAGTATGGGAAATATAATCTGCAAAGTGTGGAGAATCATCGAAGGCACTCGAAAATTTTCGAACATCGGGAAATAGTAATACATCAGATTATAAACGAGGGGAAAATTTTTTCCGAATGATATTAGCAGAAAAAGCACAACCAAAATTCCGAAGAACTGTATAGCTGGTTCTTTCCAACGCGCGAACAACGCAAAAAGAGCCAAAGCAAAAATTATTATTCCCATATACATCGGCACGTCAACACTTGTCATTTGTCCGAAATATGTTTTCACAAGTACATCCTGGTTTTGCGACAGAGGACCATTATAGGTTGAGTTTCCGAAACCATAAAAAGAGGGCACTAGAAAAGTCATAATCTCGCCCGGAGAGAAAGAGTAACTGGTTGCGTATTCGTATGAATTGCTCTGAGCCGGCTCAGCTGGATTTTGCAACTCGCTTATACTTTTTGTTCCGCGTGTTGAGTAAGGTTTGTACTCATAAAGCTGGGCGTATGTATCGAATGACATCAAAACCGCAATCAATCCTACCGCCGCCATAATTCCCAGTGATTTCAGCAACTGCCTTTGCAAGAATTTATTTTTTTCAATAAACGAACGGATGAAAAAATAGATGAAGTAGATTAACGCGACAAGCGCTAAATAAAAAACTATTTGTACGTGAGCGCTTAACACTAATAAATGCAGACCCAATGCGAACAAAAAGAGATCGAGCAATTTAATCTCTTTCTGAAATTTAAAAAGCATCATCAGTATAAACGGAAAAAGCGCAAGTGTCATCAGCTTGGTTATATGTCCAATGTAAAATAGAAGAAGTATCCCGGTACTGAAAATTGTTGCAACAGATACAATAAAACTTACCCCGCGGCTTGCGCCGAAACGCCTCATAAAGAAAAAAGAAGTAAATGCGAGCAGAACAAAACTGAAAGTATAGATAGCGTTATAATCTTTAAAACCGGCGGAATAAATTTTTGACACATATGAATACGCTACGGAAGTCAAATCGTACCACCTTAACGACATCGAGGTTGCAACCGCAGGCAAACCGCAAAATATATACGGGTTCCAGAGGGAAACACCGTCGCGGTCTTTATTAGCGTATTCGCGTAGACTCTTAACTTGCATTAAATCCCCGGAGTCTGTAGTCTTATTGCCGAACATAATTGGTGAAAAATAAATTAGGATTAGAATAAAGATTATGAGTAGTAACGCCGGTGTTTGAAATTTTTCCGGAATGAATTTACCGAATGAAAAATTTGATTCCGTAGATTTTTTCTGTGCCGTTGAAACTTTCTTTGTTTGTTTTGACATTTGTTCTCCTGTGTGTCATTCTTGAATGCAAAGAAAAAGCAGATGGATGCATTTCTCCGCTCGCGCCGATACTTTTGAATTAAATCGGCATTCAAGTCTTTCAGAATGACAAAAGTGTTTTTATTTGATCAAATATTATCTATTCAAAATAACTTTTACGTAATTATTCCAGCTTAGATTCTTTGCGGCCGCAGTAATATTTTCTTTTGGTATCGGATGTTCAATAAATTTTTTCATTGCAAGATACATCGAATCAATATCATTTGGCTCTGCAAGATAACCATTGTACCCATCAGAGATGCTTTCTGAAAAATGCCCGATACGTGTTGCTACGCTTGGCACGGAAAAATTATAAGCGGTTGATTCTACTCCGGACGGTGTGGCAACGAGATAAAACAAAACATTGCAATCAGACACTTGAAAATATTTGTGAACTTCTTCGTTTGGAACATAGCGGTTGACAGCGACAACTTTATCATCAAGATTCATCTTGTTTATCAATTCCAGGGGACGGTAATCACTTTCATCTTCTTTCTTTTTCAAAAGAATTTTTTTAACTGCGCCAAACAAACTTTTTTTAATCTTGGTAGAGAATTTATTCGTATCAAGCGTGTTCCAGAAAGATTCGCCTACGATTAGTAGCGATACATCGTCTCGCTCATCTGCAAGTTTAGCAAATGCCCGGATTACGTTGTGCAGACCCTTGTACCTTCTGATGAATCCAAAAAAAATAAATACATTCTTTCTTAGTCCAAGTTCCTTCTTTGTTCTCTCTTTGTCAAAATTAGGATCGGGGGCGAACATATCATATACGGGATGGTAAAGTTTTATAACTGTTTTTTCGTTTGGTTGAGATGCACGTTTACCGGTTGCATCAAGAAAAAATTTTTGTTCGGGAAAAACCTGTTTTAGTTCTTCGTAATATTTATGCGCATGAACTATGTATGAATCGGCGTTGCCAAGCGCGCGTTTCAAAAGGAAACTGTCAATTATGCTTTCTTCTTTTTGTTTAACTACATGCAGGATGAAAATAATTTCACAATCAGTCTTCGCTTTAACTTTTTTCAAGATTGTATTTATGGGTAAGCCTTGAATAGCGAGAGCCCATTGCACAATCAAAATATCTGGCTTGATGTTATTAATTATATCTGCTGTTTGATACCACGATAAAGGATTGTTGTAATTGGTGGCATAAGTAACTTTTACATTTGTTCCTTCCAGGGGATTAGCCGAGCCGCTTCGGTTTATAAAATCACGCGGAATGATTGACGGATATTGATATGTCCACGAGACAATATGCGTTTCAACATCATCTCTTTTGGCAAATTCTTTTGCAAGAGATAACGTATAATTAGCAATTCCGCCTTTAAATTTTGGTCCGGGACCGAAGATGACGATTTTCATTTAATAATTAGCTGTTAACAATTCATTAAAGACGGTCAAAAATACTAATTTTTATTCGGAAAGGAGACAGAAGTAATTTCGAAAAGCAACTACAAAATGTTTCTGCTTGCCAGCTCATTTCATTGCGTAATCTTCACCACCATCGATTATTTTTTCTCTTTTATAGTGTATTCTTTTTCATCTTGAAAATTATGGACAAGAATTTCGCCTAAGAGTCCGATTGCAAAAAATTGAACTCCCACAATTATCAAAAGAATACCAAGAAAAAGTAAAGGACGGTTGCTAAGTGAATATCCGTAAAATAATTTTTCGACAGCGAGCCATGCGCTTATAACAAAACCGGCTAATGCAGTTATCATTCCAACAAAACCGAAAAGGTGCATCGGGCGTTTGATGTAACGCGTTGTAAAAATGACGGTAATTAAATCAATAAAACCTTTGAAGAATCTAGAAATGCCGAACTTTGTTTTTCCGTACCGGCGCGGATGATGCTTAACTATAATTTCGGTTACAGAAAATCCTTTCCAATTTGCCAGTACGGGAATGTAGCGGTGTAGTTCACCGTATACGTTTATGCTTTGCACAACTTCTTTGCGGTAAGCTTTCAAGCCGCAATTGAAATCATGAATTTTAACTCGTGTGAACAAGCGGGTTATATAATTAAAAAACTTTGATGATGTTTTTTTGATTATCGGATCGAATCTTTTTTTCTTCCATCCGGAAACCATGTCGAAACCCTGATCTAGTTTTTTCAGAAGATTTGGAATTTCATTCGGATCATCTTGAAGATCGGCATCCATCGTAATAACCGCATCTCCCGTTACATGTTTGAACGCAACTTGCAGTGCCGCAGATTTTCCGTAATTCGAACGGAAACTGAAATAATGGATTTTATTGTCTAACCTCGATAACTCTTTAATTACATTGAGGGATTTATCCGTGCTGCCGTCATCAATAAAGAGTATTTCGTAATCAATGGAAATTGTCTTTAATGACTTTTTTATTTCGTTGTAAAGAGGGCGTAGAGATTCTTCTTCGTTAAGTAGCGGAACGACTATAGAAACTTTTTTGAAAGAGACGCCCTGGCTTTCGCGCTGCGGCTGGGTTTGATCTCCCGATTGAGGACGGAATTTTTTTCTATTGTTATAATATCTTCTGTAAGGTTTCTTCTGCTGAGATTGACCTTGCTGTTGCGGTTGACCCTGCTGCTGTGGCTGTTGACCTTGTGAGATTGGTGGAATTTGGGTTTCCGGTTTATTCTGATTATCCAATATACTTTTCCGTCTTTCTAAACAATTTATTTTTGATTTTCCTAGTCAAAGTTAAAACAAGAAGCCGCTAAAATCAATCCAACTGTATTCCAGCTTGAGTCTACAAAGCTTTTTATAATCAATTTTTTGCCGGCGGCTATATCTGTTACACGAAGTAAAATACCATCCAATTATTTGAAAGTGCCGAAAACTATATTTAGATTTATTATAACAAGAAAGCAATTTTATGGGCGGAATCATTTTCTGGGGAATTGTAAGAACAGCAGTTTTGGTCCCTGTTCTCTGGATTCTTAGCGGTATGATGGAGTACAAATATTGGTGGTGGTTCGGAATATTATCTGTATATGGGGTTATCATTCATCCGGCAATGATTCAGTACAGAATGTTTCTTCAAGAAAATAATGAACTAATTAACGACACACTCTGTTCTTCTTGCATGCATTTTGATAAAACTGCGGTTATTTGTCAGAAGTACGATCAACACCCGACTCTAAAAAATCTTCCATGCGAAGGGTTAGATTGGGAACCAACGGGAATAAAAAATGAAGAGAGAGAAATACATTCATAATAAAGAAAAAGCTGTTAGGACTAACGTTCAATTTTGTACTGAATGCGGAGAAGATTTAAATGCTTTCGGATTACCCGGTGAAGAAATTGATCTAAAAGAAGTTCAAGAACATCATAAGATTTGTAAAGAAAAAGGAAAATTTAAAGGCGATATCTGTTCTAAAATGTTTATTGCGGATCTTGCCGAACCTATTTCTTTAAAGGATGAAGACGAGTAAATAGGTCATTTACTGCTTCGGCAAAACGCGGACCCGGTCTTGAATACAAATCCCTATTAACAAAAATCACATTATTATTTTTAATTGCTTTCAATTGCGCCCATTCCGGATAAGTGTTTTTTATTTTTGAAATATTTTCTTCGCCATCAGAAGGAATGATTATATAGTCTGGATCTCGCTTCAAAATTTCTTCCCGTGAAAACATTGGATAATTTACCGGCGAATCCGCAGCTATGTTTTTCAATCCGCACGTAGCCATAAATTCATTCAAAAAAGTTTTTCCGCCGGCAATCATTAAAGGTTTTAGGTCTACAATGAACATGGCGGATCTCGTTGGAAAGTCTTTAGATAAAACCGCCGTTTTTGTTATGATCGAATCCCACTTTGCGATTTTAAATTTTGCCGCATCTTCAATCCGGAAAATCTTTCCAATATCTAAATATGTTTTTTTAATTCCCTCAAAGTCGCGCGGATTGGAAACAAATATTTCTATTCCCAGCTGGCTGAATTTATCATAAGTCTCTTTTGTGTTCCCTTCAACAGTAATAAATACAAGGTCCGGCTTGAGCGATACAATTTTTTCGAAGTTAACGGTAAGTAAATTGCCAACCTTCTCAATCTTTTGGGCGGCATCGGGATAATTGCAATAAAGTGTGTTGCCCACTAATTTGTTTTCGAGTCCAAGATCGTAGATCATTTCTGTTAGATTTGGCGCAAGTGTAATAATGCGTTGTGGGATTTTATTGAAGATGTGTATTGTTCCTAAATCATCCTTTACCGAAACACCACTCTGGATCGGGTTATTCTCCTTGCTGCAAGAAGCGAGGAAGAAAACCAAAGAGAAGATTAAAAAGATTTTTTTTAACATTGCCGTACGATCTTAATAATTAACTTGGGAATAATACAAAAATTGCCGGAATGAGTTCATAAAATAAGAGGCGAAGTTAATCGCCTCTTAAATCATCAATATACTATGCTTACCGTGTGGGACTGATTCAAAATTCACAAATCGTTTTTATTTCTTATTGAGGATCATTTTCATTCGCATATCTTCCGCGAGTTCTTTTATTTCAGTTAAGTCGCGTTGCATCTCGCTCCAACCATACCACAATGCATAATCAGGATTCATGTGAAATGTTCCCTGGAATGTTCTCATTCTATGTTCGAGGAACATCACAAAAAGTTTTTGTTCAACAACAGTTGGTGCATCATGGAAAGTGAGAAGATCAGGAAATGCTGAAGAATAATTAGCGGGTTTTGCAATCACGCCGTCTTTATAAAGTCCGGCGACAATTCTAATTGCTTCAGCCATAAGGTGATCGGCATTTTTAATCATGTTATCACCTTTTTCAAGTTCCGCTTTTGCAAAATTACCTGAGTGACAATTGTTACACACTTTGAGCATCTTATCTCTTTCTGTTTGCCATGCCTCTTGTGTTAATCTTGCAACATCTGCAGCTTTAACAACATCTAATCTTCCGGTTGGTTTTCCTGTTGGATCCAAAACTCCCAGTCCCTGAAGAATTGTTACACGGTCGTCAGTCCACTGTTTATCTTCCGGCATTGGAAGACGAACAGCTAAAAATCCCCAAGCAGTTCTAACTTCGTGGTTGCCTTCTGGCATATGACAAGTTTGGCATGTTGGTGCAGCAGTTGTTTCGGGAAGAGTTCCGTTCTGTTTCAATAAAGCTCTTACTCCGTGTTTAGAACCCGAGTACATTTCCCATTGCGGATGATCGAACCCCATATGACAAGTTTGACAAGCCTGTGGTTGCAATGCTTCTTTCTTCGAAAATGTATGGCGGGTATGACAAGCATCGCATGAAGCATGACCGAATACTGAACCATCAGCTTTTAATCTTTTAATTGTTGCTTCATCCTTTAAGCCGATCTTATGGCAACTGCCGCAACCTTTCATCCCATCGGTTAATGCCATCGGCAGCATGTGAGTTGTTGGCATGGCGTTCATTGCTGCCCAAGCTAACGCGTGTTTTCCTTTTTTATACTGTGCGACTTGTTTATCATGACAAGTATTGCATGTTTCCGGAGTCGGCATTTTAACTTTTGCAAAATCATCTGCTTTGCTGTGGTCTGTTCCATGACAGACAGAGCAATCAACTTCGTTCTGTGAGTGTTTACTAATTTTCCAATCACTCACGATATTCGGAGTTACTTTAGTATGACAATCTGTACAACTTTTCTGAGCATATGTGTAACCCGATATAAAAAATCCAATCAATACAGCAACGACTAATTTTGGTTTCATAAATACCTCTTAAAAACGTTATTAAATATTTTTTAATAAGATCAATAATTCCGATTATAATTTACTTCTTTCACTAAAAATTATCAATCAAAAAATACTTATTTAGAAAACTAATCTTTGTAACAGAATAACAGCGGAAAATTATAAATATGAATGAGGCGTATCTAAAAAGGTCTTTTATGCAATTTTACTATATGAATACAAACCCAATTCAAAATATTTTTACTTTAGATATACCTTTTTAGAGTAGACTCATGAATTTTGGTTATTTGGTAAGAAAAAATCGGCTGTAGTTAAAAGGTATATAATGATTAAATTTCCGTTCGTGCAAAGAATAATAGTTGATAATTACTTATCTAATAAATATGTTCATCAAGAAAAAATTAAGGGTTTGGAGATAAGCATATTCACACCGTCATTCAAAAAATAACGATGATAAATTTCTTGTGAGACCATTCAATTGACCAGCCATATTCTATTAGTGAAATAATGCCAGCTAAAATAAATAACAAATTAGAACATAGAATTAAAAATAAACCAATAGGAGTATTCAATCATGAGTAGTCAACTATGGCAAAGAAAGCCTGTAGAACACTTTGAGACAGAAATGAGAGAGAGTAAGCTTAAGCGGGTGCTTGGCAAATGGGGATTAACTTCTCTAGGAGTAGGAGCAATTATTGGGGCGGGAATATTTGTTATGACCGGTGTTGGCGCAAAGGAATATGCGGGACCGGCACTGGCTCTTTCATTCGTTGTTGCGGGGATCGGCTGCACATTTGCCGCATTATGCTATGCCGAATTCGCTTCTTTTCTACCGGTTGAGGGTTCTGCATACGCTTACTCCTATGCTACAATGGGAGAACTGTTTGCATGGATTATAGGGTGGGATTTGATTCTTGAATATGGAATGGGTGCATCTGCCGTTGCGGTCGGATGGTCCGGATACCTTGCAAAGTTTCTACATCTATTCGATATAAAATTTCCTATCTGGTTGATGAACGATGTTTTTACCGCTAAGGAGATGATTGCAGAAGCTACTAGCAAGGGAACGCTTGCAGATCTTGCAACAAGGTATTCCAATCTCAATTTTCCTTCACTCTTTGGAATTGATTTCGCTGCCAATGTTCCAGCGCTTGTTATCATCTGGGTTCTTACTGCCATACTTGTAAGAGGAATTAAACATGCTTCCAGCACCAATAATGTTATGGTTGCAATTAAGGTGGTTGTAGTGTTGTTTATAATTGTTCTTGGATCGCTGTATATTAATCCGGCAAATTGGGATCCGTTTATTCCTGCACGCGGAACATTTACCGATTCATTCGGAGGAACTCACAATGCGTTTGGATTATTGGGAATAGTATCCGGAGCAGCATATATCTTCTTTGCATATATCGGATTCGATACCGTTTCAACTCACGCCGGTGAAGCTAAGAATCCTCAAAAGGATGTTCCATTCGGAATCATTACTTCTCTGATTGTATGCACCATCCTTTATATTCTTGTTGCTCTTGTATTAACAGGTATGGTTAATTATAAAGATATAGATATTACCGCGCCGATAGCCGCAGCATTTGGTGTGCACGGATTAAGTTTTGCTGTCTTTATTATTTCTCTTGCGGCAATAGCGGGACTTACATCGGTCAGCATTGTAATGCTTCTCGGTCAATCGCGCGTATTTTATGCAATTTCAAAAGACGGACTTCTTCCTAAAAAAACATTTGGAGAACTTCACCCTGTATTCAGAACGCCATGGAAAGCGAATATATTAATTGGCATTGTTGTATCGCTCGTTTCCGCCTTTACACCAATCGAAGGAATTTCCAAGATGGTTAACATCGGGACCCTTCTTGCATTCGTTATGGTCAGCGCCGCAGTATGGATAATGCGCAAGAAGGAACCGGACCGCCCGCGTCCTTTTAGAGCGCCTGCAATTTGGTTCGTTGCACCAATGGGAATTCTTTTCAACTTGGGAATGATGTTGACTTTGGAATGGCAAAACTGGGCACGGCTTTTAATCTGGTTATTACTCGGGTTAGCAATCTATTTCTTGTACGGAAAAAAACACAGTGTAATGGCACATAGACTTGCTAAAGAAAATGGGGCACAATAAAAAATAGATCAAGCAAATTGATTTGTTCTTAACAAGAATATATTCTTTCATAGGGCTTTCGGATTAACGGAAGTCCTATTTTTTTATTTGCCTCAATTTCATCCCCATCCTTTTCTTTTTTCAAAATTAATTTCTTTCCGGTATCGTTTTGCCAGCACACGATTTTTATTTATTTTTACGCCGCACCCATAGCTCAGTTGGTAGAGCATATGACTCTTAATCATCAGGTCGGGGGTTCGAGTCCCCCTGGGTGCACTCTTTTAGCTCGATTCTAGTCCAGAATCGAGCTTTTTCATTTTAAAACCCCATTCAAAAAAAACCGTTCTTATTAATAGTATTTTAAAAACCATACCAATCCTCAAAATTTTCATAATTTTACAACGCCTTTCGGCAAATAAATAATAATATCAATTAACAAAAAATGAGGTCACATGTCTAACACACCCGAGAACTCTAAGAGTTCAGGTTTCGGCAAAGAATTACTAAAGCTATTGTTTTTAATGATCGCTTTGGGAATTCTCATGTTCATTATAAAAACATTCTTATAGAAATGTTTCCGATGAACACTTTTCTTAAATCCATAATAATTTATAGTGAGTTGTTCTTACTTACTATTTCTTCTAGTGTAACTATTTCCATTACTCCAAATTATTATGGGACAAGAAATCACAACAATACTCCCACAATTGAAAACAATTATTTCCTTTCAGATGTATTGTATATCAGGAGCAATCATCAGAACAAAGAAGAGCGGGATCCGCAAACAAAAGCCGACCATCTTTCTTTAATAAATTGTCCTCCATATTTCGATACTATCAAATGTTTCGGAGTATTTAAAAGTCAATCTCTGATCTCTTCAATAACGCCAGAATATCTATTATCGTCAGATCTTAAAAGTCCACCAAAGAATTAACAAACCTCTCTTTTTATCTAACCGACAATTAATCTATAAATTTACACACACCCGATCACCAAATAATTACTCGGCAGATTTAAGAGAGTAAAATTCAATAGATACTACCCATTGAGATGAGCGCTGTAATAGTTTTGCAAAGCAAAAAGTAAGTTTATTCCTCTAAAGGTTAAAATTCCAATAAACGGATTCAATAGTGGTTGAGTCTAGAGGGGAAACCACTTCAATATCATAAAATAATTAGTTACATTTTTGCGGAACATTTAACAAATAAACGAGCCAGAGGTTGTTATGGAAAAAGAAATGAAAGTAGAGTTTGAACTTGAAAACATCAAAAGTTCCAAAGTTGGTTCGATTATTATTCTGGAGCCTAAATCAGATGGATTTCAAGGTCTCTTAAATATTGAAGAGAACATAGAATTACTTGAATGATTTGATTTTGCCGGTCACGATCGGATAGTTAAGGGAATTCTTTTTATCGGAGATGAATATTGTTTTGGAGATTATGTATACGCTAAACATCTGAAATCATTGACAGGAGAAGATATCCACCCTGAAGAACCGCGCATAATCAAAAAAATTGTTGATCATAAATCGCGGTCAATCCAAATTAATATGCTTAACAGTTTTATTAGAAAAATAGTTGAACTGCCTAAAATGATTTTTGTGGCTCTTTCCCATTGTGTGGTTTCGCCATTCTGGGGATTGAGTCTAGCCGCGGATTATAGAATTGCAAACCCTAATTTATTAGTGCATCTTAATTCAAAAGAATATGGTTTACATCCAAGCGGCGGAGTTCCATTCTTTATGGAAAAACAGATAGGGCTATCAAAAACACAGGAAATACTTTACGGTGAAAAAATTCTGGACGCGGAAACATTAAAAAATCTTGGACTAATTAATCAACTAACTTCTGTCAACAATTACCGTAATGACGCAATCTCCATTACAAATAATATTCTTGAATCAACGAATCTGGAATATTTCTATTATACAAAACAGCTTGTGAATTATAAATTGTTAAAAGAATTTGAAAGTTACACCAACCTAGAATCTAAGATGGAATTTCATTAAAGAAAAAGTATCATTGATAAAATAAAAACCTAGACGAAGGAATTTCTCCAAATGAAATTATTACTATATTTTTTTGTTATTCTAATTCTCAATTCTCAATTCGCCATTATCAATTCCCAAACTATACGTCCAATACGCGATAACATTGGCTTTTGCTGGGATGCTGGCGAGATGAATCATTTCGTGGATTATCTGTCAAAAGAAAATTCAGGCAAACTAAAGGAAGAATCAAAAAATTTGGTTGCGGCAATTTCTGTTCACGATGATTATCTCTATGCAGGAAATGTTTATTATCCGTTATACAAAAACATTAAAACAAAGGAAGTTGTTATCTTCGGTGTTACGCACGGCTCTGTTCGCAAAGAGATGGGGGTTCTTTCCAACGTTTTAATTCTTGATGAGTTTGATAAATGGCGCGGACCATACAAAGATGTAGAAGTATCACCGCTGCGGGAAATTATAAAATCCAAATTGCCGAAAGATGATTATATCGTCAGCAATAAAGCACACAGCATAGAGCATTCGATTGAGGCACTGATTCCGTTTCTGCAATATTATAACAGAGATATAAAAATTACACCTATAATGGTAACACAAATGCCGTTTGAAAGAGTGGACGAGATGAGTACTCGGCTGATGCAAATTATTTCGGAATATATCCGCGCAAATAAACTTGAATTGGGTAAAGATATTTTCTTTCTTATTTCGAACGATGCAAATCATTACGGAGAAGATTTCAACAATTCCCCGTATGGTTTAGATGCGAACGCACATAAACTTGCAACAGAAAATGATCGAAGGATCTTAAAACAAAATCTTGCCGGAGTAATAAATCATACCGGCATTAAAAAATTAACAACGGAACTCTGGCCGGATTCAACAAATAAAAAACCAATTCCAATTTGGTGCGGAAGATATCCGATTACACTCGGTCTTCTAACAGTTACAAAAATTCTTAATGAATTTGATAAAGGTGGACTTTATGGAAAACTATTTAAATATTCGGATACGTTTACAGAAAAAGTTTTACCCGTTAAAAATACAAGCATGGGATTAACAGCCGTGTTTTCATACAGGCACTGGTGCGGCTGGTTTACAGAAGGATTATATATGGGAAATAAAAATTGAAAAATGAGATGGAAAACCCGTGGCTGCAAATTCCGCTCGAAGATTATGAGGGACATATGTCCGCATCAAATGTGCAGCAACTCCAGATGCTTGATGAAGTATTTGAAGTTGTTCTTAACGAGTTATCTCCCAAGTCGTTATGTGTTTTGGGATCCACCGCAGGAAACGGATTTCAGCATTTAATCCAAAATGCTTACGACCGGGTAGTTGGAATAGATATTAATTTCAAATACGTTGCCGAATGCAGAGCCTGGTTTATACAAGATGTTCCGAATCTTCAGCTAATATGCGCAGATCTAAATGAAATTGAATTAACGGATTCAGTTTTCGATCTGGTACACGCCGCATTAATTTTTGAATACGTTGATGTTGAAAAACTTCTTTCTAAGATTTATAAATGGCTTAAACCCGGCGGTGTTTTATCGGTTGTACTGCAATTGCCAAGCGAAAGCTTGTCGGCTGTTTCTAAAACCCAATTTATAAGCGTTAAAATTCTCGAACCGTTTATAAAACTTGTAGAACCGGATGAATTTAGAAAGGAAGCAGAAAAACTGGGATTGATTTGTGAAGAAGAAACCGAAATAAAATTATCAACGGGTAAACGTTTTGTAAAAGTATATTTTAAAAGATAAGAGGGTGTCTCAAAAGTAATTACTCAACTTTTAAATCTGCATAAATCAGTTGAATCCGCGTCTTCGTCGTTCTATTGTTAAATAAAACATTACTTGTGAGACACCCTCCTATTAATCTTTCCATCATTTCTTTTTTTTTATTCAGTCTTATTTTCTTCCTTGACTACAACTACTTTCTTCCTTCCTTTTAAAAAATAAGCAATTATTAAAAAGACAATTATGGCGGCACCGCCGACATAAAACCAATTCATCTTTGAACTTGGTGCAACTTTTTCTTTCCAAACAGCAATTCGTTTTTCAACGGAATCTTTGTTTGCTTCAGTCATCATGTTGTTTTCAATTAACAAAGGAACCCAAACCGGCTGAATAGTTTTAAAGTAAACGCTGTCTGTAAAAGCGTAGAATGTATTCTGAGATTCGGACGAGCTTTTAACTCCGTAATTTTTTATCTCATCATCAACAAAAGCGTTAACGCTGTTTACAAATTGATCTCCGCTTCTAAACGGAAGCACAGCAAGCTTTTGGCTGCGGAAGAGTCTGTTTATCTGTCCCCACATCTCTTCATTCAACCGAGCATTCCAATCTGCAAACATGTTGTCTATATTTGCAATCTGTGCTGATTTATCGCGCCGGTTCAAATAAACTTCCGCAAGTTTAGGACCAACCTGGCGCCACACTTTGTTGAAATCTTTGTACTGTTCCTTCATTTTAGAAAGGTCTTCCGGCGTAGTCTGTGTAACTTTCATAAATTGAACGTTGTCGCTTATGGTGCGTTCAATATTAAAGAAGAGATTTCCGTTGTCAACTTTTTTGAAGACCAATTGTTTCTCCGCCTCGTCAAGTGTTCCCGGGGTTTTAACAAATTCTTGAAGTAGACTATCAACAATTCCGCGCACAAGTTCATCGCGCTGTGCAATGTTGGCTTTCAATTGAGAAACTAATTTTGATAACGATGCTATTGTCTGCGCGTCTTTATTTGATTGTATCTGCAATTGTTTGATTTGAACGATCAAGCCTTCATTCTGCTGACTCAATTCCGAAACTTTGTCTTTCAAAGAACCGACTTCGGTTGTCAATTGAACGATCTGAGTAAAGTCACCTTTGCGGACTTCAAGAGCACGTTCAATTTTTGAAAAAGCATCATCGTAATTTATTTGTAAAGATTTTTCAATAAGAGTTTTCGAATCGGCAAATTCCGTTTTTAATTTTGCAATATTTTCTGCAATTACATTACACTCTGCCAAAGACGCTGCGTTTTTAATTGCGTTCTCGTATTGTTTATAACGGGAATCGAAATTATTTACTTTTTCACGATCAGATTGAGCAAGTGATGTTTGGTTTAACACAAAGGCGGTAAAAAATAGTGTCAAAAAGAAAAATTTATTTGGTTTCATTTCATTACCTCACAATGCCTTTGTTGTTCAATAAATATTTATTTGGAGAATCAAGGAGTTCGATGTTCGGTGATTTTTGATTGAAAGCCGGTGAGACCAAACCTTTTTCAGAAACCATGATTTTTTCTTCGAGTTTCATTCCGCCTTCCGTTGACATAAAAACGTAAACATTCTTAAAATTTTTGCCGGTCATATAAACATAACCGAGTTTATCCCGGATGATTCTTATCTCCTTTCCCGCAAAATTGGTTGAGTCGGCAAACTCTTCGAAGAAAAGAGATTTTACTTTTAAAGTAAATGCATATCTCTGTTCTTCAACAAATCCTTTGTTGTCAACCTTAAGAGCGTTTTCTATTGGCCACGAAAAATCTGCCGGTTTAAGCACAAGAGAAGAACACGCGGCGGTTATAAAAATAAGTAAGGGAATGAAAAAATATTTCAGAATTCTCATAATAATTCTCCTTGATGAATTTCAACAGTTGAAAGTTAGCGATTTGGAAGATTATTTGTAAGAAGAATTCAATTAATTATACTTTGGCGGATAATACAGCCGGTCTGCTATTGATAAGCAAACCGACCGGAATAAAGTTATTTATTCTCTTTTATACGGTTTATCATTAACCGGGCGAACCGGTCATTTGGATCTATTGCCAGTGTTTTTTCAAAATAAATGAGAGCTTTTTCCTTATCTCCTTCGTTCATATATGTGTTTGCGGCGGCGTTCAATGTTCTGGTTGATTGAGGAAAAATTTCCAAATTCTTGTCAAGAATCTTTAGTGCGTCATCAAATTTTTTATCGTTAGAAAGTTTTGCGGCGAATGAAATAAGTGAAATCTCGCGAAAATCATAAATGGCTCCGCCGTAATACTCTTTTTTTAGAGAGTTGTATTTCTCAATTGCAGAATCGAACCCGCTTTTCTGATAAGTTAAGTAAAGTTCATCTTCAAGGAGAGTAACCTTGGGAGATCCGTGATGGCAATTAACACAATTGATATTTACAATATCACTTTTTATTGTTCGCGCCTCTTTTAAAAATGTATCGTTAATGTTGGTTCTCATCTTCATCATAACACGCGCGATTTGTTTTTCCGGCTTCACATCCGATGCTTCTCCTTTGTCTTCATCGTGGCAGTAATCGCAATGTACTCCCAGCGCGTTTGTAAAACTTTGCATAATGCTGCGCAATTCATGCGGATCAATATCCTGCGGAAGAACTTTTAAATTAGTCAGCTTTCTCTCATGGTTGTTTTGAGCTTTGATCTTGTTGCCATGAAACAAAATAATGCCGGTTAATAAGAAAAAATAGATTGGAAGAGATTTTGATTTATATATATTCATAAAACGTAACTCCAATTAATTGATGAAGGAAAATAATCGTAAAAAATCTTTTTAAGTTATCAGATAGAGATGTTCCATTATGACGAGAGCACGGATTTGTTATTTTTGTATTGACATGATTTATTAAAAACATAGTAAAGAAAACACCGGATAAAATTTATTAATCTATGAATCCCTGGAGAGGACTAAAAAATATACCGCGAAATGTTTGGTTAGTAACGGCGGCAACACTGATCAACCGCAGCGGAACAATGGTTCTTCCGTTTCTGGTTATTTACATGACGACAAAAATCGCCGTAAGCCAAAGCGCCGCGGGAATGGTTCTCGCTTTTTACGGTGCCGGAGCTTTAATTACCGCGCCTTTTGTGGGAAAGCTAAGTGATAAACTCGGCTCTTTACTAGTGATGAAATCATCTTTAATACTTACCGGCGTTGTAATTATTTTATATTCCTTTGTTCAGAATTACTATGCAATACTGGTTGTTACACTATTATGGGCTGTTATCAGCGAGGCATTCCGCCCGGCAAATCTTTCTCTTATCTCAAATGAAGTTAAACCGGAACAGCGTAAGACTGCTTTTGCGCTGAATCGTCTTGCCATTAATCTTGGAATGAGTATCGGTCCTGTTGTCGGAGGATTTCTTTCGGCGTTCAACTTCTCGCTTTTGTTTTACGTAAACGGAATAACATCAATTCTTGCCGGAATTTTTTTGATGATCTCGCAGATTAGACCGCGGAAAAAAGTAAGAAGCGAAAAGAAAGAAGAAAATTTAATTTTCGAACCAGCGATAACCCAAAAACAATCACTTTCAATTTTAAAAGACAAAACGTTTTTACTTTTTATGCTTGCTCTCATTCCGGTTGAATTAGTCTTCTTCCAATTTCTTGGAGGGCTTCCTTTATACATAGTTCATGATTTAAAATATTCTACGGCAACTTTTGGAATATTAATGGCAGTTAACACGGTGCTGATTATTTTAGTGGAAGTCCCTCTTAACAATGCAATGTCGCATTGGGATGACCGGAAATCTCTTGCGCTTGGAGCTCTTCTATGCGCAGTCGGTTATGGCGCAATGGTTATTTCTCAGAGTCTGGTTCTTATTGTTGTTACAATTGTCATTTGGACTTTCGGCGAAATGATTTTCTTTCCTTCAAGCGCATCATACACAGCAGTGCTTTCGCCTCA
This sequence comes from Bacteroidota bacterium, assembly GCA_021824635.1. Lineage (GTDB taxonomy): Bacteria > Bacteroidota > Ignavibacteria > Ignavibacteriales > Melioribacteraceae > Fen-1258. The sequence goes on along the minus strand of JAKAKD010000083.1, from coordinate 10,748 downwards.
ACAACGCCGCGGCGAATATATGGGATATTTTCAGGTAACATTCAGTTTTTCTTTAATGGTCGGACCATGGCTTGGTGCTTTGGTTTTAGATCATTTCAGCTCAACAATACTTTGGAGCGGCGCGTTTGTGTTGGGAATAATTTCAACAATTTTATTTTTGCGTTTGAATAATCGCTCTGCAAAATTCAATTAAATATCTGGCTTTGAGTGTTTTCTTAATCGGCTGAAGAATACACTTTCTATCTTATACTATAACTATTATATTTCATCACAACTCTAAATCAAATCAGAAAGGAGCACCACAATGAAGATTAAAACATTATTCACCGTAATGATGTTGTTGGCAATCTTCTTTTCAACTTCCTCTAATTTTGCTCAGCAGGGAGATCAAGCAGAAATGATGAAAAAGTGGCAGGAGTATATGACACCTGGCCCGGTTCATCAGCAGTTTGCTAAGATGGCCGGTGATTGGAAAGCTACTGTAACTAATTTTATGGATGGTCAGGAAGCAAAATCTGAAGCAACCGCAAAATACGAAATGATTCTCGGCGGCAGATATTTAAAATCCTATATCACCGGAAATATGATGGGAATGCCTTTCGAAGGAATAGGATTGGACGCTTTTGATAACGCCACCAAAGAGTATATCAGTATTTGGATTGATAATTTTGGAACCGGTGCTTTGAATTTGAAAGGGAAAATGGATGATAAAACCGGTGATATTGTTTATACGGGAACGATGGTTGATCCGATGACCGGTAAAGATCAGATGACAAAGACTGTAATGAAACAAATTGATGATGATCATCAGCAAATGGTAATGTATATGATTGACGGCGGAAAAGAAGTTAAGAACATGCAGATTGATTACACGCGAGTAAAATAAATTTTCCAATTAAAAATTGATTAAAAAAACCCGGACTATGAATAACAGTTCGGGTTTTTATTTTCTTTTCAGAAATCCGTATTTCTTCAAATGCTGATAGGCAAGATACCCTACAGCCCCGACTTGAACTGTACCGAGAATGCTTCTAAGTGTTTTTAAACTTTGAGAAGCGCTGTATTGCTGGCTCAATGCGTTGAGAATGTCTGATTGCATACTACGGTCTGTATTGTCATGGTCGAACATTCCGGCTAACTGCATGCGTGTTCTCATCCAGATGGAAGAAGAGTCGTCAATGGAATATGAATTGATTCTTAGATTATTCAGTTCGTTAAAAAAATAGGTATCGGAAAAATTATTATAAGGATTAAAGTATGAGGAAAAGCTCAAAGGTGTTTCTGTTCTACTCAAGCTGTCAACTTTTGACTGACTTAAAGCGGGAACGGAGAATATCAAAAGCAATATTAAACTAAAAACGGCTCTCTTCATCTTCGTCAAACTCTCCATCATCAAAAATATCTTTGTCTTCAAGATCAATCTCTTCGTCATCAATTTTGTCCGGTTCGGCGTCATCGTCAAGATCATCTGTTCCTTCCTTTTTCTCCGAAACGTAAGTAGCTTCGGGCTGAGAGAAATAGCTGTCTTTAGAAGAATAGTTGTCGTCCATTCTATCCATAACTTGACCGAGCATTTCATCGGTTAGATCTTCTTTCATCTCTTTCACATCAACTTTTTTATCCTCGTCAAGTTTTTCAAATCCCTTGTCGGTACTTTTCCACATTTCGGTAAGATCTTTTTTCTCGATTTTATTCAGATGGGAATTAATTTCTTTCTCAATCACTTTAAGGTCGTTCTGGTCCCATTGGCTTTCGGAATAGAGCTGTTCTTTAAGGTAATCCCAAAAAGTTTTGCTTTTCTTTTCCGGTGAAGGAAGTTTTTTAAGAGAAGCTACAACTTCGGTTACAATTTTTTTTGTTGTCGTCGGCACGGTTACACCTTTCAAATAATTACACCGATAAATTAGTAAATTATAATAAAAGTAAATAAGCAGAAATTGCTCTTTCTTTTATAACTGAAATATATTTTTGTTCCTGAGCAATAAATTTTTTATATAATTTTGCAGCCAATGAATTTCTGTTTGAATGTTGTCCCGTAATTAGAACAAGCTGTAAGAAGTTGAAATTTATTTTTGCGGGTGAGCGATACAAACTAAAATTAAATTGCTTTTCCGCATAGATTTTTAGAAATAATATCTAGCCGCTCTCATTATAAAAATTCCTAAATTATAGATAGAAAAATAATTTCTTTGCCCCCATAGCTCAGTGGATAGAGCAGTGGCCTCCGGAGCCATGCGCGCAGGTTCGACTCCTGCTGGGGGTACAATCAACGTGAAATGTGAGAGGTAAGAAGTATAAGAGCTGGAAGTGAGACCATATTTTGGACAGTCTAACATTCTACTTCACTTTTAAAAGTATCCCTCGAAACATAAAATGAAGTCTGAGCGTCGAATCAGAGTCAATTTATTATCAATCCGAAATAATTGAGGCAATCATGAAAAAAATTAGAAAGTTTTATTTTCTATTCCTTATAATAATTTTTGTACAGCCGTATTATGCACAGCAAGAAGACAAATCACTTCTAACAATTGATAGAATCTTCAACAGTCCGGAATTTATGGGCGAGCGTTTTGGACCAGCCCGTTTCATTGAAGATGGAAAATATTATACAACCCTTGAATCATCTAAAGATGTGCCCGGCGGAAGAGATATAGTTAAGTACGAAAGCGAAACCGGTGCGCGGGAAATTATGGTTTCTGCTAAACTTTTAATTCCGGAAGGACAAACTAAACCATTATCCATTAGTAATTACATCTGGTCGCCAAAGAGTGATATGCTAATGATTTTTACGAATACAGCAAGAGTGTGGCGTCAAAATACAAGAGGCGATTACTATGTTCTTAATCTAAAAACCGGAAAGCTTCAAAAAATGGGAGGCGATACCAAACCGTCAACATTAATGTTCGCAAAATTTTCTCCGGACGAAAAGATGGTGGGTTATGTCCGTGAGCATAATGTTTATGTAGAAAATCTATCCGATGGAAAAATTACTCAGCTAACGTTTGACGGTTCAACAACAATCATCAATGGAACATTCGATTGGGTTTATGAAGAAGAACTTGATTTGCGCGACGGATTCAGATGGAGCCCGGACAGCAAATCAATTGCCTATTGGCAGCTAGATGCGTCTGGCATCGGTGTGTTTTATATGATTAACAATACCGATTCACTCTATTCCAAAATTATTCCGGTTCAATATCCAAAAGCGGGTACAACAAATTCCGCCGGAAAAGTTGGAGTTGTGAGTATTGACGGAGGATCTACGATCTGGATGAAAGTACCCGGCGATCCGCGTAACAACTACATAGCAAGAATGGATTGGGCGGCAAACTCGGATGAAATTGTTATTCAGCATCTGAACCGTCTTCAAAACAGAAATGATGTTATGCTTGGCAAAGCAAGTACCGGTGAAATGAAAACAATTCTCACGGAAACAGATGATGCGTGGATTGATATTAACGATGATATGAACTGGATGAACAAGGGGAAAGAATTCACATGGGTCAGCGAACGGGACGGATGGCGACATCTCTATTTAATTTCAAGAGACGGACAAAAAACAAAGCTTCTTACACCGGGTAAATATGATGTTATAGATGTACAAAGTATAGATGAAAAAGATGGATGGGTTTACTTTATGGCGTCACCCGATAACGCCGCACAAAGATATTTGTTTAGAGTTTCTCTAAACGGTAACGGAAAATTGGAACGGATTACGCCGAAAGAATTCAGCGGAAGCAACAGTTACCAAATTTCCGACGGTGCCAATTATGCGATTCATTCTTTCTCCTCATCGGACACTCCGCCAATAAGTAATTTGATTAAACTTCCCGAACATAAAATAATCAAGAGATTAGTTGAGAATAAAAAACTTGCTGAAAAAATCGAAGCATTAAAAAGAGTTCCTACGGAATTTTTCAAAGTTGATATTGGCGATGGCGTTAGCTTAGATGGCTGGATGATAAAACCGTCTGATTTCGATCCTTCAAAAAAATATCCGGTTCTTTTTTATGTTTACACCGAACCGGCAGCTCAAACAGTTGTTGATAGATGGGGCGGAGCTCAATATTTATGGTATTTAATGTTTGCGCAACAAGGTTATATAATAGTAAGCGTTGATAACAGAGGAACACCCGCACCGCGCGGACGAGAATGGAGAAAATCAATTTATAAAAAAATCGGAATTCTAAATTCAGCCGATCAAGTGGCGGCGGCAAAGGCGCTTATGCAGAAATGGAGTTTCATGGATCCGGAAAGAATTGGTGTCTGGGGCTGGAGCGGCGGCGGTTCGGAAACTCTTCAGCTTATGTTCAGATATCCGGATATTTATAAAACCGGAATGGCTGTTGCCGCTGTTAGCAATGAAAGATTTTACGATACAATTTATCAAGAACGTTATATGGGATTGCCTTCGACTGTTGACAGCGTTTACGAAAAATGTTCTGTTTACACTAATGCGAAAAATTTGAAAGGTAATCTTTTAATTGTACATGGAACCGGTGACGATAATGTTCATTATCAAAATGCTGAGTTTGTGATTAACGAATTGATAAAATACAACAAACCGTTTACAATGATGGCTTACCCTAACCGTTCTCATGGAATTTATGAAGGCGAAGGAACAACGCTTCATCTTTATAATCTTCTTACAAAATATTTACACGATAATTTACCGGCTGGTGCAAAATAAATCTCTTATGGGCGGCATTGCGCCGCCCTCTTTTCTTTTGGAATTTCTCTCCAAGTTTACCAATTTTCAATTAGTCATTTCTTCCAAATTTCTCGGAGTAAATCTATGCGCGTCAAACTCCCTCTTATTCTTTTCTTTTTTTTATCAATGACCATATCGGCGCAAATAAAAGTCGGATTCACGGATTTTAATAACGCCATTGAAAATAACCCCGAAGTAAAAGCCGCATATGAATTTCTGAAAAATGATAAAGCTTTTAAAACAGAATTAATTAACACAAATCAAATTATCAATTATCAATTCTCAATTCACAATTATAAAATTATCTGGATTCACCGCCCCGACTCAACTGAGTTGACGAAAGAAGAAACAGATCCACATTTTATTTCCGCTCTTAAAAATTATATTAAGAACGGCGGCAATCTGTTTCTTACTCTTGACGCGATGAAATACTTAAATACTCTTGGGTTAGAAAGCGTAGTGCCGACAGTAAAATATGTTGAAGCCATTGATGACGGTTACGGACGAAAGCTGGGATTACATTCATTTCGTTCTCACCCAATATTTAATGGGCTTAATGGCGGCGCCTACATTTTTAATCCAATACAAGATATGAAAACAAGGCAGATCGGATTTTTCGGAGAAGCGATTCCGCAAAATGGAAAAGTTATTGCGGTTGACTGGGCTTACATCAACATGAAAGAAGACTTGCGGCTTGCTGTTGAATATAAATTTGGTAAGGGAAAAATTCTTGCGGTCGGAGCTTACACATATTTCTCAATAAAAAATAATAGCAGCGATCACTTAGAATTATTTACCCAAAACTGCATGAACTATCTTGCAGGAAAATATGATAAAGAAATAAAACGCTATTGGAATTATAAACCGGTTCAAGTTTTACTCTCTGAAATAAAAATTGATAAGGCCGTGTCGGTAAGTTCATTGAAAGCCACAACATGGAAAAATAATTCCGCTTCATTGAAGCTTGTTAATGAAACTGCTACAGATAATTATTGGAATGTTGCCGGGCAGCGTATGCTTGTTATGGGAAAAGAAAAAGCCGGCATTGATGAAATCTGGGCGCATCCGTTCATGGCTCTGCGGGATTATGAAACTGGAATTGTCAAAGATGATTCTGTCTTATGGTTAAAAAATATTCCGACTAAAGTTGAAGTGAAGCCGGAATCTTTTATGCGTACATATAAATTAGGCAACTCAATACTCACGGAGATAATCACAACATCTATAACCAAACCAACAGCAATTGTTCATTATGAATTAAGAGGAAATGTTTCTTTGAAATTGGTTGTGAGATTTAAAAGCAACTTACGTTTCATGTGGCCTTATTCGGAAAAGACTACCGGCTCTATCTATTATAGCTGGAATGATGCGCTCAATGCATTTGTTGTAAAGAATGAGAGCGGAGATTTTGTTAGCGTTGTCGGCGCAGATAAAAAACCGGTTGATAGAAACATTGGACATTTTGAAAATTTTGATTCTCATCTAATTGGAATCTCAACCGAGAATTCTCAAATTGCCGCATGCTCACAATTTAATCTTGGACCGAATGATAATCTTGATATCGTAATCTCTGCTTCGAATGAAGGAATTCATAAAACAATTAACGAATACCGTTCGGCAATTTCCAATCCGGAAAACGTTTTTAATTCTGCGATTGATTACACTCATAAATTTTTCAATAACTCATTAATGATTACAACTCCGGACAAAGATTTCAATGAGGGTTATAGATGGGCACTTGTTGGAACTGATCGGTTCTTTGTGAACACTCCGGGAATTGGTAAATCTCTTGTCGCAGGTTATTCAACAACGGCAAAGGGATGGGATGGCGGACAAAAAATTAACGGACGTCCCGGTTATGCGTGGTATTTTGGCAGAGACGGCGTGTGGAGTAGTTTTGCTTTACTTGATTACGGAGATTTTGAAAAAGTTAAATTAGTTCTTGAGTTCTTCAATAAGTATCAAGATTTAAATGGAAAAATATTTCACGAACTGACTACTTCCGGTGCGGTTCATTACGATGCGGCGGATGCAACTCCACTTTATATAATTCTTGCGGGAAGATATCTTCAACATACCGGTGATGTAGAATTTATTAAACAGAATTGGACGCACATCAAAAAAGCAATTGACTTCTGTTATTCAACCGATACCGACAAAGATCATTTGATCGAAAATACAAATGTTGGACATGGGTGGGTTGAAGGGGGCGGACTTTATACCGCTCATACGGAAGTTTATCTTGCGGCATGCTGGTCGGAAGCTCTTAATGAAGCGCGCAGAATGGCTAAGGCAATCGGTTCGAATGAAGAAAGCAAAAAATATGATGATGAATCCAGAACGGTAAAAAAAATAATTAATGATGAATTCTGGAATAAGGGAAATGATTTTCTAAGTTTTTCCAAAATGAAAGATGGAAAATTCAATTCAGAAAAAACCGTGCTTGCGGCAGTGCCGGTTTATTTTGATATGCTCGAAAGTACTAAAGCTAAAAAAGTTGTAAATGCTTTTGCGGAAAATTATTTCTCATCTGATTGGGGAGTTAGAATCCTACGCGAAGACAGTCCAATCTTCAATCCGCGCGGTTATCATACCGGAAGTGTCTGGCCGCTCTTCACCGGGTGGTCCGCACTTGCAGAGTATAAGAATGGAAATGCAGTTCAAGGATTTACTCATGTAATGAATAATCTGCTCGTTTACAAAAATTGGCAGCTTGGTTTTATGGAAGAAGTTTTAAACGGTGCAGAATATAAGCCTTCGGGAGTTTGTTCGCATCAAGCTTGGAGTGAAACAATGGTGCTTCAACCGGCAATTGAAGGAATGCTCGGATTGGAAGTGGATGCTCAAAAAAATATTTTAAAACTCTCGCCGCGTTTTCCTGCCGACTGGAATTGGGTAAAAGTTGAACAGATTAAAATCGGGAATGCTTTTGTAAATTTTGAAATGAAACGGGAAAACGGAAAAACTGAATTTAATTTTACATCTCCTTCTTCTTGTCCAATACAAATAGAATTCAATCCCTCATTTGCTAACGGGACAAAATTGAACAACTTATTTATCAATGGTAAGCAGACTGCAATCGAGCAATTGAACAATTCAACAATTCATTTATCCTTAGTACTTTATAAATCGTGTAAGATCGAAATTCTTCATTCCGGCGGAATATCTGTTTTGCCCGAGATTGTTCTTCCGAAACCAAACGATTCTTCAAAAGGATTTAGAATACTCTCCGATAAACTTGAGGGAAAAATATATTCTATTGAGGTTCAAGGAAAGAGCGGCAGCACGAATGAAATGAAAGTTTACTGTGCGGATAATAAAATTACTAATGCTGAGAATGGAAAAATTATTTCTTTGGATGGCTCAGTTTATAAAATTGCAGTTGAGTTTGAAAAGAGTTCATCAAAATATCTGAACAAAACTGTGAAACTAAAATTAGAACATTGACAGAGATAAATTAGTTTTTTCGGCCATGATCTATAAAGAGGTAATTATGAAGAATATATTTATTCTCATATTGTTGTCGGTTTCGTTATTCGCACAGCAGAAAAATGAATTTCCTTTTCAGAATACGAAATTATCTGTAGAAGAACGGGCGACTGACCTTGTCTCCCGTATGACGCTCAAGGAAAAGATTTCTCAAATGAATTATGATGCCCCGGCAATCGAACGGCTTGGTATTCCTAAATATAACTGGTGGAATGAATGTCTTCACGGAGTTGCACGTAACGGATTGGCAACTGTGTTTTCTCAAGCAATTGGCTTAGCCGCGATGTGGGATAAAAATTTAATGTACAAAGTCGGCAGTGCAATTTCTGATGAAGCCCGCGCGAAATATAATGATGCTGTTCAACGAGGCAAAAGAGGAATATATCAAGGATTAACTTTCTGGTCGCCTAATATCAACATCTTTCGCGATCCAAGGTGGGGACGAGGCATGGAAACATACGGCGAAGATCCTTATCTCACCGGACAAACGGCAGTTCAGTTTATAAAAGGTTTGCAGGGAAATGATTCGAAATATTTGAAAGTAGTTGTAACAGCAAAACATTTTGCCGTTCATAGTGGGCCCGAACCAGACCGTCATTCATTTGATGCGAATGTAAGTGAGTACGATTTGCGCGAAACATATTTGCCGGCATTTAAGATGAGCGTTCAAGATGGACATGTCCAATCGTTGATGTGTGCGTATAATAGTCTGAGAGGTAAAGCTTGCTGCAGCAATGACCCATTACTCGAAAAAATTCTCCGTGAAGAATGGGGCTTTAAGGGTTACGTGGTTTCAGATTGCTGGGCAATATCAGATATATATCAGTTTCATAAACAGACTAAAGATGCGGCAGAAGCTTCTGCTCTTGCCGTGAAAGCGGGAACCGATCTTGAATGTGGTAATTCTTATCCGGCATTGAGCGACGCAATTCAAAAAGGATTAGTAACTGAGGAAGAAATTGATCTCTCTTTGAAAAGATTGATGGAAGCCCGTTTAAAACTTGGAATATTCGATCCGCCATCAATGGTTCCGTATTCAAAATTAAAGATGGATATAGTTGATTCGAAGAAGAATCAAAAACTTGCGGAAGAAGCGGCAAAAAAATCAATTGTCCTATTAAAGAATGAAAATAATCTTCTTCCTCTCAAAAAAAATATTAAGACCATTGCCGTCATTGGACCAAATGCGAACGATGAAGAAATTCTTCTTGGTAATTATAACGGAACGCCTTCAAACTCTATCACTCCTCTAAACGGAATTATTCAAAAAGTAGGAAAGAATTCCAAAATTATTTTTGAAAGAGGATGCAACATTACAGATGGAATTCCATACATGGAAACTATTCCCGCTGATTTTCTTTTTACTTCAACTGACAAAAAACAAAACGGATTGTATGGAGAGTACTTTGATAATACGGAATGGAAAGGTAAACCCGCTATAATTAGAGTTGATAAGAATATTGATTTCAAATGGCTTCCAAGTTCTAAAGACAATTTTTATGGAGAAAATATAAGTGTTCGATGGACCGGATATATTGCACCGAAAAAATCCGGGACTTATCAAATCGGTGGCTACGGTTTTAACGGCTTCAATATTTATCTGGACGATTCTTTGCTCGTAAAATTTAACGGCGAGCATCATCCTAATAAAGTTTATCAAAATGTTAGACTTGACGCAGACAAATTATATAAAATCAGAATAGAATTTTTTGCTTATCGCCGATACGCACAAATGCAGTTACTCTGGTCTGTACCGGATGACAATGCCGAAGAGAGTGCGATCGAAGCCGTAAAGAAAAGCGATTTGGCTATAATGTTCTTGGGGCTATCACCTCGGCTCGAAGGAGAAGAGCTAAATATTGATGTAAAGGGATTTAAGGGAGGCGACAGAACAAATCTGGATTTGCCGGAGACTCAAGAAAAATTATTAGAAAAAATTTATGCGCTGGGAAAACCGATTGTACTGGTGCTTATAAACGGAAGCGCTCTTTCGATTAATTGGGCAGATAAAAATATTCCTGCAATAATTGAAGCCTGGTACGGAGGACAAGCTGCTGGAAGAGCCATTGCAGATGTTCTTTTCGGCGATTATAATCCCGCCGGAAGATTGCCGGTGGCATTCTATAAATCTGTTGATCAACTTCCAGATTTCAAAGATTATAACATGAGCAGCGAAAATTATACTTATGTGAATGGGAATTCTTCAGTGTCCGTGGTTGGTAAATCACATGGAAGAACTTATAGATATTTTGATGGAGAAGTTTTATATCCGTTCGGATATGGATTAAGTTATACCGCGTTTGAATACAGCAATCTGCGTTTAAGCAAAGACAAAATTTGTGTGGGTGATTCAGTAAAATTATCTGTTGATGTGAAGAATACCGGGAAAGTCTTTGGCGAAGAAGTTGTTCAGCTTTATAATTACGGAAATATTTTTAATTCATTCGGTGCAATTAAATCTCTTAAAGGTTTTGAGCGGATCTCTTTGAAGCCAAACCAGACAAAAACTGTTGAGTTTAAAATCAATTCTCAGACATTGGAACAATTC
>JAKAKD010000037.1:7221-17025 GCA_021824635.1 Bacteroidota bacterium | reverse complement strand
GTTATATTATTTATTACTCTGAAATCATTATAATCTTTAGTGACCACAAGGAAGATTAACACAGTGGTTATTAAAATGAAAGAAAAAATAATCATCCAAATAATGAACCAAGATTTTTTATGTTTCATTAACATAAATACTCCGCGATAATTTAATTTTCATTGGTATTTTCTTTGAACGATGTACTTGCAGCAAGGCCAAATCCTCTTGACATAGTCTGTGTGCCGTGCTCAGTATGTTGCGTATTTTTTTCACTGATACTTCTCTTTAACATATTCTGCTCCGAGCAGATAAGAGACAATTCCTACAACGGTAAGAATTACCAAAATGTAATTCAGCATCTTAGGAGCAAAATTCACAAAAACAAAGATTAAGATGAAAAGGAAAACTAATGATGTGGTAAATGCGATGTTCAAAGATTCTAAATGAATCTTAAGTTTCAATTCATCACCACGTATAATCTGGAAATGATAACCGAGAGTGCAGTAGATAAATCCGATCGATCCAAAGAGAGATGAAAATATTAGCGTAATACGATGAACATAATCCGGTAATCGAAGAAACTGTTCGGTTGGCATCATCGCAAGAATAAATAATGGTAAGAAAAGAACAATTGGTGATAATATCAAAATTTGTGTCTTAAAAGGAAACGAGAAATTCTTCAAAACATTTTTCATTTTTACCTCCCTTTATTATGATCTTTTTCACAAATCCAAAATATAGTATCCTTTACAAAAAGTCAAGCATGCTTTACAAATGATTTTAGTTAATTTTCTATCGAAATCTAAACTCTTTTAAAAAAGCTCTAAAAGTCTCTGCCGAGAAGTTGTTAAGAATTCGTAATTTTGATCAAAGAAAATTATTCATCCTTTACCGAGGTGTTATGAAAACAATTATTGAACCTTTCAAAATCAAATCAGTTGAACCGATCAGATTTACAACTAAAGAAGAACGAAAGAAAATTTTAGAAGATGCCGGATACAATCCGTTTCTAATTAAAGCCGATGATGTTTTGATTGACTTGCTGACCGATAGCGGAACATCTGCTATGAGCTCGGATCAATGGGCGGGAATAATGCGCGGCGATGAAAGCTATGCAGGCGCAAAAAGTTTTTATGTTTTTGAAGCTGCCGTTAAAAAAATAACCGGCGATGAATTTATTATTCCTACTCATCAAGGAAGAGCAGCAGAAAAAATTATCTTTTCAATTCTTGGCGGTCCTGGAAAATATTTTGCGAGCAATACATTTTTCGATACAACCCGCGCAAATATTGAATTCACAGGCGCAGAAGCAGTTGATCTTCTAGTTGAAGTAGGAAAGCATCCGGAACAACGCGCTCCATTCAAAGGAAATATGGATGTTGAAGCTCTCGAAGCCTTCATTAAAAAAACCGGTAAAGAAAATATTCCCCTCATAGTATTAACAATAACAAATAATTCCGGCGGCGGTCAGCCCGTTTCGATGCAGAATATCCGTGAGGTAAAAGCCGTTTGTAAAAAATATGATTTGTCGTTGTTCTTAGATGCATGCCGCTTTGCAGAGAATGCTTACTTCATCAAACTTCGCGAAAAAGGTTACGAAAATAAATCTGTTCTGGAAATCTGCCAGGAAATGTTCTTGTACGCAGATGGCTCAACAATGAGTGCAAAGAAAGATGCGCTTGTAAATATTGGCGGTTGGCTTTCGCTTAACGATGATGAACTTGCTTTGAAGTGCCGCAACCTTCTAATTGTAACAGAGGGATTTCCAACTTACGGAGGATTAGCCGGTCGTGATCTTGAGGCAATCGCTCAAGGTCTTGAAGAAATTGTGGACGAACATTATTTGGAATATAGAATCCGCAGCACAGAATATCTTGGCGAGAAAATGTTGGCTGCAGGAATTCCTATTATCGAACCGCCCGGAGGACATGCTATTTATGTTGATGCAAAAAGATTTTTGCCTAAAATTCCGCCTGAACAATATCCCGGTCAATCAATTGTTTGTGAAATGTATATTGAAGGCGGTATAAGAGCAGTTGAGATTGGAAGTTTAATGTTTGGTAAATATGATGAAAAGGGAAAATTAATTCCGGCTATGATGGAACTAGTGCGTCTTGCAATTCCGCGCCGCGTTTATACACAAAGCCATATTGATTATGTAGCCGAAGTTATGATTGAAGTCTTCAAGAACCGCGATAAGATGAAAGGTTACGCTATAACATACGAAGCGCCGATGCTTAGACATTTCACCGCAAAATTTAAACCAATTTAATTCAGTAGACCTTTGCGAAGAAGAATCTCGAATTTTTGGGATTCTTCTCTTCGCTCAAAATAAAAAAAGAAAATGAAAAAACATTTCTCATATAAAACACCGCAGCAAATTTGGAGAATCCTTATCTCAGACAGCGATAAATTGATTCTCGAAACACGCGACACAAACACAAAAGAAGTTTTCTTCCATTGCTACGAATTAGAAAACGGAAGAGCAATTTTTGCAAATCTTCAGCTTGAAGAGAAATTCTGGCTTGGTATAGAAGCTGTTTATAAGGACATTATCTTTTTTCACAAATTTCCGAAGCCAGATTTACCCGGTCATAAGCAGATTATCGCTTTCGATATCGCTACACAAAAAATTTTATGGACTAACAGCGATTTGTCTTTTCTCTTTGTTAACGACAATATGGTTTATGGCTTTCAGCAAGGATTTGAAGAACGCTATTTCTTTTCTCTTGATTATCTAACTGGCGAGTTGATCAAAGAGTTTGGCGGCGATTACAGAACGATTAACGAGCTTCGCAATAAAGCTGAAGATGAAAAAGATTGGAGTAATTACATATACCCTAAAATCTTTACCAATGACGAAAGTGATTTAAGAATAGAAAAAGCAATAAAAACAGAGATAAAGAATCTTGCAATTGAAGGAGAAGTGGAGTATAATCTCTGCGGTAATCTTCTCCTTTTTAATTTTCACTCAAAAGTTTTTGAGGGAAGTTACGTTAATAAATTTATTGCAATGAATTTGACCAACGAACAAATTCTGCTTAATGAAGTCCTGAATGCAAACGCCGCTTCTCTCTTTACGGATTCTTTTTTCGTTTACAAAAATTTTCTTTTTCTGCTTCGCGAAAAAAATGAAGTCAGTATATATGAAATAGAGTAAGATCTAGAGCAAGATTAAGAACAAGGGCAATGCCAAAGGCATCCCCTTGGGAAAATAAGATGGAACCGACATTAGAGGAAAAAAAAATTCTTCTTGAAACTGCCCGCGCCGCAATTAATTCTTTTTTTACAGGTGAAAAAAAGTCTCAACCCTATTATGAAAACCATCCGCTCTTTAAATCACACGCCGGCGCGTTTGTAACTTTAACAGAACATGGTCGCCTTCGCGGATGTATTGGCTACATAATATCAGATCAGCCATTAATAGAAACAGTTTACGAAGCGGCGGTTCAAGCATCGCAAAACGACCCAAGGTTTCTGCCGGTACAAAAAACAGAAGTACCAAAATTATCATTAGAGATTTCAATTCTTTCCGAACCGTTTCCATTAAATAGTTACGAAGAAATTGAAATAGGCAAACACGGTTTGATACTTGAAGAGAAAGGAAGGCGAGGTCTTTTACTACCGCAAGTTCCAATCGAACATAATATGAACCGTGAGCAATACCTCGATGCAATTTGCGATAAGAGCGGATTTCCTACGGGTTACTGGAAGACAAAACAACTTAAACTAAGTGGCTTTACGGCAACTGTTTTTTCCGATTCATCCGTAAGCGCGGAGTTAAAATGAAAAATGTCCGTGAACCGGCTGTTGCCGGCATGTTCTATCCTTCTTCTGTAAAAAAATTGAAAGATGAAATTCAGTTGCTTCTTGATGCTTATAAACCTGAAGAGAAATTTCAAAATATTTTTGGAATTGTTTCTCCTCACGCGGGATATGCTTATTCGGGAAAAACAGCCGCAATTGCATTTAACACTTTGGAAAATAAAAATTATAAAACAGTTGTAATTATTGCTCCGTCTCATAAAGAATATTTTCCGGGAATTTCTATTTACAGCGGCGACGCATATAAAACTCCGTTAGGCGAGGTTGCTCTTAACAAAGAGATGGTCCAGAAATTAACATCTGACGGAAATTTTATTTTTGAAGGATTGAACGGCCACCGTACAGAACATGCGGTTGAAGTTCAGATTCCGTTTCTTCAAATGATGATAAAAGATTTTTCGATTGTGCCGGTTGTAATGGGAGATCAACGCAAAATATTTGTTGACGGTCTTGCCCAAAAACTTGCAGAGGTTGTTGATGAAGAGACATTGATTATTGCGAGTTCGGACCTTTCTCATTTTTATTCGAAAACAGAAGCAGACAAACTCGATTCAATAGTGGAAAAACGAATTGCAAATTTTGATTATGATGGATTGCAGAAAGATTTGGAAGTGGGAGAATGTGAAGCATGCGGCGGCGGCGCTATTGTTGCTATGATGAAAACCGCTAATTTGATCAACAAAAGAAAATCTAAAATTCTCTCTCGCACTGATTCCGGAGATGTTACCGGCGACGAAACTGAAGTGGTCGGATATTTAAGTGCTGTGTTGTATGAATAATTATCATGCTATATCGCGATGCGGCAATTCTGCACCGAGTTACAGCAGTTAAAAAATATTTTTAAATAGAGTAAATCTTCCTGAATTATTTAACTGGATTTAATTTCAAATGCCTCTTCGAAATTTATTTTTAGATTTCAATTCGTACTTTGCCTCTGTTGAGCAGCAGCTTAATCCTGCTTTGCGCAACAAACCGGTTGCTGTTGTTCCGACAAAAGCCGAGACCACTTGTTGTATTGCCGCGAGTTACGAAGCAAAGAAATTTGGGATTAAAACCGGTACAATTGTCTCTGAAGCAAAAAAACTTTGTCCCGGCTTAATTATAGTTGAAGCTAACCATCGCCCATATATCGAGTTTCATCATAAATTAGTTGAAACAGTTGGAACATGCCTTCCTGTAGATCAAGTTATGTCTGTTGATGAAATGGTTTGTTCGTTGATTGGCAAAGAACAGAAGCGCGAGAATGCAGTTGAAATTGCTAAGTTGATAAAAAAAACAATCGCAGAAAAAGTAGGAGAGTATTTAAAATGTTCTATAGGTATTGCGCCAAATAGATTTTTAGCAAAGACGGCAACCGATATGCAAAAGCCGGACGGCTTAGTTATCATTGAAGAAAAAGATTTGCCGCAATGTCTTTACGGATTAAAGACCAGCGATTTAACCGGTGTTGGAAGAAGAATGGAAGTACGTTTAAGACGCCACGGAATTTATACCGTTGAAACACTTTGCAATTCCTCAAAAGCAAGATTAAAAGAAATTTGGGGCGGGGTAGAGGGCGAGCGCATGTTTGCGCAATTGCGTGGAGAAATTGTTAAAAGACCACCAACGCATCGTCAGACTGTTGGTCACTCTCATGTTCTTCCTCCAAAAGAAAGAAATAAAGAGGACGCTTTCGGAGTATTAAATCGTTTGTTGCAAAAAGCGGCAACGAGAATGCGCTATCTAGGCTATGTTACGGGAGCTATGTCTGTTGGCGTAAAATTCCTTGGGCACCAAAGATGGAGAGAGGAGATTAGTTTTAATCACACGCAAAATACAATTACACTGTTGCGTGCGTTAGAAAAAGTCTGGGAACATTATCCAGATTTTAAAGAAAAACCTCTTGCGGTTGGAGTAACATTATTCAAACTTCTTGATGAAGATCAGAATACGATGATAATTTTTGAAGATTACGATAAAATGAAATCACTTAACAAAGCCGTTGACGGATTGAATAAAAAATATGGATTTTCTTCTGCTTATTATGCCGCAGCACACCCGGCAATTAAATCTGCGCCAATGAGAATTGCATTCACGCAAATTCCTAATTTAGAAATAGAAGATGATGAAAAAGAATTTTGATGCCGTTAGTTTTTAACCGGATGTTCAACTCATTTACAATAAGGATAAACTTTCCGGATTAAAGCGTTGTCAAATATCTGTTTAATAAAAGAAGGAGTTTAACAATGCGCAGGCAAATCAAAATATTTCTGCTCTATTCTTCGATAGTTTTACTGCCGGTAATTTTATTATCCGGCTGCACTTCTTCCAGATTAATTGATTCCTGGAAAGACCAAACTTATAAACGCGGCGCAATGAAAAATGTTTTAGTGTTGGCAATCAACAACAATAAAACTAAACGAAGAATTTGGGAAAATTCATTTGTTACCGCTTTAAGAGAAAAAGGAATAAAAGCTATACCGTCTTACCGGTATTACCCGAATGACGTGCCGGAAGAGAAAGATATTCCCGAACTTTTCAAAGATAATTATGATGGAATAGTTCTAATCCAAAAAGTGAGCGAAGAGAATAAAAAATACCATATTCCAGGCGATCTTTACTTTCAACCGATTGGATTTAGAAGGTGGTACGCAAGAGGTTACATGGTAATAAGAACGCCCGGTTATTTTGAAAGAGAAACTATAACTCAAATAGAAACAACTCTTTGGGAACCAAGCGAAGATGGAAAACTGATTTGGTCGGCAATTACGGAATCGGTAAATCCTTACTCTCCGCAAACTTTCAGCAAAGAAGTTTCTGATATTGTAATTCCTAAAATGATTAGCGACCGGATAATTATACCTAGAAGAAAATAAATTATTTGGGGCGGAATAAAATCCGCCCCAAATTTACCATCAACGGTATCCTGCTTTTTCTAAATCTTTAATTGATTTGAATGGGAATGGAGGATTCAGATACTCTCCAATGAATTTGTAAATCTTCATTCTGATTTCTTTAGCAAGTTTTGTGTCAATGCGGTCAAAACTATGTCCGCCCGGTGCATCTTTGAAAATTTCATAATCAAATTTCTTGCCCGCCGCCTTTAATGCTTCAATCAAATGCTCAACTTCAAGAACGTATACGTCATCGTCATTTGTGTTTGTGTGAATAAGAAGAGGTGTTTTTAAATCTTCAACATGATTAACCGGCGAACGTCTTCTGTATTCATTTACATCTTGATTAACTGTTTTGCCGATATGGTATTTGGCAGAAAATTCATCTTCGTATGATTTTCCGTGAGAGCCTAATCGAAGAATCAAATCGCTGACCGGTACTCCGGCAAATGCAACCTTATAATCGTTTGGATGTTGAAATATATCCATCAATGCAATCAATCCACCATGGCTCCATCCCGTAATGCCAACGCGGTCTTTATCAACAATGTCGTAATTCTCAATCATCCATTCACGCGCCGCATTATTATCGTCAACTTCCAATCCGCCGTAATCAATTTTTTCGTAAAAACTTTGACCGTATCCGGTGCTACCGCGGTATTCCGGCGCAACAACAATATAACCTTGAGCCATCATTTCGCGGATGATGTGCGTGTGATAAGTTGTGAAGTCTCCATGAACTCCGCCGTGAGGCAGCACAATGAGAGGATATTTTTTGCTTCGGTCTATTTTTGTTGGAATAAAAACATAAGCCCAAAATTTAAGCGGATTATTTGCGCCCATTGCAGTTGGGTTTGGAATTTTTGCCGGAGGAGGTCCCACTATAAAAACTTTCTCAATGTTTGCTACATCTCCGACTTTGTTATACCATTGAATGTCGTCAATCGCTTTTGCCAATTGATCGAGACGGTGATCGAGTGATTCAAATTTCTTTTCGATTAATTCATTTGCAGATTTCTCCTTCTCTTGAGCCGGATTCTGGATTGAGAACGTAACAAAAAGTAGAAATGCACATGTGATTAATTTTAATGATTTCATAAATCATCCTGTATTAGTTTTAATGACGGGTTAAATTACAGAGTAAAACTTTTCTCTTCCAATAATTTTTTTATTATCATTCCAATTATATTTAACGCAAAATGAACTTTGACCGGTAAACAAATGGAAAATTTTGAGAATAACAAACCAGTCTCTTCAAAGGAGAAAACAGTAGCTCTATTCTTAGTCGGACCAGGAATGGTCGGCAGTGCGTTTCTGGATTTGATAGTTAAACGCAAAAGCTATCTCTCCGAACGCTATAATATAAAAATTAATCTTTCCGGATTGATGAACAGAAAAAAAATGCTGTATGAAAAATCCGGAATAGATCCGGAAAATTGGAAAATATTATTGCAGAATTCACAAATGGAATCTGACGCGGAAGAATTTATTGAAAAGATAAAAGAGATGAATTTGCCGAACTCTGTCTTTGCAGACTGCACGGCGAATGATTGCATGGTGAAATATTATCGGTCCATATTAAGTTCAAGAATATCAATTGTTACGCCGAATAAAATTGCGAACACACAAAGTTATGAACAATTCATTGCATTGAGAGAAACATCGGCTAAACACAAAGTTCAATTCAGATACGGTACAAATGTTGGCTCTGCGCTTCCTTTCATCAGTACGTTAAAAGACATCGTTTCAAACGGCGATGAGATTACAAAAATAGAAGGAGTTTTTTCGGGAACGCTTAGTTTTATCTTTAATTCTCTAAAAGAGAAAGACAGCTTTAGCGAAGTTATAAAAATTGCGCAGGAAAAAGGATATACCGAGCCGGATCCGCGTGATGACTTGAAAGGATTGGATATGGCACGGAAACTTTTAATTCTGATTCGAGAATCGGGAATTCCATTTGAGTTGAATGATATTGAAATAGAAAAACTAATTTCGCCGGAATCTGAAAACGCAAATTCGATTGAAGAATTTTATAAAAAATTAAAAGCTGACGACAACCGTATTATTGAATTGAAGAAAAAAGCAGCGGCTAAAGAATGCGTATTGTGTTACATAGCAAAATATAAAAATGGTAAAGCGTCTCTATCAATCCAAGAAATTAATAAGAAGCATCCATTTTATAATCTAACCGATAGCGAAAACATTGTTGCTTTTACAACTAAAAACTATTGGAAGAATCCGCTGACAATAAAAGGTCAAGGCGCGGGTGCCGATTTTACTGCGGTAGGAATTCTTTCGGACATTTTACGGATTTCAAATTATTTGGAACTAATCTCATGAGTTCAAAAAGCATAAAAGTAGTTGTGCCTGCAACTGTTTCAAACGTCGGTCCCGGTTTCGATATTATGGGTTTCGCTATCAATACTCCTGTTGAAGAAATGATAGTAAGAGTAACGGATAAACCTGGAATTAAAATTTTGAAAATCATTGGTGATAAAAGCGGTATACCATTCGATATTAAAAAAAACACCGCAACCGTAGCACTAACAAAGATGATTTCAAGTTTGTCCATTAATATAGGAGTGGAAATTGAAATCCGTAAAAAAATTATTTCGGGCAGCGGACTCGGATCGAGCGCGGCAAGCGCAGTAGCGGCGCCATTTGCGTTGAATGAATTGCTAGATAGACCATTCACAAAATATGAATTAATGGAGTTTGCTTTGCTCGGCGAAAAAGTTGCCGCCGGAAGCATTCATGCCGATAATGTTGCGCCATGCTTGTTCGGAGGGTTTATTTTAATTCGCGGCTACAACCCAACTGATATAATTGAATTGCCTTCTCCTAAAAAATTATTCTGCACAATTCTTCATCCTCAATTTGAAGTCAAAACTTCTGAAGCTAGAAAGCTTATCAAGAAAAAAATGTCAATGAAAGATGTGATAACTCAAACCGGCAACGCTGCTGGTTTAATTGCTGGTCTTATGAAAAGCGATTACGATTTAATTAAAAGATCAATGATTGATTTGATAGCGGAACCGGCGCGCGCAAAATTGATACCCGGTTTTTATGAAATAAAAGAAGCGGCGTTAAATTCGGGATCTATCGGCTGCAGCATCTCCGGTTC